>JANMTS010000121.1:0-17137 GCA_031390755.1 Holophagales bacterium
CGGACGCAGGGAACGCGGCTTTCCCCGGAGCCGGCGCCTTGCCGGCTGGAGGGAAAGGAGCTTTCCCCGGAGTCGGCGCCTTGCCGGCTGGAGGGAAAGGAGCTTTCCCCGGAGTCGGCGCCTTGCCGTCTGGAGGGAAAGGAGCTTTCCCCGGAGTCGGTGTCTTGCCGTCTGGAGGGAAAGGAGCTTTCCCCGGAGTCGGCGTCTTGTCGGATGGAGGGAAAGGGGCTTTCCCCGGAGCCGGCGTCTTGCCGGATGGAGGGAAGGAGCTTTCCCCGCTACAGGGGGGACGGGAACGGGGCCACAAGTCAACGCATAGGGGGTCTAACCCCTGGCTCATGAGGACCGCTCTTCGGGACGCACTGCACCGACTCAGCCGTTCACGGACGCCATGGCCGCCGCGGGGTAGCGGTCTCCGGCGGCGGCGCCCCTGGGGAAGACGGCTTCGAGGCGGTCGGCCTGTCGCGGCGTCCGCGCAGGGCGCGGCCCACCAGCTCCTCATTCTTGTGGGGGCCGTACATGTCGGCCGTATCCAGGAAGTTTATCCCGAGCTCCAGCGCCCGGTCGATCGTGGCGAGCGACTCGGTCTCGTCCCCGGGGCCGTAGAAATCGCTCATCCCCATGCAGCCCAGCCCGAGGGCGGACACGTCGAGGTCTCTCAGCTTGCGGTGCTCCATCGTGGTCTCCTTCCTGCCGGGCGAGCCCGGCATCTTCGTTCATTATGTCGATAGAATGACCGCGGATTCTTCCAAGGCTTCCACCACAGACTCCGTGCTCAAGTTCCTCCACGCCGCAGACGTCCACCTCGACAGCCCCTTGAGGGGATTGGAGCGCTATGACGGCGCGCCGGTCGAGGAGATCCGCGGCGCCACGCGGCGGGCGCTGGAGAACCTGGTGGACCTCGCGCTCGCCGAGGAGGTGGCGTTCCTGCTGCTCGCCGGGGATCTCTACGACGGCGACTGGAAGGACTACAACACCGGCCTCTTCTTTGCCGCCCAGATGCGGCGGCTGGACGAGGCGGGCATCCGGGTGTTCGTCATCGCCGGCAACCACGACGCCGCGAGCCAGATCACCAAGGTGCTGCGGCCTCCCGCCAACGTCAAAGTGTTCTCCACCCGCAAGCCCGAGACGGTGGTGCTCGAGGATCTGGAAGTCGCGCTCCACGGCCAGGGCTTCGCGTCCGCCGCGGTGAGCGACGATCTGGCAGCCGGCTATCCGGCGGCGGTTCCCCACCTCTTCAACATCGGTCTGCTTCACACCAGCCTCGACGGCCGGCCCGGCCATGAACCCTATGCACCCTGCACGGTCGACGGCCTGCGCTCGCGCGGCTATCAATACTGGGCGCTCGGCCACGTCCATCAGCGGGAGGTGGCCTGCCGCGATCCGTGGATCGTCTTCCCCGGCGTCCTCCAGGGGCGCCACGCGCGGGAGACCGGAGCCAAGGGCGCGACGCTCGTCACGGTGCGGGACCGCGAGGTGGTGTCGGCCGAGGCTCGGGATCTGGATGTCTTCCGCTGGGCCGTCTGCCGGGTGGACGCGGCGGGCGCCGCCACGGCCGGAGAGGTGCTGGACCGCGTCGGGCGCGCCCTGGAGCGGGAGGTGGCCGCGGCCGAGGGGCGCACGGTCGCGGCGCGCCTGCTGATCGAGGGCGGCTGCGCGGCCCACGCCGAGCTGATGGCCGAGTCCGAGCGCTGGCTCCAGGAGTTCCGTTCGCTGGCGTTCAGCTTCGGCGAAGGCGCCGTCTGGGTCGAGAAGGTGAAGCTTCGCACCCGCCAGCTCGACGACGGCCGGAGTCTGTTCGAGGGCGACGACGCCCTCGGCAGCCTTCTGCGGTCGATCCGAGATCTGGAGGCCGATGCCGGAGAGCTGGCGGAGCTGGCCGAGGGCTTCGGGGATCTGAAGCGCAAGCTTCCGGCCGAGCTGTTCGACGACGGCGAGCTTCTGGATCCGGTCGACCCGGCGCAGATCCGCGGCGTTCTCGACGAGGTGAAGGATCTGCTTCTCGCGCGCCTGCTAGGAGTCCCCGAAGTCCAATGAGGCTCCTGGAGCTGAATCTGAAGGCGTTCGGGCCGTTCACCGGCCGGAGTCTGGATTTTTCCGGTGACGGGTCGGGCGGGTCCGGCGGTCCCGGCGGGGGTCCCGGCCTGCACGTGGTATTCGGCCCCAACGAGGCCGGCAAGAGCTCGACCCTGCGCGCTCTGAAGGTGCTCCTCTTCGGCTTCCCGCCGCGCAGCTCGGACGACTTCCTCCATCCCTACGATCAGCTCCGCGTGGGCGGCCGGCTGCGGCTCGCGGACGGCTCGGAGGTCTCGTTCGTCCGCCGCAAGGGCGTCAAGCACACCTTGCTCTCCGCGGAGGACGAGTCGCCGCTCGACGACGGGTTCCTCGACCGCTGCCTGCACGGCATGGAGGAGCGCCGCTTTTCGAGCCTCTTCGGGATCGACCACGACGCGCTCGTCGAGGGTGGCTTGGAGCTGCTGGAGCAGCACGGCGAGGTCGGGCAGGCGCTGTTCTCCGCCAGCCTCGGCTCCCGCAGCCTGCGCCAGATCCTGGAATCGCTCGAAGGCGAGAGCCGCGAGCTGTTCGCGAAGACGGCCTCGAAGCCGCTCATCAACCAGGCGGTGGCCGAGTACAAGCTGGCGAAGAGCGAGGTGGCGAAGGCCTCGCTGTCCGGCCGGGAGTTCGAGGGCGACCGCAAGGAGCTGGACCGCCAGCGCGAGCAGGCTGAGACGTTGCGCGCCGGGATCGCCGAGCTGGAGCGGGAGCGGACCCGCCTCCAGCGCGTGCGCCGGGCCCTGCCGCTCCTGGCCGAGCGGCGGCGGCTCGCCGCCCGGCTCGGGGAGCTGATCGGCCGGTTCGGAGAGCTGACCGTGCTGCCGCCGGACTTCCCGGACCGGCGCCGCGAGGCTCAGGAAGCGCTGCGAAAAGCCCGCGAGGACCGGCAGCGCGCCGCCGCCGATCTGGCCGCGCTGACCGACGAGGCCGCCGGCCTGACCGTGTCCGGCCCGGCGCTCGCCCAGGCGGAGACCATCGAGCGCCTGCATCAGCACGTCGGGCGGTTCAAGAAGGATCTCTCCGACCGCCAGCGGCTCGAAGGCGAAAGCCACGAGCTGCACGCCCGGGCCGCGGAGCTGTTGGAAGAGGTTCGCCCCGGCTGGACCCTCGAAGAGGCGGAGACCCTGCGCCCGGCGATCGACCGCTGGCGGCGCATCCAGGAGCTGGGCAACCAGCGCCAGGCCCTGGTCGGCGCCCTGGAGCAGGCGCGGCGAGCCACTCGGGAAGCCGAGGGCTCGCTCGCCGGAACCGGAGACGACGAGCAGCTCCGGCTTGGCATCCAGCGTCTCGGTCTCTGGAGCGGAACCGCGGAAGAGCTGGAGGCGCTGCCCGTCCCGCCGTCCGAGACGATGGAGCGCTTCGGCCGCGATTTCGCCGCCCTGGCCGACCGCCGCCGGGCCCTGGAGGAGAGGCGCCGGACCGCCGAGGGAGCTGCCGGCGAGGCGGCCCGTCAATTGGAAGTGCTGCGCCGGGCCGGCGCCGTGCCGACCGAGGACGATCTGGCCGAAGCCCGCCAGCGGCGCGAGGCGGCCTGGCTCGGGATCAAACGGCAGAAGGCGGTCGGGCCCGGGCCGTTCGACGCCTACGAGCAGTCGGTCCGCGAGGCCGACGAGATCGCCGACCGCCTCCGCCGCGAGGCCGACCGGGTCCAGCTCCACGCCCGCCTTTCGACCGACCGGGACCAGCGGGCTGCCGAGGCCGAAGCCCTGGACGCGCAGGTCGCCGGCCTGGCGGAGGAGACCAGCCGGGCCGAGACCGCCTGGAAGGGGCTGTGGCGTCCGTGCGGCATCGAGCCGCTGCCGCCGCGGGAGATGCATCCGGGCTGGACCTCGCGCTACGAGAGGCTGCGCGATCGGGCCGAAGCCATCCGGGAGACCCGCCGGAAGGCCGAATCGCGCCTCGCCTCTGCGCGCCGGGACGAGGAGGCCGCCCTCGCCGGCATGGAGGAGTGGAGCCGCGCCTGGGCCGAAGCGATCCGCGGCCTCGGCCTGGGCAGCGACGCCATCCCCTCCGAGGTCAACCAGCTCGTCGACAGCCTGCGGCGGATCTCCGAGGCCCGGCGCGAGGCCGAGAAGATCGACCGCCGCATCGGCGGTCTGGACCGGGACCTGGAGACCTTCCGCGCCGACGTCCGAGCCCTGGCCGCCGAGCTGGCGCCGGACCGCGTCGGCCATCCGCCGGACCAGACCGCGGTCCATCTCCACGCCCTGCGCGAGGAGGCCAGGCGCCAGGACGACCGCCGGAAGACCCTGGAGACGGGCATCGGGAAGATCGACCGTCTGGTCAGGGGAGCCGAGACCACGCGCCAGGCCATGGACGAGCGGCTGGCGGAGCTGCGCCGCGAGGCCGCCTGCGAGGACGACGCCGGCCTCGAAGAGGCGGAGCGGAAATCCGCCGAGGTCCGGGATCTCCGGCGCGATCTCGACCGCGCCGAGCGCCAGCTCCTGGAGGACGGCTCCAGTCTGGACGACCTGGAGCGCGAAGCCGCGAGCGTGGACGCGGACGAGCTGCCCGGCCGCATCGAGCAGCTCGACCGGGACGTCGAAGAGCGGGAGCGCGAGCTCGGCGATCTGCGGGAAGCGCTCGGCCGCGGCAGCCGCGAGCTGGAGCACCGCACCGGAGGAGACGACGCGGCCCGGGCCGCGGAGCGCGCCGCGGAGGCCCTGGCCCGGGTGCGCGACGGCGTCGACCGCTACGTCCGCGTGAAGCTCGCCGGCACCCTCCTGCGCCGTCGCATCGAGCGCTACCGGATCGAGAACCAGGCCCCCCTCCTGCGCCGCGCCGGGGAGCTGTTCACCACTCTGACGCTCGGGAGCTTCAAGGGTCTCCAGACCGACTTCGACGACCGCGACGAGCCCGTCCTGGCGGGAGTCCGCGCGAAAGGCCGGCCGGTGCGCGTCGAAGGCATGAGCGACGGCACCCGCGACCAGCTCTACCTGGCCCTCCGCCTCGCCACCCTGGAGAAATATCTAACCCACGGCGAGCCGCTCCCCTTCGTGGTCGACGACATCCTGATCAACTTCGACGACAAGCGGAGCGCGGCCACGCTGAAGGTTCTGGCCGAGCTCTCCCGAAGCACCCAGGTCATCCTCTTCACCCACCACGAGCGTCTGAAGGACATGGCCGAAGCCCTGCCCGAAGACGTGGGCGTGTTCGTTCGCGAGCTGGGGTAGCTCTTGACCTCCACGCACAAGCGCACAAAAATGAGTCCATGAGAACCACCATCGATCTTCCTGATGAGTTGCTCCGCCAAGTGAAGGCCAAGGCGGCGCTTGACGGATTGAAGCTGAAGGATCTCATCACCCGCTACGTCGAGCAGGGCCTCCGAGGCATGCAACAGAAAGGTCCGCTCAGGCGCCATCGCAGCGAGCTTCCAGTGGCTCGCGCGGCGACCGGCCGTCCGCTTCCGGCTTTGACCAATGGGGAGATCCAGCGGATCCTGGACGAGGAAGAGGCTGGAATTGGCCGGCCGGGTTGACCTGCTGGACGTCAACGTCTGGTTGGCCTTCAGCGTGGCTGACCATGTCCCGAGCCGGTGGCATGCGGCTCGTGTCCTTCGACAAGGACTTCACCCGCACGGAAGGCCTTGACCTCCTTCTCCTGAACTAGTGCCGGGCGGGCCGCTCGAATGCCTTGCGCATCTCCTCGTACGGCAGCGTGTTGATCACGTCGCCGGCCTGGAGGCCGGCCCGGCGGGCCTGCTCGACGCCGTGGCGCATCTGCTCCAGCTCCGTGGTGCGGTGGGAGTCGGTGTTGATCACGATGCGGCAGCCCACGGTGCGGGCGAGGCGGAGGTGGTCGTCCTTCAGGTCCAGGCGGTGGGGGCTGGAGTTCAGCTCCACCACGACGCCGAGCTCGGCGGCCCGGCGCAGGATCAGGTCCATGTCCATGTCCACCGGGCGGCGGCGGTTGAGGATGCGCGCCGTGGGGTGGCAGAAGATGTTCGTCTCCGGATGCTCCAGGGCCTTCAGCACCCGCTCGGTCTGCTGGGCCGCGGTCAGCTCGAAGCGCGAGTGGAGGGAGACGAGGACCAGGTCGAGACCTTCCAGCATCTCGTCCTCCAGGTCGAGCGAGCCGTCCGCCAGGATGTCCACCTCCATCGACCTCAGGATGCGGATCTCCGGGTGTCGCTCGCGCACCGCGTCGATCTCCTTCCACTGCTCGCGCAGGCGGTAGGCGTCGAGGCCGTTGGTCATCGCCAGCGCCTTGCTGTGGTCCGAGATCACCATGTACTCGTAGCCGCGCGCCGCGCAGGCCTCGACCATCTCCTCGATCGTGCTGCGGCCGTCCGACCAGACCGAATGCATGTGGAGGTCGCCGCGGAGGTCCGTCTGCTCGATGAGCCGGGGGAGCGCGTTGCGGGCCGCGGCCTCGATCTCGCCGCGATCCTCGCGCAGCTCGGGCGGAATCCAGGGCAGGCCCACGGCGGCGTAGACGTCCGCCTCCTCGCGGCCGGCCACCAGCTCGCCTTCGGCGTCAGGCTGGCCTTCCACGGCTTCTTCCACAACTCGGAAGACGCCGTACTCCGAGATGCGGAGCCCCTGCTCGACGGCGCGGCGGCGGAGCTTGACGTTGTGCTCCTTGGAGCCGGTGAAGTAGACGAACGCGGCGCCGTAGCAGTCCGGCGGCACCACGCGCAGGTCGACCTGCAGGCCGGAGCCGAGGGTGATCGACGCTCGCGTGTCCCCCGCCATCAGGGTCTTCGCGACCTGGGGATAGTGGAGGAAGGCCTCCATGACCGGGCCGGGCACCGTGGCGATGGCGAGCAGGTCGATGTCGCCGATCGTCTCGCGCCGCCGCCGGTAGCTGCCGGCCACCTCCAGCCGCTCGACCTCGGGGATGGCGCGCAGGTAGCCGAGCAGCGGCTCCACGAAGCGCTCGGTCTCGGCGAGCAGCATGCGGCTGGTGTTCTGGCGGTAGTCGGCGATGCCGGCGAGGATCTTTTCCTGAGTCTTGGCGCCGAAGCCGGCCACGCCCGCGATGCGTCCCGCCTTCGCGGCTTCTTCAAGCTCTTCGACGGTGGAGATCTTGAGATCCTCCCAGAGCTTCCGGGCCTTCTTGGGTCCGACGCCGGGCAGGCGCATGAGATCCAGGAGCGTGCGGGGGATATCGGCGAGGAGCAGATCGCGCCAGGCGAGGGTGCCGGTCTCGATCATCTCGCGGATGTGGCCGGCCATCTCCTTGCCCACGCCGGCCAGGTTGGTGAGCGGCTTGCCCTCCTCCAGCATGCGCGACAGGGGAGTCGTCTCGACCTCGATCGTCCGCGCCGCGTTGCGGTAGGCGCGGATGCGGAAGGGGTTCTCGTCCTTGATTTCGAGGATGTCGGCGACCTCCTCGAGCACGCTGGCGATCTCGGCATTATTCATGAGGCTGTTCATGGGACGGGAATCTTGTCAGGAATGCCCGGGGCTGGGGAGCCCTCCGCAACTCGCCTCAGGCGGCCGCAAGGCCCGTGCCACGGAGGTACATGTCTATGGGGGTTGCGTATACACACCGTGGAGAGGTATCGTAGAGAAGCGTTCAATATTCCCTGTCATAGGTAAAAGCATGCCAATCGCGATCCTTGCAAGCAACGGGCGGATCATCCTTCCTCTGGAGGTACGCGCTCACCTTCATCTCCGCGAAGGAGACCGCATGGAGTTTTCGATCGATCCCGTGGAAGGAGTCCGGCTGCGGAGGGTGACTGTCTCAGCCAAGGCTCTTTTTGGAATGCTCTATCAGCCGGACGTGAAACCTCAGACGCTAGAAGAGATTGACGAAGCCATCGGCCGATACCACGCCGAGGAGGACTCCCGGATTCGTCGAGGGGAGGAGGAAGGCCACAAAGGATGAGAGGGCTCGGACTCCCTCCATGGTAGATTGCGCCGCCATGCCAACGTCGCCCTCTCCGACACCTCCCCCGCCTCCTGACGACTCCCTCGCGCTGCCGGAGATCACCGTCTACACCGACGGCGGCGCCGACCCCAATCCCGGTCCCGGCGGATGGGGCGTGGTGCTGATCCATGCCGCCAGCTCGAAGGTGAGCGAGATGAAGGGCGGCGAGCCCCACACCACGAACAACCGGATGGAGCTGACCGCGGCGATCAAGGCGCTGGAGGCGCTCAAGCGGCGCTGCCGGGTGCGCCTCTACACGGATTCGCAGTATCTAAGGAAGGGCGTCACGCAGTGGATGCCCGGGTGGATTCAGCGCGGATGGAAGAGGAAGGACGGCGAGCTGCTGAACGAGGATCTGTGGCGCCGGCTGGCCGAGCTGATCCTCGAGCACGAGCTGCGCTGGGACTGGGTCAAGGGGCACGCCGGCAACCGGTGGAACGAGCGCGCCGACCAGCTCGCCACCCTGGCCGTCCGGGAGCAGCGGGCCGCGAAGGGGCTTGGCGCGGCCACGGTGACTGGGGGGAGCGGCGCGGTTCCTTCGGAAAGACCGGACGCGGAGATCTACGTGCGCGTCTCGGCGTCGGGCAAGGGCGGCGGATGGGCGGCGCTCATCCGTCATGAGGGGAGCGAGTCGGTGATCTCCGGCGGCGGGAAGAAGCTCAGCTCGAATCAGCTCGACCTGATGGCCGCGGCCGAGGCGCTCGACCGGCTCCCGCCCGGCCTTTCCGTGGCGATGTACACGCTCTCCGACTATCTAAGGAATGGCGCCACCGGCTGGATCGTCGGCTGGAAGAAGCGCAACTGGACCACCATGGAAGGCAAGCCGGTCCTGCATCGCGACCTGTGGGAGCGGCTCGATGCCGCTCTGACGCGGCGCAAGGTGGCCTGGCCGGTGGTGAAGAAGGACGCGAAGCTTCCGGAATTCGACGCCCTGGCAGGGCCGGCCCGGGACGCGGCCGGCTGATGACCGGGGACTGACGCGCCCCTGCAAACTCCGGCTACACCATCACCGACCGCGTTCGGAGCAGTGTCTCGGCGAGCGCCTCGTCCCCCTCGATCGTCAAGTCGCGAAGGGCCTGATCCGAGGGCAGCGCGTTGTAGAAAAGCCGCCAGGCCCGGTCGGGCGCCGCGGTGACCCGGACGTCCGGGCTCGCCGGAGTCTCCACCTCTCCCCGGTAGATTCCCCACCTTCCGTCTTCCCTGAGGAGAGTCCAGGCCCAGGGCTCGTCCCCGGGAACCGCGAGCGTGATCGCCGTGCCTTCCGGAGCGACCGTGGAAGCGTAGGCGTGGGGCAGCGCCCGCACGGAAAGATCGAGAAGCGGCAGCAGCCAGCGCGCTTCGAGCAGCCCGGGTGCGCCCACGGCGTCGCGGATCTGCATCTGGTGATGCCACCACTCGGTGTACTCGCGGCCCGTGTCCATCCAGTTCTCGGAGGTCGCTTCGCCGGCCCAGGCCACGGAGAAGAGGGCCTGGGCGTGAGGGTCCAGCTCCTGAGTGAAATCGGCCATCCACCGGCCGGCCACGTCGAGCAGATCGGTCAGCAGCCGCGGGCTGAGCCGCCGGGCATAGGCGACGCCGCCGGCGTTCAGCCCGTTGATGAGATCCAGGACATCGGCATACGAATTCAATTCGCGGTCCGGCGACGGGAGATGGCCGTCGCGGTGGGCGGACAGCTTGCGCAGGATGCCGTCCAGAAGGTGGGCGGCGATATCCCGAACCTTCCAGTCGCCGGCCACGGTGGGCCGGTCCCAGTCCGCCGGACCCAGCTTTCCGAGCAGGGCGATCAGCTCCCGGTGAAGGGGGGCGAACAGGTCGGCGACGTAGATCGGGGCGAGGCGCTCCATGGCTCAAGTATATGATCGCAGCCGCTCATGCTGACCACGATCGACGCCACCCGCTACGTGACCCCGCTCCGCGAGGGAGGCTCGCTGCCCGCCATCGTGGAGGCGAGCGACAGCGGGCTGTACGTCCTCAAGTTCCGGGGAGCGGGACAGGGTCCGCTGGCCCTGGTGGCCGAGCTGCTCGCGGGAGGAATCGGCCGGGCGCTCGGCCTGCTCGGGCTGAAGATCCCCGAGCTGGTCCTCATGGACGTGGACATCGCGCTCGGCCGCAACGAGCCCGACTCCGAGATCCGCGAGCTGCTGAAGGCGAGCGTGGGTGTGAACCTGGGGGTCGACTACCTGCCGGGCTCGATCAGCTTCGATCCGGCCGCGCGGGACGCCGACGCCGTCGACCCGGACCTCGCCTCGGCCGTGGTCTGGTTCGACGCCTTCATCACCAACGTCGACCGGACGCCGCGCAACCCCAACCTGCTCTGGTGGCACAAGGTGCTCTACCTGATCGACCACGGAGCCGCTCTCTACTTCCACCACAACTGGCCTTCGAGTGAGCAGATGGCGACCGTCGCCGCCGGCCGCTTCGCCGCGGTCCGCGACCACGTGCTTCTACCCTGGGCGACCCGAATCGAAGAGGCCGACGCCCGCATCCGGCCGCAGCTCGGCGAGGAGCTGTTCGTGCGGGTGCTCGCCGAGATCCCGGACTCCTGGCTCTCGCCTCAGGGCGAGTCTACGGCGATGGCGCGGCGGGCGGGATATCTCGATTACCTGACCCGGAGGCTCGCCTCGACGGGCTTCGTGGAGGAGGCCGTCCGTGCCCGCGCCCGACTCGTTTGACTACGCCGTCATCCGCGTGGTGCCGCGGGTCGAGCGCGGCGAGCTGATCAACGCCGGCATCGTGCTCTTCTGCCTCGGCCGGGACTACCTCGCGGCCCGCGTCGAGGTGAACGAGCCCCGCCTGCGCGCGCTCTGGCCCGAGATCGACGTCGACCTCATCCGCAAGCATCTGGATTCGATCCCCAGGATCTGCGCCGGCACCCCGGACGCCGGCCCCATCGGCAAGCTCAGCCTGCGCGAGCGCTTCCACTGGCTCATCGCCCCCCGCAGCACCATCATCCAGGTCTCGCCCGCCCACACCGGGCTCTGCAGCCACCCTCCGGAGGAGTCGCTCGACAAGCTGTTCCGCGAGATGGTCCAGCTGCCGTAAGGCGTCGCAACCGGTCAGGACGGCGGCTTGAGGAGCAGCCCCTGTCCCGTAGGCAGGGAGAGGATGGAGACTCCGTGCGCCTGGGCGAAGGCATCCATCGCAATCTTCTGCGGCCGGTAGCCGATGTAGGCGTAGTCGTCGAGCAGCACCGGCGCGCCCGGCACGAGGCGCGGCCAGAAGTATTCCGCGGCGGCGGCCTCGGGCGGCGCGCAGTTCAGGTCCAGATGAAGGTACGCGATCCGCGGAGAGTCGACCTGCGGCAGGGTCTCCGGAATCGAGCCCTGGATGATGCGGACGTTCTGCCACTCCGAGAAGTTGGCCCTGACCGACTCCACGCCGGAGACGTAGAAGCCGGACTCCAGAAGCTGCGCGTTCTTCTCCAGGATGCCGGCCTCGCGCTCCTCCTCGGAGATGAAGCGCTCGTCGAGCCCCTCGAAGGTATCCAGAAGGTAGAACGTCTTCCCGGTGGCGTTCCAGTCGAGCAGGTCCATGATGGCCGAGCTGAGGAACCCGGCGTTGACCCCGCACTCCACGAAGTCGCCGTCCAGCCGGGCGGCGCAGGAGGCGGCCCAGAGGCCGACATGGATCCGCCAGTGCCACCGGTAGTCCACGCCCGTGGCGGCGACCCCCCGCCGGTAGGCCTTCTGGAAGCGGGGGTCGTCGAGGAACTCGGAGTTGTGGACGGTGCGGAGGCCGTCCTGGTCGTAGACGGCGGCGTCCCCGCCGGGTGGATTCGAAGGCATGGATCAGGTCTCCCTTGGGTGTCCAAGATTATGCCGTAATGTATTATGCTGGACGGCATAATGTTGTTCGTCAATCGCCAGGAAGAGCTTGCCCGCCTCGACCGCTTCGCGATGTCGGAGGAAGGGGGACTGGCCGTCCTCTACGGCCGGCGCAGGGTCGGCAAGACCCGACTGCTGCTCGAATGGGCTAGCCGGCACGGCGGCCTGTACACGGTGGCGGACCAGTCCGTCGCCGATCTGCAGAGGGCCTACTTTGCCGAGGTGATCAACGAGCGCCTCCCCGGGTTCGCGGAGGTCGAGTACCGCGACTGGCGGACGCTCCTGACCCGCCTGGCTCGCGAGGCGCGGCTGGCGGGATGGCGAGGTCCCCTCATCCTCGACGAGCTTCCCTACCTCGTGCTCGCCTCGCCGGAGCTCCCGAGCGTCCTTCAGCGCTGGATCGATCACGACGCCAGGCAGGCCGGGCTTCAGGTGGCGATCGCGGGCTCCAGCCAGCGCATGATGCAGGGCTTCGTGCTCGCCGGAGACGCGCCGCTCTTCGGCCGGGCGAAGGAGATCATCGAGGTCAAGCCGCTGGCTCCGGCGCATTTGCGGGACGTGTTCGAGATTCAGGACGGCCTGCGCTGGATCGAGCTGTACACGGCCTGGGGAGGCATCCCGCGCTACTGGGAGCTTGCGCTGGAATCCGGGGCCGAGGTCGTGGACCAGCTGGACCGGCTCGTTCTCGATCCCCTGGGGCCGCTCCACCGCGAGCCGGACCGGCTGCTCCTGGAAGAGATCCCCTCGGCGCTCGAAGCGCGCCCCCTGCTCGACGCCATCGGGGCGGGAGCCCACCGGGTCTCGGAGATCGCCGGCCGGCTGGGCCGTTCGGCCACGTCGATGGCAAGGCCGATCGACCGTCTGCTCGAGCTTGGGCTGGTGAAGCGGGAGCTGCCGTTCGGCGAGAGCGAGAAGGGCGGCAAACGCGCGCTCTACAAGATCGACGATCCCTTCTTCCGCCTCTGGTTCCGGATCGTGGCGCCCCACCGCGCCCAGCTCGCGAGCGGCACCCCCGAGGTCCGCCGCCGGCTTCTGGACCGCTCGTGGGACCACCTCCGGGCGGAGAGCTGGGAAGAGCTTTGCCGCAAGCAGGTGCCCCGGCTTCCCGCCGACGGCGGTCTCGGTCTGCACGGACCCTGGGGGCCGGCGTCTCGCTGGTGGCACGGAGCCCAGCCGGAGTGGGACGTGGTCAGCGAATCGCTCGACGGCGGGCACGTCCTGCTCGGCGAGGTCAAATGGAGCGCCCGGCCTTTCGACCGGAAAAGCCTCGAAGCGCTCCTCCGCGAGCTGATCGCCAGGCCTGCACCGCCGCTCCCGGCGCGCCTGGCCGGGGCGCGTCCGATCCGGGTGCTGTTCGTCCCCGAAACTGCCGCAGGCCTGAAGACCGTGACGATTCCCGACGGTTCGATGATCGTCACGGCGGGAGAGCTTCTCGGCTGACGGCCGGAGTCTCTCCAAGATTATGCCGGACCGCATAATGCTGCGCTGCATAATCTTTGGAGCCCGGGCTTGGAGAAGCACAGAGTAAAACGATACTCTGGCGCCGTGACACGAACCGACTCCCTCCTGTCCCCCTGCGTCGTGGTCGTCAAGACGCCGGTCGCCGTCCGCGACGGGATGGCGGACCGGCTCGTGGAGTCCGGGCGTCCCCTGGCGCTGGAGGTGACCGGCGCGGCCCACGAGCATGAGCGGACGCTCGCCGTTCTCTATCAGACGCTGGCGGAGCTGGGTGTCGAGCCCTTCGTGGTGTCCGTCGACGCGCTCGACGCCAGGGCGCGGCGCGCGATCGGCCGGGCGCGGCTGGTCATCACGGCCGGCGGCGACGGCACGCTGCTCTCGGCGTCCCAGTGGGTGGGCGGGGCGGCCGTGCTCGGCATCAACTCCGCGCCCAGCTCCAGCGTGGGCTACCTGTCCGTCGCCCGGCGGGCCACGATCGCCCGCACCCTGGCGCGCATCGACCGCGGAACCCTCGTGCCGCAGGCGGTGACCCGCCTGGAGGTCGAGATCGGCGGCAAGATCCTCCCTCCCGCTCTCAACGACGTGCTCATCGCCCACGACCGGCCGGCTGCGACCAGCCGCTACCGGCTGTTCTTCGGCCGCAAGTCGGAGCGGCACCGCAGTTCCGGGCTGTGGGTCTCGACCGCCGCCGGTTCGACCGCGGGCATCCGCTCCGCCGGCGGCCAGCCGATGTCGCTCGGCTCCCGGCTGCTCCAGTTCCGCGCCCGCGAGCTCTACCGCCCGTTCAACCGCGAGGTCGCGCTGGAGACCGGCTTCGTGGCGGACGGCGGCGAGCTGGCGGTCGAGTCGGCGATGGAGGCGGGCTGGCTCTTCCCGGACGGCTCGCGGCGGGCGGTGCGGTTCCCGTTCGGAGCCCGCGCCGTGTTCCGGGCCGCCGAGCAGCCGCTGTTCCTGTTCGCGGACCCCGCGCGCTGGATGTCGGCGAACGCTTCCTAGCGGCCCTTCAACAGCTCGATGTCGGCGAGATCCTTGATCCGTCCGCTGGCCTGTTTGTTCCTGAGGAGAGCCGTGCGGCCCAGGTAGGGAACCACCAGACCGTCGACGTCTTCGAAGACCCTGGTTTCCCAGGCTTCGGCGAAGTCGACGCCGCTGATTTCCGTCAGGATGTCGATCCGGCGGGGTGGCAATCCGATCTGATAGACGGTGCCGGGTTGGTGGAGATCCTGGAGGGTAAGCCCCGTGGCTTCCAGCGGAGCACCGAAGCGTGCGAGCGCCTTCCAGACGCGCTCCGCGTTCCGGGGATCGGGCCGGACCAGGATGTCGAGGTCGCCGGTAGCGCGCACGACGCCATGCACGGCCAGGGCGTGCGCTCCCACCACGAGAAACTCAGCTCCCTCCTCATGGAGGGAGACCAGAATGTCCCGGAAGTCCCGGTTCAGCGTGGAATTTCCTTTCCGCGACGGAGGAGGCGGGCAGGAGTCTCTTCGCGCGGATAGTCAGGAATCTTCCGTCCTGCCAGAGCCCACGCGTCGACGGCCAGCGGCCACATCATCTCCAGCCGTTCCTTGGCGCTCGTGGTCGCGGAGAGATCCTCGGAAGGCTCCTCGCCAAGCCGGAATTTCCGGACAGGCCAGGCGCGCCGGGCCGCTGCCCGGGCTGCGCGCTCCATCTCCTCCTGGTCGTTCATCCCGCAGGAAAGGGTAACACGGGCGCCGAGTCCCAGTCCGCGCCGCCGCACGCCTGAATTCTGATGCGACTTGGATGTGAATTGATGCGACTCGCCTGCATTTTGATGCGACTTACCGGCATTCTGCTGTGAGTTGGAGGGTCTTGATGCAAGATCGACGTGTTTCTGATGCGAGTTGCGGGCTGGTTGCAACAAGAATCCGCGTCGAACGAGCTGGTCGGAAATCGACACCGAAGCGTGAGCCTCTCAAGGACTCCGCAACGGCTCAAGCTGGCCGAGGAGGTCATGGGCGGCCACGGCCCGCACCTGCTGGGCGAGCGGAAAGGTCCGTTCTCCGGCGTGGATCACGTCGATGTGATCGAGGGCGAGATCCTCGAGAACCGTCGCCATGGAGCGAGTCCGCTGCGGAGCCGTCGTTCTCTTGATCTCGAAGCCGAGGCGCTTCTGGCCGGAGACGATGAGAAGATCGATCTCGGCGCCGGAGTGGGCCGTCCAGAAGAAGCACTCCTCCGGGCGGGCGTTCAGGCGCTCGATGATCTCCTTGAGGAGAAAGCCCTCCCAGGAAGCTCCCACCTTGGGATGGCGCGCGAGGCCCTCGGCGTCCTCGATCCCGAGCAGGGTATGGAGGAGGCCGGAATCCTCCACGAACACCTTCGGAGAGCGGACCTGCCGCTTCGAGAGGTTGGCGTGCCAAGCGGGAAGCTGGCGCAGGACCAGGGCGTCTGTGAGGAGGTCGAGATAGCGGCGGACGCTGCTTTCCCCGACGCCGAAGGCGCGAGCGATCTCGGAGCCGTTCCAGGTCTGGGCATGGTAGTGGGCCACCATCGACCAGAATCGGCGTAGCGTTTCGGCCGGGGTGCGGCTGCCGAGCTGGGGCAGGTCGCGCTCCAGAAAGGTCTGTAGAAACGAGCGCCGCCACTCGACACTCTCGGCCTCGCCGGGCGCGAGGAACGACCGGGGGAATCCGCCGCGTAGCCAGAGGCCATCCAAGGCGGCCCGCCCCACCTCGTCGAGGGCGAGGCCGCGGAGACGGTGGTAGCCGATGCGGCCGGCGAGCGATTCAGAGCTCTGGCGCAGGAGGTCGGGCGAAGCGCTCCCCAGGACGAGGAACTTCGCTTCCACACCCGGCCGATCCGCCAGAACCCGGAGAGCGGGAAACAGCTCCGGGCGGCGCTGGATTTCGTCGAGAATCACAAGCCCTCGGAGCGGGCCGAGAGTGAGCTCCGGATCGGCGAGCAGAGCGAGATCCGCGGCGCTCTCCAGGTCGAAGTGGGTCACCGGCCCCTGGAAGCTCTCTCCGAGTGCGCGCGCGAGCGTCGTCTTGCCGACCTGGCGGGCACCGAGAATCGCCACGACCGGAAAGGTCCGAAAGAGCCAGGTCAGGCGCTCGAGGTGTCGGGTACGGTCAATCACCGAGGCAATTTACCATGAAAATCCACCACCTCCTGGCGGATTTTCATGGTTGGCCGGCACCGGATCCCCGGCGCGCGGCGACTAGAGCAAGGAGCCGGCAACATTCCAGACTGAATGGAAGGAGCCGCGACAGAGATCCTGAGGCCGTGAAATCGGGGAGGTCGGTCGCGTCACGGAGGCACCCCCGGTCTTCGGAGGCGCGCGCAGCTTTTTGACTGCGCACACCTCCGGCCATTTCCACCCCCTCCCCGGCAGGCGGACCTCCTGGGTCGGAATGGCGGTGGCCTTGGACTCGGCAGCCGCCACTCCTCCAAATTTTCAAAGAACGGTGCGCGTGTGCTCGAGGCGCATCATCCGACAGGCCGAAGCGGCTGTCAAGACGGTTTCGGCGATTTCTTGGGACCAAAAAGTACAGAATATAGACATTTTGACCCCTTGACTTTCTCCGCAGGTTAGATATCGTGCCCTCCGTTCGCGGGAAACGCGGCGCCTCCAGGGTGGCTTTCCGCCCGCGCCGTCTTGTTTGCCGCTGCCGCAACCAGGTTTTCCGCTGCGGCAAACAGGATTGCGGCCCAGGAAACCTCGTTTGCCACTGCTGCGCTCTTGGTTGCGGCAGCGGCAAACGGGACGGCGGCCCCGCCCGCGAGGTTGCGGCTGCGGCAAACGGGATTTCCGCCGCGGAAACCGCGGCTGGCTCCGCGGCAAACGAGGTGGCGGCGCAGGAAAACGGGGTTGCGCCAGCGGCAAACGAGGTTGCGCCAGCCGCTCAACCACCGGGGTGCGCCGCCGGAGTGTTCTTTGACAACTGAATCTTGAATTGCCGGGG
>JANMTS010000123.1:0-55228 GCA_031390755.1 Holophagales bacterium
CGAACCTGAAGGTCTTCTCACCCAATCGAAAAGGTGTCTCATGGCAAGGATAAGGCGGTCGTCATTGGTCGAACTCACGCGCATCGTCGGCGCATTGTGGCTTGCAATGGCGTGCTCGAGTCAGGCGGCGGACCCCGGCCCCTCGGTCATCCCTCCCGTTTCGGACGACGCACCGTTGGATGAAGCCAATGGGACCTGCGGCATCACGTCGCTCGGGCTCAACGCTCGCGGCGTGGAGACGGTCGACGTGGAAGCGTATTCCTACGACGCCATCAATGCACGGCTCGCGGACTATCCGGAGCTTGCCGAGGCGCTCGGAGTGACCTCCGTAGCAGACTGCGAAGGGGCTCGCAGCTTCATGCGCGGCTATCGACAGTACCAGGAAGACCACCCCGACTTCGACGATTTTGGACCGCCCAAGGAGGTCGCCCTGGCGGCCTTGCTCGCCGAGGCGGGTACGAATCCCGCGCCAGCCAAAGATCCGAAAGTCCCAAAGCTCATGGGTCCGGAACGAGTCAATCCGACGGTCGTTCGTTTTTATCGCACCGTCGCTGTCGGTGGCGGCCCTCTCGCGGAGGTGGGGCAAGATCGGCTGTGCACGGCGACGCGGATCGCTGGCCCGTTCTATTTGACGTCGGCACATTGCCTGCCGTCGACTGGCGCCGGGCCCTACGGCTTCGACGTGAACATTCAATACTTCACTGCCAACGACAGCGTCGACTGGTACGGCCAGGGTCAGTATGGACAATCGATGAAGGTCGTCGCTTACAAATACCCTGGATACATGGGGAAAGGCGACAGCGATCGAGACCTTGGCCTGATTTTCATTCGCCCGCCTTCGCAGGCCCCGCTCAAAGCAGATCCCTATAGTTGGGGTGCTTTCGCCTATCTAGGGTCACGTGCGCCGCTCGCTCCTGAAACGGAAAGCGCTCCCATCCCTTTCGGACAACCTGACCTTGTCGACGTCTTTGGTTGGGGCGTTGGCTTCGACAACGAGCCGACCGCGCAAGCTCGCCTCCGTGGCGATCTCGGCGTTGGACTGACGAGTGCGCCCAGGGCCAAGAACCACTTCTCGATCCTAAACATTGGCACCGACCCGCGAACTGGAATCAAGACCGTCAACATGTGCAAGGGTGACTCGGGAGGCCCAGCTCAGAGCTCACCAACGGGCTTCGTCGTCGGCGTCACCTCGAGCACCTTTCCGGACATTCCCGATGCTGCATGCGTTGGGCTCGGCGCTACGCAGCAATGGACTCGTGTCGATCGCGCGATCCCCTGGTTGCAGCAGTCGATGGCGAATGCGCAGGTCGGCGGCAACGAGCGGGTCCCTTCCAAGTGCAAGTTCTTTTCGGGCTCCGGCACGATGACGGATCCTGAGAACATCTCGTCATTCTGGAACTGCAACTGGCACTAGCGAGCATTTGGCTTCGCGACGTGGTCCGTTGCAACGCAGAGGTCCGCAGGCTACAGACGGCTCACATGATCCGGCGAATCGCGCTTCTCGTCGTCGTAGGCATGCTCCTCTCCGCGTGCGGCGACTCCGGCGGACCGGACGGCTCGAGCGGCATGGGAACCGGGGGCCTTTTTCAAACGAGCGGCGGCATCGCGGGACTTGGCGGCGGTCCGGCGATGAACGGTGGCACGACGTCCCTCGGCGGAGCGAGCTCGGGTGGCAGCAGCTCGGGTGGCCTTTCGGGACAGGGTGGCAGCAGCTCGGGTGGCCTTTCGGGACAGGGTGGCGCGCCCGCGAGCACGGGCGGCGCGAACGGTAGCGCCGGCTCTGGTTCGGGCGCCTTCCCCACGGGAACGGTCAGCACCTGCGCTGGAGACGCCTGCCCAATGGGAGAATGCGACAACGCTCGCTTCGTCGCACCCGTTCCGTGCTCCAGCGTCTACGTGGCTCCGGTTGGTCCGACCTCGACCTTCTGCGCCGCCGGGGCGAGCGGGGGCTATTGCCTCTTGCTCGTCACGTCGACCTTGGAAGACTGGTCGGTGAATTGCGGCTCGGGCGCCCCGAGTATCGAACGGTGCTCCGTGGGCTGTATCTACGGCGCCGAGGGCGCGTCCAGGTGCGGTCCCTGAAGGGTGCGCCCAGCGAGCCGTAGGCAGCCCTCCTCCTGCAACGGGGTAGAGGCGGAAGGGGTGACCGCTGCTCGACACCGCGCGAGCGATTGCTCGACGCGTGCAGCAAGCTCCGAGTGCTGTCACGTCTCCGGTCGAGTTCCGAGGCCGCTGCATTCCGCGAGAAACCCCCAGCTTTGGTCCCGCCTCCGGCCCCCCATGGACCGGGAGGTATGTCCAATTCCTTAATGATCTCAGCGGAGGAGGAGGGATTCGAACCCACGGTACCCTTTCGAGTACGCCGGTTTTCAAAACCGGTGCCTTAAACCACTCGGCCACTCCTCCGATTTCGAGTGCCGACCGGTTTCTACCCACCCTCCGCGCTCGGTCAAGCCCGGGCCGCTGGCTCCGCGGTAAGGAGCCGAAACTCTCGCCCGCCGCGCCTTCCGCCGCTGCCCCCGCTGCCCCAATCTCGCTCCGCCTCACGTTGGACACACCCCGCCGTGCGCCCCCGCCTCACTCCACAACCAGCGCCAGCGTCTGCGCCCCGACGCCACGCGCGACGTCCATGACGCGGACGATGTCGCCGTAGGGGGCTTCGTCGTCGGCTTTGACGAAGACGACTTTTTGGCGTGAGCTGCGGAGTTTTTCGATCAGCTTGTCGCCCAAGGCTTCGATGGCGATGGGCTCGCTGTTGACGGAGAGTTCGCGGTTGGCGGCGTACTCGACGACGATGGAGGTGTCGGTCGGAACCGGGGGCGTGGGCTCGTCGGGCTTTTTGGGCACGGCGGCGGTGAGGTGCTTGAGCATCGACGGAGTGAGCACCATGAAGATGATGAGCAGCACCAGCACCACGTCGACGAGCGGCGTGACGTTGATTTCGCTTTTGGGGCCTCCGCTGCCCCCGACGTTCATCGACATTGCGGTACCTCCTGGCGGGTCGGCCGTCAGGCCGCTCCGCCTTCTTCCCGTTCGGTTACCAGGCCGACGCGGGTGAAGCCGGCCTCGTTCAGGAGCCGCATGACGCCGCGGACCTCCTTGTACTTGAGCCGCTTGTCACCCTTGACCACGACCTGGCGGTCGGGGTTGTTCGAATGGATCTCCTCCAGCATGGCCGGGAGGTTGTCGTCGGGGATCCAGTTCTGACCGATGAAGATGCTGCCATCGGCTTTGATGGAGACCTCCAGCTGCTTCTCATTCTCCGGCATCTTCTCGGGCTTGGTGGTCGACGGCAGGGCCACGTCGACGCCCTTCTGCAGCATGGGCGTCACCACCATGAAGATGATCAGCAGCACGAGGCAGACGTCAACCAGCGGAGTCACGTTGATATCGCTCCGGACCTCAGGAGCGTTCATCGTGTGCTTCCGCCCGATTTTAAGCTGCATTTTTCTTCTGCCTCTTCATGAAGAAGTCGATGAGCTCGGAGGACGAGTTGGACATCTCGACCTGAAGCCGCTCGAGCTTGTTGGTGAAGTGGTTGAACATCCAGGCGGCCGGAATGGCCACGAAGAGTCCGAGGGCGGTGGTCACGAGGGCTTCCGCGATACCGGCCGACACGGCGCCGATGCCGCCCGATCCCGACATGGCCATGCCGCGGAACGCGTTGATGATGCCGATCACGGTTCCGAACAGCCCGATGAAGGGGGCCGTGGTCGCGATCGTCGCGAGGCTGCCGATGCCGCGCTTGAAGTCGGCGACGGTGAGCAGGGTGGAGCGCTCGACGGCGCGGCTGGCGGCCTCGACGACCTCCATGTCACCGAGCGGGCTGCTCTGGTTCTCGAACTGGAACGACTGCAGACCGGCGCTGACGACGCGGGCCAGGTGGCTGCCGGGATACTTGCTGGCGGCGTCGATGACCGACTGCGGACGGTCATGCTTGAGGTGCTCGGCGGCGATCTTGGCGAAGGCGAGCGACTGCTTGTGAGCCTTGCGGAAGACAAAGAGCCGCTCGACCGAGATGTAGAGCGACCAGACCGACAGGATGATCAGGCTGATAACCACGCCCCTGGCGATCGGCGTCATCGCTTCCCAAAGTGCGACTGGGCTGAAATCCATCTTCGTTCTCTCCTTTTTTTCAGCGCCGCGGCGCCTACTGCATCGTGAAGTTGACGGTTAGGGTGTAATAAACCTTGACCGGCTTGCCCTGCAGGGTGGCCGGCTTGAATCTCCAGCGCTCGACGGCGTCCAGGGCCGACTTGTCCAGACCCATGGGGAGGCCCTTGAGAACGCGGGCGTTCACCACGTTGCCGCGCTCGTCGATGACCGCTTCCACGATCACCACGCCGGTGACCCGGGCCTTGCGGGCGAGCTCGGTGTAGACCGGCGCTCCGCCGGACGTCTTCTCCGGGCGCGTCACCGCGCCGCCCACGCGCAGCGGCTCGTCGTTGACGACGCCGCCTTCGACTCCGCCGACGACACCGCCGGGGACACCGCCGACGACACCGCCGACCACGCCGCCGACGACACCGCCGGCTACGCCGCCCTCGACACCGCCTTCGACACCGCCCTCGACGCCGAAGTCCTCAACCGCCGGACCGGGCTTGGGAATGTTCTCCGGCACTTCGACCGGCTGGACCGGCTCCGTCGGACGGACGATCGGGATCTCCTTCGGAACCTCCTGCTTCGGCTGCGGCTTGGGAGCCGCGGCCGGCGGTGGAGGCGGTGGCGGCGGCGGCGGAGGCGCGGCCGCGCTGAAGAAGACGACGTTGATCGGCGGCTCGGGCACCGGTTCGACCTGCCAATAGGTGGCAAAGAGGAACGCACCACCCGCCGCCAGATGCATCAGGATGGCGAGCGGCAGGACGATGAAGCGGACCATTCCGCCCTTCTTCTTCCGCTGCTCATCCAGCTCCAGCAAGGAATCTTCGAACATGGTCCACCTAGCCTTCCTTGGTCTTGTTGGCGGCCTCTTCGGCCAGCTTCTTTTTCTCTTCTTCCTGAAGCTTCTTGCGCAACGTCTTTGCCTTCTCGACCCAGACGTTGGCCTGGGCGGTGTATTCCTGCTTCTTGGCCTCGTCGAGCTGCAGCTTGGCCTTCTCACGGAAGAGAAGGTTGTTGTAGACCATCGCTTCGAAATACTCGGGATTGATCTTCAGGGCTTCGGCCATGCCGGCGAGGCCCGTGTCGACCAGCCGCGCCCGCTCCTCGGCCGACACGGTCTCGCCGCGGCGGTAGGAGAGGTCCCAGATCGAGACGCCGATGCTGTAGAGCGACTCGGCCTTGGCCTGGGACGGGCGCATCTGGTTGGCCGCCTGGATCGCCTCCGGCATCCGTTCGGCTTCCATCAGCAGTCGGACCCGGGAGGATTGAATGTTGTCGTTGTTCGGATCCGCCTTGGCCTGCTCGTTCAGGTAGGTGAGCGCCTTGTCATACTGCTTGGAGTTGACGTAGGTCGCCATCAGGTAGTCGCGGACCTTCGCATCCGCCGGGTAGTCCTTGAGATAGCTTTCGAACGCCTGGATCGCCAGGTTCCCCATCTCCTTGTTCTGCTTGCTGTTGTCCCCCGGCTTGTAGAGAGCCAGGGCGGTCAGCCCAACGGAGCGCCAGGCGAAGGTCGCGTTCGGATCCAGCTCCAGACCCTTCTGGTACTGGGCGAGCGCCTCCCGGTAGGACTCGTTGAGGTACATCTCATTGCCCTTCTTCATCTCGACCCGCGCCCGGACCTTTTGGCAGCCGCCAAAGAGCGGGGCGAGGAGGAGAAGGGCGAGCAGGACGGGAATCGGTCTTTTCATGGGTTCACCTCTCCGCCACATTAGATGGGAGCACCTCGAATTTGGTTCCCGGAGGCTCCTCTTCCTCTGGGAAGCAGAAACCGTGCCGGGAGCCGTCCGGCTCGCACCGGGTGCGCCCCTTCTTTCCGTTTACTCAGGTCGCGGGGTCGGGGTCCGGCAGCGCCGGCCCTTCCCCGCGGGATACCACGACAGCCGCAGCCAGGTCCCCCGTCACATTGAGGGTGGTCCGGCACATGTCCAGGAACCGGTCGACTCCGAGAATGAGACCGATGCCTTCGACGGGAACCCCCACCAGGCCGAGAATCAACGCCACCACCGGGATCGAGCCGGCGGGGACGCCGGCCGTGCCGATGCCTCCCAGGATGCAGATCAACACCACCGTGACCTGCTCGCCGAGCGACAGGTGCACGCCATAGAACTGAGCCAGGAACAACACGGTGACGCCTTCGAACAGCGCCGTCCCGTTCTGATTCATGGTCGAGCCGATCGTCAGGACGAAGCGGCTGACCGACGGGGGGAGGCGCAGGTTCTCCTCGGCCACCTTGAGGGCGGTCGGGAGGGTGGCATTGCTCGACGCGGTCGAGAAAGCGGTGATCATCGCCGCCTCGATGCCGCGGAAAAAGAACAGGGGGCTCATGCCGCCGAGGAAGCGGACGGCAAGGGAATAGACCACGAACTGGTGGATGGCCAGGGCGAGGACCACCACGCCGACGTAGAGAGCGAGCTGCTGGAGGATCTCGTAGCCCAGCTCGGCGGTGAGGGTGAAGAGCAGCGCCGCCACGCCGACCGGGGCGAGGGAGATGACCCAGCCGATCAGCCACATGGTCACGTCGTAGATCCCCTGGATGGTCTCCTGGAGACGGGCCGTGGCTTCGGTGCGGACGATCGCGAGCGCGATGCCGAACAGCAGGGAGAAGAACATCACCCCGAGCATGTCGCCTTCGGCGGCGGACTTGACCGGGTTGCTGGGGACGATCTGGATGAGCAGGTCGATGCCCGTCTTCGGCGCGGTGGTCGTCGCGAGCGTCGACGCCCGCGCCGCGGCCCCGGCGGTCAGCCGCGCCTTGAGCTCGGGCGAGATGCCGGCGCCCGGCTGGAGCACGTTGACCAGGGTGACGCCGATCAGCACGGCGATGGCCGAGATGACGACCGTGTAGAGAAGGGTCTTGAGACCGACGCGGCCCAGCCGCCGGGGGTCGCCCATCTCCACCACGCCCAGGACGAGGGCGGAGAAGATCAGCGGCACGACCAGCATGAAGAGGAGGCGCAGGAAGATCTGGCCGATCGGCCCGGTCACCAGGCGGATGAACGCCTGGAGCGCCGGCTCGATCCCTGCCGGGGCGGCCTCGGACACCGGGACCGCGAAGAACAGATGCGCCGCGATCCCGGCGACGGCTCCGAGGAGACCGCCGAGAAGGATGCGCGTGTGCAGCGGCATGCGTCGTCTCATGGGCAGAGCGTGAGATCTTAGAGGAAATCGCGCCGGGCGCAAAGCAATCCCCTCCGACCCGTCGGGACGGCCTCTTTTAAGAGGACAGCTCGTCGAAGTCGTCGGGGAGGACGAACTGGTCGGGGTGGTCGTTGCCGCAGGTGGCGCAGAGAACCTCTCCGATCTCGCCGTCGTCCCACTCGAAGTCGTAGCAGGGGGACTCGCAGTCGAGGCAGATCACGTACTCGGGAGTGGCCATGCTTCCTCTCCTTCTCCGATCATTCCAGGCGGTTTTTTTGGGCTGCTTCCCAGGGAAAGCGCCGCCGGAAGCGCTCCAGGGCCTGCACGAGCCGGTCCGGGCATTCGAAGTGGACGGCGTGCCCGCAGCCGGGGATCACCTCCAGGTGCGGGTTGGGCAGGGCCGCGGCCATGGTCCGGGCCACGCCGGCCTGGAAGAGGCCGTCGTGCTCTCCCCAGATGAGGGCGGTCGGCATGGACAGCCGGCCGAGATCCTCGTCCGTGAAGGTGTCCATCTCCTGCAGGTCGTCCAGGGTCTCGGTGACCGACGGCGAGGAGTAGTTGCGCAGGAACCCCTGCCGGGAGAGGCGCAGGATCCACGGCACCCGGGTGAACAGCGCCTTGTAGAGGAGGTCGATGCCCGCCAGATCCTTCACCCGGACGAGCCGCCGGACCGTGTCCCAGTCCTGCTCGCGGTAGCCGCCGGCGTCGATCAGCACCAGGCGGGAGACCAGCTCGGGACGGCTGAGAGCCAGCCGGGCCGCGACCCAGCCGCCGAGGCTGATGCCGGCGACCGTGGCCGGCATCGCCGGCATCGCCGGCCGGCCTCCCAGCTCCGTCTCGATCAGCCGGGCGGCCATGCGCGCGCCTTGCCGCACGCCGAGGCCGGCCCGGGGAGCCCGGGTGCCGCCGGTCGCGGACAGCTCGGGAATGAGGAGCCGGCAGCCGCGGCGCAGCAGGCGGACCACGGGGAGCCAGGTGGCGGCGACCGCGCCGAGACCGTGGAGCAGGACCCAGGGCTCGCCGCCCATGGGGCCGAGCCGGTAGTAGACGAGGGAGATGGGGACGAGGGAGACGTTGCCCTCCGCATCCGTCTCTTCGAGGCGCTCCTCCAGGAGGCATCGCCGGGCCCCGACCAGCCGCAGACCGAGCCGCGCGGCGAGAGCGTAGAGGCGGAGGAGCATGGCGGGAGGATATCGTAAGGTGGTCGTCCCCTGCGGGGCGCGACCCGCAGGGTTGACCCATGGGGGAGCCTGTGTTAGATTCCGCCGTCCACGCGTCTGTCAAGACGACTCTGGGAGCAATCTCTATGTATGCAGTGATCGAAACGGGCGGCAAGCAATACCGCGTCACGCCGGGTGACGTGATCGACGTCGAGCGCCTGGCGCAGGCCGAAGAGGGCAACAGCGCGCTCCGGTTCGACCGTGTGCTCATGGTCAACGGCGACAACGGCGCCCAGTTTGGCAGCCCGGTGATTCAGGGCGCCCTGGTGAAGGCCTCGGTCGTCGGCGAGGTCCGCGGACCGAAGATCCGGGTGTTCAAGAAGAAGAAGCGGTCGACCTACCGCCGCACCAATGGCCACCGCCAGGATCTCCTTCGGATCCGCATCGAAGGCATCGAGCTGCCGTAAGGCGGGCTCGCTTCAAAGAGGGTATTGAAGTCATGGCACATAAAAAAGGACAGGGCTCCAGCCGCAACGGCCGCGACTCGAACCCTCAGCACCTCGGCGTCAAGGCCTACGGCGGCGAGCTCGTCACCGGCGGCACGATCATCGTGCGCCAGCGCGGGACCGTCTTCCTCCCCGGCTTGAACGTCGGGCGCGGCAAGGACGACACCCTGTTCGCGAAGATGCACGGCGTCGTCAAGTTCCAGGACAAGGGCCGGCGTGGCAAGTTCGTCCACATCCTGCCTGCCGAGCCTGCAGAAGCGGTCTCCTGACCGCCCATGAGGTCAGGGAGCCGGGCTCGCCCGGCTCCCCAGCCAAACTCCCGAACGTCCGAACACCCGAAGCAGCCCATCCTTGATTTTCATCGACGAATCCAGAATTCATGTCCGCGGCGGGCATGGCGGAAACGGGTGCGTGGCCTTCCGGCGGGAGAAGTTCGTCGCGCGGGGCGGACCCTCCGGGGGTGACGGCGCCGAGGGCGGCTCCGTCTACCTGGTGGGCGAGCTGAGCCGCAACACCCTCTACCATCTCCGCTTCCAGTCCCTCTACGCCGCCGACCGCGGCCGGCATGGAGAGGGCTCGAACAAGAGCGGGAAGAGCGGCGCCGACCTGGACGTCGTGGTCCCGCTCGGCACCGTCGTCTACGACGCCGAGACCGGCGAGCTGCTCGGCGAGATCGTCGAGGACGGCGAGCGCCTCTGCGTGGCGCGCGGCGGCCGCGGCGGCCGCGGCAACGCGCGCTTCGCCACCGCCACGAACCAGGCTCCGCGCAACTTCGAGCCGGGGCGCGAAGGCGTGGAGCGGCACCTGCGCCTGGAGCTCAAGCTGCTGGCGGACGTCGGCGTGATCGGCCTGCCGAACGCCGGCAAGTCGACGCTGATCAGCGTGGTGTCCGCGGCGAAGCCCAAGATCGCGGACTACCCGTTCACCACCCTGATCCCGCAGCTCGGCGTGGTCGCCGAGGGGCCGCTGGACATGCCCTTCGTCATCGCCGACCTGCCCGGGCTCATCGCCGGGGCCGCCCAGGGCGCGGGGCTCGGAGTCCAGTTCCTCCGCCACGTCGAGCGCTGCCGGGTTCTCCTGCACCTGGTGGATCTCTCCGATCCCGAGGGCGACGCCGCCGCCGACCTCGCGACCGTGGAAGCCGAGCTGGGGGCGTTCAACGACGACCTGCTCCAGCGTCCGCGGCTGATCGTGGGCAGCAAGATCGACTCGGCGCTGCCCGAGCGGCGCGAGGCCCTCCGCCTCGCCGCGGCGGAGCGCGAGCTGCCGTACATGGAGATCAGCTCCGCGACCGGCGAGGGCATCCATCCGCTGATCGCCGAGCTGTCGCAGCGCCTGAATCTACGCCGCCGGGAGGCGCGCCGGGAAGAGGCCCCCTTGGAAGAGGACAACCCGGGCGAGCGCAAGGACGAGAAGCCTGCTTCATGAGGCTGGGGCTCTTCGGGGGCAGCTTCGATCCGATCCACCGCGGCCACATCGACCCGGTGCAGGCCGCCCGCCGGGAGTTGAAGCTCGACCGGGTGATCTATCTCCCCACCGCGGTCCCGCCGCACAAGTCGGACCGCGTCATGGCTCCGGCCCACGCCCGGTACACCATGGTCGAGATGGCGCTCCTGGAGGAAGACGGACTCTTCGCCTCGACGGCCGAGCTGACCGTGGGGCGGCCGGCCTACACGGTGGAGACCCTGGAGCACTTCCATCGAATTCTTCCGGGCTCGGAGCTGTTCCTACTGATCGGCGGCGACTCGTACCTCGAGCTCGACCACTGGGTGCGCTGGCAGGAGATTCCGTCCCTGGCGCGCCTGGCCGTCATGGCGAGGCCGGGATGGCTGACGGACGAGCCGTCGCTTTCGGCCGAGCTGGCCGCTCTCGCCCGGACCGACCGGGTGGAGCTTTTGCATCAGCCGGAAGTCGACATGTCGTCGACCCGCCTGCGGGCGCTGTTCGCACGGCGGGAGGAGCCGCCCGCGGGGACCGTACCCCCGGCGGTGGTACGATACATACAAAAGTACAATCTGTATCTCTGATCCAACTCTGAAAGACCCATGGAAGCCACGAATCAGGAAACCACCCACCAGGAAGACGTCCCGAATCCGACTCCGACCCTCGCCGATTCCCCCGAGGCCCGGGCAGAGGCTCGCGCGAGCGCTCGCGTCGACACTCGGGCCCGGGTGCGGGAAGCCGTGGCCGCCGCGGAGGACCGGAAGGCGGTCGACCTGCGCGTGCTGCATCTGGAAAAGGTCAGCGACTTCACCGACTATTTCCTGATCTGTAGCGGTACGAACGAGCGCCAGGTCCAGGCCATTGCGAACGCTGTCGAAGAGCGCCTGCGGGAGGGGAAGGTGCGCCCGCTCCACTCCGAAGGCTACAGCCGCGGCCAGTGGATCCTCCTCGACTACGGCGACTTCGTCGTCCATGTCTTCCAGGAGGAGCCGAGGCGGTTCTACTCCCTGGAGCGGCTCTGGGGCGACGCCCCTGACGTGACGAGCTCCTTCCGCACGTGAGCCGTGTGAGCGGCGGTCTCTCCCTCCCACGGCTGGCCCGGGACTTCCCCGTCCTCGCGGAGAGCCTGAGGGGAGTGGAGCGCGCCGCCGCCACGGACGCGCCGGTGCTGATCCTGGGCGAGCCGGGAACCGGCCGCTCCACCCTGGCCCGCGCCATCCACGACGCGAGCCCCCGCGCCTCCGGCCCCCTCGTCGAGGTCGACGTGGGGGCCATCCCCGGCACCCTCTTCGAGAGCGAGCTGTTCGGCTACCGGGCCGGCGCCTTCACCGGCGCGGCCAAGGCGAGCGAGGGGCGGCTGGGGAGGGCCGAAGGGGGCACACTGGTCCTCGACCACGTCGAGGAGCTTCCGCTGACCATCCAGCCCAAGCTGCTGCGGCTCCTCGCCGAGCGCCGCTACTCCCCGCTGGGAGACGCGGAGCGCGGCGCGGACGTGCGGTTCGTGGCCATCGCCGCGGAGGATCTCCCGGTCCGGGTCGAGCGCCAGACCTTCCGTCCCGACCTCTTCTACCGTCTGGAAGTGCTGGCATTCCTTCTGCCGCCGTTGCGGGACCGGCGGCGGGACCTGCCGTTCCTTCTGGAACACCTGCTGGGGGATCTGGCCTTCCGCTTCGGCCGTCCGGAATTGCAGCTATCCCCCTCGGCCCGATCGTGGATGCTGGAGTACCCGTGGCCGGGCAATCTGCGGCAGCTCCGGAACCTTCTGGAACGGAGCCTGGTCCTTTCGGAAGGAGGGCTCCTCGATCCGCCTCCGCCGGAGGGAAGCCTGGAAGTGAAACCCCGGCCGCTGCTGGAGATGGAGATCGACGCCATCCGCAACGCCCTGGCCTACACCCGCGGCCATCAGGGCAAGGCCGCCGACCTCCTTGGGATCAGTCGGAAGGCGCTGTGGGAAAAGCGGAAGCGGTACGGGATTCCCTGATACGGGGTCAGCCCGCCGCGTCCTGATCCAGGATTCTCAGCTCCGGAGCCGGGGGCTTTTCCTGTTCGGTTCTCTCCAGCCAGACCTGCCACCTTCCCACCGCATCCAGCAGACCGTCCACGTCGAGCCCGAGCGCTGCCGGGGCGTAGGGCTTCAGGTGGACGACCGCCTTGGCCAGGGTGTTGCGCGGTCCGACCGTCCGGTGAAGATCCACGATCTGGTGCATTCCGGCGGCGACCTGGATCAGCCCCTGGAGGAGCTTGCGGGGCTCGGGCAGGTTCGAGCGCCAGACATCCTCCCAGTGCTCGTGGGCATCGTAGAAGTTGGCGCGGTTGAAACAGTCGATGCCCTCGCGGACGAGCCGGCGCCGCTCGTCAGGGGTGTAGACGGGGTGAAGGATCCTGCCGGAGGAAGCCATCCTCCGAGTTTATCGCGAGATCTGGCGCGAGATCTGGCGCGAGATCTATCGTGAGACCTGGAGCGAGGCCTGGGGCAGGGGCACCGGCATCTCGCGCGAGTCGCTCAGCCGGTCGAGAAGATCGGCCGGGAGACGGAGGCCCGGATGGACCCGGTGGCAGAGCGCCCGCAGGCGCTTCAATTCGACCTCGGGGATCTCGAGGAAGGCCTCGACGACGAGCGGGTCGAGCTGCCGGCCCGACACCCGCTGGAGCTCCGAGATGGCGACCGCGTGCGAGCGGGCCCGGCGGTAGGGCCGGTCCGAGGTGATGGCGTCGTAGGTGTCCACCGCGGCGAAGATGCGGGCGCCGAGAGGGATCTCCTCGCCGACGAGACCGCGCGGATACCCGTCTCCATCCCAGCGCTCGTGGTGGCTGTAGATGAGATCGAGCGCCTCCGACTGGAGGAAGCTCACCTCGGCGAGCATCTCGTAACCCCAGCTCGGATGCTGCTTCATGATGAGCCACTCGTCGTCGCTGAGCGGGCTCCCCTTGCGCAGGATGTGGTCGGGCACCACCATCTTGCCGACGTCGTGGAGCAGCGCTCCCCATTCGATGGACTTGAGCGCCTCGGCCTGGACCCCCATGGTGCGGGCCAGCTCCACCGCGTAGAGGGCGACCCGGAAGGAGTGGCCGGTCGTCTCCTGGTCCCGGGCGTCCGCGGCGGTGACGATCGCGCCGACCGCCTCCACGTACGACCGCTCCCGCGCCCGCTGCGAGTCCTTGAGCGATACCGCCAGGGAGCGGAACGTCTCCTCGATGAGATGGACCTCGCCGTCGCCTCCCGAGGTGGGGAAGTCGCATTCGATCCGGCCGGAGCCCGCCATGGCCGACATGGTGCCGGCCAGCCGTCTCAGCGGCAGGTGGATGCGCCAGATGACCGCCCAGGCGAGGATGGCCGAGAGGGCTCCCGACGACAGGGCGATGGCGACCAGGTACCAGCCGATCCGGCGCGCGAGCTGGCCGTCGGCCGATCCCTCGACGAGATGGCGCACCAGCAGGAGGGCGACGAGGGAGACCGCCGCTGCGATGATGGCGATGAATGAAACGGCTCGATTGGGACGAGGCAACCCGAACGCCTCCGCTCCAGGAACATCCTGGAAATCAGTACATCAAAGAATCTTCAACTGTTGTTCAATCATACTTCAAGTGGAGCTGAGAGGTAAGCGCCTCCTTCCTCTCCACTCTACCCAAGAGGGTGCTTCACGAGCCGTTTGCCGATCCTCGTTGCCAGGATTAGGGCTAGGATGTGGCGCAAATGAGATTCCAGATTCGAAGCGCCAGCGTGATGGGTGCCCTGCTCCTGACGGCCTCGACGGCCTTGATGGCCTCGACGGCGTCAGGTACCGTTCCGCAGAAACCGCTCGCCTGGCGGATCTCGACCGGCCTCGCCGGGCTCGGACCGCGGCCGGACGGCAGCGCCGCCCAGGAGTCCGCGGTGCGCTTCCTGCTCGACGCCATGCGGTCGGCGGGCCTGGAGCGGATCGAAGCCTTGCCGGTCCAGGGCCACCCCGAGTGGGTGAACCTGACCGCGGTCGTGCTGGGAAAATCGGACCGCGAGATCGTCCTCTCCGCCCACTACGACAGCATCGCCGAGGGTCCGGGCGCGGGGGATGACGCCTCGGGCTGCGGCGTGGTGATCGCCGCCGCGGCCGACCTGGCGCGCACGCCGCTCGACCACACGGTGCGCGTGGTGCTCTTCGACGCCGAAGAGAAGGGTCTCAAGGGGAGCCAGGGCTGGGTGGAGGGCCTGACACCGCCCCAGCGGGACCGCATCCTCGCGGATCTCAACGTCGAGATGGTGGGCTGGGCCGGCACCGCGGGACCGACGATCCACAGCTTCCCGGTCCAGGTCGACGGAGACCGGACGCTCGCTCCCGCCTGGCTCGTCCACGCCGTGCTGCGCAGCGGCGAGGCGGTCGGCTGGCCCTACCGGATGTCGGACGCCCAGGCGCCGTTCCTCGCGCAGCTCGTCCTGCGCACCGCGCGGGTGAGGCTGGGGGCGGACGCCAACGTCTTCGTCAAGGCGGGGATCCCGGCGCTCTCGATCTCGGACAGCGCCCTGCTGCGCATGGACCCCGCCTACCACAAACCCTCGGACAGGCCGGAGAGGCTCGACGCCGCACGGATGGAGGGCTGGACCACGGCCGTCGCCGCGGCGGTGCGGCGGATGGACAGGCTCGCCGGCCGCCCGAGCCCGGACGACGAGTACCTGGTGCTCTTCGGCCGGGTGTGGATCCGCCGCGATCTCTACTGGCTGGGGCTCGCGCTCTGGCTCCTGCTCGCCGTGCGCGGCCGAGCGCGGGGCGCCGGCTTCGCCTCGCCGGAGGAGCGGTCCCGGGCGTGGCGGCGCCACCTGCCCGGGGTGCTGTTCCGCGCCCTCTTCCTGGCGGTGGTGCTGACCGCGCCGGTGCTTTCGGTCCTGCTCGTGCCGGCCGCCCTCATCGCGGCGTTTCCGCCGAGGAAGACGTGGGCGCGCGCCGCAGCCGTCTTCACCGGGCTCCTGCCGGTGCTGATCTTTCTCGGGGCCCTGTTCGTCGCGTTTGCATTGCGGATGGCGTCCTGGAAGTCGGGCTTCCAGATCCTGCCCGTGAGCCTGGTGCTGGTGACCGCCCTCGCGTTCGCTCTTCAGACGCTGCGCCGCCCCCGGCCCATTCCCCCGGCGGCGGCTTGACCGCCCCCCGGGCGGGCTGGCATCCTTGGCGCGTTGCGCTGCCAGCCAAGCTGCCAGCCAAAAGGAGGAGAGCGATGAAACTGGTTCGAGCCCTTGCGTTGACCTTCGCCGCCCTGCTGCTGCACGCCGTTCCGACCCTGGCCGAGCAGCCTGCCGACGTGGCCCACCGTTTCCTTCAGGCGTTCGAGAAGAAGGACTATGCGACGATCCGCGGCCTGTTCGCACCCGGGGCGTCGGTCACCACCGCCGAGCTGTCGCGGTCCGAGCCGGCGAAGCAGTCCCACAAGCCGGCCGACGAGTGGGCCGCCCAGTCGGAGAAGGAGATGGCCGCGGTGACGTTCGAGAAGCTGGAGGTGCTCGAGACCTCCACCGTCGCGTTCGACCAGGGCGCGACCGTCGCGGTCCACTTCCGGTCCCGGGGCAAGGCGGGGGAGTTTGCCTTCGTCAACGAAGGGATCGACACCTACTCCCTGATCCAGGTGGACGGCGCCTGGCGCATCCTCCGCTACGGCACCTTCGAGCGGCTCGAAGCCCGCTGACCCGTCACATTGTCGGCTCGTCGAGCGGCTCGACCGGCTCGATGTGGCCGAGCTCGGCCGCCTTCTCGTGGAGCAGCAGCGGCAGGGCGAGGAGCATCGGCGGATCGAGCGGCTCGAGCGGGCGCAGGCGCAGGCGCTGACCGGACGGCGGGCCGTCGTCGAAGCTCAGCGGTCCGGACATTGCGGCGGCGCGCACCGCGCTGCCGCCGATCAGGAGGTCCACCGGCGGCGCCTCCGAGTCCATGGCGACGGCGAACAGGAACGCGATCCCGTGGCGCGGCGCCGCCACCCGGAAATCCCCCTGGTCCCGGTCGAGCAGCACGGCGCACGACAGCGGGCGCCCCTGGGGGATCGACGTGCCGAACAGCCCGGTGAAGACCACCTGGTCCGGGTGCTGGCGCTCGACGCTGGCTTCGAGGACCGGCGCGCCCGGCGGCAGGGGGCAGGACGACACCACCTGCATCAGCGCGGGCAGGTCGCGGTAGAAGCTCTTGCCGAGCTGGCGGAAGCGCCCGGGCGACAGGCCGACCATCTCCGTGAAGCGGGTGGAGAAGGAGCCGAGGCTGGTGTAGCCGACCTGATGGCAGATGTCGAGCACGGACTCGTCCGTCTCGATCAGCAGCCGCTTGGCGACCTCCACCCTCAGGGCGCCGAGGAACTTGACGGGCGGCACTCCGGTCTGCTCCCGGAAGGTGCGCAGGAAGTGATAGGGGCTCATGATCGCGACATCCGCCAGTTGGCGGAGGTCGATCTCTTCGGTCAGCCGTTCGCGCATGAACGGCAGCACGCGCAGGATGGCCTGACGATGGCTCTCGTGAGTCTCGGCGAACGGAGACTTCTGGATCATGGTCATGGCAGCGCTCCCAGTCTGGAGGCCCGGCTTGTCGTGAGCCCTATCTTCGCGCAGGGGCCGGGGGAGCGCAACGGCGCGCGCGCAGGTCGGCAATTTTCGAGAAAGACTTTCCCCGGCCACCCTCCTACGATGCTCTTCAGCTTGAGGCTTCTGCCCCCAGCCGTTTGAAAGGAGAGAGGACATGGTCAAGAAGCAGTTGGTCGTGGTGGCCGTTCTGGCGCTTCTGGCGATTCCCGCCCTGGCGAAGCAGCCGGCCGCCCAGTTCCCCGAGGCCGACGTCTACACCATCCATTCCCTGCCGAGCTTCAACATCGCCATCGGCGACCGCGTCGAGGTCGTCACCTGCAAGGCGGAGCTCCGTCTGCGCACCGGCAAGCCCTATGTGGCGGCCGACGGCACGCGGCGCGTCGACCTCGAGATCCTCGATTGGAAGGCCGACGGCTATTCCGAGGCTCTCGGCGGCGACCTGCACTTCCGCATGGAGCAGGGCAAGCCGACGCGCGACCCGAGCTACGTGAAGTCCTACCAGACCTGGAACGCCGAGAAGCCGATGGACTTCCCGGCCCATGCCCAGTTCTCGGTGCCCTACGAGCTCGAGACCCCCTTCGGCAAGGTCAAGGGCCTCCATGGCCTGACCACCGGCCAGATCAATTCCTTCCCGCCGCGCAACACCGTCTTCAGCATGAAGAAGGGTGACACCGCCGAGATCGTCGCCGAGCTGCTGCCGGAGATGATCTCCTCGATGTCCGCCGCAGGTGAGGTCACGCCGGTCAACGTGTCGGTCCGTCCGGCCGCGTGCCTCTGCCCCGATCTCGAGATCGAGTAAAGTATGTGACACCTCGGCTGCCCGTCCGGTGACCCGGGCGGGTGGCTGGCGGTCTCGGCTGCCAGCTGGAGCCCGAGCGCAGGGCCCACTCTCGGAGAGGAGTGAAGATGGCCGACCTCTGGCATGAGTCCCGCCAGGCGTGGCGGAGTCTCTGGCGCAGCCCGCGGGTGACACTGGTCAGCATCCTGACGCTCGCCCTAGGAACCGGGGCGAGTCTCGCCATCTTCGGCGTCGTGCGCGCGACGCTGCTCAGCCCCCTCCCCTTCCACGATCCGGCCGGCCTTGTGACCCTGGCCTGGGAGGCCCCCGGCGGCAAGAAGCAGCCGCTCTCTCCGGCGGAGATCGCCGACCTGCGGGGGCGCATCCGCAGCCTCTCGGAGGTCGCCGCGTACCACGCCTGGACCTTCAACCTCGGCGGCGAGGAGGTGCCGGAGCGGCTGGCCGGCGCGGTGGTGACCGCCAACCTGTTTTCCGTCCTCGGAGTCCAGCCCGCGATGGGCCACGCGTTCGCCAAGGACGGCCCCGAGGCTCCGGCCGAGGTGCTGCTGAGCGACACGCTCTGGCGCAACCGGTTCGGCGCCGACCCGGGCGTAATCGGCCGCAAGCTGGTGCTCGACGACGTGCCGGTGACCGTCGCGGGGGTCATGCCGCCCGACTTCCGGTTCCCCGTGATGTGGGAGGCCGACCTCTGGCAGGTCAGCCCCTACGACGAGCAGATGCCGCGCGACATGCGTTTCATGCTCGGCGTCGGCCGGGTCGCGGAGGCGTCCACGCTGGCCGGGACCCAGGCCGAGCTGCGCGTCTTCGCCCGGACCATGGAGAAGGAGCATCCGGATCTCAACGAGGGTCTGGGCGCCCAGGTGATGTCCATGCGGGAGCTCGTGGTCAAGGGCTTCGAGCGCAACCTCCTGATGCTTCAGCTCACCGTGGCCGCGGCGCTGCTCCTGGCCTGCTTCAACGTCGCCATGCTCCAGCTCGGGCGCGCGGAAGACCGCCGCGGCGAGGTGGTGGTGCGCTACGCCCTGGGCGCCGACCGTCTGCGTGCCTTCCGGCAGGGGATGCTCGAGAACCTCTGGCTCGGCCTCGCCTCCGGCCTGCTCGGCGCGGCGGTGGCGTACGGCGGAGTCGGGCTGCTGGTCCGCTTCGGCCCGGGGTCGATCCATCGCCTCGACCAGGCGCGGGTCGGCCTCCCCGAGCTGGCCCTGGCCCTGCTCCTCGGAGTCGGCAGCGGCTTCCTGATCGGCCAGATCCCGGCGCTGCTCTATGCCCGGCGCCCGCTGGCCGAGACCTTGCGTCCGGGGCTGCGCGTGGGCTCGGGGAGCGCGCTCCGGCGGTCGCTCGTGGTGATCCAGGTGGCGGTCACGGTCGTCCTGCTGGTCGCCTGCGGGCTCTTCCTGCGCAGCCTCGAACGGCTGGGCGCGGTGGAGCTGGGCTTCAATCCGGACCGGGTGGTGGCGTCGGGCGTGTCGCTGTCGAAGGAGTTCCAGGAGATCGAGCGGCTCAACGTGTTCTTCGCCGACCTGCGGCAGCGCCTGGAGGCGGTCCCCGGCGTGGAGGCGGTGGCCACGGCCGTCACGCCCCCTCTGATCCGCGGCTTCCGCATCACCCACGAGGTCGAGCTGGTCGGCCGGGAGACGAGCGGCGGTCCGCCGCTCTCGTCGGCCATCCGGCCGGTCAGCCCGGGCTACTTCGAGCTGCTGGAGATCCCCGTGCGGCGCGGACGGTCCTTCCAGACCTCCGACGACTACCGCGCCGAGCCCGTGGTGCTGGTGAACGAGGCCTTCGCCCAGGCGTTCACGGGCGGCGGCGCCGGCGCCCTCGACCGCCGGGTGGCGATCGACCTCGACTACGGCGCGGAGGTCGGACGGCTCCCGCACCGGGAGTGGCGGATCGTCGGCGTGGTCGGCGACGTCCGGCAGGTGGATCTGGAGACGGCGGAGGCGCCGGCCATCTATGTGTCCACCCTGCAGGCGCCGTGGATGGAGACCCGCATCCTGGTGCGCACGAAGCTCGCCCCGGCCGTGATCGCGCCGCAGATCGAGCGCGCGGTGCGCGGCGTGGTGCCGACGCTGCCGGTGCAGACCGCGCGGCCCCTGCGCATGGCGGCCGACGAGATCCTCGCCCCCGTGCGCTTCCAGTCCGGCCTGCTGGGTGCGTTCGCCGGCCTGGCCCTGCTGTTGATGAGCGTCGGCCTGTACGGCGCGCTGTCGTACTCCGTGGCCCGCCGCGCGCGGGAGATCGGCCTGCGGATCGCCCTCGGCGCCGGCCGCTGGCAGACCCGGCGGCTGGTGATGGGCCAGGCGCTGGGCATCGTGCTGCTCGGCCTGCTGCTCGGCCTGATCGCGTCGTTCTGGATCGGCCGCACCCTGGCGGGCCTCCTGTACGAGGTGCGCGCCACCGACCCCGCGATCTATGGGGTTGTCGTCGGGCTGATGCTCGCGACGACCGTCCTCGCCTGCTGGCTCCCGTCGCGGCGCGCCACCAGCATCGATCCTGCCCTGAACTTGCGGTATGACTGATTCCGCCCCGTTCCGCCGGACGCTCCGCCTCCTCCTGGCGGCCGGCCTGCTCGCGGTGACTCCCGCGGCGGCGGTCGACCCCGAGCCGGGTCCGTTCGTCTGGACCTCCGAGGCCGGCCAGAAGGTCGACGCCGTCCGCGGCCATCTGGAGGTGCCGGAGGACCGCGGCGACCCGACGTCCGCGAAGCTCAAGCTGGTGTACGTCCGCCTGGCGAGCACGGCGCCCCGGCCCGGCCCGCCGATCGTCTACCTGGCCGGTGGCCCCGGCTCCTCGGGCATCGACAGCGCGGCCGGACCGCGGGCGGATCTGCTCCTGGCCCTGCGCGCGGTGGCGGATGTGATCCTGTTCGACCAGCGCGGCACCGGCCTGTCGCGGCCGACGCTGATCTGCGGCAGAACCTGGGAGCATCCGCGCGACGAGCCGCTCAACGAGGCCGCGGCGCTCGCGGCGATCCGCGGCGCCGCCGAGGAGTGCGCCGGCCAGATGCAGCGCCGCGGGGTCCGGCTGGGCGCCTACAACGTCCGGGAGATCGCGGACGACGTCGACGCGCTGCGCCGGGCGCTGGGCGCGGAGACGGTGTCGCTAGTAGCCACCAGCTTCGGCACCCGCCTGGCGCTCGAGATGCTGCGCCGGCACGGCGACCGGGTCCACCGTGCCGTGCTCCTGGGCGTCGTCGGTCCGGACCAGGAGCTGAAGCTGCCGGCGGTGGCGGACGGCATCCTCGGAAAGATCGCCGCGGGTCCCGGCCGTTCTCTGCGCGACTCGCTGCGCGCACGGCTCGACGAGCTCTCGCGGCAGCCGGTCAGGACCACCACCGTGGACGTGCTCACCGGCGAGACGGTGTCGGTGACCCTCGGCCCGCTCGACCTCCAGAGGGCGATCGCCGACCACCTCAACTCGGCCGACCGGCTCCTCGCCCTGAGCGAGATCGCGGTCCATCTCGAACGCGGCGACTGGGAGCCGCTGGCCTGGTCGACGGTCCGCCAGCGCAAGCGCTGGCTCGGCCACGTGATGCCCTATGCGGTGGCCTGCTCGGCCGGCGCGTCGGAAGACCGGCGGCGCCGGATCGCCGAGCAGGCGGCCACCTCCCTGGTCGGCCGCCAGCTGGACTCCGTGCCCCCTGACATCTGCGGCGCGCTCGGCGTGGCGCCTCTGGACGGCTCGCTGCGCCGTGACGTGACCTCGGACGTGCCCGTGCTGGTCGTCAGCGGCTCGCTGGACGCCCGCACTCCCGTGCAGAACGGCGAGGACGCGCTGCGGCACCTGCGCCGCGGCGTCCATCTCGTGGTCGACGGGGCGGGTCACGGGGACGACCTGCTGGTCTCGACACCGGAGATCGCCGCCCGCGCCGCGGCCTTCCTGGGCGGCGGCCGGATCGCTCCGGGGCGGCTGGCGGCGCTGCCGTTCGAGAAGCGGGTGCCGAAGCCTCCGGCGACCCAGGTCGACACGGTGGTCGATACGCTCCATGGGGTCGAGATCCCCGACCCCTACCGCTGGCTGGAGGACTCGCGCACCCCCGAGGCGCGCGTCTGGGCGCACCAGCAGAACGCCTACGCGGACCGCGTGCTCCAGGTGCTGCCCGGCCGGCAGGAGATGCGCCGCCGGCTCGGCGAGCTGTCCGCCACCTCCGGCGCCGGCCTCCCCTCGACCCGCGGCGACCGCGCCGTCTACCGGATGGCCACCGGCGTCTCGACCCTGCCGGCCATCGTGGTGCGCGACGGCGCCGGCCTCGAGCGGGTGCTGGTCGACCCGCGGACCTTCGGCGGCGACGGCGGCCAGGCCACGGTCGAGCTGCTCCACCTCTCGGTCGACGGCGCGCTCGCGGCCTTCGCGGTGCGCAGGAACGGCGCCGAGGAGGTCTCCGTGCGCTTCGCCGCGGTCGACGACGGTGCGATCCTCCGCGACGAGCTGCCGCTCGGGCGCTACTTCGGCGTCGCCGTCGCCCCGGACGGCAAGGGCGCCTACTTCGGGCGCGAGCTGTCGGACGGCGAAGGCTCGCGGCTCTACTACCACCGCTTCGGCACCGATCCGGCGGCGGACGCGGTGGTCTTCGGCGAGGGATACGGGCGCGCCTCGGTCGTCTGGGGGAACCTGAGCGACGACGGCCGCTGGCTCGTGAGCCACGGCGTCTACGGCACCAGGCAGCAGATCGACGTCGTCCTCGACCGGGTGGAGCCGGATCCCGCCCGGGCGCAGGGGCACGACACGTCGACCCGGCGCGTGGTCGTCAGCGGCGTCAACGCCCCGTTCTACGGCGGCGTCCTCGGCGACAAGCTGGTGATCCAGACCACCTGGAAGGCGCCGAGAGGCCGGATCTTCGTCGCGCCGCTCGACAACCCCGGCATGGAGCACTGGCGTGAGATCGTGCCCGAGCACGGGAGCGCCGTCATCGCCAAGGTCTTCGGCGCCGGCGGCCGGCTGCTGGTGGAGTACCTGGAGAACATCCAGTCCCGCCTGGCGGTCTACGATCTCGACGGGAAGCATCTGACCGACGTGCCGCTGCCCGCCCCCGGCTCGATCGGCGGCTTCGCGGGCCGCTTCGATGACCCGGTCGTCTCCTTCTCCTTCTCGTCCTTCCATCTGCCCACGTCGGGCTACCGCTACGACCTGCGGTCCGGCCGGCTGACCCCCTGGCGCTCCGCGGCCGCGGCCCCCGCGGACTTCGAGGCCCGCCAGCTCTGGGCCACCTCCAGGGACGGCACCCGCGTGCCCCTGTTCGTGATGCACCGCCGGGGGCTCAAGCTCGACGGCTCGCATCCGGCGATCGTGACCGCGTACGGCGGCTTCGGCACCAGCCTGACGCCAAAGTACCAGCCGGAGGCCGCCTGGTGGGTCGAGCGCGGCGGCGTCTGGGTCGTGGCCAACATCCGCGGCGGCGGCGAACTCGGCGAGCCGTGGCACCAGGCCGCGGTGCGCGAGCACAAGCAGCGTTCCATCGACGACCTGATCGGGGTCTCCCGGGAGCTGGTCGCCGCCGGCTACACCCGGCCCGAGCGCCTCGCCACCTGGGGCCACAGCAACGGCGGGCTGATCGTGGCCGCGGCCATGGTGCAGCGGCCGGACCTGTTCCGCGCCGTGATCTCGACCCATCCGCTGCTCGACATGCTGCGCTACAACCAGTTCCTCGCCGCCCGCTTCTGGCTGCCGGAATACGGCTCGGCCGAGCTGGCGGACGCCTTCCAGTACCTGCGCGCCTATTCGCCCTACCAGAACGTGGCCGACGGCGTGCGGTATCCGGCGGTGTTTCTGGAGACCAGCTTCGGCGACACCCAGGTGGCGCCGCTGCACGCGCGCAAGATGGCCGCCCGGCTCCAGGCGCGGGCGGCGAAGGACCGTCCGGTCCTCCTGCGCCACCACCTGACCGCGGGGCATGGCGGCGAAGGCGTGACCCTCGACCAGCGCATCGACGAGCTGGTGGACATCCTCTCGTTCCTGCGCTGGCAACTCGGACTGTAGGAGCCTGCTTGCAGCGGTCCCGTCTTTTCGATCGTGGGGCGGACGCCTGGCTCCGTCTCGTCCTGAGCCGTCCGTGGATGACCCTCGCCGTCGTCGCCCTGCTGGCGCTGGCCGGCTCGGGCGGCCTTTCGAGGCTGGTGATGCGCATGGACGGCCGGGCCATGGTGCCGCCGGACGACCCCGCCGTGCTCTTCGACCACGAGGTGCGGCAGGTCTTCGACGTCCGCGATCCGCTCGTCATCCTGCTGGAGAGCCGCCGGCCCGAGGGCATCTACCACCCGGACTTCCTGCGCAAGCTCGTCGACGTGACCGAGGCCGTGCGGGGGATCGACGGTATTGGCGGCATTGGCGGCATTGGCGGCATTCCGGACGAGCACATCGCCAGCCTCGCCACCGAGCGCCGCGACCGCGTCTACCCCGGCACCCTGAGGTTCCGGCCGTTTCTCGATCCGTTCCCGGACACGCCGGCGCTGCTCGACCGTCTCAAGGAGGATGTCGGCGCGGCCGGCCGCCTGCTCGACGGCACCCTGGTCTCGCACGACCAGACCGCCGCGGCCATCTTCGTCGGCGTGCCGGACGTGGCGGCGATCGGCGACCGCGGTCCGGTCTACCGCGAGATCCGGAAACGGGTCGCGCCGTTCGTCGACGACCACGTGGCCATCACCGTCGTCGGCGCTCCGGCGGCCGAGGCGCTGCTCGGCGTCCACATCCTGGAGGACATGGCGCTGCTCCTGCCGCTGTCCGTCCTCTCCATGGCCGTGCTGCTCTACCTGCGGCTTGGGCGCCTCTGGGGCGTGACCCTCGGGCTGCTGGAAGTGGGCTCCTGCCTCGCCGCGACCTTCGGGCTGATGGGCTGGTGGGGCGTGCCGGTCTCGCTGACGAGCGGCGTCCTGCCCCTGGTGATCATCCCGCTCTGCCTGGCGGACGAGGTCCACGTCTTCACCCACTATCAGATGCTGCTCGGCCGGCGCGGCCGCCTTGATGGGCAGGACAAGATGGACGTCCTCCGCCGGAGCTTCAAGGAGATGCTCTCGCCGGTTGTGGTGGCGGCGCTCACCACCGGCCTCGGCTTCCTCTCCTTCCTGGCCTCGCCGATCGCGCCGATCCGCGAGTTCGGGCTCTTCGCCGCGCTCGGCACGCTCTACGGCCTGTTCTTCTCGCTCACGGCCATCCCCGCCGCGCTCGCCCTGCTGCCCGCCGAAGCCATGCGCCGCCGCCATCCGGAGCGCAAGTCCGAGGACCGGCTGCTGATCCCCTTCCTGGCCGCGATGCGCCGGCCGCGGCTGACCCTGGCCGCCGTGCTCGTCCTGGCCGCCGTCCTGAGCCTAGGCATGAAGGATCTCGTCGTGCAGGACAGCTGGATCGAAGGCTTCGCGCCGCGCTCCGAGTTTCGCCAGGACACCGACCGGGTGAACCGGCATCTGCTGGGAACCCACAGCCTGCTCGTCCACCTTTCGGTCGCCGGAGACGGGACGCCGCCCGAAGGCGACGGCCGCCAGGGCTGGCTGATCGATCCGAAGCTCGTCGAGAGATCGGCCGTTTCGAGGAGCACCTGAGATCGCGCCAGGAGGTCGGCGGCGTGCTCGGGCCCTACAGCCATCTCAGCACGGTCTCCTACCTGTGGCATGCCCGCAAGGAGGGGACGCGCAGCATTCCGGACGACGTGACCAAGCTCGCGAGGATCTACCGCTTCTTCGACATCGTCCGCGGCAAGCACCGGCGTCAGGAGGTGGTCAACGACGACCTGAACCGCGCGCTGATCAACGTCTACCTGAAGAACGCGAACTACCAGGAGACGCAGCGCCTGATCGACGACATCAAGGCCTGGGACGGTTTCAAGAGCCACCGCGTGAAGTTGGACGTGGCCGGAGACGTGGCCGTGTCGCAGGCGATGATCCCGGCGATCGTCCGCTCGCAGGTCTCCTCGCTGCTCTGGGCTCTGGTGAGCGCCTTCGTGCTGATGGTGGTGCTGCTGCGTTCGCTGCGCATGGCCGTGGTCGCGATCATTCCGGCCACTCTCGCGGTCGCCTGCGTGTTCGGCGTGATGGGCTGGCTCCACATCCCCCTCGGCGTGGCCACCTCGATGTTCTGCGCCATCACCCTCGGAGTCGGAGTCGACTACGCCATCCACTTCGTAGCCGCCCGCCAGCGAGCGAAGGCCGAGGGAGCGGAAAACTCAACCCTCACCGCCCTCCGGGACGCCGGCCCGCCCATCCTCACCGACATGGCCGTCGTCGCCGCCAGCTTCGCCTGGATGCTCCTCTCCCAGGTGCCCGCAAACGGCCGCCTGGGCATCCTGGTCGCCCTGGCGCTCGGACTCTCCTGCGCCTTCACCCTGCTGGGATTGGCGTCCGCGTGGCACGCGGACCGGGCGTGAGGCGATAGACTCCCTCAATGAGCGCAATCAACCTCGAATCCAAGCTGGCCACGTTCTCGGAGCACTGGCAGCCGCGGACCGTGACCCAGTACAACGACAACGACATCATGGTCGTCAAGGTCAAAGGCGAGTTCCAGTGGCACAAGCACGACGACACCGATGACTTCTTCCTGGTCCTGAAAGGGAATCTCGCCATCGAGCTGCGGGACCGCATCGTCCATCTCGGCCCCGGCGAGCTGTTCGTAGTACCCAAGGGCGTCGAGCACCGGCCCGTCGCCGCGGAGGAGGTGCATCTCCTCCTGATCGAGCCGACGGGAACGCCGAATACGGGCGACGCGGCCACCGCGCAACCCCGCAGGGTCATCTGAACAGGCGGGGCGGGAAGTAGTGGGTACTGGGGTGGGCCTTCCCGACCCAAGCCCCGAAGGGGCATCGGGATAAAGCCCGGCACTTCAGTGCCGGGAATGGGAGCCCAAAAAGATCCAAGTCCCAACGGGACGCAGGGATGATCGAGGGCTCTATCCTTCCAGCCATTTGTAACGTCTTCCTGGGAACCTCGATCCAGATCGCAAGCGCCTGCTCCTTCGTGATGTCGTGCGGGTAGGCATACGTCTCGCCCGCCGCCACGATCTCGTGGAAGAACGGCCAGATCTGATCGAAATCGTCTCGAGTGGCTTCTCGGATGTTCATCTACTCTCGGTCTGTCCGTTTACTCAGGGGCGGAAAACAATCGGAGGGTAAGAATTCCAGGCGAGGAGGATCGAAGGAGAATCCTGGGCCATGCCTCTCCTTCAGGGCTTCCACATCCTGCAAGAATCTAGCGCCACCGCGCATAGGTTCCTGCTGAGCGGCCTGCCTCCTGCCCGGTGCCTTGCTCTTGCTTACCATAGAGAGTCAGGCCGCAACCTCGACGTATTGAACTCTGCTTGCAGGGGCAGGCATCGGAAGGCCGTCCGCGCGCATGCCCTGTAGGTGGAACGCAAGGGCTGACCGTATTTCAGACTCAACTTCTTCAACCGTCATCCCGGTCGCCACGCATCCTGGCAGGTCGGGAACATAAGCCGCATAGTTGCCCGAGGCCTTTTCAATTACGAAGGCATAGCGCATTGAGATACCTCACTTCTTGAGTCCTGCTTGCTTCAACGCACTGTTAACGTCTAAGGGTATCAGGAACTCGATACTCCCGACATCAAAAAGTCGGGGAGGTCTCTGCCACGGAGGCACCCACGTCCCCGGAGTCACGGGACGCCAAGTCGTCCTCGCACACCTCCGGCCTGTTCCGCCCCCTCCCCGGCAAGCGGACCTCCTGGGTTCGGAATGGCGGTGGCCTTGGACACGGCAGCCGCCATTCCTCCAAATTGTCAATGAACGGTGCGCGTTTGCTCTTGCTGATCCAGTCGCTAAAAGGGAGGGAGCCCACGCTCGGGCCCCCTCCGCAACTCCCTCTACAACTACCCCGGCCCTACTCCACCGGCGGAGCGGGATCCTCCACCCCGAGCGGCGGGTCCACCATCGGCCGGGACCGGCGCGAGCGGAGGGGGCGCGCGCCGAACTCGACCAGCCTCTCGTTGTGGCTCCCGAAGTGGCCCTTGAGGGCGGCGCGCAGCCGCGTCGCCGCGGCCCGCCCCTCGAAGATCACCTCGCGCCGGCGCTTCGCATCCGCCGAGAGCAGGGACCGGGAGGCGTCCTGCCGCGTCCCCAGGTTCTTGGCCTCGTTGAGCAGATCCTCCAGCGGCTGGGCCTGCGGCGTGAGATCGGGCAGATTCGACTCGTTGTTGTTCACCGCGGCCAGCAGGCGCTCCCAGTCGGTGATGAAATCGGCAAACGACGTGACGTTGGGCATGGTGCTTCTCCTTTCAGTGCGACTTGCGGGGCCACCACGGCTCCGAAGTCTTCGCGTTCAGCGCTGCCATCCCAGGCAGCGAGGCGCATCATCCGACAGGTCGAAGCGGCTGTCAAGACGGTTTCGGCGATTTGTCGGGACCAAAAAGTACAGAAAATAGACATTTTGACCCCTTGACTTTCTCCGCAGGTTGGATATCGTGCCCTCCGTTCGCTGGAAACGCGGCGCCTCCAGGGTGGCTTTCCGCCCGCGCCGTCTTGTTTGTCGCTACCGCAACCATGTTTTCCGCTGCGGCAAACAGGATTGCGGCCCAGGAAGCCTCGTTTGCCGCTGCTGCGCTCTTGTTTGCCGCAGCGGCAAACGGGACGGCGGCCCCGCCCGCGCGGTTGCGGCAGCGGCAAACGGGACTTCCGCCGCGGAGACCGCGGCTGGCTCCGCGGCAAACGAGGTGGCGGCAGCGGCAAACGGGGTTGCGCCAGCGGCAAACGAGGTTGCGCCAGCCGCATATCCGCCGGGGGCGCCGCAAACGGGCGCCGGAGCGTTCTTTGACAACTGAATCCTAGATCGCCGGGGGTCCGTCCTGGGCCGGCAGGCTCCCGGCCTGTCTTGTCGAGCCGGCGGGGCTGGGGGCGTGTTGCCTCAGCCCCGCTCCGTGCTCCGCCGCGCCCGTTCCAGGCCGTAGCGCTAGAGGATCGTTTTCTATAGTGTCCTCAACCAGAACCGCTTGAAGAATGGGAGAGTCGATGTCACGCCGTGCGTTGGTAGACCGCCTGGTTGCACTGACCGGGGATCTCGTCAAGGTAGTTGATCCTCGAGATGGCTGGCCCGGCTTGGTGAGGATCGGGCCGGAAAGTGCCGACCTCCTCGCTGCAGTGCATCTTGGACCAATTGGTCTCAGCCATCGAGACCGCGACGACGTGGAGAGGCGATTCCAGAATCCCGGCAAGGGCCGACCGATGAGCGCTCCCCAAGGTTATCTCCCTCTCCTTCTGGGTATCTGGGACCAGGGGGAGCATCCGGTTCTGGTTGGAATGGAGGCCGAAGCGCGCCTCGACAAGCCAACCCGACAGTCCCTCTTCATTCCGCTTTGGCTTCTTGAGCAAGCGGCGGCCTCGGGCTGGTCCGAGCATCACAGCACGTCCGGCGAGCTGATCATCGGCTTTCATCCTGCATTGCTGCCGGCCTATGTCGAGGCGAGACGGGGCGGTCTTCATATTGAGCCCGAGCAGGTCGCTGGCATTTCGGAGGCTTCAGGCCTCCTGGCTCCTCCTGAGGAGACACCCGCAGAGCGCGCCCGAAGAGGCGTCTCGGCGCTGGTCAGGAGAGCACGATTTGGAAGAGACGTGGTATCGGCTTATTCGAGCCGCTGTGCCATGTGCGGCCTGAATTTCGGGCTGGTTGAAGGCGCTCACATCTACCCTGTCCAGGCACCGAGCGCGCCGGACACGATCTGGAATGGCCTCGCCTTGTGTGGAAACCATCATGCGGCGTTCGATCGGCATCTTCTCTGGGTCGAGCCGAGCGCGAATACGGTCAGCATTCACCCGCTGATTCGTTCAGCCGCCGATCAGGACACGACGGCACGCCATTTCATGGATTCAACCTTGCCGCGCCTGCGATCCCCGGCCGCGCACCATGACACGCCACAACCGGAGATGTTCGCCAGACGCTATGAGTTCTTTGAGACGAAGTACGACTGGGCTACGGAGTAGCTGAAGCTCGGGGAGCCGCTCGGCGCAGAGTCTTGATGGGCTTAGGGTCATCCTCGTCGCGGCGGAGCGCGGCATATCCCTTCCCTGTGCCGGGATGGGCCTCATGGTTGCCGACCAGATCGTGATACTTCGCAGGGACCGGGTTCAGCAGTTCAGGCTCAGGCAGTGGCTGCCGAGGAGCCGGAGTCAGTGTGGCGGATAGCTCGACTTCGTGGCCCAGCAGCTGCTTGCGCATGGCTCGGGCCAGCACCTCGGCGAGGGCTGAAGGCACGGCGTTCCCAACTTGCCGCTGAGCCGAGGACAGGCTCCCCATGATGGCAAAGTCATCGGGCATCGTTTGAAGCCGGCAAAGCTCCCTGGCCGAAAGCCTCCGGCTCTTCCAGTGAAACGGACCGATTGCCGGCCCGGGCTGCGCTTGAATCGTCCAGGAGGGAAGCCTCTTCGCCAACTTCAGGAGAAAGCTCCAATAACGCCGCCGCCATCCAAAGAGCTGGAGACCACCGCCTCGTTCTGTATGCCAGAGATAGTTGTCGCCCTCTGGGATGGAGGGCAGCAGCTCTGCCCACCGGCCACGGATCTGAAGCTCTGGGTCGTCATTCTCTTCGAGATCGCCGATCGCATCCCAGGTTGTCGCGTGAGGCTGAATACCGAAGGGCAGCAACCCGTCTTGATTCTCTCTGTGAGTGGGGGATGGGAAAGAGAGCTCCTTTCCGTCTCGGTCTCCGATGATGAAGACGCGCTCCCGAACCTGGGGCACACCGTAATCTGCGGCATTGAGCTTGTCGACGCTGATTCGATACTGCGTGCCGCGCTCCCGGTTGATCTTCGCGATGGACTTCTTGATGAGCTCGAGCCCTTCGTTCTTCTGGCGATACGCGAGCCCGGGCACGTTCTCCAGCAGGAACGTCTGAGGGAGCGTGTCCCTGAGCACTCTAAGATACGCGGCAAGGGTCGCGGCGCGCGGATCCTCCAGCCGTAAGCTGTCTCCAGACACCCAATAGCTGGACTTGGAGAAGGGCTGGCAAGGCGGCCCGCCAATGAGGGCATCGGCCTCGCCTTCCTTGAGGGAGGCAGCGCTCAGGATCTCTTGAGAGCTGATGGTGTGGATGTCACGGTCCAGGACCGGCCAATCGCGATTGTGGCGAAGGGTCGCGACTGCCTCCGGGTCGATTTCGACGGCCACGGCGGTCTTGAAGCCTGCCGCTTCGAATCCAAGATCAAGCCCACCGGCGCCGGTGAACAAGCTGATGACCCGAGGAGCGCGTTGCCGGAGGGCGTTACCACGTTTCGCCATGTTACGCTCTATTTACGGCATTTTGTCGGTCTTGTCAAGTACCTTTGCGAGGGTCGCCGCGATCGCTTGGACGACTTGCAGCGTCCCGGCCCGGATCTCAGACTCCCAGAAGCGGAGCACCGTCCACCCGGACGATTCCAGCCGCGTCGTCGTCTCCTGGTCGCGCTCCATGTTGCGCTGAATCTTGGCGATCCAGTAGTCAGGGTTGGAGCCGCCTTGGAGCTTGTGGCGCCGAGCCTCCCAGTTGTTCCCGTGCCAGAAGTCTCCGTCACAGAAGATGGCGACCCGAGCGCGCTGGAACACGATGTCGGGACGACCGGGAACGTCAGCGACGTTCTTCCGGTATCGGTACCCAGCCCCCCAAAGGGCCCTCCGGAGAGCCAGCTCGCAGGCGGTATTCGTCTTCTTGCTGCTGCCTCGGGCCGCCGAGCTCGCTTGGGCTGAGGCCGGGCTGCGGCCCTTGTAGGTGACGGCATCGCGGGTCTTCGGGCCAGAGGGCGGGTGCTCATCCATCTGGCTTCTATCCTACTACGCCGCTACCTGCCGCCACGGCGGCGGCCAAAGTAGTCTCCTCAATTGCGATCTGGCAAGAAAAGAGGTAGTATCTTCAAGCAATTGCTATGACTTAGAGTGATATTGCCGAGGGTTGATCTTCCTCGCAAGGGTCAGCTTCTTGTCGAGACCCCTCGAGGGACAGCCCGGCGACGTGTAGTTTTAGCAAAATTGAATTCACCTTGGGGAGGGATGGTGAAAGTCGACCAGATAGTGACGCCCGCCAATATTGTCGCAGGGGCACTTGTCTCTCAAGTGTCGATCGTCGTTATTATGTTCTTAGCAGCCGCGGTATTTCGCAGGGATAGCACCCTGGTTCGGTGGTACAAAGACCAGCCTACCTATGCTGGATTTAGCTGGCTGATCCTGGCGCTGTTTCTCTCCACGGTCGGCATGTTGGCTGCGTCTGAACCCTTTGCAGCAACATGGAGTCCTTTGTTCTCCTCTATGCCCTTCGAGGGTCTTTCTTGGTCTTCAGCGATTCTTCTTGTATTTTTTGCTGACATTGCAGCTTTGACTCATCTAGTCGCTGGGACTGGTGGGAGCCTTGCCAGTCCGTTTCAGCCGCTATATTTTCTTCTTCCTACGCTAGCACTCTTGCTGCGTGAGCCAGCTTCGCGTGTCTTAATCTATGCGGTACTTGTTGCGGTTTCGTTTGTCGCTCTGCTATTTCACAAAGGCACTGTTTCAACTGAGGATTCGGGCCGACATCGTTTGGCCTATGGTCTGGTCTCACTCTTATGCCTCGTGCTCACCTGCCTAATCGGAATCTACGCACGCCAGCCGATGTAGAGGATTCAAGCAAGCTACCTTGGGTACGTCCGCTCCTCCTGAATCGTCCCGTCCTTCTTGTGGATTCGCAGAGAACCCTCCCTGCTTCTCAGGTACTCGGCGCTCCCCTTGATGGCGTCCCTCTTCTTCTCGAAGACCTTGACGGCGCGCGAGGCGCCCTCGGGCTTGAGCTTCCACTTGCTGTCTTTGAAGGTCAGGTGGTACTTGTTCATGAGTCCTCCCGGATTGCTTAGCCGACAGCCTGCCGCTGGCCGAGCCGCTTGACTGGATTGAGACCCGGCCTGAGAACGAACAGGTGATCGGCGCTCAACGAGGGCTGCGAGGATCGCCGCGCTCTTGACAAGCCCAGCTGATCCCCGGAAGCTGTCTCCATGAGAATGGAGAAGCTGACCCGTAAGGGCAGAAAGCGGATCGCTGGGGTTGCCGGGGAGATCCACGCCGCAGATGTGGAGGGCGAGGCGCCCGAAGGCGGTGTCGGGCAGAAGCCGGCGAAGCCTCAGACTCTCGCGGAAGTCGCCCGTTACATGCGAGAGACCTTTCCGGACTGCCGGGACTTTCCTGACTGCGACTAGCGCGGAACTCCCGTGTACCAGTCCAAGTGGGGCCAGCGCGAGCGGTGACGAGCTCCTATCCCAAGATCCTGCTCGGCGCCACGGCCCTGCTGCTCGTCCTCGGCTGCATCGGGGCGCCGTACCCCGGGCAGATGTACCTTCAGCACATCCCCACGGTCGTGGCTCTCGCGGCGCTCGCCGTGCTCAGCCGGCGGTTCCCGATCTCCAACGCGGCGCTCACGGGCCTCGCGGTGTTCCTGATGCTCCACATTCTCGGGGCGCGGTACATCTACTCGTACGTCCCCTATGACGACTGGGCGAAGGCGCTGACGGGCTCGGACCTGACGTCGACGTTTCACTTCCAGCGGAATCATTACGACCGCGTGGTTCACTTCGCGTTCGGGCTGCTCTGGGCGCTGCCGGTCTGGGAAGTCTGCGTCCGCTACTTCAAGGTGCCGCGCGGGTTCGCGTTCTATGTGGCCTTCGAGTTCGTCCTCGCGGCCAGTGCGCTCTATGAGCTGTTTGAGTGGGGTTTGACGATGGCTCTCTCACCGCAGGACGCGGACGCCTACAACGGCCAGCAGGGCGATCTGTGGGACGCGCACAAGGACATGGCGCTCGCGATGCTGGGCTCGCTGGTGGCGCTCGCCGTGCTGGGTTTGCGGCCGCGGAACCGAAATCCTGAGCCTCCGTTCTAAACGCTACAGAGGCGCCTCTCCACGGCCCCCGACGGGGGGCTTGATTCCAGACGACGGAGGTGGAGAGATGAACGTTCCCCAGGCCCGGGCCGCGATGGCGGTTCGCAGCGAGATCAATGTCACGCCGCTGGTCGACGTCTGCCTCGTGCTCCTCATCATCTTCATGGTGGTGACCCCGATGCTCACCCATCAGGTCGCCGTCCAACTTCCGGAGACGGCCAAGCCCCCGAACCTGCCCGAGTCGGAGCGCCAGATCACGGTCACGATCCAAGCGGACGGCACCATCTGGGTCGACGCCGTGCCGGTGCCGCCCGAGTTCCTGCAAGCGAAGATGGCCGACCTGAGAACCTCGGGTGCGTCGGGAGCGGCGGGGGAGGACCGGCCCGTGATCGTGGAAGGGGACCGACGGCTCTCCTATGGAGAGGTCCGGCACGTCCTCGAAGTCATCCAGGAGGCGGGCTTCCGGAACGTGGGCCTCACCGCCGACCGCCGGGCGGGCTGAGGCCCTTCGCTCCGGGGGGCTGCCGGCGTCAGAAGGCGCTCTGGCACTTGTCGCAGTGATGGGAGCCGCTGTGCCCGGCTTCGCGGTCGCACGAACCCTTCCAGGTGTTCGGGCAATCGTCGTGAGTCGAGCCGCATTCCGACGAAGCGTGCTTTCCGCACTGGCGGGCCTGATCCTTCTTGTCCTCGGATCTCGTGACCATCGAAACCTCCGGGTGTCTGAGGCCGGCTCCGAAACGGGCCGGCCGCCCCTCTCCGTCGAGGGGACAGCTCCAGTCTGTCGATGGTCCGATGCCCCGGCAACGATCCGCCGGGTGGGCGTCGGCCACCTGCCGGGATGGGACGGCTTTGCGGAACAGAGGAGCCACGGCGTTCACCGCCGAGCGAAGCGTCACTCCTTCTCGGCCGCCAGCTTGAGCACTGCTGAGCGAGTCTCCGGAGAGAGTCGAAAGCGCAGCTCCTGCAAACGGTCGAGAAGTGGATGGACAGCGGGGATAAGGCCTGATTCCTTCATGCGCAGGAGAGCTCCCAGTGTGCCCGTGAACGGCAACTCAAGCCCGTTCGCGACTCTCCTGGCGAGGGCGTCGTCGAGGAGGAGGAGCGAATGAGCTGACTCCAGGCCGAGCATCAAGACTTCCGTTTCGCCAGGTCCCAGGTCGTGGCGATGAGGCAGGGCTGGCCGAGTCTGAGGTGCCCGAAATGCGATCCATCCGAGGCCGTGCAGGTCAGGGAGGTCGATGTCGAGGCGGAGGCCGACGTGGATCTCCTCGCGGACTGCCGGAGGGACGACGACGGCATCAGTCAGCCGGGGAAGGAGATTCAGGACTCGAAGCTGGTGGAGGTACTGCAGTGAAGAGGTGTCGCAGATCACCTCACGCAAGACGGGCTTCCTTGAGCAGATCGTCTTCGGTCAGGCGAAAGGTGTCGACGCCGTAGTCGGCAAGCCGGGTAAGGAAAAGGGTTCGGGGAATCCCGGCAAGGCTGGCGGCGGCACCCGACGAGAGCCTTCCCATCTCGAAAAGCTTCGCAGCGGCTGCCATGCGGAGGGCTGGCCCGGCTTCGGACTCGGAGACCTCGAGAGCGAGGAGGGTTTCGTCGGGAATCTCGAAAGTGATCTGGCTCATCGGTCGCTCCTTGTCGAGACAATGATCTTAGCGCATCGACGAAGCGCGGTCCCGGCCCAGCTCGATCACCGCGAACCGCGGCGGACAGAAGAAGCGGATGGGCAGGACCGAGGTGCCGACCCCGGCGTTGATGTAGAGAGTGGTCAGGCCGCGGAGGCTCGGCGAGGGGAACTGGAAGCGGCCCTCGTCGTAGTAGGGGCCGAGGGCGTCCCGGGTGGTGAGGGCGCCGAGGAGCGGGAGGCGGATCTGGCCTCCGTGGGTGTGGCCGGCGAGCACCACCTCGAGACCGCGCTGCGCGGCTTCGAGAGCCACCGCGGGCGTGTGCGACAGAACCACGGTCGGCGTGCCCGGCGGCACCCAGGGGCTGCGGGCCAGGGCGAGGGCCAGGCGCGTGCCCCGGGTCCCCTCCCGGAAGCCTTCCGGTTTCTGGGCGCCGGTCATCGGCGCGTCCACGAGAAGCGAGCCGTCCAGGCCCATCACCTTGAAATTGCGGTAGCCGACGGTGCCGCCGCCCCAGGTCCAGAGCCCGGCGGTGCCGGCCTGCACCCGATGCGCCGAGCGGTCCTCGCCCCGCGCCTGCCACTCCTGCGGCTCGGGGCCGTCCGCAGGCCAGACCTTGGCGAGCAGCCTCACGACTCCGCCTCCGCCGACACCACCTACAGATTCAGGAGTCACCTCGACCCGCACGCGCATCCGATACCAGACGCCGGGCTTGGGCGTGACGTGCGTATCCAGCTTCGCGCCGCCTTCGACCTCCGTCCCCCTGGCCCAGAGCGAGAACGTGCCGAGCATTCCCCGGCCGCTGCCATAGGTAAGGCTGTACATCCGGTCCTCGCCCAGCACGAAGCGGCTGTGGACGACGATGCCCGTGCCTGCGTTGCGGTTGTCGATCAGGGTGTCGCAGACCACCTCGTAGCCGCTCCAGACGAAGGGACCGCTCGTGTCCGTCAGGCTGAGGGGAGCCGGGTCCCAGTGGCTGTAGAAGTTGCGGAACGGGCGCTCCCGGAAGGCCCCCCAGACCGGCTGGCCATTCCAGCGCACCACCTGAAAGGGGCTCTGCCAGCGGAAGCCGCCGACGTCTTCCCCGACCTGCTGATTGAGCCCCAGGAGAAGGACGCTGCCGCCGTGGTCGATCCGCCGGCCTTCGTTCGACAGCAGCTCCACGCCGGAACGGTCGAGCGCGTTGATCACGTCTCCCTGGTGCTCGCTGTGCCCCTGCACTCCGACGATCGGCGCGGTCCGCCGCAGGGTGGCGAGAAAGGCGGAGACCGCGGTGAGCCGGCCGGCCATCGCGCCCTTGGACGGGGTGTCCTGCACGAAGTCGCCGGTGATGACGATCAGGTCCGGTTTGGCGTCGGCGGTCTCCTGGAGCAGCCGGTGGAGGAGGGGCCGGTCCCTGCCGATGTGCAGGTCGCTCAGGTGGACGATCCGCAGGGGCGGAGCTTCGAGGTGGATCCGGACGTCGTCCCGGAAGAGCAGCACGCGGGGCTCCAGCCACAGACCGTCCGCGAGCCCGACCGCGAGGATCAGGCCGGCAGCGGCGAGGAGAAGCCCGCGGCGTCGGGTCACGGCGTCACTGCGTCACGTCCAGGCGCTCCCGTCAGGCCGGACGGATACGGTGAACGCGCATCAGATTGGTCAGCGGCTTCTCCCGGATGGGATGGCCCATGAGGATCAAGATCCGCTCGCCCGGCGCCGCGAGCCCGGCGTCGCGCAGATTGCGCTCGACCACCTGCACCAGCTCGTCGAGCGAATCCACGTCGGAATCCGTGACCACCGGCCGGACGCCCCAGACGAGCTGAAGCTGACGGGCGACCCGTTCGTCCTTGGTGAAGGCGAGCACCGGCGAGGTCGGCCGGTAGCGGGCCACGAGCCGGGCGGTGAAGCCGCTCTGGCTGAACGCCACGATGCGGTGGATCTTGAGCTCGTCGGCGGCGTAGACGGCCGCGGCGGAGACCATGTCCGGCACGTCCGGCTCGCCGTCGGCGCTCGGATCGGCGGTGGGATCGAGCTCGAAGGTGCGCCGGGCGTTGGCGTTGCCGAGCGGCTGGATCGACTTGGCCGGGTTGGCCGTTTCGCGGGCGTAGGCCTCGGCTTCGAGGATGATGCTCGACATCGTCTGCACCACGCCGACCGGATACTTGCCCACCGCGGTCTCGCCCGAGAGCATGAGCGCGTCGGCGCCGTCGAACACCGCGTTGGCCACGTCCGTGGCCTCGGCGCGGGTGGGGCGCGGCTGCTCGATCATGGACTCCAGCATCTGGGTCGCCACGATCACCGGCTTGCCCGCCCGGCGGCCGGCCGCGACGATCCGCTTCTGATGGACCGGCACGGTGGGCAGGGGCACTTCGACGCCGAGGTCGCCGCGCGCCACCATGAGGGCGTCGGCGGCTTCGGTGATTTCGTCCAGGTGATCGAGGGCGGTGGCGCGTTCGAGCTTGGCCACGAGCGGGATGCGTCCGCCCGCCTCGGTCACCACCTTGCGCAGCGCATGGATGTGGGCCGCCTCGCCCACATAGCTCGCCGCGAGATAGTCGGCGTCCTCGGCGACGGCGAAGACGATGTCCGAGCGGTCCTTTTCGGAGATCTCGAACGGCAGGTTGGTGTCCGGGAGGTTGATCCCCTTCCGGTTGCGGACCGGACCGCCGTTGATGACCACGGCACGCACGCGGTCGCCCTCGTTCGCGACCACCCGCAGCTCCACGAGACCGCTGTCGATGAGCACGCGCTCGCCGGCCTGAAGGTGGGGGAGGATGTCGCCGTCCACCGGCAGATCGGACGGCGAGGGCTTCGAAGAGAGCACGACCTCCTGGCCGGCGGTCAGCAGGCGCTCCGTGTCGGGGAGGACGCCCAGGCGGTAGCGGGGGCCCATGAGATCCATGACGACCGGCAGGTGGGTGCCCAGCTCGCGGGCCACGCGCCGGACCAGCGCCAGGGTCTTGCGGTGCTCGTCCTGCGATCCGTGGGAGAGATTGAGTCGAAAGAGGTCGACGCCGGCGCGGATGAGTCCCTGGAGGACTCCCTCGTCCGTGCTCGCCGGCCCCAGAGTGGCCATGATCTTTGCGCGTCGTTCCATAAGGCCGAAGAGTATATGGGAAGGCCGGAGCCCGGCCTTCCTGTCGTGCTACCATCCCTCTCCCCGCGGAGACAGCCTTCCGCGGCGCCCACGAGGAATCCCCATGTTCGACGGTTTGCAGGGAAAGCTCCAGGACGTCTTCCGCCAGCTCAAGGGCGAGGGCCGGGTCACGCCCGAGGCCCTGGAAGCGGCGTTGCGCCAGATCCGCCTGGCTCTGCTCGAAGCGGACGTTCACCTCCGGGTCGTCAAGCCCTTCGTCGAGCGGGTCCGCGAGCGTTCGCTCGGCCAGGAGGTGCTCGAAAGCCTGAGCCCCGGCCAGCAGGTCATCAAGATCGTCCGCGACGAGCTCGCCACCCTCCTCGGCGACGAGGGCACCGAGCTGCGCCTCGACGGCCGGCCCACGGTCATCATGCTCTGCGGCCTCCAGGGCTCGGGCAAGACGACCACCGCGGGCAAGATCGCCAAGCGCCTCAAGAAGCGCGGCCGGCACCCGATCCTCGTGGCCGGCGACCTTCAGCGCGCCGCCGCGGTCGAGCAGCTCAAGCAGGTGGGCAAGGGCGTGGACGTGCCGGTGGTCGAGCCCGAGCCCGGCGAGTCGGTGGTCGACCTCGGGGCCCGCGCGCTGGCTTTCGCCCGGCAGCGCGGCCACGACGTCATGATCATGGACACCGCGGGCCGGCTCCACGTCGACACCGCGCTCATGGAAGAGATCCAGCAGCTCGCCAAGAAGATCGAGCCGCACGAGATCCTCTTCGTGGCCGACTCCATGACCGGCCAGGACGCGGTCAAGAGCGCCGAGCAGTTCGCGGCCGTCCTGCCGCTCACCGGCGTCGTCCTGACCAAGCTCGACGGCGACTCCCGCGGCGGCGCGGCGCTGTCGATCCGCACCGTGGCCCGCGTGCCCATCCGCTTCGTGGGCATGGGCGAGAAGTCGGACGACCTCGAGCTCTTCCATCCCCAGCGGATCGCCTCGCGCATGATCGGCATGGGCGACGTCCTGTCGCTCATCGAGAAGGCCGAGCAGGGCCTTGACGCGGCCGAGACCGAGCGCCTCGCCCGCCGCATGGTCGACCAGGAGTTCAGCCTGGAAGACCTGCGCGACCAACTCCGCCAGATCCGCAAGCTCGGGCCCCTCGGCCAGGTTCTGGAGCTGCTGCCCAAGGTCGGGCCGCTCAAGAACATGGATGCCTCCAACGTCGACGAGGGCGGCCTGCGCCGGGTCGAGGCCATCATCAACTCGATGACTCCCCAGGAGCGCCGCCGGCCCGACATCATCAACGGCAGCCGCAAACGCCGCATCGCGATCGGCTCCGGCACCTCGGTGCAGGACATCAACCGGCTGCTCAAGCAGTACAAGGGAATGAAGAAGATGTTCAAGGGCGTCCAGGGCAAGTGGCTGAAGAAAGCCCTGGGAGGCAAGAAGCGCTAGATTGCCCTCCTTCCCCTCTGTGCTACAATCCCCCGTCTTTGCGCGTGGACGCCTCGGGTCGAGGTCTGTCCGCGCGCTCCCAACGAGAACCTTGGAGGTCGACAGAGATGCTGACAATTCGGCTGCGCCGCATGGGCGCCCGGAACAATCCCTTCTTCCGCGTCGTCGTGTCCGACTCGCGGAGAGTCCCGACCGCGGTGGCCGTCGAAGAGATCGGCTTTTACGACGTGACGAAGAACCCGGCGCAGGTGAACATCGACACCGTCCGTGCCCAGCATTGGGTCGACAAGGGAGCCAAGATGTCCCCGACGGTCAAGAAGCTCGTCGAGCAGCAGGTGAGAAAGAGTGCCTGAGCTGGTCGACGACTTCAAGGAGCTCGTCCAACTGCTGGTCGACCAGCCGGACGACGTCGAAGTCACCGAGATCCCGGGCCGGCGCGCGAACATCCTTGAATTGAGCGTGGCGCCGGACGATCTCGGCAAGGTGATCGGCAGGCAGGGACGGACCGCCCGCGCGTTGCGCACCCTGTTGGAGACCCGGGAAGACCGGAGAGGCGTGCGCCATGAGCTCGAAATCCTCGAGGATGAAGACTGAGCCCGCGACGCTCGCGAACGCGGCGTCCCAGGCAATTGCGGAACCTCGCGCCGACCTGCCCGAGCGGGTCGCCGTAGGCCGGGTGCTGCGCCCCCATGGGGTGCGCGGCGAAGTCACGGTCGAGGTTCTGAGCGACGTACCCGGGCGCCTCGAACCCGGCAGCCGGGTGCTGGGCATCCGCGAAGGCCGGCCGCCGATCCGCCTTGAAGTGAAGGAAAGCCGGCCGCACAAAGGTGGTTTGCGGCTGCATTTCTTCGGCTACGACGGGCCGGACGGCCGCGAGCGCTCGGAAGAGCTGCGCGGCCTGAGCCTGGAGGTCGACCGCTCCGACGTGCCGGCGGCGCCCGAGGGTACCTACTACTGGTACGAGCTCGTCGGCTGCCGCTGTATTGTCGTCGGTGTCGTCGGTGTCGACGGCGTGGACCTGGGGCGCGTGACCGACGTGGTGGAGGACGGAGGCGGGCTCCTGCTGGTCGTCTCGGACGGCGAGCGGGAGGTGCCGATCCCCTTCGTGCGCAGCTTCCTGAAGAGCGTGGACGTGGAACAGGGACGCATCGAGCTGGATCTGCCGCCGGGATTGCTCGAAACATGCGCGTCCAGATCCTGACCATCTTCCCCGAGCTGTTCGGCCCGTTCCTGGCCACCAGCCTGGTGGGGCGGGCGATCGAGAAGGGGCTGCTGAAGGTCGACGTGCACGACCTCCGGAGCTTCACGGAAGACCGGCATCGCAGCGTCGACGACGAGCCCTACGGCGGCGGCGGCGGAATGGTGATGACGGCGCCGCCCTGGATCCGGGCCGTGAAGATGGTGTCCGAAGCGATGTCGAGAGAGGGTGGGAGGGAAGGGGATCAACCAGGGGATCAATCCTGGGATCAATCCCAACCCTGGCGCATCCTCCTCTCGCCGCAGGGGAGCCGGCTCGACGACGCGAAGGTGCGCGAGCTGGCGGACCGCGGCGACCTGCTCCTGATGTGCGGGCGCTACGAGGGGATCGACGAGCGCGTCCGCCGCACCGTGGTGGACGAAGAGCTTTCGATCGGCGACTACGTGCTGTCCGGCGGCGAGCTGCCCGCCATGGTGCTCATCGAGGCGCTGTCGCGGCAGGTGCCCGGCGTCGTGAAGCTGGCCGACTCGGTGGAGCAGGACAGCTTCCGGTCGGGCCTGCTCGACTATCCGCATTACACCCGGCCGCCGGTGGTGGACGGGATGGCGGTGCCCGAGGTGCTGACCTCGGGGGATCACGCCGCGATCCGCCGCTGGCGGGAACGGGAGGCGCTGCTTGCCACCTGGGAGAAGCGGCCGGACCTGCTGCGCGGCCTCGGGCCTGCGGAGCGCCGGAGCCGGCTGACCCCGGAGCAGCGCCGGGACTTGGAGAGATTGGAACGGGAGCCGCGCGAGCCCGGGGAGACGGGGTTGCGTAGCCATTCTGAAATAGAAAATAATGGTGGTAGTCCCCCAGGCGGGCTCCGCCAGCTTAAGAGGTGAGGCATGAACCAGATCGATCAGGTCGAGAAGAGCTATTTCCGCGGTGGCCAGCCCGAGTTCGCTCCGGGAGACACCGTTCGCATCCATGTGCGCGTGAAGGAAGGCGAGAAGGAACGCATCCAGGTGTTCCAGGGCGTCGTCATCGCGCGCCGGGGCGGCGGAACCCGTGAGACGTTCACCGTCCGCAAGATGTCGGGCGGCGTCGGCGTCGAGAGAATCTTCCCCTTCCATTCGCCTTCGATCGACCGGATCGAGCTGATGCGGCGCGGCAAGGTCCGCCGGGCCAAGCTCTACTACCTGCGCAACCTGCGCGGCAAGGCGGCCCGGATCGAAGAGCGGCGCGACGATAACCGCGGCTGACGCCGCCGGCTGCCGCTGATCGCCACGAAAGGAGCAGGGTGACGAGAGCGACCCCGGCTGTACCGGGAATGCTCGACTTGTTTGCCGAGGCCTATCGCCTGCGCCTGATGCGCGGGCTTGAGGATTGGCTCGCCGGTTGCGGCTACTGCCGCGTCGCGGGGGTGGACGAAGCGGGCCGCGGCTCGCTGGCCGGCCCCGTCGTCGCCGCGGCTGTGGTCGTGGATTGCAGCTCCGTCGTGCCCGGGGTGGATGACAGCAAGTGCCTGACCGCGGCCGAGCGCGAACGCATGGCCGCGGCGATCCGCGCCTCCGCCGTGGCTTACGCGGTGGTCGCCGTCCACGCCGACGTGATCGATCGCATCAACATCCTCGAAGCCACCCGCCGCGCCATGTCGCAGGCGGTCTCCGGCCTGAAGCCGGCGCCCGACTGCGTGGTGGTCGACGCCGTCTCCCTCCGCGGCTTCGGGATGCCCTGCCTTCCCCTGATCCGCGGCGACGCCGTCAGCTACGGCGTCGCCTGCGCGTCCATCCTGGCCAAGGTCGAGCGCGACCGGATGATGACCGAGCTCGACCGTGACTACCCCGCGTACGGCTTCGCCGCGCACAAGGGCTACTCGGTGCCCGAGCATCTCGCGGCCCTGGAGGCGTACGGCCCCTGCCCGGTCCACCGCCTGACCTACCGGCCGGTGCTGCCGCGCACGGAAGGCTCGCCATCGTCCCGGCGCCCGGGCGTCCTCGCGATGGAGGCGGCCCTCTGATGGCGCTCCAGCGCGAGCAGGTCGTCCAGACAGCGGAGAAGTTCGTCTCCCGCGGCAAGATCGAGCCCGCGATCCGCGAGTACCGCAAGCTCCTCGTGGAGAACCCGAACGACATCAACACCCTCAACCGGGTGGGCGACCTCTATGCGCGCATCCAGCGCATCGACGAGGCGGTCGACTTCTTCAACCAGATCGGCGAGCAGTACTCCTCGCAGGGCTTCTTCGTCAAAGCCATCGCGATCTACAAGAAGGTCATCAAGCTCGACCCCACGCGGCTCGACATCTACGAGCGGCTGGCCGACCTCTACCACAAGCAGAACCTCGTCACCGAGGCGCGCACCCAGTACCAGGTTCTGGCGGACTACTACACGAAGCACGAGAACGCACCGTCGGCGATCTCCATCTACAACAAGATGGCCGATCTGGAGCCCGACAACCCCTCGTACCACGTCAAGCTCGCCGAGATCTATCACCAGCAGAAGCTCTTCGAGAAGGCGATCAACGAGTACCGGATCATCGCCGAGCTCATGATCAAGCACGGCCGCACCCAGGACGCGGCCCAGGTCTACGAGCGGGCGCTGGGTATCGACTCCCAGAACCTCCGGTTCATCGCCGACGCCGTCGACGCCCTGCGCGATGCGGGCGACGAGGCCGCCGCCGCGCACTTCCTCTCCGTGGCCATCGAGCGCAATCCTGCGGCCGAACAGATCGCCAGCGACACCAGCCGCCGCCGCAAGCCCGAGCCGGAACCGGAGCCCGAGCCGGAACAGGAGATGACTTTCGAGGTCGAGGTTGAAGCTGCGGCTTCAACCGCCCTCAACTATGACGACGACGCCTCGATCGAGCTCGAGATCGACCTTGGCGACGACCTCATGGTGGCCATGCGCGAGGCCGAGGCCTCGGTCGCCGGGACGGGACCGTCCACCTCGCATCTCGACAGTGACCTCGACAGTGATGAAGTCGAGATCGATCTCGATTCGCTCGAAGAGCTGGTCGTCGAGCTTCCAGAGGATGACTCGCCCAGCCTGGTGAAGCCGCCTCCCGACCTGAGGGGCGCGGCCGTCCGCCCGGCCTGGGCTTCGCGGGACGACGATGCCGCCGCCCTGGAGATCGAGCTCGAGGACAGCCTCACGCTGGAGCCGCTGGAGATCGAGGGCCTCGCCGCCGAGCCGCTCCGGGCGACGCCGTCCGCGCCGACCGCGCCGACCGCGCCGATAGAAGCGTTCCCCGGACCCGAGAGCTTCGCGGAGGCCGAGGCGTTCACGCTCGACGCCGACATCGAAATTGAAGCTCTGCCATGGGAGTCCGGCACCCTTGACGACGCCCCGGCGGGCGGAGCGGCCGTGGTCGAGTCGATCGCCTCCCGGCAGCAGGAAGAGGCCGAGCGCGACGAGCTGGTCACCGAGGCCGAGGTCCTCGCCAAGTACGGCCTCGAAGACAAGGCGATGGAGCGTCTGGACGAGGCCCTCCGCAACCGGCCGGACAGCCTCGCCGCGCACGCTCTCCTCATCAAGCTCCATCTCAACAAGGGCCGCTACGAGCAGGTTTTCGCGCTGGCCCGTCGGCTGTTCGAGATCTCCACGGCCACCGGGACCGCCGAGCCGTGGCAGAGCGTTCGCGCGCGGCTCGTCGAGGCCGGCTACCAGCTCCGCGGCAACGAGGTCGTGGCCGGTCCCCATGGGCTGTCCTCTCCGGTCGCGGCTCCGACGCCCCCGGCCCCGGTCGTTCCCGAGCCCGAGCCGGAGCTTCCCGCGCTGGTGGACTTCCCCGAGGAGGCGCTGTCCTCCCTGGAGCCGGCTCTCGGCGAGCCCGTCCTGGACGAGCTGGTCTTCGAGGAAGGCCTCCTGGAAGAGCCCGCGCTCGAAACGCCCGCGGTCGAAGAGCCGGTGCTGGAGGCGTTGCCGGACGAGCTCCTTGAGATGGACCTGGGACCGGCCGAGGAGATGGCTCTTGAAGAGGCCGCTCCGCCCGTCGCCAGTGCTCCCGCACCCGCACCCGCACCCGCGCCCGTGGAACCACCGCCGCCGCCGCCGCCGGCCAGGCCCTCGTCTCCGCCGCCCCCCGCGACTCCATGGTCCCCGGCCTCGTCCAGGGGCGTGGACACCCTGCTCCGCGGTCTCCTTCATCAGGACAAGCCGGCCCGCAAGCCCGGGGCCGCGACGCCTCCGCCACGTCCGCTCGCGCCGCCGGCATCGCCTGCGCCGCAAACTCCCGCGGCCGCGCCGTCGGTCCAGGCGGCTGCGCCTCCTGTCCAGACAACTGCTCCGGCTCCGCCTGCTCCTGCTGCGGCGCCGCCGCCGACGTTCGCCAAGGGCGCCTTGTTCGACCTCACCTCGCTCGGCTCCATGATCGAGGACGAGGAGGCGGGTGTCGCGCCGTCGGGTCCGATCTTCCCCGCAGCGGTTCCCGGCGTCCCCGATTCCGCGGGCTGGGATGCGCTGGCTGCTGGAAACCTCGAGCCGCAAGCTTTCGAGGACAGCGGCGTGGACTGGCTCGACGAGACGGCCTCGCGCAGGGCCGCGGCTCCCGCCCCCGCGGCGCCCGGCGCCGAGTCAGCCGCCCTGTTCGACGAAGAGGACGACTTCTTCGACCTGGCCGGAGAGCTGGTGGAGGAGCTGTCGAGGGAAGAGGTCTTCCAGGACGGCTCGACCGTCCAGGCCGAGCAGTCGCTCGAAGAGATCGTCGAAGGGTTCAAGAAGGGCGTGGCCGAGCACCTGTCGCCTACAGACTACGACACCCACTACAACCTCGGCATCGCCTACCGCGAGATGGGACTGCTGGACGAGGCCATCGGCGAGTTCCAACTCGCCGCCAAGGACTCCCGCTATCTCGTGATCTGCTGCTCGATGCTTGGGCTCTGCTTCCTCGACAAGGGGCTGCCCGAGCTGGCCGTGAAGTGGTACCGCCGCGGCATGGAAGCCCCGAACCTCGTCGAGGACGACCGGCTGGGCCTGATGTACGACATGGGCGACGCCTACCAGGCCATGGGCGATGCCGCCTCCGCCTATGCCACCTTCGTGGAGCTGTACGGGATCAACACCCACTACCGCGACATCGTGGCGAAGATCGAAGAACTCCGGAAATAGATCCCGTTCCTCCTCTCCCCGGCTCCGAAAAGCCCCCGTGATACCCTTCCTCCTCGAATGGAAGGAGCCAGAATCAACCCATGAGCAAGACCAAAGTAACCCTGATTCCCGGCGACGGCATCGGCCCCGAAGTGGCCGCGGCTGCGACCCGGGTGCTGGACGCCGCGGGGGCCGACATCGAGTGGGAGCCCCAGGTCGCGGGCGCGGAAGCCGTCAAGCAGTTCAACGATCCCCTGCCGCCGCACGTCCTCGAAGCCATCCGCGTGAACAAGGTGGCGCTGAAGGGCCCCGTCGAGACCAAGGTCGGCGGCGGCTTCAAGTCGATCAACGTGCGCCTGCGCCAGGAGCTGGATCTCTACGCCAACCTGCGCCCCTCGCGCTCGCTGCCGAGCATCCCGAGCCGGTTCGAGAACGTCGACATCATCGTGGTGCGCGAGAACACCGAAGGCCTCTACAGCGGCATCGAGCACGAGGTCGTGCCCGGCGTCGTGGAGAGCCTCAAGATCATCACCGAGAAGGCCTCCACCCGCATCGCCGAGTTCGCCTTCGAGTACGCGAGGCGCCACGGCCGCAAGACGGTCACGGCCGTCCACAAGGCCAACATCATGAAGCTGTCGGACGGCCTCTTCCTGGACTGCTTCCGCAAGGTGTCCACCCGCTACCCCGAGATCCAGGCCGAGGACAAGATCGTCGACAACATGTGCATGCAGCTCGTCATGTACCCGGAGAAGTCGGACGTCCTGGTGCTGGAAAACCTCTACGGCGACATCGTCTCCGACCTCTGCGCCGGACTCGTCGGCGGTCTGGGTGTCGTGCCGGGAGCGAACCTGGGCACCCACGCGGCCATCTTCGAGGCGGTCCACGGCACGGCTCCGGACATCGCGGGCAAGGATCTGGCGAACCCGCTGGCGATCCTCCGCTCGGGCATCATGATGCTCTACCACCTGCACAAGGACGACGTCGCCGAGCGCATCCGCCGCGCCCTGCGCAGCGTCATCGTGGACCAGGGCATCCGCACCCGCGACCTCAAGGGTGAAGCGTCGACCAGCCAGTTCACCGACGCCATCCTCCGCGCGATCGACGCCGACTCCACCGGCTCCGCCGACTCGAATACCACCGCGTAGTCAGGAGCGCTCTTGTGAACGAGGGCTGGCAGCCCATCTACGCTGTCGTCTCCCGCATCCCCGCCGGCCGGGTCGCCACCTACGGACAGGTGGCGGCCCTCGCCGGTCTCGGACGCGGCGCCCGTCAGGTCGGCTACGCGCTCCACGCCCTCCCCGAAGGTTCCGACGTTCCCTGGCAGCGGGTCATCAATTCGCGGGGCGAGGTCAGCCCGCGCGCGGATGCAGGTGGGGAGATCGGTTGGGAGGCCAATTGGGAGGGATATCAGCGCCATCTTCTCGAAGAAGAGGGCGTCGAATTCAGCACCGCCGGCCGGGTCGACCTCGACCGTTTCCGGTGGGATCCGGATGCTGACCCCGAGCCGAAGCCCTCCCGCCAGCGGCGGCGATCCATCAAGGCGAAATAGGCCTCAGGCGGCCTTCTCCTCGTCCTCCTTCACCGGCTCCGCCTTCAACAGCTCGCCCTTGAGCGAGGCCATGTCGATCACGAAGCGGTACTTCACGTCGCCCTTGAGCATCCGCTCGTAGGCCTCGTTGATCTGCTGGATCGGGATGATCTCGATGTCCGAGACGATGCCGTGCTCGGCGCAGAAGTCGAGCATCTCCTGGGTCTCGGGGATGCCGCCGATCAGCGAGCCGGCCAGCGTGCGGCGCTTCAGGATGAGGTTGAAGACGGTGGGGGAGGGGTGCGGCGTGCCCGGCGCGCCGACCAGGACCATGGCGCCGTCCCGCTTCAGGAGCACCAGGAAGGCGTCCAGGTTGTGCGGCGCGGCCACGGTGTTGAGGATGAAGTGGAAGCTGCCCGCGTGCACGGCCATCTCCGCCTCGTTCTTCGAGATCACGACCTCGTCGGCGCCGAGACGCTTCGCGTCCTCCACCTTGTCCGGCGAGGTGGTGAAGAGCACCACGTGCGCGCCCAGCGCGTGGGCGAGCTTCACGCCCATGTGGCCGAGACCGCCGAGGCCGACGATGCCGACCTTGTGGCCCGGGCCGACCTTCCAGTGGCGCAGCGGCGACCAGGTGGTGATGCCGGCGCAGAGCAGCGGCGCTACGGCGGCCGGGTCGAGCTTGTCGGAAATCTTCAGGACGTAATACTCGTCGACCACGATCTGGTCGGAGTATCCGCCGTAGGTCTGCTTGCCGGTCTGCTTCTCGACGCCGCCGTAGGTGCCGGTCATCCCGGTCTCGCAGTACTGCTCCAGCCCCTCGGCGCAGCTCGCGCAGTGGCGGCAGGAGTCCACGATGCAGCCGACGGCCGCCATGTCGCCCGCCTTGAAGCGGGTCACGTCCTTGCCGACCGCGGTCACGCGGCCGACGATCTCGTGTCCGGGGACGACGGGGAAGACGGTGCCTTCCCACTCGGCGCGGACGGTGTGGAGGTCGGAGTGGCAGACGCCGCAGAACAGGATCTCGATCTGGACATCCTGCGGACCCGGCTCGCGGCGCTCCAGCTGGAACGGGGCGAGCGGCGTGGTCGCGGAGTAGGCTGCGAAGGCTTCGGTCTTCATCATGAGGGCTCCTTTTTCTATCTGGCGGGGATCGGTCCGTGGAGAGAGGAGTTTTTCCGGTGCCCTGCCAGCCTATCCGAATCCCCGAGCCTGCGGCCAGCCGGGGAGGGCCGGTCGGAACGGCCCGTTGAAAGGGTGTCGTAGAATCTCCCCATGTCCCGCACCGACGCCAGCCTGGCCGAGAAGCGGCGCATCCTCCAGCTCGAGACGCTCTACGACCTGGCGCTGGCCCTCCACGCCCAGCGCCCGGAGCCCGAGCTGGTGGAGGAGCTGCTGCTGAGGGTCTGCGCCGTGCTCGATCCCGCCGCCGCCGCCGCCGTGACCCGCGACGCCTACGGCGGCGCCCGCGCCGCGGCCACGGTCGGCTGGGCCGAGGCGTCGCCCACGGGCACGGTGCTCCTCGCGTCGCCGATCTGGCGCGAGCTGCTCGCCGAGGGGCATCTCCTCTCGCGCTCCAAGGGCAACCTCGGCGGCCGGCCTTTCGAGCAGCTCCTCGCCGTGCCGCTCGCCTACCGCGGCGTCTTCCTCGGCTACATCGCGGTGCTCGACAAGGAGGTCCGCGGCGAGGGCGACCGCACGTTCACGCCGGACGACCGGCGCTTCCTCGACTCCGTGGCCGCGCTCGCCGGCGTTGCCCTCGACGCCGCCCGTCAGGTCGAGCGCCTCGAAGCGCAGCGCGAGCGGCTCGAAGAGGAGAACAAGGCGCTCAAGGGGAGTCTCGCCCGCGAGGTCGCCGGCCAGCGCATCGTGGCCTACGCGCCGCCCATGCGGAAGGTGCTCGACCTCGTCGAGCGCATCGCGCCGCGCGGCGTGAGCGTCCTGGTGCGCGGCGAGAGCGGCACGGGCAAGGAGCTGGTCGCGAAGCTCCTGCATCTCCTCTCCGGCCGCGAAGGCGCGCTCATCGCGCTCAACTGCGCCGCGCTGCCGGAATCGCTCCTCGAGAGCGAGCTGTTCGGCATCGAGGGCGGCGTGGCCACCGGCGTCCAGGCGCGCCCCGGCAAGTTCGAGCTGGCCGACCGCGGCACGCTGCTGCTCGACGAGATCGGCGACATGCAGCCGGCCCTCCAGGTGAAGCTCCTGCGAGCCCTCCAGGAGAAGGAGGTCGTGCGCGTCGGCGGCCGGCGCCCCATCCCCGTGGACGTGCGCCTCGTGGCCGCCACCCACCGCGACCTGGAGGCCCGGGTCGGCGAGGGCACTTTCCGCGAGGATCTCTACTACCGCCTCAAAGGCGTGGAGATCGAGCTGCCGCCGCTGCGCGACCGCCGCCAGGACATCCCCCACCTTGTCCGTACCTTCGTGGAGGAGTTCTGCCGCCGCGAGGGCATCCCGGCCCCCACCTTCCGGCCGGAGGCCCTGGCCCTGCTCCTCAATCACGAGTACCCCGGCAACGTCCGCGAGCTCCAGAACCTCGTCGAGGGCGCCATCTCCCTGGCCGACAAGGACGTCGACGCCGACCTCATCCGCTCCCTCCTGGGCACCGCCGCCGCCGCCCACGCCTCCCCCGAGCCGCTGGACCTCGCCGCCCTGGAGCGCCGCCACATCCAGCGCGTCCTCAAGCTCACCGCGGGCAACAAGAGCGAAGCCGCGAAGATTTTGGGGTTGGACCGGAAGACCCTTCAAAGGAAAGGTTTCTAGGCCCTCACCCCCCGGCCCCCTCTCCCGGTCCGCCCGAGTCCACCCGCCCCGGGAGAGGGGGAGAAGGACAACGATTTCGGAGGTTTTGGATGCAGGAGAGAGAGATGGAGGATCGGGAGGAGCGGGGCCGGCGGCGGGCTCGCGAGTTGCGGCGGGAGCAGACTCCGGCCGAGGATGCTCTCTGGGCGCGGCTTCGCGATCGTCAGGTGCTGGGATTCAAGTTCCGGCGCCAGGTCGCCATCCAGGGCTACATCGCAGACTTCTGCTGTCCGGAGCTGAAGCTCATCATCGAGCTTGACGGAGCCGTCCACCTCGAAGAGGCCCAGGTGGCCCACGATCAGAACCGCGATGCCTACCTCAAGACCCTGGGCTACACGATCCTCCGCTTCCCAAACGAAATGGCTCTGCTCTCCGGCCGCACCCTCGTAGAAGACATCACTCGCACCCTCTACCACCTCCGTCCCTCCTTGAGGGGCTGACCCCGCAAGTCTCCCCCTCTCCCGGGGCGGGCGGACTCGGGCGGACCGGGAGAGGGGGCCGGGGGGTGAGGGCCGCCCCCGTCCCCGTTGTGTCAATATTCCTGATCATGCCCACCAAGCCTCGTCCCACCTTCCTGCTGTCCCTCCTCCTCCTCCTTCTCCTCCTGGCCGTTCCCGTCCGAGCCCAGGAGCAGACCCTCTACTGGCAGTCCATTTCCGTCAACGCCCTCCTGGACGCGGCCGGCACGCTGCACGTCCGGGAGCGCCAGGAGTACGTGTTCAACGGCCCCTGGAACGGCGGCGAGCGGGAGTTCCGCGTCGGCCTGCGCCAGGAGCTGGAGCTGGAAGGGATCTTCCGCGTGGGGCCGGACGGCCGCGAGATCCCCCTGGTCGAAGGGGATCTGGACCAGGTCGACCACTACGAGTGGGCGAACAGCAAGACGCTGCGGTGGCGCAGCCGGTTGCCGAGCGATCCGCCGTTCGCACAGACGCCGATCACCTACGTCCTGGCCTACCGGCTCACGAAGATCCTGGACCAGGACGGCGGCGTCTTCAAGCTCAACCACGACTTCGGCCTGCCCGCGGCTAAATGGCCGATCAAGCTCCTCACCATCGAGCTGCGGCTCGACAAGGCCTGGACGCCTCTCGATCCCATCGAGCCGCGGATCGAGCGGCGCAACCTGGATCCCGGCACCAACGTCATCGTCCGGGCCCGGCTGCGGCACGAGGGCGACGCGCGGGTCGACTCCGGCGTCACCACGGTTTCGGACAACCTGCGCCTCGCCGTCTTCGGCGCCACGCTCCTCGCCATGCTCGTCCTCTACGTCCTCTTCCGCCGGTATCAGGGCAGCCTGGGCCGCTTCGAGCCGCTCCCCGTGCCGCCCGGCGGGTGGAACGAGGGCTGGCTGCGCGAGAACGTCTTCGACCTCAAGCCCGAGCAGGTGGGGGCGCTCTGGGACAATTCGATCGGCCCGCCCGAGGTGGCGGCGGTGCTCGCGCGGCTGGTCGCCGAGGGGAAGATGACCAGCACGGTGGCGCCGCCCACCAAGATGCTCGGCTTCACGGTGAAGTCGAGCGTCCTCGCGCTCACCCTCACCACGGACCGCGACGCGTTCGTGGGCTACGAGCGGACGCTGGTCGACAAGCTCTTCGTGGCCGCCGACCACACCGACACCGAGATGATCCGGAAGCACTACCGCAGCTCCGGCTTCAACCCGGCAGCCTCCATCAAGGACGAGCTGCTCGCCAGCCTCACGAAGCACGGCGACCTGGGCACGCGGCCGGCGCCGAGCCGCAGGCCCACGCAGCTGCTCTGGCTCGCCGTCCTTGCGCTCTTCGGCCTGGAGGCCCTCCCGAGCGTGGCACCGGCGCTCGTCTTCCTGGCGATCACAATGTTCGTGCTGATCTGGCCGCTGATCTTCGGCAACATCGCCGCCTACGCGTGGCGCAAGCGCGTGGAGCGGCTCGACCTGATGTCGCTCACCTTCCTGATTCCGGGCCTGCTCGGCTGGCTGCTCTGCCTGATCCTGGCCTTCGCCCGCGACGGCGCCGAGGGCATGGGCAGCCTGGCGCCGGGCCTCTTTGGAACCCTGGCCCTCGCCGTGGCGCCGCTCGCGGTGTGGAACAACCTCCTCAACAACGCCCGCACGCGGGAGAGCGACTCCACCCTCCAGAAGCGCCGCCTCCTCGCCGCGGCCCGCAACCTCCTCCGCCAGGAGCTGAAGACCCCGCAGCCGCGCCTGCAGGACGACTGGCTGCCCTACCTCCTCGCCTTCGGCCTCGGCTCGCAGGTGGACGACTGGTTCCGCTCCTTCGGAGGCCTGAGCCACAGCACCGCCGCCCTGGCCACCTCCCGGGGGATGGGAAGCTCCGGCGGCGGCTTCTCCGGCTCCGGAAGCTCCGGCTGGTCAGGAGGCGGAGGCCAGTTCGGAGGCGCCGGAGCCACCGGAGCCTGGGCCGTGGCCGCCACCGGCATGGCCTCCGGCGTCGCCGCCCCCAGCTCCTCCAGCAGCGGGGGAGGCGGAGGCGGCAGCAGCTCGGGTGGAGGCGGCGGGGGCGGCTGGTAGGGAGGGGTTGATCCCATTCTTGGTTGATCCCATCCTCCCTCGGGTTGATCCCATTCCCCCTCTCCCCAGCCCTCTCCCCCTTGCCGGGGGAGAGGGGGCCCGCCCGCCCGATTGATCCCATCCTCCCTCTTCCTCCACCTCCGCAGTTCTGCCTTTCTCCCCCTCTCCCGGGGCGGGAGGACTCGGGCGGACCGGGAGAGGGGGCCGGGGGGGGAGGGCGTTTTGATCCCCCCGCACCCTCCCGCGCCTCGCCCAGAAACCCCTCCAGCCAATAAACACGGGCAAATGGACGATCCGTCCCGCTCGATGGACCGTCCGTCCCCTGGGACGAGCGATAGCGGCATGCCGGGGAGCCGTCCGTCCCCTGGGATGAGTCATGGCGGCACGGGGACGAGCCTTCCGTCCCGTGGGACGAGCGATAGCGGCATACCGGGGAGCTGTCCGTCCCCTGGGACGAGCCATGGCGGCACGGGGACGAGCCGTCCGTCCCGTGGGGTGAGAGGCTCGTCCCACGGGACGGATCGTCCACAGCTCGGGAGGAACGACCCACGAAACGCTCCACACGGCCGAGAGAGAGGTTGAGACCGGCGGCAGGAAACGCGGGAACGCCCACGCCGGCTCACGCAAGGCCCACGTCTCGGCGGCGCCCAACAAAACTCAGCTCGTTGGTGTCCATAGGAGAAAGGGGGACGCGTCCGGCGTGGCGCCGTACGCTTCCGCCGCGGTCCCGGACGCATCCGGCATGAAGACGGTCGCGCCCGTCGTGAGCACGGCTGCTTCCGTCCTCAACACGGACGCATCCGGCGTGAGCACGGAAGGCTCCGGCCACAACATGGATGCATCCGGCTTGACGACGGAAGCATCCGGCGCGACGCCGGACCGGGAAGTCAGCCGACGGACGCATCCGGCATGAACACGGACGCATCCGGCACGGCGCCGGATCGGGAAGTCCAGACGGCGGACGCATCCGGCACGAAGACGGACGCGTCCAGGTTGAACAGGGATGCTTCCGGGCTGAACACGGATGCGTCCGGGTTGACGGCGGAAGCTTCCGGCACGACGCCGGATCGGGGGAAAATGCCTTTCCCTCGGGCGTGGCGCGCTCGGCTCCTTGAAAACTGAATCGGATCTGTGAACCGTTTAGCAAAAGGCATGCCTGACAAAAGTCATGCCAGGCCAGAGTTTCCATTTTGGCGGGGAGGTAACGGCGGAGACTGGAGGTGCCTTGGAATCAAGGGTTTGGGACAAACGCAGGAGGCTACAAAGTTGCGTGAAGAGAGCTGCGGGAAGCGGGTTTTCGAGGGGTAACGGGAACAGGCAGGATAAGTCGCTAAGATTCAGAGGGTTGCAAGGGCGGCTCTCGGAATTGCCCTGGTCAGTCTGGTGGGATTGCGACGATGGCACGCGCCGCATTTCTGGCTGCCGCTTCGACGTCCTCGGAATTGCCCTGGTCAGTCTGGTGGGATTGCGACGGTTAACGCACAGACATGCAGGTTCGCTCAGGAAAACACTCGGAATTGCCCTGGTCAGTCTGGTGGGATTGCGACCAGTAACCGTATGGGTAACGCGAATAGCCTTCATCCCTCGGAATTGCCCTGGTCAGTCTGGTGGGATCGGCTGTATTCCAGCCCCGAAGGGGCGTCGGAATAGAGCCTGGCAATTTATTGCCAGGAAGGTGCCAAAGAACCCTCCAAGTCCCGAAGGGACGCAGGGCTGTGGCAAAGCCTTCACCGCCCGCGCGCCGGACGGACGCTGTGATCCCTGCGTCCCTTCGGGACTTGGAGGGGATGGGGTGGATGGGATACCTGGCATTCAAATGCCAGGCTCTATCCCGACGCCCCTTCGGGGCTGACCGCAGGAGAAAGGCGCGCACCTTGCGCGTCCAACAAATCGCGCTTCGATCGTGTCAGGTGAAGACAGGGCCACTCGAACCGGTTGCCCGGCATCCGGACTTCCTGCCCGGAGGCTTCGCTTCAGGAGGCGCGCTTGAAATACAGGGACTTCACCATCGATCTCAGCTCAGTGGGGCCGGGGGATGAGCGTTCCGGTGAATCGAGAACATCGCGCAACAGCTTTCCACTTTACCTTCGGGACGCCGATTTCAGGGGGTAGTAGAAACAGGCTGGTCAAGCCTCCTGAAATCAAGCGCTTACAGAGGCCACGGGTCGGAACTGCCCTGATCAGCACGGTGGGATTGCGACGCAGTCAAAGCCTTAACGCTTGGGAATCCCATTGCATCGTCGGAACTGCCCTGATCAGCACGGTGGGATTGCGACGTGACTTGGATCAAGAAGCAGGCCGTTACCCACATCACAACTGTCGGAACTGCCCTGAGCACGGTGGGATTGCGACTCTTCATGCGTCCGAAGCAGACAACTTGCTTAACGTCGTCGGAACTGCCCTGATCAGCACGGTGGGATTGCGACGATCTGATCATACTTTGCTGTCAGGACTCGGATATCGGATGTCGGAACTGCCCTGATCAGCACGGTGGGATTGCGACGCTTCAGCTACGACCCCGGCAACCGCCGG
>JANMTS010000128.1:0-35497 GCA_031390755.1 Holophagales bacterium
CGCCGTGGACCGCACGCTCGCCGCCGTCTACCACGGCTTCGAGGACAACCCGCTGGACGTCTCCCTGACGTTCGGCAGGCAGGCTCCGGTCGACGGCGACCGCTTCTCCGTACCGGTCAAGCTGCGGATTCCGCTGTTCAAGCTGGCCATCTTTCCCCAGGCGGACAAGTCCTACCGGGGCCGGCTGCGCCTGCTCGTGAGCACCCGCGCCGAGAACGGCGGCGTCTCCCCCATCCGCCAGGTCGAGGTGCCGCTCAACATCCCGGAGGCGCAGATCCTCTACGCCATGGGCCAGTACTACGACTACGAGCTGACCCTGAACCTGCCGCGGGGCCGGCACCAGCTGGCGATCGGGATTCGGGACGACGGCTCGACGACCACGTCGGTGCTGAGCCGCGAGGTGGCGGTGGGCCCGGAAGGGCAATAGGCCGCTCAGGCCGTCATGGACAGGACGATCTTGCCGGCCACGCCGCCGCGGTCCAGGGCGGCGTAGGCCTCCGCGGCCTGCTCGAACGGCACGACCCGATCGACGATCGCGCGCAGGCGGCCGTCCGCGAGGCGCGGCAGGGCGAAGTTGGCGAAGTCGGCGGTGAGCCGGGCCTTCTCGGATCGGGGACGGGCGCGCAGCACCGAGCCCGTGATCCGCAGGCGCCGGCTCAGGATGCGGCCGAGATCCAACTTCGCCTCGTCGCCGGCAAGCAGGCCCAACAGGACGAGCCTCCCCTGCCGTCTCAGAGTCGAGAGATGGCCGTCGAGCTCGGATCCGCCGACGAAGTCGATCACCAGGTCGACGCCGCTCCCGCCGGTACCTTCCGTGATCTCCCGGACCCGGGCGGGCAGCTCCGGCCCGGCCTGGCAGATCTCGGCTCCGAGCGCCTTCACCGGTCCCAGCCTCTCCAGATCCCGGCCCGAGGCGATCACCCGCGCGCCCAGCTCGCGGGCCAGTTGAACGGTGAAGCTCCCCATCCCTCCCGAAGCGCCGGACACGAGAACGGTCTCCCCCGGTTCCAGCCCGCCTTCCGCGACGAGGTTGGTCCAGGCGGTCAGCGCCGCCTCCGGAATCGCGGCGCCTTCCAGGAAAGAGAGATTGTCCGGCAGCCGCATCAGCTGCCCCGCCGGGATGGCGACCCGCGTGCCGTGGGCGCCGCCGCCGAGCAGCGCCATCACCCGGTCGCCGGCCTTCCAGTTGCCCGGTTTGTCAGATGAACCGTCCGGAATCAGGATGCGGCCGGAGCACTCCAGGCCCGGCACGCCGCTCTCTCCCGGAGGAGGTGGATAGGTGCCGCGGAGCTGGTGCAGATCGGCGTGATTGAGGCCGGCGGCCTCGACGGCGACGAGAGCCTCCCCGGGCCCGGGAACCGGGTCGGGGAGGTCTCCAATCATGGGATCAATCAGGGGTGAGGAATCGGACGCCGGCCGGCGCGGGTCGTCAAGGGGAAGAACGGCCCGCATACCGGCTCCGGCTCAGCGGCGGACCTTGACGGTCGTCTTGGACTCTTCGGTCATCTCGACCGGCTTGATTTCGACGGGCTTGAGGTCGTGCGCGCGGCGGTCGAGCCCGAGGCTCCCCTGCTCCAGCCAGGCGTGCTTGCCGTCGAGAACCTTGAGCGCCACCTTGTACTTGCGGACGTCGTCGTTGCGCCAGAGATCCTGGAACAGCCGCACGATCCGCCGCCGCGAGTTGCGGCAGAACAGGTCGGCCAGCTCGGCCGCGTTCTCGGCGTCCGGGTGGCTGGTCTCGCGGAGGGCCTGCGCGCGGGACACAGCGGAGGACAGCGCGAACAGCTCGTTGGCGATGTCGACCAGCCGGAACAGGAACGCCTGCTTGTTCTGCAGCTTGGCCTGGTGGACGACCATGCCGTGGAAGATCTGGCGCGACAGCCGCCGGGTGCTCCGCTCCGCGAACCGCAGGTGCGCGGCGAGGTCGCCGAACTCCTGGTAGCGCGGCCACTGGCCCCATCCCAGCCAGCGCGTGGGATACCAGCTCGCATAGAACGCGGCCATGTTGGGCAGCTCGGCGAGCTTCTCGGCCACGCTCTTCTCGGGATCGATCATGGCGCCTGCCACCTGGAGGTGCTTGTCCACGGACTCGCGGGCCATGAACAGGTGCATGATCTCGCTCGAACCCTCGAAGATCTTGTTGATGCGGTAGTCCCGCATCACCTGCTCGACCGGGATCGGCTGCTCGCCGCGCGCGGCCAGCGACGTCGCGGTCTCGTAGCCGCGCCCGCCGCGGATCTGCATGGTCTCGTCCACGATCTCCCAGGTCCACCAGCTGATCCACTCCTTGGCGGCCGCGGCCTCCAGGCGGATGTCGTAGCCGCCGCGGTCGGACATCTCCGTGGCGAGCAGCGCGACCGACTCCATGGCGAACGTCGTCGCCGCCATGTCCGCGATCTTGTGGGCGATGGCCTCGTGCTTGCCGACCGGCCGGCCCCACTGCACCCGCTCGGCCGACCACTTGCGGCAGATCTCCAGGCAGAGCTTGGCGGTGCCCACGGAGCCGTTGGGGATCGACAGGCGGCCGTCGTTCAGGGTGGTGAGGGCGATCTTCAGCCCCTTGCCCTCTTCGCCGATCAGGTTCTCGGCCGGCACCCGCACGTTCTTGAAGCTGATCACGGCGTTGGCCAGCGCGCGCAGGCCCATGAAGTGGCAGCGGTGCTCGACCTTCACGCCCGGCCAGTCGGCCTCGACCACGAAGGCGCTGATCTTCTTCGACTTGGGATCGCGCGCCATGACGACGAGCAGCTTCGCGATGGTGCCGTTGGTGCACCAGAGCTTCTCGCCGTTGAGGATGTAGTCGCCCTCGGGGGTCTTGACCGCATCGGTCTGCAGGCGCGCCGGATCGGAGCCGACGTTCGCCTCGGTCAGGGCGAACGCGGAGATCTCACCCTTGGCGCAGCGCGGCAGGTACTTCTTCTTCAGCTCTTCCGAGCCGAAGAGCTTGAGCGGCTGGGGGACGCCGATCGACTGGTGAGCGGAGAGCAGGGCGGACAGGTTGCCGTCGGCGCTGCCCAGCAGGTGCATGACCTTCTGGTACTCCGCGTTCGTGAAGCCCAGGCCGCCGTACTTCTTCGGGATCTTCATCCCGAACGCGCCGAGCTTGCGCAGAGCGTCCACCACGTGGTCCGGATACTCGCCCGTGACGTCGATCTCCACCGAATCGACCTGGTCGCGGAGAAACTCCTTCATCGCCTGGTAGAAGGCCGAGAACTCCGGCCTCTCCTGCTCGGCGAGCGGATACGGGTGGATCAGGTCCAGGCGGAAGTTGCCGAGAAACATCTCGCGCAGGAAGCTGGGCTGCTTCCACTCGGTCTCGCGCGACGCTTCCGCCACCTTCCGAGATTCCAGCTCACTGACGCTATGCAGATCCTTGGTCGACATGGATCGGTCCCCTTTGTTGGCGGGCTGTTGGGCAGCGGAATTCCGGAACGGGCCCGATTTCTGCGGGCGAGCCGCTGCTTTGCCGCACTGCGACATTCTAACAGGCTCCGGCGAGCCTCGACAAGGGGGACATCGACCGGAGACGGCGCCCGGTCAGGTTCGCCGCACCGCGGCTGACCTGGCTTGCGCGGCGGGAGGTTGCCGCATCGCGACGGCGACCCCGGCGACGACGAGCGCCGCTCCGAGCAGGATGCGCAGCGTGAACGGCTCGTCGAGCAGCAGGGTGCCCACGGCCACCGCCACCACGGGGGTGGCGTAGTTGATGAGCGAAAGACTGGTGGCCGGCAGCCGGCGGAGCAGCCAGTAGTAGAGCGTGAACGCCACCGCGGAGCCGGCGACCGCCAGGTACAGGAGCGCCAGGACCGGTCCCGTCCCCCACGTGACCGGCCTGCCGGTCTCCATCCCCCAGGCGAACGGAACCATGAACAGGGAGCCCAGCGCCATGGGGACGGCGGAGATCGACAGCGGATGGATGCCGCCGCCCCACTTCTTCACCGCCACGTTGGCCACGGCCGAGACGAACGGGCCGATCAGCAGGAGGGCGGAGGCGAACGCCACCTTCGGCCCGCCCAGCTTCTGGAAGTCTTCGGAGAACAGCACGGCCACGCCGACGAAGCCGAGCAGCACGCCGATCAGGCTGCCGGAGCGGAACGGCTCGTGCGGCAGGGCAAAGTGGGCGAGCACGGTCACGAACAGCGGAAAGGTTGCAAAGAGCACCGCGGCGAGGCCGGACGGCACCCACTGCTCCGCCCAGTAGACGAGGCCATAGGAGAGCGTGAACGTGAGCGCGCCGTTGAGCACCCAGAGCCAGCGCTCGCGCGGCTGCTTCCCCAGCTGGACCTTGAGGATCGGCGCCAGCGCCAGCAGCAGGACCGCGGCGATCGCGAAGCGGATCACCACGCCCTTGAGCGGCGGAATGCCTTGCAGGCTGACGCGGATCGCCGCCCAGGTCGTGCCCCAGATGAGAACCAGGACCGCGAGGGCGGCAAAGGTGGCGAGGCGGCCGGGTTTCAAGCCGCCGTCCATCAGGAACCGGTCCCGGAACCGGTCACGGATAGATCTTGTAGAGGAGCCGCGGGTACGGAATCGTCTCCCGCAGATGGGTCACGCCGCTCATCCAGGCCACGAAGCGCTCGACTCCCATGCCGAAGCCGCTGTGCGGAGCCGTGCCGTACTTGCGCACGTCGAGGTACCACTGGAACGCTTCGACCGGCAGGTTGTGGCTCTGGATGCGGCTGAGCAGCAGGTCGTGGTCGTGGATGCGCTGGCTGCCGCCGATGATCTCGCCGTAGCCTTCCGGCGCGATCAGGTCCAGGCCGAGCACGGTCTCGCGCCCCGGCTCGCTGTCCGGCGACGGCTGCATGTAGAAGGCCTTGAACGCAGCCGGGAAGTGGGTGATCAGCACCGGCTTGTCGTACTGGCTGGCGAGGATGGTCTCCTCGTCGCCGCCGAAGTCGTCGCCCCACTGGATCGGGTTCCCCGCGCCCTGGAGGATCTCCACGGCCCGGGTGTAGGTGATCCGCGGGAACGGCGGCACGATCGCTTCGAGCTTGGCGGTGTCGCGCTCGAGGATCTTCAGCTCCTCGCGCGCCCGGTCGAGGATGCGGGCCACAAGGTAGCCGACGAACTCCTGGGCGAGTTGGCAGAGCCCCTCGAACTCCAGGAAGGCGACCTCGGGCTCCACCATCCAGAACTCCATGAGGTGGCGCCGCGTCTTGGACTTCTCGGCCCGGAACGTCGGTCCGAAGCAGTAGACCTTGCCGAGCGCCGCCGCGGCCGGCTCCAGGTAGAGCTGGCCGGACTGGCTCAGGAAGGCCTGCTCGCCGAAGTAGTCGGTCTGGAACAGCGTCGAGGTGCCCTCGCAGGCCGCGGGGGTGAGGATCGGCGAGTCGATCAGGGTAAAGTCGCGCTCGTAGAAGAAGTCGCGGATGCCCTGCTCCACCTCGCTGCGCACCCGCAGCGCCGCCCGCTGCCGGCTGGAGCGCAGCCAGAGGTGGCGGTGCTCCATCAGGAACGCGGTGCCGTGCTCCTTGGGGGTGATCGGGTAGTCCTGGGTCAGGTAGGAGACCTTGAAGTCGGTGAGCTGGAGCTCGACGCCGCTGGGCGAGCGCTTGTCTTCCTTGACCTTGCCGGTCATCCACAGCGTGGACTCCTGGGTGGCGCGCTCGATCTCGGCCCACGCGGCCTCGGAGACATCGTTGCGGCCGGCCACGGCCTGGACTCCCCCACCGCCGCAGCGCACCTGGAGGAAGGCGATCTTGCCGCTCGAACGCTTGTTGTCGAGCCAGCCCTGAAGGACGACGTCCTGGCCGATGTACCGCTTCAGCTCCCGGACGGAAGAAACAGTGGTTGTCGGTTCGCTCATAAGACGCGGGATTGTAGCCTATTTTCCCGCCGGGGCCGGCAGGCTCTGGAAGTGCTCCAGGGCGTCCGCGGCCGCTTTCTGCTCGGCCACCTTCTTGCTGTGCCCCTCGCCGCTGCCGGCGAGATGGCCGCCCAGCCAGCACTCCACGGTGAAGACCTTGCTGTGGTCCGGGCCGACGGTGCCGGCGAGCCGGTACTCGGGCAGCGACCAGCCGAGCGCCTGGGTGACCTCCTGGAGATGGGTCTTGGAGTCGGACGCCAGGAGCTTGCCCCGCACCTCGTCGCTCCCCTCCCGCACCAGCATGGGAAGGATGACCGCCCGGGCGGCTTCTATCCCTGAGTCGAGGTAGACGGCGGCGAAGACGGCCTCCATGGAGTCGGCGAGCAGGGAGGCCTTGGTCCGGCCGCCGGAGCGCTCCTCCCCCACCCCGATCCGCAGCTCCGGCCCCACCTCCAGCCGTTCGGCGAAGCGGGCCAGCGAGTTGCGGCTGACGAGCTGGGCCTTGAGCTTGGACAGCTCGCCCTCCGGCAGCTCGGGGTGGCGCTCGTAGAGCCAGTCGGCGGTGACCAGGCCGAGCACGGCGTCGCCGAGGAACTCCATGCGTTCATAGTGCTCGGGCACGCCCTGCTCGTTGGCGTGGGAGCGGTGAGTCAAGGCAAGCTCCAGGAGATCGCTCCGCTTGAAGCGATGCCCCAGACGCTTCTCCAAAGGCGTCAGGGAACGGCGGCCAAATGCCATGATGTCCTCATCGTACCTCACGGGGTGTCTGGCGCTCCATTCCGGTTGCTCTCATCCCGCCGGATTCGTAAAGATCATCTTTACGAATCTCCCCGGCCTTGAAACCAGGATCTCGTTTGGTTCGTGGAGCTTACGCCAAATCCTGCAAAATCCCGGTTTGGAGGTCTTGCCTTCCCGCGGGCAATCTGCTCTCCGCAAGACGGCTCCGTGCGCCGGCACCAATTCCGGTGCCCCTGCACCGAGCCCGGAGAATGAAATGCCGAACGGAAGATCGTATTCGGAGATCCTGGGGGATCTGCAGCGACTGCTCACGGCGGTCACCGCCAACGCCGGAGACCTCCAGCACCTGGAAGGAAGCCGTACCGCCTTCGAGGGTCTGGTGTCTCAGGCCCAGGTGGTCTCCCAGGAGCAGGCGGCCTTGACGGCCAGCAAGCAGGAGAAGACCTACGCGCTCAAGATCGTGATGACGGAGGGGCAGCGCCTCGCCACCCTGCTGCGTGTCGCCGTCAGGCAGCACTACGGCATCTCGGCGGAGAAGCTCACCGAGTTCGGCCTGCAGCCGTTCCGCAGCCGGCCCCGGAAGGTCAAGGAGCCGGAGGCGCCTCCTCCCGTCGAGCTCACCTCCGTCCAGCCCGCTCCCGCCGAGCCCTCCCTCTGATCCCACCCGTCCGGGGCGTGCTCTCCACGCCCCGGCCTCTTTTCAAGGTTGCTGCGGCCCGATTTCCCCTCGACGATTCCGGCCGATGAGTGCCTGCCGTCCAGGAAAGAACCGCCGTCACGGGGTGCCTTCCTCTCCATCCTGATCCGGAAGGTAGCGCGGGATCTGGAGCTCTTCTGAATGACTTGTTGTTTGGAGCGGCTCGCTTGAGCGAGCGCGCAGCACCTAGAGGTGCATGCGGAGCGATAACTCCAATTTGATTGCTATCACGGGCATGGCCGGGCGCTTCCCTGAGTTGGAGAATGCGGCCGTGCCGGAGGATCTCCTGCGCCACCCCCGATATGTCAAGACACGGGCGATCCTGGACGACGTGGCGTCGTTCGACTCCGGACTGTTCGGGGTCTCGGGTCCGGAGGAGGCCGTGGCCGCCCTGGAGCGCCACCTCGCCGGGACTGGCGTCCACGCAGGTGCCGGTCTCGCAGGATGCTTTCCCGTCGATGTCGCTTCAGACCACCCGCTCCCCGGGACCCGAGAGATTGTGCCGGTCAAACATCCGGCCCATGGCCACGAGGATCCGGCGCTCGCCCTCGAACGGGTTGCGGGCGTGGGCGATCAGCATGTTGTCGAGCGCGATGATGTCCCCCTCCTGCCAGGGAAATGCGACGGAGGTCTCCCAGTACAGGTCGGAGACGTGGCGGATGTCGTCTTCGCTGATCGGCGAGCCGTCTCCGTAGACGACATTGCGCGGCAGGTCCTCCTCCTGGAACAGCGCCTGGAGCGACTTCCGGACCTCCGGGTCGAGGCAGGCGACGTGATGGAGTTGGACCTGGTTGAAGAACAGGGGCTCGCCCGTCTGCGGATGGTGCGCCACCGCAGGGGCGTTCTGCCAGATCCGCAGGCCGCCGTCCTCCTTCCATTCGCAGCCCACGCCGTTGGCGCGGCAGTACTCCTCGACCACGGAGCGATCCTCGGTCTTGAAGAAGTCCTGCCAGCGGACATCGAACCCTTCCGTGAAGTTGCGCACGTATCTCAGGCCCTTGTCGGCGAAGCGCTCGCGGACCTCCGGGTCGAGCTTCTGATACAGCTTGCGGCAGTCGACGATTGGGGTCTCGCCGCCCTTGTGCGAGGCCTTGACACAGAAGAAGAACTGGCGCATCGGCCAGCGGGGGGTGTGCGAGCTCTCGTTGTGGAAGAGGATGGTCTTGTCCGCCGGATAGGGCGTCGAACGGTAGAGAGTGTCGCCGAGGTCGGACTTGGGAAGGTCGCCGTAGTCTCCGTACAACTCAGGGCAGACCGACCGGGCGAGTTTCTCGAAGTCGTCGGCTGTCTGCATGCCGAAGCCCCGGAACAGGATCGCGCCGTGGCGAAGCAGGTTGTCCTCGACCACCTCGCGGTGGCTCGCCACCCACACCGCCAGGTCCACGTCGGGGCTGGCGGGTTCGAAGACGGCAGGCAGGCTCCCGTGGTCGAGACTTCCGATCCTGACCAGGCCTTCATCCAGGAGGCTCACGGCCTTGGGCTGGGCCCGCTTGAACTTCTTGAAATCTGCTTCCTTCTTCTTCGGCTGTTCCATTTTGCACTCGGCCTCTCTTCTTCGGTGGTGAGCTCCAGGCTGTCCAGCCGGACTCGCGGCGGCTGCCGCGAACAGGGTCTGGAATCGGCGAAGCAGCCTCGGGAGGCTGCCATATCAGCGATTCTACTCCCCTTCCCGCGTCTGATGCCGACTCTCCCGGCGCATGGCGCCCGGACGGTGTTTGATCGAAGCCGGCCTCGTGGGTCAGGTCGTCTCCGGTGCGGGTGCGCATCTCCCCTGGCGGGCCGACATCGCTATTACGTATGTATGCAGGAAGGGCAGTGGACATGTCATCGACAGCGCGCCCGCCGCTTTCGCAATCGTTTCGTCTTTCGGAGCGGAAACCACCGAATCGGAGTTGTAAATGAGCGATGACCTGACAAACCGGATCGCGATCACCGGCATGGCAGGCCGCTTCCCCGGCGCAAGGTCCGTGGAGGAGCTGTGGGCCAACCTCTGCGGCGGCGTGGAATCCGTCTCCTTCTTCCCGGAGGCGGAGCTGGCGGCGGCGGGCGTGCCGGAGGAGCTCCTGCGCCATCCCCGGTATGTCAGGGCGCGGGCGGTCCTGGACGACGTGGCCTCGTTCGACGCCGGGCTGTTCGGCTTCAGCCCCCGCGAGGCCCGGGTCATGGATCCCCAGATCCGGCTCTTCCTGGAAACCGCCTGGGAGGCCCTGGAGAGCGGCGGCTGCGACCCGGACCGGTTCCGCGGCCACATCGGCGTGTTCGCCGGCGTATCGTGGAACACCTACCTGCTCCACAACCTCGCCGGCCACCGGCAGCTCCTGGCCTCGGTGGGGCCGCTCCTACTGCGGATCCTGAACGACAAGGACTTCCTGACCACCTGGGTGTCCTACCGACTCAACCTCCGGGGACCGAGCATCGCCGTCCAGACCGCCTGCTCGACGTCGCTGGTCGCGACCCACCTGGCCTGCCAGAGCCTCCTCAACTTCGAATGCGACGCCGCCCTGGCCGGAGGCGTGACCGTCGCCCTGCCGCAGAGGGAGGGCTATCTCCACGAGGAGGGGAGCATCTACTCGCCCGACGGGCACTGCCGGCCGTTCGACGCCTCGGCCCGCGGCACGGTCGGCGGCAGCGGGGCCGGCCTGGTCCTGCTGCGCAGGCTGTCGGACGCCATCGCCGACGGCGATCCGGTCCGCGCCGTGATCCGCGGCTCCGCCATCAACAACGACGGCTCGCTCAAGATGGGCTACATGGCGCCCAGCGTGGACGCGCAGGCGGAGGTCATCGCCGCGGCGCAGTCGATCGCGGACGTGGAGCCCGATGCCATCGGCTATATCGAGGCCCACGGCACCGGGACGCTGATCGGCGACCCCATCGAGGTCGAAGCGCTCACCCGCGTGTTCAGCGAACGGTCGTCGCGTCGCGGCTTTTGCGCCCTCGGCTCGGTGAAATCGAACCTCGGCCATCTCGACCAGGCGTCCGGGATAACGGGCCTGATCAAGACGGCCCTCGCCGTGGAGCGCGGGTTGCTTCCTCCCACCCTGCACTACGAGCGGCCGAACCCTGAGATCGATTTCGATAACGGGCCTTTCTACGTCTCCACCAGCCTCTCGGCGTGGCAGCCGGAGGAGGGTCCGCGCCGGGCGGGTGTCAGCTCCTTCGGTGTCGGCGGGACGAACGCCCATGTCATCGTCGAGGAGCCGCCGCCCGCGAGCCCGTCGGGACCGTCGCGGGTGCATCAGCTACTGCTCCTGTCGGCGCGGACCAGAAAGTCGCTCGACGGCAACACGGCGCGGCTGGCGGAGGCGCTCGCCTCGCCCTCCGCTCCGGCCCTGGCCGACGCGGCCTACACCCTCCAGACCGGCCGGCGCCAGCTCGCCCAGCGCCGGATGCTGGTCTGCCGCGACGCGAGGGACGCCGCCGCAGCGCTGACCGGGCCGGACCCCGAGCGCGTCCGCGACGGGCAGGCCGCCGAGGGCGGGCGCAAGGTCGCCTTCCTCTTTCCCGGCCAGGGCGCGCAGCATCCGGGCATGGCCCGGGAGCTCTATGGGGCTGAGCCCACCTTCCGCCGTCACGCCGACGAGGCCTGCGAGATCCTGGGGCCGGCCCTGGGCGCCGCTCTCCGCGAGCTCGCCTTCGGCGAGGCCCGGGGCGAGGACGCCGCGGCGCGGCTCGCGGAGACATCCCTGGCCCAGCCGGCCCTCTTCGTGGTGGAGCACGCGCTCGCCCGCCTCTGGATGGAATGGGGGGTGCGGCCGGAGGCGATGATCGGCCACAGCGTGGGCGAGTATGTCGGCGCCTGCCTTGCCGGGGTGTTCGACCTGGAGGAGGCCCTCGCCCTGGTGGCGGCGCGCGGGCGGATCGTGCAGGCCGTGGGCCGCGGCGCCATGCTGAGCGTGCGCCTGTCCGAAGCGGAGCTGCTGCCGCGGCTCGGCAGCCGCCTCTCGCTGGCCGCGGTCAACGCCCCGGGCGCGTGCGTGGTGTCGGGGCCGGAGGAGGCCGTGGCCGCCCTGGAGCTCCACCTCGCCGGGACCGACGTCGAGCACCGCCGCCTGCCGGTCTCACACGCCTTCCACTCCGCCCTGATGGAGCCCGCGGTCGCGGAGCTCCGCAACGAGGTCCGCCGGTTCCGCCTGCGGCCGCCGCAGATCCCGTTCCTGTCGAACGTCAGCGGCACCTGGATCACGCCGGAGGAGGCGACCGACCCGGCCTACTGGGCGCGGCACTTACGGCAGACTGTCCGCTTCTCCGACGGCATCGCCGCGCTGCTGGAGCGCTTCGACGGCATCCTGCTGGAGGTCGGCCCTGGACGCTCCCTGGGCACGCTGGCCCGCGAGCACCGCACCCCCGGCGGCGAGGCGCCAGCCGTGCTCGCCTCCCTGCGGCATCCGCGCGACGTGGAGGCCGTCGACGGCGAGCGCCTGCTCGACGCCCTCGGCCGTCTCTGGCTCGCCGGCGTGCCCGTAGACTGGGACGGCTTCTACGCCCACGAGAGCCGTCGCAAGCAGGTTCTCCCCACCTACGCCTTCGACCGCCAGCGGAGCTGGATCGATCCGGTCCCGGACTCGAAGGAGCTGTCCGGGAGCCTCGCGGCGGAGCCGATGGACGAGACCGGCCTCGATGAGGAGACGACAGCGGTCGCCCCCCCGGCGGGAGACGAGGTGGAGCAGGCGATCGCGGCGATCTGGCAGGAGCTGCTGGGCGTCCCGCGCGTCGGGCTGCACGAGGACTTCTTCGAGCTGGGGGGGCACTCCCTGCTCGCCACCCGCGTCGTGACCCGCTTGCGCGAGAGCCTGAATTGCGACCTGCCCCTCGACGCGCTCTTCCAGTCGGCTACCGTGGCCCGGCTTTCCGAGAGGGTGAGAGACCAGCTCTCCGCGCCGCCTGCCGACCTGGCCGCGCCGCCGACGCCGGCCGCGCCGCTGACGCCGACTGCGGGTGGGGGCGAGGGCGAGCGGGTGCTCTCCTTCGGCCAGCAGCGCCTCTGGCTGCTCCACCAGCTGGAGCCCGGCAGTGCCGCCTACAACATGCCTTTCGCCGTGCGCCTGCGCGGCCCTCTCGACATTGAGGCCCTGGACCGTGCCCTCGCCGAGATCTTCCGCCGGCACGAGGTGCTGCGGACCACGTTCCCGTCAACGCCGGACGGCCGTCCGACCCTGGCCGTCGCACCACCCGGACCGTTCGCCGCCACGGTCACCGACCTGCGGCACCTGCCGCTGACCGGGCGCTCGGACGAGGTGGAGAAAATCTTTGGCGAAGAGCCCCGCGAGCCGTTCGATCTGGCGAGCGGCCCGCTGGTGCGGGTGAGGCTGCTGCGGCTGGCGGAGGAGGAGAGCCTCGTCCTTCTCACCTTCCATCACATCGTCTTCGACGCGTGGTCCGAGGGGGTCTTCATCCGCGAGCTGACCGGGCTCTACCCGGCGATGGCCGCGGGCGAGCCGTCGCCCCTGCCGGAGCTTCCGCTCCAGTATGCCGGCTACGCGCAATGGCAGAGGGAGCGCCTGGCCGGCGGACGGCTGGAAGAGGAGCTCGCCTACTGGCAGGAGAACCTGAACGCCGAACCGGGTCGTCTCGGCCTGCCCGCCGACGCGGTCAGCGACACCTCCGGCAGCAGGGACACGGCGGGAAGCTGCCCGCTGGCCGTGACGGCCGACCTCTGCCAGTCCCTCGCCGCCCTTGGCCGCCGCGAAGGGGCGACCCTGTTCATGACTCTGCTGTCGGCGTACGACGTTCTCCTGCACGTCCTCACGGGCCGCGAGGACCTCCAGGTGGGCACGTCGGTCGCGGGGCGGACGCGCACGGAGCTCGAGCCTCTCGTGGGGTTCTTCGCCAACACGCTGGTGCTCCGCTCCCGCCTGGAGGGGAACCCCACGTTCGTGGAGCTGCTGCGGCGCAACCGCGAGGCGACCCGGGGCGCCTACGTGCATCAGGAGATTCCCTACGATCAGGTGGTGACGGCGCTGCGCAACCGCCGCGGGCACGAGAGCGACCCGCTCTGCCATGCCTGGTTCGTCCTCCAGAATGCGCCGCGAGCGCTCCTGACCGTGCAGGGCCTGGAGATCACGCCGCTGTGGATCGAAAGCGCTTCGGCCAGGCACGACCTCTTCCTCAATCTCTGGGAGGAGGGAGAGGGGCTCGCCGGCTACCTCGAGTATCGGACCGCGCTGGTCAAGCCATCGACCGCGGCTCACTGGGGCGAGCTGCTCGTCGGCGTGCTGAGCGCCGTAGCGGCCGAGCCCGAGCTCCACCTGGCGGAGCTGGTCCGTCGACTGCGGCGTTCGGACCGCGAGAAGCGGCTCCCGACCCAGCACGACGTGAAGCGCGCCAGCCTCGACACGCTCAAGAAAATCCGGCGGAAGAACGCCTAATCCGGAGGTACGATCGCCATGTCGAATTTTCTCAAGAACACCCTCGACCAGAGCGAAGCCGAGGTGACGGATGCGACGCCGGCCGGCCTGCAGGGGTTCCGCCTCTCCCCGCAGCAGCGCCGGGTGTGGAGTCTGCAGAAGGCGCGCGGAGGCGCCGCGCTCGCAGCCCGCCTGACGGCCCTGATCGAAGGGGACCTGGACCGGGCCGCGATCGAGCGCGCCGTCGAGGCGGTAACCGCCCGCCACGAGGTTCTGCGCACTTCGTTCCGCTGCCCGCCTTCGATGTCCGTGCCGGTGCAGATCGTCGAGGATGCCGCCGTCGCGCTCCGGGTCGAGATCGCCGACGCGGGGACGGGCGTGCACCTTCTCACCCTGGAGCTGCCCGCGCTCTGCGCGGACGCCGCCTCGCTGGAGCAACTCGCCGCCGAGATCGCCAGCGTCTGCGCCGGCTCGGAAGCCGAAGGGGAGGTTCTTCAGTACCCGGACTTCGCCGAATGGCAAAACACTCTCCTCGAAGGGGAGGAGACGGAGAGCGGCCGCGCGTTCTGGCGCGGTCGGCCGGTGCCGCCCCCCCTGCGGCTGCCGTTCGTGGCCGAGGGGAGGCCCTTCGAGCCCGCCTCGCTTCCGGTCTCCCTGGACGCCGGTACGGCTGCGCGCATCGAGCGGCTGGCGCAGTCTCTGAACGCCTCGCCGGCGGCGGTGCTCCTCGCCGCATGGCAGGCGCTGCTCCACCGGTTCTCCACCCAGGAGGAGCTCACCGTGGGCGTTCTCGCCGAAGGGCGCTCCTACGAGGGGCTGGAGAGCGCCGTGGGCCTCCTGGCGAAGTACCTGCCGCTCGTCGGCCGTGTCGACGCCTCCACACCTTTCCGCGAGGCCGTGGCGCGGGCCGCCGAAGCGCTGGAAGAGGCCGCAGCCTGGCAGGAGTTCTTCGACTGGCGGCTGCTGGCCGGCGGCCACCAGCCGCTGCTGGCCGGTTTCGACTTTGCCGAGCGGCGGCCGGCTTGTGAGGAGAACGGCGTCCGCGTCTCGGTGCTCGGTCTCGAGGCCCCTGGCGAACCCTTCGCGGTGAAGCTGTCGGCGAGCCGGCGCGAGGAAGGCGGCCTGGCCCTGGACCTGTTCTACGACGCCGGCGCAGTTCCGGAGGAGGAGGCGTGCCAGCTGGTGACCGCGCTTCGCGCCTTGCTGGCCGCGGCGGTGGCCGCCCCCGCGGAGCCGGTCGGCCGGCTCGGCCTCACCGAAGGGGACGAGCGCGCGGACGTGATCGCCGGAGCCGCGGGGCCGGAGGGCCGCTGGGGCTCGGGCTGCATCCACCGCCTGATCGAAGCCGTGGCCGCCGAGCTGCCGGAGAGCGCGGCCGCCGTCCACGAAGACCTGCAGCTGACCTACGGCGAGCTGCATGCCCGGGCCACCGAGCTCGCACACCGCCTGCGGGCGGCTGGAGTCGGCCCGGACTCGATCGTGGCCATCGGACTGGAGCGGAGCCTGGAGACCGTCGTCGCCATCCTGGGCACGTTCCAGGCCGGCGGGGCCTACCTCCCCCTCGATCCGGGGCTGCCGGCGGAGCGTCGGGCCTTCATGCTGGAAGACTCCGGCGCCGTGGCCGTGGTCACGCTGGAGGCGCTGCGGGAGGGCCTCCCCGCCGGCCGCACCGAGGTGATCTGCCTGGACGGCCCCCCGTCCGGCCCGCACGGCGCGTTTCCGGTTCAGGAGGTGGCGCCGGAGAACCTCGCGTATGTCCTCTATACCTCGGGTTCGAGCGGCGCCCCGAAGGCGGTGCAGGTGGAGCACCGCCAGCTCTGGAACTACGTCCATGCCGTCCTCGACGTCCTGGACATCCCGCGGGGTGCGAGCTGGGCGATGGTCTCCACCTTCGCCGCGGACCTCGGCAACACGGCGCTCTTCCCCGCCCTCTGCACCGGCGGGGTCCTGCACATGGTCGCGCAGGAGCGGAGCGCGGACGCGCACGCCTTGGCGGAGTGCTTCGCCAGCCGCGGCATCGACGTGCTCAAGATCGTCCCCAGCCACCTGGAGGCCCTTCTCGCCGCGTCCCCCGATCCGCGGCTGTTGATGCCCCGCCGCTGCCTGGTCCTGGGCGGCGAGGCGTGCCGCTGGGAGTGGATCGACCGCCTGAGCGCCCTGGCGCCGGGCTGCCGCATCGTCAACCACTACGGCCCCACCGAGACCACGGTCGGAACCTCCACCTTCCCCCTCGGCCGGGACGGCGGCCGGTGGTCCGCATCGCCGCCGATCGGCCGGCCGCTGGCCAACGCCCGGATCCACCTCCTCGACCCAGGGCTCGAACCGGTCCCAGGCTGGGTTCCGGCCGAGCTGTACGTGGGCGGTGCCGGGGTGTCCCGGGGCTACCTGGGCCGGCCGGACCTCACAGCCGAGCGCTACCTGCCCGATCCCCTGGCCAGGGTGCCCGGCGAGCGCCTCTACCGGACCGGCGACCTGGCCCGCCGCCTCCCCGGCGGCAGCCTTGAGTTCCTGGGACGGGCGGACGACCAGGTCAAGATCCGCGGCTACCGGATCGAGCTGGGCGAGGTGGCCTCGGTGCTGGAGCGCCATCCCGCCGTGAGCCGGGCCGAGGTTCTCGCCCGCGATGGCGAAGGGCAGCGGCGGCTCGTGGCCTGGGTGGCGGTCCGCCGTGCCGCAGCGGAGCCCTCGGCAGCCGATCTCCGCGCGTTCCTGCGCGAGCGCCTGCCGGAGTTCATGGTGCCCGCCGCCTTCGTCGTCCTGGACGTGTTGCCGCTGACTCCGAACGGCAAGGTGGACCGCCGGGCGCTGCCCGAGCCACGGGAAGAGCGCGCGTCCCGCGGTGGGCAGACCGCCCCCCGGAACACGGTCGAGGCCCGGCTCCTGGAGGTGTGGAAGGCGGTGCTCGGCGTCGCCGACATCGGGGTCGACGACAACTTCTTCGCCCTGGGCGGCGACTCGATTCTCGGCATCCAGGTCGTCGCACGGGCGCGGCAGGAGAGGCTCGTGCTGCAGCCCGCCGACCTCTTCCGTCACCAGACCGTGGCGGAGCTGGCCCTGGTCGCCGGCACGGACGGAGCCGCGATCGTCGCTCCGCAGGGACCGGTGATCGGCCCGGTGGAGCTCACCCCCATCCAGAGACGGTTCTTCGAGCTCGACCTCGCCGAGCCTCACCACTGGAACCAGTCGGTGCTGCTCGAGACGCGCCGCCGCCTGGAGCCGCCGCTGGTGGCGGCGGCGCTGGCGCAGTTGCTCGATCACCACGACGCCCTCCGGCTGCGCTTCGAGCGCAGAGACGAAGGGTGGCACCAGGAGTGCGCGGCTCCGGAAGGTCCGGCCCCGCTCACCTGGGTGGACCTTTCGGGCGTGCCGGATCGGGAGCTGAGACCGGCGATCGAGGCCGCGGCGGCCCAGGCCCAGACCAGCCTCGACCTCTCCCGGGGACCGCTGTTGCGGGCGGTGGTCCTCGACCTGGGTCCCTCCAGGCCGGGCCGGCTGCTCCTGGTCGCCCATCACCTGGTGGTGGACGGCGTCTCCTGGCGCGTTCTGCTCGAGGATCTCGGCACGGCCTACGCCCAGGCCGGCGCCGGAGCGCTGCCGCGGCTTCCGCCCAAGAGCAGCTCGTACCAGCAGTGGTCGGAGCGGCTCCAGGCCCACGCCCGGGAGCCCGAGACCGCGGCGGAGCTGGAATTCTGGCTGGAGCAGGACGGGCGCGGTCTCGCGCCCCTGCCGCGGGACGCGGAGGCCGGTCTCCCCGACCTGCCCGACGTGGAAGGGCGCGCCGGAAGGGTCTCCGTGACGCTCGGAGCGGAGGCCACCGAAGCCCTGCTGCGTGAGGTGCCCGAGGCCTACCAGTCGCAGATCCAGGAGGCGCTGCTGACCGCGCTCGCCCGGGCGCTGGGGCGCTGGACGGGGTCGAGCGCGCTGCTCGTGGAGCTGGAGGGGCACGGGCGCGAGGACCTGTTTCCCGACCTCGACCTGTCGCGCACGGTCGGCTGGTTCACCTCGCGGTTCCCGGTGGTGCTGGATCTCGGCGGGACCTCGACGCCGGGCGAGGCGCTGAAGTCGGTCAAGGAGCAGCTCCGCCGCCTGCCCCGGCGCGGCATCGGCTATGGCCTGCTGCGCTACCTCGGCGCCGCGGCAGCGCACGACCTGCGCGCGCAGCCGGCGCCCGAGGTCGGCTTCAACTATCTCGGGCAGTTCGACCAGGTCGTCTCGAGCGAGTCGCTGTTCGGCGGCGCCCGCGAGTCCACCGGCCCCACGCGCTGCCCGTCCGCTCCGCGGGCCCACCTCCTCCAGATCGATGCCGGCATCGACGCCGGAGAGCTCCAGGTGACCTGGGGCTACTCGCCGGCCCGCCATCGCCGCGAGACGGTCGAACGTCTGGCCCAGGGTTTCCTGGACGAGCTCCAGGCGCTGATCGACCACTGCAGGTCGCCCGAGGCGGGAGGCTACACGCCCTCGGACTTCCCGGACCTGGAGCTGAGCCAGATGGATCTGGACGGCATTCTCGACCAGGTGGTCGGGGGATAGCAGGCCCCGGATGAATGGATTCCGCCAAGAGCTGCGCCTCGCGGTGCGCAAGCTGCTCGCTCGTCCGGGCTTCAGCCTGTTCATCGTGCTGACCCTGGCCGTCGGCATCGGCGCGGCCACGGTCGTGCTCAGCCTCGCGAACGCTCTCTTCCTCCATCCCGTTCCCTTCAAGGACGCGGACCGGCTGGTGGTCGTCCACACCGCGGCGCAGCGCGGCGAGCCCGGAGACCGCGAGCCGGTCTCGTATCCGGATTTCCAGGAGCTGGCGCGCAGCGAGGCGTTGGTCGACACGGCCCTGTTCTCGGATCTCTGGAACCTGACGCTGAGCGGCGGTGACCGGCCCGAGCGCGTGCTGGTCCGCTTCGTCTCCGGCCGCTTCTTCCCTCTGCTGGGCGTCGGACCCCGACTGGGCCGCGGCTTCCTGCCGGAGGACGATCGGGCGGCCGGCGGCCCGGCCATCGCGCTGATCAGCCATGCTCTCTGGAAGTTGCGTTTCGCCTCCGACCCCTCGCTGGTCGGCCGCACGGTCCTCCTCGACGACCGGCCTTTCGAGGTGGTGGGCGTCATGCCCGAGGATCTCCGCGATCTCGCGGCCGGGGAGGCGACGGATGTCTGGCTGCCGGTCACCGTGTCCTCTCAGGTCTTCACGCCGGCCTACCTGGAGAAGCGCGACCACCGCTGGTTGACCGCGCTGGCCCGGCTGGCTCCGGGGACGAGCCTCGAACAGGCCGGCCGGCAGATGGCGGCGCTCTCCCTGCGGATGACGGAGACCTGGCCGGAGACCAACGAGGGCCTCCGGATGCAGCTCTCGCCGCTGGCCGAGTACGCCTTCGGCTACCGGGACCTGAACCGGACGACGCTGATCCTGACCGCCGGGGCGGCCTTCGTCCTCCTCATCGGCTGCGTCAACGTGGCCAACCTCCTGCTGGTGCGCTCCCTGGCGCGCAGCCGGGAGACGGCCATCCTGATCTCCCTGGGGGCGTCCCGCGAAAGGCTGGTCGGCAGGCTTCTGCTCGAAAGCTCGCTGCTGGCCCTCACGGGCGGCATCCTGGGTGCGCTGCTCTCGGTCTGGGGAACGCGAGTCCTGCTGGTTCTGAGCCCCCTGCCGCTGCCGCCGTTCGTCGAGGTCCGGGTCGACGGCTGGGTTCTGGCCGCGGCGCTCGTCGTCTCACTGGTCACCGGCCTGCTGGTGGGGCTGTTCCCGGCGGTGCGCGGGCTCCGGGCAGGCGTCCGGCATGCGCTCCAGCAGAGCAGCCGCAACTCCAGCGCCAGTTGGGGAGCGGCCCGCCGGCTGCTGATCACGGCGGAGATCGCCTCGGCGCTCGTGCTTCTGGTCGGGGGCGGCCTCCTGATCCGCAGCTTCCTGGAGCTCCGGGGCACCGGTTACGGTTTCCGCTCTGACGGCCTGGTGATCGCCAGCCTGCGGATGTCGAGCGTGAAGTATCCCGAGCCCGCTGCCCTGCGCGCCTTCTACGCGCCGGTCCTGGAACGGGTCGCGGCCATCCCGGGGGTGCAGAGCGCCCACCTCTGGGGTCCGGGCCGCGCCGGCTCGTCGGAGTTCTACCGCGAGGTCTTCCTGGAAGGGCGGAGCCGGGAAGGAGATGCGGAGAGGTGCAGGCTGTTCGAGCACCGGGTCACGGCCGGCACCCTCCAGAGCCTCGAGATCCCCGTGCGCCGGGGGCGGGCCATCGAGCCCGTGGACCGGGCCGACAGCCCCGCGGCCGCGGTGGTGAGCGAGTCGGCGGCGAAGGCCTGCTGGCCCGGAGAAGATCCTCTCGGCAAACGGTTCCGGCGCAACGAGACCCCGGAAGCCCCGTGGTTCACGGTTGTTGGCGTAGCCGGCGACGCCCGCCACCGGGGCCGGGACGCCCGCGCCTACACCCCACGCGACGTGTATTACTCCCTGCCGCAGGTTCCGACTTCGCTCGTGACCCTGCTGGTGCAGACCGACCAGGCGTCTGGCGCGATCAGCGGCCCGTTGCGGCAGGCCGTCCTTTCGCTCGATCCCGACCTCCCCCTGTTCGACCTCACGAGCATGGAGCAGGTGATGCGCGAAGAGGAGAGCGAGAGCCGCTTCTACGCCCTCCTGATGGGAACCTACGCCGCCGTATCGCTGCTCCTCGCCACCTCGGGTCTGTACAGCATGCTCGCGTACGCGGTGGTCCAGCGCACGCGGGAGATCGGCATCCGCATGGCCCTCGGGGCACAGCCCGGCAACGTGCTGCGCCTGGTGGCGGGCGAGGTCCTGGCCCTGGTCGCCGCCGGCGTCGCCGTCGGGCTGGTCGGGGCGTGGTTGCTGACCCGCACCCTGTCCGGCCTGCTCTACGGAGTGGACGCCACCGACATGGTGACGTTCCTCGGAACCCCGTTGCTGCTGGGCGGTGTCGCCGGCCTCGCAGCCTACTTCCCAACCCGCAAGGCTACGCGGATCGATCCGCTGGTGGCGTTTCGGCAGGAGTGACGATTCGCATGTCAGCCAAGAAGAACGTCGAGGCCATCTTCCCGCTCTCTCCGATGCAGGAGGGGATGCTCTTTCACTCGCTCTACGCGCCAGGCACCGGGGTCTATGTGATCCAGTCGAGCTGCCTGCTGCGCGGCCAGCTCGATCCGTCCCTTCTGGAGCGGGCCTGGCAGCTTGCGGTCGAGCGCCACGCCGCTCTGCGCACCGCCTTCGTCTGGGAGCGCGTCGAGAAGCCGGTCCAGGTGGTCCAGCGCAGCGTCGTGGTGCCGTTCGCGACCCGCGACTTGCGCGGGATGCCGGAGGCGGAGCAGGAGGAGACGCTGGCCGCTCTCCTCGAGGAGGACCGCCTCCAGGGATACGAGCTGAACCGCGCGCCGCTCATGCGCCTGATCCTGCTCCGCCTGGAGGACGACCTCTACCGCTTCGTCTGGAGCCATCACCACCTGATCTCGGACGGCTGGTCGAACCCGCTCGTGCTGCGCGACGTCCTCGGCGCCTATGAGGCCTTCCGCCGCGGAGGCTCGCCGCCGCGGACGCCGGTCCGCTCGTACCGCGACTACATCGCCTGGATCAAGAAGCAGGATCGGGCCACGGCGGAGGCGGTCTGGCGGCGCTACCTGGAAGGGATGGCCGCTCCCACGCCCCTGGGAATCGACCGCAGGTCCGAGGGGCCGGCGCACGGCGGCCGGTTCTTCGACGAGAGGCGGCTGGAGCTCGGCGCCGAGGAGACGGCGGGGCTGCGGGCCTGCGCCGCAGCCCATCAAGTTACCCTGAACACTCTGTTCCAAGGGGCCTGGGCACTCCTGCTGAGCCGCCTCAGCGGCCAGGAGGACGTGGCTTTCGGAGTCACGGTCGCGGGCCGCCCCACCGACCTGCCCGGCGTGGACTCGATCGTCGGCCTGTTCATCAACTCGCTGCCGGTGAGGGCCGGCCTGAGCGCGGACCAGCCGCTGGGCCCCTGGCTGCGGGATCTCCAGGCCCGGCAGGGGGAGCTGAGGCAGTTCGAGCACACGCCGCTGGTGGAGATCCAGGGCTGGAGCGACGTGCCGCGCTCGCTTCCCCTTTTCGAGAGCCTCCTGGTGTTCGAGAACTATCCTCTCGACCCCACTCTCCAGGGTCCGGACGTGGGGCTGCGCGTCGACGACGTGCGGTCCACCGTGTACTCGAACTACCCGCTCGCCCTCCTCGCAATCCCGGAGCCGGAGGGCCTGACCTTGCGCGCGAAGTTCGACCTGGAGCGGCTGGACGCCGAGGCGGCGGAGGCCCTGCTCACCCAACTGAAAGACCTCCTGCGGCAGTTCGCCGACCGGCCGGACGCCGCCCTGGGGAGCTTTTCGCTGGTTGCGCCGGAGCACCGGCGCGCCCTGCCCGACCCGGCCGCAACGCTGGCCGAGCCTCCGGAAGATACGGTCGATCGGCTGGTCGGCGCCTGGGCCGGGCGGACTCCGGACGCCCCGGCGGTGAGCCGCGACGGGCGGTCGTGGAGCTACTCCGAGCTCGTGGAGGCCGCCGGCGGGCTGGCCGCAGGGCTGGCCGCTCAAGGGTTGAGCCGCGGCGAGGTCGTGGCCGTGACCGGCCCGCCCAGCTTCGGGCTGATCGCCTCCATGCTCGGAGTCCTCACCGGCGGCGGCGTGCTCCTGACGCTCGACCCGTCGCTGCCGGAGGAGCGCCGGTCGCGGATGATCGATGCCGCCGGGGCACGGTTCCTCCTTCTGGCCGCCGGGGCCGCGCTTCCTGGTGCCTCGGCCGAGATCCGGCTGGAGGTCGATCCCGACACCGGGAGGCTCGTCGAGCCGCCCGCGGTCACCGGAGCCAGCGCGGCCGCCAAGCGTGTCGGCGACATCCCGGCAAAGCCTCGGCCCGGCGATCCCGCCTACGTCTTCTTCACCTCCGGCACGACGGGGCAGCCCAAGGGGGTCCTCGGGCGCCACCAGGGGCTGTCGCACTTCCTGACCTGGCAACGGGACACCTTCGGCGCCGGTCCGGGCGACCGCGCCGCTCAGCTCACCGGGCTCTCCTTCGACGTCGTCCTGCGCGACGTGTTCCTGGCGCTGGTCTCGGGCGCCACCCTCTGTCTGCCGCCGGAGGGAGCCATCCTGGATCCGGAACGGATCCTGCGCTGGCTGGAGGACGCGGAGATCACCCTGGTCCACACCGTGCCCTCCATCGCCCAGGCCTGGCTGGCCGCCGCGCCCGCGAGCGTCTCGCTGAGGAGCCTGCGCCGGATCTTCTTCGCCGGAGAGCCGCTGACCTTCGAGCTGGTGCGCCGCTGGCGCGCCGCCTTCCCTGGCGAGGCCTGGATCGTCAACCTGTACGGCCCCACCGAGACCACCCTGGCCAAGTGCTTCCACGTGATCCCGCCGACGGCAGATCCCGATCCGGGCGTGCAGCCCGTGGGACGCCCGCTACCCCACGCACAGGCGCTGGTGCTGTCGCCGGAGCGGCGGCTCTGCGGCCTGGGCGAGCCCGGGGAGGTGGCCATCCGCACGCCGTTCCGCACGCTGGGCTACCTGAACCTGCCGGAGGAGAACGCCGCGCGCTTCGTGGTCAACCCGTTCACCGGCCGCGAGGACGATCTGCTCTACCTGACCGGCGACCGCGGCCGGTACCGGACCGACGGTTTGCTGGAGCTTCTGGGACGTCTCGACGACCAGATCAAGATCCGCGGCATCCGGGTGGAGCCGGCGGAGGTGTCGGCGGTCCTCGCCCTGCACCCCGCGGTCCGCGCGGGCTTCGTCCTCGGCCGCAAGGACGATCGGGGCGAGAGCTCGCTCGCGGCCTACGTCGTGGCGGGGGAAGTGGGGTTGACGGCCCCCGGGCTGCAGGCCTGGCTCGCGCAAAGGCTGCCCTCCGCCATGGTGCCTTCGGCGGTGGTCTTCCTGGAACGGATGCCGCTCACCGCCAACGGCAAGGTCGACCGGCGGCGGCTCCCGGAACCCGAGCCGGTGGCCGCGGGAGAGGGTTTCGTCGAGGCCCGGACCCCGGCGGAGGAGCTGCTGGCGGGCATCTGGAGCGAGGTGTTGAAGCGCGACCGGGTGGGTGCCCTGGACAACTTCTTCGAGCTGGGCGGGCACTCCCTGCTCGCGACCCAGGTGGCCTCACGGGTGCGCAACGTCTTCGGGATCGAGCTGCCCCTGCGCGCGGTCTTCGAGCAGCCGGTGCTGGCCGACCTCGCGGCGCGCATCGAGGCCGGCCGGCTGGAGGCGGCGGGCGGCGCCGTCGCCCCGCGGCTGGTGCGGGCGGCCCGCGGTGCCGAGGCCCCGCTCTCGTTCGCTCAGCAGCGGCTGTGGTTCCTGGCTCAGCTGGAGCCGGAGAGCCCGGCTTACAACGTCCCCGCCGCCGTGCGGCTGAGCGGACTGCTCGACGCCAGCCGGCTGACGCGCAGCCTGGCGGGCATCGTCCGCCGACACGAAACGCTGCGAACCACCTTCTCCGTCCGCGACGGTGTCCCCTTCCAGGCCATAGCCGGGGAGGAGGAGGGGAACGTCTCCTTCAGCAGGGTGGACCTCCAGAATCTGGAGCCCGAGGAGCGTGAAGCCCGTGCCCGCGAAATGGCGGCGGCCGAGGCCCGCCGGCCGTTCGACCTCCAGATCGGACCGCTCCTGCGCGTGGTGCTGCTGCGCTTCGCACCCGACGACCACGTCCTCCTCTTTACGATCCACCACATCGTCTCCGACGCCTGGTCCGCCACGATCCTCGTCCGGGAGTTCGGTGCTCTCTATCAGGGCAAAACCCTGCCGGAGCTGCCGGTCCAGTACGCCGACTTTGCGATCTGGCAGCGCAGCCACCTCGCCGGTGAGGTGCTCGCCGAGCAGCTCGCATACTGGCGCGGATACCTGGCCGGCGTTCCGCCCGTGCTGGAGCTGCCCACCGACCGGCCGCGGCCCCCGGTGCGACGCGCGCGCGGCGGGCGGGTCGCCACGGACCTGTCCGCAGAGCTGGTCGAGGCCGTGCAGTGTGAGAGCCGGCGCCACGGAGCCACGCCGTTCATGACCCTCCTGGCAGCCCTCTACACGTTGCTCTACCGGATTACCGGACAGCGGATCCTGGCCGCGGGCTCGCCGATCGCCAACCGCAACCGCACCGAAATCGAGGGGCTGATCGGCTTCTTCGTCAACACCCTGGTGCTGCGCGCGGACCTCGACGGCGGTCTCCCCTTCGCCGGCCTGCTGGCCCGGGTCCGGGAAGCCGCACTGGACGGCTACGCCCACCAGGACCTCCCCTTCGAGCGCCTGGTCGAGGAGCTGCAGCCCACCCGCAACCTGAGCCATACGCCGCTCTTCCAGGTGATGTTCGTCTTCCAGAACGCCGGCTGGGCCGGCCTGGACCTGCCGGGACTGGCGTTCCAGCCCATGGACCTGGAGGGGAGCACAGCAAAGTTCGACCTCCATCTTTCCGTGTCCACGAATTCTACCGGCGACAGACTGACCGCTTCGTTCGAGTACGACTCTGACCTCTTCGACGACGCCACCGTCCAACGCCTGCTCGGCTACTGGTCGCGCCTGCTCGACGAAGCCGTGGCGGAGCCCGGCCGCGCGATCCGGGACCTCCGGATCCTCTCCTCCGATGAAGAGTGGCAACTCCTGGTCGGCTGGAACGATACCGCCGTCGCCTATGCGGACCGGGACTCCTGCCTCCACGACCTGATCGCGGCGCAGGTGGAGCGCACACCCGACGCGCCGGCCGTGAGCTTCATGGGCGAGACTCTCAGCTATCGCGAGCTGGCCCTCCGCGCCGAGGCGCTCGCCGGGCGCCGCGCCGCGGAGGGCGTGGGACCGGAGACCCTGGTGGGAATCTGCGCCGAGCGCTCGCTGGAGATGGTGATCGGCCTGCTGGCGGTCCTCAAGGCAGGGGGCGCCTACGTGCCAATTGATCCGGACTACCCGTCCGACCGGCTGGCCTTCATGCTCGAAGACGCGGCCGTGGCGGTGCTCCTCACCCAGGGCCACCTCGCGGATCGACTTCCGGCGCACGCGACGCGAACCGTCCTGCTGGATTCCAGGACGGAGCCGGCCGCGCCTCTGGAGCCGGTCGAGGCCGGCCCGGAGCACGCGGCGTACGTCATCTTCACCTCCGGCTCGACGGGCCGGCCCAAGGGGGTGGTCAACACCCATCGCGGCATCGTCAACCGGATTCTCTGGATGCAGGCGCAATATGGGCTCCGTCCCTCCGACCGGGTGCTCCAGAAGACGCCGTTCAGCTTCGACGTGTCGGTCTGGGAATTCTTCTGGCCCCTGGTCGTCGGCGCGCGCCTGGTGATGGCGCAGCCCGGTGGCCATCAGGACCCGGTCTACCTGGTCGACACGATCGCCCGCGAAGGGATCACCACGCTGCACTTCGTGCCTTCCATGCTCCAGATCTTCGTGGAACAGGACGGGCTGGAGCGGTGCGGGAGCCTGCACCGGGTGATGGCCAGCGGCGAGGCGCTGCCGGCCGCTCTCGCGAGCCGCTTCTTCGCCCGGCTGCCGGAGGGGGTGGAGCTGCACAACCTCTACGGGCCGACCGAGGCGGCGGTCGACGTCACCCATTACGCCTGCCGTCCTGGCGAGGACCGCATTCCGATCGGCCGGCCGGTGGCGAACACGAGCATCCACCTGCTGGACCGCGACGGGCTGCCGGCCCCCGTCGGCGTGGCCGGCGAGTTGCACATCGGCGGCGTCCAGGTGGCGAGGGGCTATCTCCGTCGGCCAGACCTGACCGCCGAGCGTTTCGTGCCCGATCCGTTCGGCCCGGCGGGCTCCCGGCTCTACCGCACCGGCGACCTGGCGCGGCGGCGGTCCGACGGCGAGCTCGAGTACCTCGGCCGGCTCGACTTCCAGGTCAAGATCCGCGGCGTGCGCATCGAGCTGGGCGAGATCGAGGCCGCCCTGGAGCGGCAACCCTTGGTGCGCGAGGCGGTGGTGCTGGCGCGCGAGGAGGCGCCGGGAGACGTTCGGCTGGTGGCCTATGTCGTCCCCGACCCAGACGCGGAGCCGTCGGCTCCGGACGCCGGGCAGAGACCCCTGGAGCAGTGGCGGGACGTGTTCGACGAGGCCTACCGCGCGGGCGGAGAGGCCGCCGACCCGGCGTTCAACATCGCGAGCTGGAACAGCGCCGTCACGGGCCGGCCGATCCCCGGCGAGCAGATGCTCGAGTGGGTAGAGACCACGGTCGCGCGCATCCTCGCCCGCTCGCCGGGCCGGGTGCTCGAGATCGGCTGCGGCACCGGCCTCCTCCTTTTCCGGATCGCGCCGGGCGCCGCCCGCTACGTTGGGACCGACATCTCTCCGGCGGCGCTGGACTGGATCGGACGCCACCTGCCGCGGGTCGCTCCTGGCGCCGCGGTCGAGCTGCGGCAGACCGCAGCCGACGACTTTGCGGGCATCGCGCCGGGCTCTTTCGACGCCGTCGTCCTCAACTCGGTGGCGCAGTACTTCCCGGGCGTCGACTATCTGCTGCGCGTGCTCGCCGGGGCGGTGGAGGCGGTCGAGGAGGGCGGTTTCGTCTTCGTCGGCGACGTGCGCAGCCTGCCGCTGCTGCGGGCGCTCCACGCCAGCGTCCAACTGGAGCGCTCGCCGGCCTCCCTGGACCCCGCGCTGCTGCCGGGGCTGGTCAAGCAGCGGGTGGCGCAGGAGCACGAGCTGGTGATCGATCCGGCGCTCTTCGCCGCCCTCTCCCGCCGCCTGTCGCGGGTCGGGCGCGTCGAGATCCAACTCCGCCGCGGCCGGCATCACAACGAGCTGACCGGCTTCCGCTACGACGCGATCCTCCACGTCGGGCCACCCGCACCGGCGGTTGGAAATCCCCTGCGGATCGACTGGAAGGAGCAGAAGCTCTCCACGCCGTCCCTGCGCCGGCTCCTGACCGAGACGGCTCCTGACCTGCTCGCCGTCACCGGTATGCCCAATGCGCGGGTGCGCAACGCCACCGAGCTACTCGATCTTCTGGCCGAGGCCAGGCGGTTCGCCGACCTCGGTGCCCTGCGTGCGGCGCTGCCTCCGGACGGCGGCAGCGGCGGGGTCGATCCCGAGGATCTTTGGGCGCTCGCCGAGGATCTGGGCTACACCGTGGAGATCCGGCCGTCGGTCGTGGATGCCGGGAGCTTCGACGCGCTCTTCCGCGGCCCATCGGTCCCGGACGCGCCTTTCCCTGGAGAGGAAGCCCCGGCCGCGACCTGGAGCGCCTGGGCCACGAACCCGCGGCGGCGTATCCAGGCCGGCGGGCTGGTCCCGCGGCTGCGCGGCCTCCTGGCCGCAGCGCTGCCGGAGGCCTATGTGCCGTCCGCGTTCGTCGTGCTGGACTCCCTGCCCCTGACGCCGAACGGCAAGGTCGACCGCAAGGCTCTGCCCTCCCCGGACAAGACGGCCTCGTTCGGCGACTCCGGGCAGGACAGGACGCCGCGGACCCCGGCCGAGGATCTCCTGGCGGGGATCTGGGCGGACGTGCTGGACCGCGACCGGGTGGGAATCCACGACGATTTCTTCGTCCTGGGCGGACATTCCCTTCTGGCGACCCAAGTGGTCTCGCGCGTGCGCTCCGCGTTCGGCGTCGAGTTGCCTGTGCGTGCCCTGTTCGAGGCTCCCACTGTGGCGCGGCTGGCGGAGCGGGTCGAGACGATGCGTGGACAGGAGGCCGGCGCGACCGCGCCGCCCATGCCGGCGATACTCCCTACCCCCCGCGGCGCCGAGGCGCCGCTGTCGTTCGCGCAGCAGCGCCTGTGGTTTTTGGCACAGCTCGAACCCGGCAGCCCGGCCTACAACATCCCCGCGGCCGTACGGCTGAGCGGACCGCTCGACGTGGACCGCCTTAAGCGCGGCCTGGCCGGGATCGTCCGCCGCCACGAAACGCTCCGCACCACCTTCTCCGCCCGCGACGGCGTCCCCTTCCAGGCCGTGGGCGAACAGGGAGAGATCTCCTTCGCCCAGGTAGACCTCCAGGCCCTGGAGCCCGCCGGGCGCGAGGCGCGCGCCCGGGAGATCGCGGCGATCGAGGCCCGCCGGCCTTTCGACCTCCAGCGCGGACCGCTGATGCGCGTCGCGCTCCTGCGCCTCGACCCCGACGACCACGTCCTCCTCTTCACCCTCCACCACCTCGTCTCCGACGCATGGTCCGGGGCCATCCTCGTCCGCGAGCTCGGAGCCCTCTACCAGGACGGCCGACTGCCCGGGCTGCCCGTCCAGTACGCCGACTTCGCCATCTGGCAGAGGAGCCACCTCGTCGGTCCGGTGCTCGACGGGCAGCTCGGCTACTGGCGCCGCCATCTGGAGGGAGCGCCGCCCGTGCTGGAGCTGCCCACCGACCGGCCACGCCCGCCGGTGCGCCGCGCCCGCGGCGGACGGGTCGCCATGGACCTCCCCGCCGAGCTCGTCGAGGCCGTGCGCTGCGAGAGCCGGCGCCACGGAGCCACGCCGTTCATGGTCCTGCTCGCGGCCCTCTACACGCTGCTCTACCGGATCACCGGACAGCGCACCCTGACCGTCGGCTCGCCCATCGCCAACCGCAACCGGACCGAGATCGAAGGCCTGATCGGCTTCTTCGTCAACACGCTGGTCCTGCGCGCCGACCTCGACGGCGGTGCAACCTTCGCCGGGCTGCTCGCCCGCGTCCGCGAGGCCGCTCTCGACGGCTACGCTCATCAGGACCTCCCCTTCGAGCGCCTGGTCGAAGAGCTCCAGCCCGAGCGCAATCTCAGCCACACGCCGCTGTTCCAGGTGATGTTCGTCTTCCAGAACGCCGGCCGGGCGACCCTGGAGCTGCCGGGCCTCGCGTTCCGTCTCGTGGACCTCGAAGGGAGCACCGCCAAGTTCGACCTCCACCTCTCCGTGTCCATGGACCAGGCGGGCGAAGGCCTGACCGCTTCGTTCCAGTACGACGCGGACCTCTTCGACGCCGGCACCGTGCGCCGCCACCTCGCCTACTGGTCCTGCCTGCTCGCTGAATCCCTGGCCGAGCCCGGCCGCGCGATCCGCGACCTCCGGCTCCTGTCCTCGGACGAGGAGCGCCAGCTCCTGGTGGACTGGAACGACACCGCGGCAGTCCGGCCGGTCGGCGAGCGCCTCCACGACCTGTTCGAGGCTCAGGTGCGGCGGACCCCGGAGGCCGCGGCCGTGATCTTCCACGGCGAGTCGATCTCCTATGCCGAGCTGGACCGGCGGGCCGGGCGGCTCGCCTGCCGCCTCCGCCACCTGGGAGTGGGGCCGGAGGTGCCGGTGGCCGTCTGCGCGCGGCGCGCCCCGGACCTGGTGGCGGCCCTGCTGGGGGTGCTCAAGGCCGGCGGCGCCTACGTACCCCTGGACCCGGCCTATCCGCGGGAGCGGCTGACCTTCATGCTGGAGGACTCGGCGGCGCCGGTGGTGGTGACGGACGAGGAGGCGCTCTCCCGGGCCGGCCTGCCGGCTCTCCTGGGCGATCTCACCTCGCCTCCGATCCTCGTCGGGCTCGACCTCCGGGAGGACGCGGAGCCTCGGGAGAGCGTGCCCGCGTGCCCGGCCGTGCCGCAAAATCTGGCCTACTTGATCTACACCTCGGGCTCCACCGGCCGTCCGAAGGGCGTGGCCATCACCCACGGCAGCGCCGTCGAGATGGTGCGGTGGGCGCGCGAGGCGTTTTCGGACGAGGAGATCGTCGGCGTGCTGGCGGCGACCTCGGTCTGCTTCGACCTGTCGGTGTTCGAGATCTTCCTCCCCCTGAGCTGGGGCGGCAGCGTGGTGCTCGCGGAGAATGCGCTGGAGCTGGCCGCCCTGCCCGATGCGGGGAGCGTGACGCTGATCAACACCGTACCCTCCGCCATGGCGGAGCTTCTGCGCCTCGATGCCGTGCCAGCTTCGGTGCGGACGGTGAACCTGGCGGGCGAGCCGCTCTCGCGGACCCTGGTGGACGGAATCTTCCGGCTGCCGGGAGTGCGGAGGGTGTGGAACCTCTACGGCCCCTCCGAGGACACGACCTACTCCACCCAGGCCTGCCTGGAGCGCGGCTCGGCCGGTGCGGTGCCGATCGGGGTCCCGATCACCAACACCCGGGCCTACGTGCTGGACTCCGACCTCCGGCTCCTGCCGGCGGGAGTCCCGGGCGAGCTCTATCTCGGGGGCAGCGGCCTGGCACGGGGCTACCTGGGCCGTCCGGACCAGACCGCCGAGCGTTTCGTCCCCGATCCGTTCGGACCGGCCGGCTCCCGGCTCTACCGCACGGGCGACCGGGTCCGCCGCCGCGCCGAGCGTCCCGACACAGGCGAGATGGAATTCCTGGGACGCCTCGACCACCAGGTCAAGGTCCGCGGCTTCCGCATCGAGCTGGGCGAGATCGAGACCGCCCTGCTGCGCGCCCCCGGGGTCCGCGAAGCCGTGGTGGTGGTGCGGCCCGACGGGGTCGGCGATCCGCAGCTCGTGGCCTACGTGGCCGGGCTGGCGGAGGCATCCGCTCTCCGGCCGCACCTGCGCCAGAGCCTGCCCGAGCACATGGTGCCGCCGGTCTTCGTCCTGCTCGAAGCGCTCCCCCTGACGCCGAACGGCAAGATCGACCGCAAGGCCCTGCCCGCGCCGGACCGGGCCGGGGAGAGCGCCGAGGACTACGTGGCGCCCCGCACTCCGGCCGAGGCGCTGGTGGCCGGGATCTGGGCGGACGTGCTCGGCCGCGACCTGGTGGGCGCCCACGACGACTTCTTCACCCTCGGCGGGCACTCCCTGGCCGCGGTGCGGGTGGTGGCACGCCTGCGCGATGCCCTCGGCCGGGAGCTGCCGCTGCGGCAGTTCTTCCAGGCCCCTACCGTGGCCGGCCTTGCCGGAATGGTGGACGCCCTGCAGTCGGGCGCCGACCTGGCGGGCTCCGGGCCGGTCGATCTGCGGGCCGAAGCGGTGCTCGACCCCGACATCCGCCGGCCGGAGGGGAAGACGACGGGCGAGCCGGGGGCTGTCTTCCTCACCGGCGCCACGGGGTTCCTCGGCGTCCACCTGCTCGCGAACCTCCTGGCGCACACCCGGGCCGACGTGCACTGCCTGGTCCGCGCGCGGAGCCCGGAGGAGGGGCGCGCGCGGCTGCGGCAGGCGCTGGAGGAGCACGGCCTGTGGAGCCCCGAGGCCGCGGCGCGCGTCGTGCCCGTGCCCGGAGACCTCGCCCGGCCCCGGCTGGGGCTCGACCCGGCGCGCTTCGCGGAGCTCGCGGAGACGGTCGAGGCGATCTACCACAACGGCGCCTGGGTGAACCTGTCCTACCCCTACCCGGTGCTCAAGGCCGCCAACGTCCTGGGCACACAGGAGATCCTCCGCCTGGCGGCCGCGGGCTCCCGAGTCAAGCCGGTGCACCACGTCTCGACGCTGAGCGTGTTCTTCGGACCGGAACGCCAGGGTCGCGGGCCGATCGCGGAAGACGAGCCCCTGGGGTCCGGCGCGGGGACGACGAGCGGCTACGCGCAGAGCAAGTGGGTGGCCGAGAAGCTGGTCGAGGAGGCGCGCTTGCGCGGCATCCCCGTCACGGTCTACCGCTTCGGGCGCGTCTCCTGGAACACCCGCACCGGGGCCTGGAACCCCGACGACTTCCTGTGCCAGGTGATCCGCGCCTGCGTGCGGCTCGGCTGCGCTCCGGATGTCGACCTGGAGCTCGACCTCGTACCGGTGGACTTCGTGAGCCGCGCCATCGTCGCCCTCTCCCGGCAGGAGGGAGACGTCGGCCGCAATCTCCACCTGGTCAATCCCGCTCCGATCCGCTGGCGCGACCTGGTGGCCGGCCTCCGGAGCCTCGGCCCGGACCTGGACCTCGTGCCCTACGGCGAGTGGCTGGGCCGGCTGGAGGCCGAAGCCTCCGCCGAATCGTCGCCGCTGCTCGCCTTCGCGGCCCTGCGCCGCGGTGAGAGCCTGGAGGGCATGGAAGAGGGACCGGCAGCCGGAGCGCGGGCCGCGTTCGACGCCGGCCGCAGCCGGCAGGCGCTGGCCGCCGCCGACGTGACCTGCCCGCAGGTGGACCGCGGGCTCCTGGCGCGCTTTCTCGACCACGCGCTCGAAGGGGGTCTGTTCGAAGCCCTGAAGCCGGTGGCCGGGCAGGGATCGGAGAGGTCATGAGGCTGCGGAGGCCGACCGGGCTCGCCAGCTTCGCCCTGGTCTGGGCGGGCCAGCTCGTCTCGCTGCTGGGCTCGGGCCTCACCGGCTTTGCCCTGGGGATCTGGATCTACCAGGAGACCGGGTCGGTGACCCGGTTCATGCTGATCTTCCTCACCAACACCCTGCCGGGGATCCTGCTGGCGCCGATCGCGGGCACCCTGATCGACCGCTGGGACCGCCGCTGGGCCATGATCCTCAGCGACTCCGGCTCGGCACTCAGCACCCTGGCGCTCGCGGCCCTGTTCTTCAGCGGGCGTCTGGAGCTCTGGCACATCTACGTCTGCACCGCCTTCGCCTCGCTCTGCCACGCCTTCCAGTGGCCCGCCTACTCCGCGGCCATCACGCTGATCGTGCCGAAGAAGCACCTCGGGAGGGCGGGGGGCATGACCGAGCTTTCGGAAGCCGTGGCGCAGCTCGCCGCACCCGTCCTCGGCGGCGTGCTCCTCGGCGTGATCGGGATCAAGGGCATCCTGCTCATCGACTTCGCCACCTTCTGCTGCGCGCTGGTGACGCTGCTGATCGTGCGCATGCCCAGGCCGGAGGCCACGGCGGAGGACAAGGCCGCCCGCGGCTCCCTGCTGCGCGAGGCGGCGTACGGCTGGCGCTACATCCGGGAGCGGCCCGGCCTGCTCGGCCTCCTGCTGTTCAGCATCTTCCTGCGCTTCCGGGTGGGGATCGTCAACGTGCTCGCCACACCGCTGGTCCTGGCCTTCACCACGCCGGCCGTGCTGGGCACGGTCCTCTCGATCGGCGGCAGCGGCATGGTCGTGGGCAGCCTCTTCATGATGGCCTGGGGTGGGCCGCGCCGCCAGATGAACGCCATCCTCGGGTTCTATGCCCTGAGCGGCCTGGCGCTCTTCGCGGCGGGCCTCCGGCCCTCCGTGGTGCTGTTCGCCGGCGCCGCATTCGTCTACTTCTTCTGCGTGCCGGTGAGCAGCAGCTGCGAGCAGGCTCTCTGGCAGCGCAAGGTCGATCCGGCCGTGCAGGGGAGGGTCTTCGCCATCCGCCGACTGGTCGGCTGGTCGGCCCTGCCGCTCGCCTACCTGGCGGCGGGTCCGCTGGCGGACCGCGTCTTCGAGCCCGCCCTGCGGCAGGGGGGAGCCCTGGCCGGCAGCCTCGCCGCCGACGTCCTGGGCGTGGGACCGGGCCGCGGGATCGCCCTGCTGTTCGTTCTTACCGGCCTGTTCAGCCTGTTGCTGGTGCTGGTCGGTCTCCTCTTCCCGCGCCTTCGCAGGTTGGAGGAGGAGCTGCCGGACATCGTCGTGCGAAAAGAGAGCCCCGCGAGCAAGGGCGTTGCCGCCTGAGCCCGGTTCACCAATCCGTCTGTTTCCAGGAAAAGGAGTTCGTCATGAGCATCGCCCTTCTGTTGACCGGAGCCGCGGGTGCCGGAGTCGCCGCCGCGGCCTACCCGGCGTGGCGCGACTGGAGAGAAGCCCTGCGGGACGAGGCCCGGGTGAAGAGCAGCCTGCAGCAGGAGGTGAAACCCGCCTCGGGCCGCTTCACGCCGGAGATGGTCGAGGGCCTGCCGGAGCCTGCCAGGAGGTATCTCCTGCACGCGATCCGCCCGGGCGCCCCCCTGGCCACCTCGTTGCGGCTGGTCTTCAAGGGGGCGGTGCAGTACGGCCTCGACTCCCGCAAGTGGCCGCTCGAAGGGAGCGACATCCTGGTCGTGCCCGGCCACGGCTTCCACTGGCGCGAGTGCAATCCGACGCCGCCGTTCTCGCGTCACGGCTTCCTCTACTACTACCAGGACGCCGGCCGGGCGTCGTGGAGCCGCTGGAACCTGATCCGCGACCTGGGCAAATTGAGCTACACGGGGCCGGACACCACGCGGTCGCTGGCAGCCCGGTTCGCGAGCAAGTACTTCTGGATCCCCACCGCCCTGCTGCCGCAGGCCGGCGTGACCTGGGAGGCGGTGGACGAATCGCACGTGCGGGCCCACGTGAAGGTGGGGCTGGAGACGGTGGTCTTCACCCTGGAGGTCGACCCCGAGGGGCGCCTCAAGTCCGTGACCTTTCCGCGCTGGGGCGCGAAGAACGCCGACGGCAGCTTCTCCTACTTCCCGTTCGGCCACGAGCTCGAGGGGGAGAAGACGTTCGGGGACTACACCGTCCCGCTGATCACGCGGGCCCTGTGGTGCTACGGAGACACGGATCGCAAGCCGCCGCTGATCCACGAGTACCGCATCGAGGAAGCGGTCTACTCATAACGCAGGAGCGAGCGATGGACCCGAAGCAACACACCAACCTTGTCGACCTTCTCCAGGAGAGAGCCCTGGAGCAGGCCCTCGAGACGGCGTACACCTTCCTGGCCGACGGGGAGCGGGAGGAGGCCCGCCTCACGTTCGCCGAGTTGGACCGCCGAGCCCGGGCCATCGCCTCCTCCCTCGCCGAGCGGGGTGCCCGCGACGAGCGGGTCCTCCTGCTCTTCCTCCCCGGGCTCGACTTCATCGCCGGCTTCTTCGGCTGCCTCTACGCCCGCGCCGTGGCCGTGCCGACCTACCCTCCCCGCATGCAGAAGGGCAACTCGCGCCTCGAGGCGATCCTGGCGAGCGCGCGGCCCAGGGTGATCCTCACCACCTCGGCTCTCCTCGCCCGCCGCGAGGCCGTCTGCCAGGAGAGCCCCGCCCTGGCCGGCCTCCCCTGGATCGCCGTCGACGAGTTGGAGGACGCCGCGGCGGAGCTCTGGCAGCGGCCGTCCGGCGTCGACGCCGGGACGGTGGCCTTCCTCCAGTACACCTCGGGCTCGACGTCCGTCCCGAAGGGGGTCGTGGTCAGCCACGGCAACCTGCTGGCGAACGAGGAGATGATCCGCCGGTCCTGCCGTCACGACGAGCGATCGGACTTCGTG
>JANMTS010000182.1:0-5870 GCA_031390755.1 Holophagales bacterium
GCCCTCACCCCCCGGCCCCCTCTCCCGGTCCGCCCGAGTCCGCCCGCCCCGGGAGAGGGGGAGAGCTGCCGTGTGCTTTCCTGGCTTTTGGGGTGGGCGGGGGCGCCCCTCTCCCGGGGCGGGCGGACTCGGGCGGACCGGGAGAGGGGACGGGGGTGAGGGCTCACGGCTCGAGCTCCACCTCGAACATCGTCGGCCAGCGCTTGCCGGTGATGAGGAAGGTCTTCGTCTCCGGCATCCAGGCGATGCCGTTGAGAACCTCCGCTCCGGCCGCGTAGGCGGACGCGTCGAGCAGGCCCGAGGCGTCGACCACGCCCGTGACCTCGCCGGTGCCGGGATCGATGCGCAGGATCTCCTCGGTCATCCAGACGTTCGCCCAGACCACCCCGTCCACGCACTCCAGCTCGTTGAGCCTGTCGACCGGCACGCCGGCGTTGCGCACCACCACGCTGCCGAGCATGGCGAAGGTTTGGGGATCGCGGAACGTCAGCCGCGAGGAGCCGTCGCTCATCACCAGCCGCTTGCCGTCGAAGCAGAGCCCCCAGCCCTCTCCCTGGTAGGGCAGCTCTTCGATCAGCTCCAAGGTCGACGCTCGGTAGACGAACGCCGTGCCCTCCTGCCACGTGAGCTGGATGAGCCGGTCCCCCACCAGGGCGAGCCCCTCGGCGAAGAAGCGCTGCTCCAGCGGCACCTTCTTTTTCACCTCGCCGGTGACCGGATCGACCACGCGCAGGTTCGAGGCGCCGTAGAGGCCGTCGCTCTCGTAGAGAGTCCCCCGATCCCAGACCAGGCCCTGGGTGTAGGCGCCGGTGTCGTGCGGACGGGTGGAGACCACCCGGACCGTGAGCGGCTCCGGGCTCCTGACCGGGGTCGCCGCGGGAGTCGAGGCGGCGGGAACCGGTGCGCCCGCCGCCTCGGGAGCCCCCTTGCCCGGCGAGCAGCAGGAGAGCCCCAGGGCCAGGATCATCATCAGGGGCCGGCTCAGCCGCCCCACGAGCATCCGCTCAATCCCACGTCTTCGGTGGAGCCGATCGGCTGGCCCGGAGGCGCCTCCGGCGGATCGGGCAGGCGGGTCTCCGCGGATTCGGGCCGGTCCAGATGGCGGCCGATCTCCCCGGCGAGGAACGCGCGCTGCATGGTTTCCGGATCCCGGGGCGCGTCCCGCGGCGCCGACCTGGAGGGGTCCAGGCGCTCGCGCAGGGCGCGCAGCTCGCCTTCCGCCCGGGCGCGCACCGCGGGGCTCGCGTTCGGGTGGCCCGACAGGCCGATCAGCCGCCGCACGGTCACGGACTGGACGGTTCTGCGCAGCTCGGCGCGGCGGGCGTCCTCGCCTTTCGGCGCGTCGAACGAGGCGCCGACCAGCGCATCCAGCACCTCCTCCAGGCCCGGCAGCTTCGGATCCCGCCGGTTGAAGTCCACCAGCCGCTGCGCCCGCTCGGGCTGCAACAGACCGTCCACCACCTGGTCCGCGGCCACGGCGGCGGCGGCGAGGGGATCGAAGACGGGGGCCGCGTGCGAGGGGAACATCTCCGCGTGGGCCTCATAACCCGCAGGCCGCGGCAGCAGCAGCTCCGCGACCTTCTCGGGGATGTCCAGCGACTCGGGCGAGAGGATCTGGAGGATCGTCTTGAGCGCCTCGCGCTGGCGGTCGGCGGATACCGGCTTCGCCGGACGCTGGCCGTCGCCGTTCACGGCGTAGGTGTAGTCGAGGCCGCCCACCACCTTGAGGGCGCCGTCGAGCTGATAGCGATGGTGCAGATAAACCGGGACGAGAACCTCCTGGAGCAGCGCCAGCGGCTGGCCCTTGGCCAGGTTGTGCTCGCCGAAGCGCTCCAGCGCGATCCTGCGCACGGCCAGGGTGTTGCGCAGGCCGGCCACCGGGTCCGGGCCGTTGTCCCAGAGCACCCCGCGCGGATTGGCCCCGCCCGGGGGACGCGCGTCCTGGTCCGCCAGGAAGTGCAGCCCGTTGGCGATCGCCTCGCGGACCAGGGCGTCCTGCGTCGCCGCCAGCGCGTCCGGGCTGGTGCCGGGGGCCGGCTGGCCGTAGGCGTAGCGGATGGCGAACACGTCCCACGCGCCCACGCCCACGCCGTAGGCCTTCGAGAAGTCGAGCGAGCCGTCCGGCTTCGGCTCGACCAGCGGCGCCGGGTAGTCCATCACCGAGGCCCGGCCGTAGGTGGATGCGGCGAAGTTGTGGTTGAGCCCCAGGGCATGGCCGACCTCGTGCGCGGCAAGCTGGCGGATGCGCTGCAGCGAGAGCTGGATCGGATCGTCCGGAGCGCCGGTGCCGGTCTTCTCGGTGCCCGCGAGCCCCTCGAAGATCAGGCGGTCCTGCCGCACCCGCTGCGAGCCCAGGATCACCCGGCCCTTGAGCACCTCGCCGGTGCGGGGATCGAAGATGCCGCCGCCGTAGGACCAGCCGCGCGTCGAACGGTGGACCCACTGGATCACGTTGTAGCGCACGTCCATGGCGCTGATGTTCGGCGGCAGCACCTCCACCTTGAAGGCGTCGATGAAGCCCGCCTTGTCGAAGGCCTCCGCCCACCAGCCCGCGCCTTCGACGAGCGCGCTGCGCACCGGCTCGGGCGCGCCGGAGTCGACGTAGTAGACGATCGGCTTCTTGACCTTCGAGCGCGCCGCCGTGGGATCGACCTTCTCCAGGCGATGGCGGGCGATCCAGCGGGTGGCGAGCGGCGCGTCCAGCGGCACGGCGAAGTCGAGGAAGTCCACGGAGAACGAGCCGGCCCGGGGATCGTAGGGGCGCGGCTGGTAGCCCGCATCCGGCAGCTTCACGAAGGAGTGATGCTGGACGAGCGTCATGACGCCGGTGTAGGGCGCGGTCTGGTTGACCAGGCGGCCGGGGTCCGAAGAGCTGTAGGTCAGGATCGAGTCGATCTCGACGTTCTCCGGGAAGACCAGGCAGCTGTCGAGGTCGACCAGGCTACGCTCCGGGTCGAGCTGCCAGTTGCCCTGCTCCGCGCGGCGGAGCTGGCTGACCACGTCGTGGGCGTCCCGCGTCAGGAAGCCCGTGAGGTCGACCATCGCCCGGCCGTCCGGGTCCACGGCCGCGATCTCGCCGGCCCAGATGACCGACGTGGCGAACGACTCACGCACGGCCGCAATCTCATCGAGATTGTCCGACAGGGCGCGAAACCCGAGGTTCGGCTGCTCGATCAGCACCCGGTTGCCGATGCGGCGCACCTTGATGACGAGCACGGCGCCGAGCTGTCCGCGGTCGAGCCCCACGGGGTTCGAGCCGAGCCCGGTTCGCAGGGTGTCGGCATAGAGATAGGTCCCGATCTCGTCGGAGCCGGCCTTTGCCGCGGGCACGACCAGCCAGACCCGGCCGGCCTTGCGGTCGACGTGGATCGGCAGCAGGCCGGAGCGGGACTCCATGCCGGCCGTGAACTCCGCCACCTTCTGGGTCACGGGGGGCGCCGACGCACCCGGCCCGCGGTCCCCCTTCTTCGGCGGCTGGGCCATGGCCGGCACCGAGTCGGACAGGGCGGACAGAAGGATCAGAGCTGCGGCGACGGTGCGGAACGGGTTCTTGCTGAGCGGCATAGGCGACGGGCTCCCCTCTTGGACTTCGCGGAAGTCTACCACCAGGCCGCGGACCGCCCGGCGGGTATAGAATGAGCGCCGAAAGCAGCACAGCAGATCGGGTTGAAAGTGGGCGGCGCGTCCGTCTCTCCCTCGGGATCTCTTGAAAGGAGCCTGCATGCGTCGATGTCATGCCCGCCGCAGTGCCAGCAGAAACACCCTCCTGGCTCTCGGACTCGCACTGACCCTGACCGCCTCCGCTTCCGCCTGGCAGGTCTCCGCCGCCACCGCGCCGCCCACGGCCACGCCGGCTCCGGCGGCCACGCCCGCCCCGGTGACCGCCGCGCCCGCGGCGGGTCCGGTCTGTCCGCCCCAGGATCTCAAAAAGGTCCGGGTGTCGAGCGTGCGGGTCGTGCCGCCCCTCAACCGCGAGGGCGAGCCCAAGCCGGCGGACCAGGTCGCGCAGCTCCGGGACACGATCGCGGTCAAGGTCGAGGGCCTCCAGACCCTGCTCGCGCAGGAGGTCTGCGCCGACGCGGTCGGGCCGGAGCGCAGCATCATCCTCTACCTGAACGACCGGCCGCTGCCCAAGGTGGTGGCGAGCCCGCCCACCGATCCGGAGACGCAGGAGCTGATGTTCCCCCTGAACCGGACCGAGGACTCGCGGGATGTCTGGACCTATCTGCTCGGCCGCCCGCGGCTCCAGGACCGGAAGGTGCAGGTGAGCGTCGGCCTCGACAACCTGTATGCCGTGCCGTCGACGGCCACGATCGAGCTGCGGGTGATCCCGCGCCTCTGGTTCTTCTTCTGGCTGCTGATCTTCGCGGGCCTTCTGATCGGCTTCTGGATCCTGGCCGACCGCAGCAACATCCTGCGCGACCCGGTCGCCTCGCCGCAGGACTCGCGGCCGCCCTACAGCCTCGCGCGCACCCAGGCTGCCTGGTGGTTCTTCCTGGTGTTGGGCTCGTACCTGCTGATCGGCATGGTCACCGGCGACTTCAGCACCTCGATCACCGGCACCGTGCTCGTGCTGCTGGGGATCAGCGCCGGCACGGCCGCGGGCTCGGCGTTCATCGATGCCAGCAAGACCAGCGCGGTGCGGCAGGTGCAGGACGCCGCCCAGGCGACGAACCTGATGGCTCAGATGAAGACGATCGAGGGGGAGGCCACGGACGCCGCGGGCGAAGTCACGGCCACCGGGGATCCCGCCCAGGCGCAGAAGATGGCCACGATGATGGCGGTGTACAAGGACAAGGTCTCCGCCTACAACAAGGTGACCAATCGGTCCGAGGGATTCCTCCTGGACCTCCTCAGCGACAGCACCGGCGTCAACTTCCACCGCTTCCAGATCGCGGCCTGGACCATCGTCCTAGGCTTCATCTTCATCGGCCATGTCTACCGCGACCTGGCGATGCCGCAGTTCAACGAGACCCTGCTCGCCCTGATGGGGATCAGCTCCGGCACCTATCTCGGCCTCAAGATTCCGGAGAATCCCTCGCCCAACCCGGCGCCGGAGTCCGATCCGCCGCCACCGCCGCCGGTCGCAGGCTAGTAGGCCGTCAACCTGGGAACGGCCGCTGTGCGTAGGGGGCAACCCTTGTGGTTGCCCTCCTCGTGGTTGCCCCCGATCCCCAGAGGGCGGCCACAAGGGCCGCCCCTTGCAAGCTTCACGGCCTATTGGTTTTCGCTCCCGCCGCGCGCCCGCATTTTGATGTGACTCGCGAGTTTTCTGCTGCGACTCACGAGTTTGTCGCAGCAGAAAACAGGTTTGTCGCAGCAGAATTCATCCGAGTCGCATCAGAATACCTGTTTGTCGCATCGGCAGCCGTGGATTCTGATGCGACAAACCTGATTTCTGCTACGACAAAGATGTAAGTTGACGCGAATCTCGGGGTTGCGGATGCGAATCAGAGGTATTCTGATGTGAGTTTGGGGAGTTTGCTGGAAGAAAACCCGGTTGCCGATGCGAGTTGCGGGATGGTTGCAACAAAATTCAGGCCCTCACCCCCGGCCCCTCTCCCGCCCGCACGCCCGGACCCCCGGGAGAGGGGAGAACGCGGCCGGGCGGCGTTGGCACCGTCATTCTCCGCGTGCGGCCTGGCATCGGCGCGGCCTCGCTCAGGCGGTTCGTGGCCTTGAGCAACGCCGCCAGGTTGTTGAGGCGGGTGGCGACCCGAGTGTTCCCGCCCTAGGAGCCTGTCGGGAAACCGTCTGGAGGTTACAGGGTTGAGGTAAAATGGTCGTCATGGAGACGACTCGCTTCCTGGGTTACGCGCCTGGTCAGTTGTTGCTGTTGCCCCCGGACCTTCGGGATTGGCTGGAGGAAG
>JANMTS010000153.1:0-6055 GCA_031390755.1 Holophagales bacterium
GGGCGGCGCAAGTTTCCTGAATCCTGGGACTTAGAAAGTCTAGGCCTGCCTGAGGCGGGTGTCAAGGCTTCTTCTGGATTGCTGTATAAGCATTGCCCGGCGGTGACTTGGACGGATTTGCTTATGGGCGATCGTCGCGAAGGCTCAACGCCTGCAAGGTTCTCTCCCACAGACGTTCAAGACTGCCCGAGGGTCTCAGCCTGGGGGCCCACATGGCTCCGAGGGTTGGGGGCCTGAGGCGCTTATCCAGACGGGATAATCAACGCTCATGCTTCTGACCAGGACTGCTTCGCGGCCGGCATCCTGCTGGAATGCCGGCGCGCTTATCCATCAGAGGAGGTCGAGCGGACTCTGGACTCCCTTGCCTCCACGGTTGAGCACATGCGTATAGATCATGGTCGTCTTCACGCTCTTGTGGCCGAGGAGCTTCAGCGCGTGTGGCAGGTGGCGGCCTTGGTGGTGCCCGAGCGTTTGATCGTCTCTTACAACCCGTCCAGATTGGCGAGCAACGGCACATCACCAGCGAGGGAGGACACGAGGAGGCGCCCCTCCGCCGCGGCGCCGTCATGGGCGGTATCGCAGAGCAGCTCGCCACGCCGGAAGACGCACGGATCGGCCTTGCCGTCCCCGTCGAAGTCGCCGAGCAGCGGCTGATCGCCCGTCGTGCCGAAGGCGATCTTGACCTCGGCAGTACCGCCATCGTGCGCGGTGTCGCAGCGCAGGAACCCGAGCCGGTAGACGCAAAGGTCGGCGCGGCCATCGCCGTCGACATCGCCCATCAGGGCGGGATCTCTCGGCAGTCCGAAGCTCACCGTCAGGTCCACGGCATTCGGGCGCCGGCCGAGATTGCAGCGGAAGCGATTCCCGCGCCGGAGGCAGAGGTCGGCGCGGCCGTCGCCGTCGACATCCCCGAAAAGCGGGGTGTCGCCGGCCGCAGCAACCCCTCTCGCATCCAGGAAACCCTCGGGTTTGTTGCCGTGGTGGTCCAGATCACAGCGCAACAAGCCTTTGCGAAACGCGCAGAAATCGGCGCGGCCGTCGCCGTCGAAATCCCCCAGGAGCGGCACGTCTCGCGGCCGGTCGGCGAAGCGGACCGCGAGCTCAGGCTGACCGCCGGTGCGGCCGGTGTCGCAGAGAAAGACACCCGCCCGCACCAGACAGGCCTCGTCGGCCACGGAAGCGGAGAAACGCTGGGCAGAGATGTCCCAGTCGTGCCGGCTGACGTAGTCCCAACTCTCCCAGACGGCCACGAAGGTCCCATTCGGCCCGAAGGCAACCTGTGGCCGGCTGTAGGCCTGTTCGAGCGGCTTGTCGTTCAGCCGAAACTCCTGGCCCACCGGGCGGCCATTGCGCCGATAGAGCTGCCCCCGCACCTCCCAGCGACCGCTCGCCTGGCTCAGCCAGATCACCACGAAGTTGCCGTGCTCGTCGGCGGCAACGGTTGGCAGCCACTGGGTCGAGATGATTGCGCTGTTGATCCTGAATTCCGGTCCGGCTTTGCCCTCTTGAATCGAAAGCCTCTGTCCGAAAACTCCAAACCCCGAGCCATCCTGATTCTCACTCGACCAGACCACCACGAACTCGTCAGGGCCGATCGCTGCCACGGCGCCCTGGCCTGCCCCTTGGTGCCCTTCAGTGAACGTGTTGACTTGCATCGCCGGGGTGAGCGGGGCGAGGCTCTGGTCGTAGCCGCGGGCCAACACCGTGTCTCCCGAACCGTCGATTCCTACGTGGTTCCACACCGCCAGTAGATCACCGGCCGGTGACGTTGCGATGGCGGCAGGAGAGAGGTAGCTCGATTCCAAGTGGCCGGTATCCGCTGCCGCGATGTTCCCTGTTGGAGTACCATCGACCCCTAGAGACCTGATGCGAATCGTTTGGGCAAAAGTGCCAAATTCTTCGAGAACGCTGATCGTGGCATGAGTCCCGTCGGCCAGTCTGCACATGCCACCCAAGCCCTCTTGGCTCCCTTCCTGGCCGCCTATCCTCGACCCTGGACCCAGGGGGGTGGCGTCCTCGGTGAACGGGCGAGAGTAAATTTTCAAGGCTGAGCTCCATGCCGCAAGGAAGCCTGGGCCTGGAAGGCCCGTGAACAGTGGGCCACCCGCGCCACCGTCTACTTCAAATACAGTGAAAGGCGGCGACAACGCGCTGCCTGCAGCCCCATACAACCGACCCAGTACCCCTGTACGAGTGAACTGATCCTCCGGCAGCGGTGGTAGATAGCTGATCCAGCCGACGAGAAATCGGCCGTCCGCGGCGAACGCTACAGTTGGTTCGATCTGGAATCGATCGAGGAACGTATTTACTCGAAACTCGCTGCCGATGGGTGACTGCGCCCAAGCACTCATGGTGAGCAAAGCGTATAGGGCGAAGCACCAGAGAGTCCGAGATTGCCTGGTCGAGCTGAACATGGCTTTACCTCGGAGCCGGAGCCAGCATTTCAACCTCCGCACCCAATTCCTCGCCTGCACTGCTGAAACGCTGAGCAAACCGGCCCAGATCCGCACCCAACGCGTCGTACCGTTGGGTTTCGACCACCCAGGAACCGAGAGGCTCTACGACCAAGGTCACCAGCTCGGAAAATGTATGAGGCGGAGAATCGACGCGGATCTCTTTTCCGGCACGGTTTCCGCGCCGGTCGAAGCCCTGGGCAAAGATGGCTTCGCTTTGGCTTCCCTCTTCTTCACTCTCCCAGGCGATGACGAAGTCGCCCGAGGCGCTTGCCGCGACCTGTGGAAAGCCCTGATGGCCCGCAGTGGTGGTATTGATCGCAAACTCAGGGCCAACCGGATCTCCAGAGGCTCTGATCCGCTGCGCGAAGATTCCACCCAGATCTCCATCTTGCCCGTAGCTCGTCCAGGCCACTATGAACTCACCGGCGGTCTCGGCCACGGCGGGATCCGTCTGATCGTTCTCCGTCTCTGTGTTCACCGGGAATGGCTCACCGAGCGGCAAGCCCGCTGGGTTGTACCGCCTGGCATAGACACCCCAGAGCGACCCATCCAGGTTCTCGGACTGCCACACCACCAGGAAGCTGCCTCCACGTTCGCGAGCGACCTGAGGCAGTTTGTGCAGGACCGATGGATCGCTGCTGACTCCTGTTACCGGCCCCAAGGTCGATCCGTCGGGCGCTTCCAACTGCGCGACGATGCCCGACTGCGCGCCACCGTCCTGGCGGCCTGGCCCGACCCGAAGGGTGTTGGCCACAGGTGAAAACGCCGTCGCGCTGGCGCAAGTTGGGCAGGTATCCTCTAGAAGGATGACCCAGTCGCAGTTTCCCGCGGCACCTGAGGGGGTAGGGCAAGCCGGAAGTGGCCGGGTGAAAGAGCATGTAGGGCCGCTGCAGCTTGACGAGGCAGAATCGAAAACCGTCCCAGTCCGTGGATTCCACCACGTCTTGGTCCACCGCGTTGAAAAGCTTGGGAAGCTCGCGGTGTTGATAGTCAAATTCTCGTTGTTCGGCATGTAGGCGATCGCGTAGCGCCAGTTGGTCGTAACCGCGATGACCGCCTTCTGGTCCCCTGGGGCCGTGTCGTTGCCGACAATCAGATTGTTGCAGGTGGCGGTCGGGGGGTTGCAGTGCTGCGGCCGGAGATCCTTCCACGGCCGGGAGGCGAAGAGCGCCCTCAGGTTCTGCATGTACACGGCGCCGGGGGTCGCCAGATACGAGGCGAGGTCGTTCGGCGCCGGGCCGAAGACCCAGGGGAAGATCCCCTCGACCGCCGTCCAGGGTGCGCCCGAGTGCCCGGCTCCTGTCGCCGAGCCAAAGGCACCCGAAAGGCTCGTCAGGTGACCGGCCTGGCGAACGCGGTTCGGCGTGTCCGGCTCCTGGGGACCACAGCTCGTGGTGACGCCGTTGACGACGCAGTCGACGGCACTGCCGTCGGCGTTGTCCGACTCGTAGAGCGTCTCGACATTGCCGTTCGGCCGCAGTGTCGCGAACTCAGGCGCGGCCCCGCTGCTGTAGTTGCCCAGCGTGAGGGGCATCTCCCGCGCCCGCCGCAGCGCGCATGCCACGTTGCTCTCTCCTGACAGGCAGGCGTTCTTGCCGTGACCGCTGTGGAAGAGGTGTACGTTCACCGCGGACTGGAACGCGGCATAGTCCGAGTAGGTGGCCCCGCCGGCAAGGTGGATGCTTTTCAGTTGGCGAGTCTGGGTGAATTCGTTCGCCGGCTGGCTCGGAAAAAGGGCCGCCAGCGCGGCCTTCATGACGTCCTCCTGGACTTCTCCCGAGTCGGGGTTCACGACATCCCTCCGGTCGTCGAAGGCTCCCGAGTAGATCACGAAGCTCCCGGCCATCCGCGCCGCCAGGTTTCGCGCGAAGACCTGGATGTCGGCTTTGCGCGGGTACAGCCTGAGCGTCGAGGCGTCTTTCGGTCCCCCTCGGTCCATGGGATCGTTGAGGCCGACGATCACCGCGACGAGCCCGGACTGGTTGGCCTGCTGCACCTTGTTGTCGAACGCCTGCCAGTAGGAGGGGAGGAACATCGAGCAGGTGTTGGGGACGGGGTTGGTGCTGCTGCAACCCGCGGGCTGGTTCGTGAAGGCCACCGGGTTCGTCCAGGCCCAGTCCGGGGCCAGGGCGATGAGCACCGCCGTGAACCCCTTGTTGAGCCGGTCCCCCACATAGGTCTGCCAGTTCGCGGAGGTTGCCAGCACGGGCGCCTGCCAGGCGGTGTCCGCGGACCAGAAAAATGGCGTGGTGCCACCGGCGTAGGTCAGGAACCTGCCGTCGGCCGATACCGCGGGAAAACCGCGATTGTAGAGCTCATAGGGGTTGTAGCACGGCCCCGGCGTGCACGAGGGCGTCACGATCAATGCCGCCACGTTCATCGTGCCCGAGGTGGTCAGGCCGGTGTCTCCCGCACAGCTCTTGCCTGCTGTCGTTCCTGAACAGGTGGTGGACCAGGACCAGGTCCCGGCTGGAAAGGCTCCGCGAATCCTGAAGGTCCGGCCTCCGTCCCAGAAGCCATAGCGGCGAAACTGTTTCCCGGTGGACTGCTCGGTGTAGGTGACGGTGAGCGTCAGATCACGGTAGGGGTTTCCCACGGCCTGGCCCGAGCTGTTCACGGTGTAGTCCTGCTGGCTCGTGAGCACCTGCTCCGATCGCCGCCATTGTTGAGCTTCGGCGGAACCAGCGAAGGCAAGGATGGCAACGAGCAGGACCACGGCGGCGCAAACCGGGCCGCGGGCCGCGCCAGCTCGGGACACGGATCCTGGTTTCATCTTGGGTTTCCCCTGGTCTGGAGCGGCTCGGCCGCGCAGGTGCGGCCGGTTTCCTGATCACAGCAGCATGCTACAGACCGCTGCTCGACACTGCAAGCGGCCATCCTTCCTACCATCAGCCACTCTCCTCAAACCATCGCCGGCTCGCCAAAATCTAGAACCGCCCTCCAGAACGCACCGGCGCCTGCCTGATGGGTTCTTGTGAGACGTCGGCGGGCCAGGTATTGGAGCACCTGCTCAGGGCCGCCGAAGGGAGGCAGGTGGCGGCCTTGGTGATGCCCGAACGTTTGACCGCCGCACGGAACGCGCGCTGGATCGACTGCTCGTACAGGCGGTGCCGCCGCGTCTCCCGGACGACGGAAGCCGGCATAACGGCGGAGCTTCCGGCACGACGACTGAAGCTTCCGGCACGACGGCGGAGCGTCCGGCACGACGGCGGAAGCGTCCGGCACGACGGCGGAAGCTTCCGGCACGACCACGGGAGCTTCCGGCATGACGACGGATGCTTCCGGCATGACGGCGGAGCTTCCGGCACGACGACGGGAGCTTCCAGCATGACGACGGATGCTTCCGGCATGACGGCGGAGCTTCCAGCATGACGACGGATGCTTCCGGGATGACGACGGAGGCTTCCGCCATGACGGCGGAGCTTCCGGCACGACGACGGAGGCTTCCGCCATGACGGCGGAAGCTTCCGGCGTGACGGCGGAGGCTTCCGCCAGGACGACGGAGCTTACGGCGCGTCGGCGGAAGCTTGCGGGATGACGGCGGAAGCTTCCGGCGAGACGGCGGAGCTTCCGGCGCGGGGGCGGGTGGGTGCGGGGGG
>JANMTS010000158.1:0-20952 GCA_031390755.1 Holophagales bacterium
GTTTTGGGTGGTGGCGCCCCCTCTCCCGGGGCCCCTCTCCCGGAGATGATCGGGTTGGGAGATGGGAGAGGGGGTCGGGGGGTGAGGACTCCCCGCGAAGCCCTCTCCCAACACTCTCTTCAGGCCGCCGCGCCGGAGTCCCGCGAGGCGCTGGTCCGCGAGCTGCGCGAGCACCTGCGCTCCCGCCTCCCCGAGGCCATGATTCCGGCCCGCTTCCTCTTCCTCGATTCCCTGCCGCTCTCTCCGGCGGGCAAGGTCGACCGCGGTCTGCTCCAGCGCCGCGAGCTGGGCGAGGCCGATGGAGACATTTCCGCCGTCCGGGTGGAGCCGCGCGACGCGCTGGAGCTGGAGCTGGTCCGCATCTGGACCGAGGTTCTGGAGGTGCCGGCCGTCGGCATCCGCGACAACTTCTTCGCCCTCGGCGGCCACTCGCTGCTGGCCGTCCGCCTCATGGCCCGCGTGCGGCAGCGCTTCGGGATGGACCTGCCGCTCGCCGCCCTGTTCCAGGAAGGGACCGTCGAGCAGATGGCCGCCCTGCTGCGCGGCGAGTCCACGCTCGACACCGGCTCCGTCCTGATCCCCATCCAGCCCATCCAGCCGGACGGAACGGCTCTGCCGTTCTTCTGCGTCCACCCCGCGGGCGGCGACGTTCTCTGCTACGCCGCCCTGGCGCGCCACCTTGGACCGGACCAGCCGTTCTACGGCCTCCAGGCGCGCGGTCTCACCGGGGCGGCCGGCCCGGGCGAGCCGCTCGACACGGTTCCGGCCATGGCCGCGCTCTACCTCGAAGAGATCCGCCGCGTTCAGCCCTCAGGCCCCTACCGCCTCGGCGGCTGGTCGCTCGGCGGGCTCGTGGCCTTCGACATGGCGCGCCAGCTCCGCGAGCAGGGCGAGGACGTCTCCCTCCTGGCGCTTCTGGACAGCTCGCCGCGGATCGCGGGAGGCGGCGGGCCGGAGGTGGACGACATCCTTCTCCTGCTCGACATCGTGGCCTACGTCGCCAACCTCTGGGGCAAGGATCTGCAGCTCGGCCGCGAGGATCTCGAAGGCCTGACGCCGGACGAGCAGCTCACCCGCACGCTGGAAGTCCTGCGCGCCGCCGACTTCCTGCCGCCCGGCGCGGGCCTGGAGCAGGTCCGCCGCGCCCTGAACGTCTACCGCGCCAGCTCGCGCGCGGTGAAGGTCTACACACCCCGGCCGATCCCCGGCGGCGCCGTGGTTTTCCGAGCCGAAGCTCCCGCGGAGTCTCCGGATCTGGGCTGGGGCGCTCTGCTCGGCGAGACGCCGATCGTCGAGCCCGTCGCCGGCCAGCACCTCACGCTCCTGACCGAGCCCTTTGTCGGAGGCCTGGCGGAACGCCTGAACGAGTACCTATGAAGGCGCCGCTCCGGCTCGGATGACGGGCCTCGACGCACTTGTTTTCTTGAGACGAGCGCCTCTAGACGAGCGCACCGCTCACGTATACTTCGCGGACCTGGAGACGGAGACCGAATGTCCAAGACCATGACCCTGGAGCGCGACGCCGCTCTCTTCGCCCGGCAGAGCCTGAGCCGGGTGGTGCGGGAGCTCGGCGCCCAAGGCTGGTGCCAGGGGACCGGCGGCAACTTCAGCGTCACGCTGAGCCACGAGCCCCTGCGCCTGCTGCTGACCCGCTCCGGCGCCGACAAGCGCCACCTGACCCCGGACGACCTCATGGTCGTCGGGCCGGGCGGCAAGGCCGTCGAAGGCGAGACCCGCAAGCCCTCCGCCGAGGCCGAGCTGCACTCCCGCATCGTCGCGCTCACCGGCGCGGGCTCCGTCCTGCACGTCCATTCCGTTCCCAACACCCTGCTCGGGGAGCACTTCGCCGGCCGCGGCGGCTTCACCCTGCGGGGTTACGAGATGCTCAAGGGGCTCGAAGGGATCACCACCCACGAGGCCGAGGTCTTCGTGCCGATCCTGCGCAACCGCCAGGACATGGCCCCCCTCTCCGAGGAGATCGGGACCATCCTGGCCGAGCGGCCGGGGCTGCATGGATTTCTTCTGGCCGGCCACGGGTTGTACACCTGGGGGGAATCTCTCTCGCAGGCCCACCGCCACGTCGAGATCTTCGAGTTTCTGTTCGACTGCGCCGCCCGCCGGACGCAGCTCGAAGTCTTTCAAGGTTGAAGCTGCTGGATCAGTATTTGAAGGATCTGAGATATCGAGAGGAGGCATGCCATGGCCAACATCACTGTGCGAGATGAAAACCGGACGATGAGCGATCCCGCGGAGATCTCCGAGTTCCTGGCGCCGTTCGGGATCTGGTATCGCCGCTTCGAAGGCACGGACGCCCTGGGCGAGAGCCCGACCGACGAGGAGATCCTGGCCGCCTACAAGGAGCCGATCGAGATCCTCAAGGCGGAAGGCGGCTACGTCACCGCCGACGTCATCAACATCAAGCCGGAGACCCCGAACCTCCAGGTCATGCTGGACCGGTTCAACAAGGAGCACTGGCACGACGAGGACGAGGTCCGCTTCATCGTCCACGGCAACGGCGTGTTCCACGTCCACCCGCCCGGCGGCCCGGTGTTCGGCATCGAGGTCACCAAGGGCGACATGATCCGCGTGCCCCAGGGCACCCACCACTGGTTCGACCTCTGCGGAGACCGCACCATCCGCGCCGTCCGCCTGTTCCAGGACATGGCCGGCTGGACCCCGCACTACACCGCGACCGGCGTGGACCAGGGTTATCAGCCGCTCTGCTTCGGGCCGTTCTACATCCCGTCCGCGGGAATGTAAGCCCGGTGCCCCTGCCCGAAGGCGTGAGCGCCGTCCTCACCGACATCGAGGGGACGACCACGCCCCTCTCCTTCGTCGCCGACGTCCTCTTTCCGTTCGCCAAGGAACGGTTGGAGGACGCCTGCGCGTCGAAAGACCCCCGCTTCGTCGAGGCCGTCGGCCAGCTCCGGCAGGAGCACGAGGCGGAGCGGGGGAGCGGAGCCTCGATCCCGGACTTTGGAGCCGGCGCCCCCTACGCCCGCCACCTGATGGAGCTGGATCGCAAGTCGACCGGCCTGAAAGCCCTCCAGGGCCTCATCTGGGAACAGGGCTACCAGGCCGGTCAGTTGAAGGGAGACGTCTATCCGGACGTCCCGGAAGCGCTGGAGGCCTGGAAGCGGAAGGGCGTCCGCCTCCGCATCTTCTCGTCCGGAAGCATCCTGGCCCAGAAGCTCCTCTTCGGCCACACCGCCCAGGGCGATCTCCGCCCGTACTTCGAGGGCTACCACGACACCACCACCGGCCCGAAGCGCGAGGCCCGAGCCTACACCGCCATCGCCGACGCCTTCGGCCTGCCTCCGGGAGACATCCTCTTCCTGAGCGACATCGTCGAAGAGCTAGACGCCGCCCGCGAAGCCGGCCTGCGCACCGCCCTCCTCCAGCGCCCAGGCAACAAGCCCGCCGTGCCCAACGGCCACCCGACGCACTCCACCTTCGCCGACCTGGTGTAGCACCCCTGGGACCGCCGGCGTCCCGCCGGCGGCTCGGAGGAGGATGTGCTCAGGGACAGCCTTGGGCCGTCAGCGTTCCCGTTCCTGGATATCCGATGTATCGGAAAGCCAGGATCACCGCGTTCTGCTCGGCGAGAGCCGGCCTGTTCGGGCAGCGCCGGTAGGAATTTCGAGCCGCGAGCAGCACCGCGTTTGCGGTGTTATCCAAGGTGGTCCCCATATTGATGTAGCCGTTGGTGATCGCGTTCCACCAGATCTTGGACGTCTTGTCGAAGCCGATTCCGGTGATGAGCGGATTGTTGACACCGGACTCCTGAGCGGGGCATCCCTGGAGGGTCGGCAGGCGTTGACAGATCGGATTTTTTCCGCCTCCGCTCATCAAGCGCATCGCCATCACGAGCATGTTGCCATCCGTGTGCGCCCCTGCCGGAGAGTATTCCGGATCCTCGCGGTGGATCCGGTCGCGGAACAGCCGCGACGCGCCGAAGGGAGCACCCCAATAGTGTCCCGCTGCGCCATCGTCCTCAGCTCCCCGTGCGTACGAGGAGCTTGCCGCATCTTCATGCATGACCCAGTCGCTCGAGGTTTCCAGCACCGCCCAGGGAGGGTTGTGGGACGTGCCCGGTTGTTCCATCTTCTCCACGATGTTGGCAATAACATCCGAGATTCCCTCGGACATCGTTCGGCCGGCCGCCGAGTTGAGGTCGTAACGGCCGTCGGTCACCCCGTGCCCCCACTCGTGGGCGATCCAGTCGAGTGACGCGGCTGCATTCCAGTAGGCTGCCGACGGTGCGATGTTCACCGAGGCGCCGGGGGGCATGCCCGAAGGGGTCTGGCCCGGGACGTTGTAACCGGGATGAAACCACGCGGTGTCCGTATAATTGCCGGCGGACGGCGAATTGATGATGACGGTTGCATTGCCCCAGTTGCCATCCCAACTGTTGCGTCCCAGGCGCGAGAACGCATCCATCGTGAGAGACGTGTTGTACATCGCGTCACCCGCTGCGCGTCCCTCGAACAGGGTGTCGTTGTCGTAACTCGGGGTGCCGCTCCAGTCCGTCCCCAGAGGGATCAGGCCGTACTGCTTGCCCCCCTCGTCCGCACAACGGTACTCGTGATAGGCCGAGTTGTTCAGCGGCATCCACCGGTGGGCGGCAAAGAGCGGCCCCGCTCCGGACCAGAAGGCCTCGTACGTGTAAGGACCGCGATTCGTCGGCGTCGCGCCGATCCAACGGACCATGTTCGCCGGCAGTCCGTTTCCCGCGCGCACGGGAATCACCTCAGCGGAGACGGAGGAGAGGGAGTCCGGGTAGCAGGCATTCAGGCGCATCGTATCGTTCGTGGCGACGACGGCTCCCGACTGCGCATCGATGAGGACATCGACAAAGAGACCGGCATCGCGAAAAGGCATCCGCCAGACGAAGCGCTGGACCTCCGAACGCTCGTCGGTTCGCACCTCGAGAACGCCCTGCTCCGGCGCATAGAGCCGATCGATCTTGTCGATGGCCATGGAATGCGCACGCGCTTGCTCACGGAAAGCGGTGATCGCGAGGGAGGCTGCTTTGGCCCGCGCGAGCGAGGGGTCGTTCACGGCGTGCACGGACTGAAACTGCGTGCCATGCACGGCCTGCAACACTCCGGACGGGCCATAGTGCAGGCCGACTTCGGCCCCGACCAGCTCCGCTTCGACGCCCGAGGCGACAAGATACTGGCGATAAAGAACATGCAGGCCCCCTTTGGGGTCCCGGTCGCGCTTGTGTTCGCGCCAGGTGATGGCGCGTCCACGCGAGTCCTGCGCGGTTTCCTTCACGGCGCCGCCCGGAAAGACGATGCCACCGCCGACGAGCTGGCGCTGGGCGTTGGCCGCAACGTCGTCGACGATCGTAATGTCCGTCAACCGCTCGGCGGCAACGGGCGGCAACGAGGAGAACAGCACGACACACAAGATGGCAGTCGATGTCACTGCGAGCCTCTTCATCTCTAGCCCCCTAGGTTATGCACCTCGTTGATGAGGGCATACCTTTATGTGATGTATCTGCTTGAAACATTTCGTGGACGCTCAGCCTGACCCTTCGCCAACCGCGCCTGCCCCCGCCGGCGGCCTTCGAGGGAAAGGCACTTTCCCCCGATCCGGCGTCAACCCGTACGCTTCCGCCGTCAACCCGGACGCATCCGGCACGAACCCGGAAGCATCCGGCACGAACCCGGAAGCATCCATCGTCAACCCGGAAGCTTACGCCGTCGTGCCGGCTGCTTCAGTCGTCACGCCGGACGCTTCAGTCGTCACGCCGGACGCTTCAGTCGTCACGCCGGATGCTTCAGTCGTCACGCCGTACGCTTCAGTCGTCACGCCGGCTGCTTCAGTCGTCACGCCGGATGCCTCCGTCGTCCTCCGGAAGCTTCCGCCATCATGCCGGAAGTCTCCGTCGTCGTGCCGTACGCTTCCGTCGTCGCGACTGAAGCTTCCGTCGTCGTGCCGGCAGCTTCAGTCGTCGTGCCGTACGCATCCGGCGTGGCCCCGGAAGCGTCAGTCGTCAATCTGAAGCTTCCGTCGTCATGCCGGACGCTGCCGTCATGATCCCGGAAGCTTCCGCCGTCGTGCCGGAAGCTTCAGTCGTGATCCCGGAAGCCGCCACCGTCGTGCCGGAAGCATCCGGCGTCGTCCCGGTGGCCTTCGGGGAGGTGGTGCCGACAGGGTGTAGGATTGATTCGAGGCCGCCCCGCGAAAGGAACATCCCCATGTCCAAGGTTGTCGCCCTCATGTCCATGTCGCTCGACGGCTACGTCGCCGACCTCAACGACGGCGTGGCCGAGGTGTTCGACTGGTACGTCAACTCCGGAGACGTCGAAATCCACACCGGAGGGGGAGACCCCATGACCTTCAAGGTGTCCGAGCCGAGCGCCGAGCACCTTCGCGGTCTCATCTCCGAGCTCGGCGCCATGCTCACCGGCCGCCGCACCTTCGAAGTCGCCCAGGGCTGGGGAGGAAATCACGCCTGGGGACCGGCCTTCGTCCTGACCCACCAGATCCCCGCCGGCTGGCCGCGACCCGACTCGACCGTCCACTTCGTGACCGACGGCCTCGAAAGCGCGGTGAACCAGGCCAAAGCCGCCGCCGCCGGGAAGTCCGTCGGAGTCCACGGCGCCGACACCATCCAGCAACTCCTGAACGCCGGCCTCCTCGACGAAATCCACGTCGACGTCGCGGCGGTTCTTCTTGGCTCCGGAGTTCGCCTCTTCGACCACTTGGCCGGTGTGCCGGCTGTTCTTGGCGACCCGAGGGTGATTGCGGGGGTGGGGGTTACGCACCTGCGGTATACGGTGCGCAGGGCATAGTCCTCCCACAGTTCTGCTGGCGGAGCTTTGTGTAGCGCGCCGGTGCCATCTGTTCGAGCAGTCGATCCAGTATGCGTTCTGTGCGGCGGACACACCAGCCGGTGCGTGAACGATCTTCGGCCGGCTTAAACACTCGCGCTTCAACCGTGTCTCAGATAGCTAGAGACGCCAAGTTGGGAGGAAGTGCTGTGCGATGCCTGCCCTTCATTCCACCCACGGTGGGGGCTTAGCCGCCTTCGAATACCACCGTCCAGCTACTTTTTTCGTCGGCCGCCGCGGCTTCGGAAGTGCTTAGAGTTGGTGAAACTGTAGCGCAAGGTGTATACTTGACTCATCTTAGCCGAAGTTGTCTACGGTGGTAGGCATTCCATGTCAGGCTCACTGGGAGACGCTCCTATGAACAACGCCAGCCGAATCAAGCTTTGCCTAGTCGCTAGTCTCTGGCTGTTCTGGGGATCAACCACAGCCCTTTGGGCTCTCACGGTTGGGAATCGGGTACAAGTCACCTCTGTAACTAACATCAGGTCCTGCGCCGGCACTGGTTGCAGCATCCTGGCGGAAGGGCCGGTCGGTGCCAAAGGGGTCATCGCCGGTGGTCCAACCTCCGCCAACGGGTTCACGTGGTGGCAGGTGGATTGGGACGGTAGTTTGCCTACAGGTTGGTCGATCGACAGCAACCTCGGACTCGCGGTGCCATTGGTGAGCGGCGTCAGTCCAACGTCGATGACGGCGGATGGTGCCTCGCACACCTTGTCGGTCAATGGGAGCAACTTTTCGAGCGTGAACCGCGTGCAGTTTAAGTGGGGAGTAGGGACGGGCTCCGGCGTGTGGACCACTGGTAACGCTCCCTCAGTTGGTAGCGCTAGCCAGATGACGATCAGCATGAATCCCGGGACGGTCAACGACACGATCTTTGTGCGGGTGTGCAGGTCGTTGAGTCAAACCAGCACCTCTGATTGCTCCTCAGGGACGCAGTCGGTGACGGTGACCGCGACGATCCCGCAGCCTTCAGTAAGCAGCGTCAGCCCAACATCGATGACGGCGGATGGTGCCTCGCATACCTTGACGGTCAGTGGGAGCAACTTCTCGAGCGTCAACCGGGTGCAGTTCAAGTGGGGAGTGGGAGCGGGCTCCGGTGTGTGGACCACCGGCAACGCGCCTTCGGTTAGTAGCGCTAGCCAGATGACAATCAGCATGAATCCCGGGACTGTTAACGACACGATTTTCGTGCGGGTGTGCAGGTCGTCGAGTCAAACCAGCACCTCCGATTGTTCCTCGGGGACGCAGTCGGTGACGGTGACCGCGACGATCCCGCTGCCTTCAGTCAGTAGCATCAGCCCAACGGCAATGACGGCGGATGGTGCCTCGCATACCTTGACGATTAACGGGAGTAACTTCTCGAGCGTCAACCGGGTGCAGTTCAAGTGGGGAGTGGGGGCGGGCTCCGGCGTGTGGACCACCGGCAACGCGCCCTCGGTTGGTGGCGCTAGCCAGATGACGATCAGCATGAATCCCGGGACGGTCAACGACACGATCTTTGTGCGGGTGTGCAGGTCGTCGAGTCAAACCAGCACCTCCGATTGCTCCTCGGGGACTCAGTCGGTGACGGTGACCGCGACGATCCCGCTGCCTTCAGTCAGCAGCATCAGCCCAACGGCAATGACGGCTGACGGTGCCTCGCATACCTTGACGGTCAATGGGAGCAACTTCTCGAGCGTCAACCGGGTGCAGTTCAAGTGGGGATCGGGGGCGGGCTCCGGAGTGTGGACTACTGGCAATGCTCCCTCAGTTGGTAGCTCTAGCCAGATGACGATCAGCATGAATCCCGGGACGGTCAACGACACGATTTTCGTGCGGGTGTGCAGGTCGTCAAGTCAAACCAGCACTTCCGATTGCTCGTCGGGGACGCAGTCGGTGACGGTGACCGCGACGATCCCACAACCTTCAGTGAGCAGCGTCAGCCCAACGTCGATGACGGCGGATGGTGCCTCGCATACCTTGACGATCAACGGGAGCAACTTCTCGAGCGTCAACCAAGTGCAGTTCAAGTGGGGAGTGGGGGCAGGTTCCGGAGTATGGACCACCGGCAGTGGCAACCCGCCCTCGGTCGTTAGCGCTAGCCAGATGACGATCAGCATGAACCCCGGGACGGTCAACGACACGATCTTTGTGCGGGTGTGCAGATCCTCGAGTCAGACGAGCACCTCCGATTGCTCCTCAGGGACGCAGTCAGTGACGGTCACCACGACGGCCCCCGTCCCCTCAGTGACCAGCGTGAGTCCGACGTCGATGACAGCGGATGGTGCCTTGCATACCCTGACGATCAACGGGAGCAACTTCCAGAGCAGCAATCGGGTACAGTTCAAGTGGGGAGTGGGGACGGGCTCCGGAGTATGGACTACCGGCAATGGAAATCCGCCCTCGGTTGTTAGCGCTAGCCAGATGACGATCGGCATTAATCCCGGGACGGTCAACGACACCATCTTTGTACGGGTGTGCCGGTCGTCGAGTCAGGCGAGCACCTCCGATTGCTCATCGGGGACGCAGTCAGTGGCGGTCACCACGACGGCCCCCGTCCCCTCAGTGACCAGCGTGAGTCCGACGTCGATGACGGCGGATGGTGCCTTGCATACCCTGACGATCAACGGGAGCAACTTCTCGAGCGTCAACCGGGTGCAGTTCAAGTGGGGGGCGGGCGCGGGCTTTGGGGTGTGGACCACCGGCAGTGGTAACCCACCGTCGGTTAGTAGCTCCACCTTGATGACGATCAATATGAATCCCGGGACCGTCGAGGACACGATCCTTGTCCGCGTGTGCCGGTCATCGAGCCAGACGAACGCGTCGGATTGCTCTTCGGTCGCGCAGTCGGTGACGGTGTTTACGACGACCGCGGTACCGACCGTGAACAGTGTGAACCCGACGTCTGTGACGGCGAACGTGCTGGACACGCTTATCATCGATGGGAACAATTTTCGGGTAGGCAATGGTGTGCAGTTTAGATGGACGGTTGGCCCGGGTGCTGGTTTGTGGAAAGAGAGCAACCACCCTCCATATATCAGCAGTGCAAACCGCATGACTGTGAGAATGAATCCCGGCTCTGTAGCCGACACGATCAGCGTACGGGTGTGCCGATTCATCGGTGCCACGAGCACTCAGGACTGCTCCTCGACCTACGAGGTCACGGTGACGCCTCAGACCGCTGCGCCGCCGCGCTGGCTGGCGCTCGGAGACTCCTATTCTTCAGGGGAGGGAGCGGACGCGTACGCGGAGGACTCCAACTACCAGATATGTTCAGTGCCACCCTCAGACGACAGCACCTGTCCGATGTTGGTGGAGAACCGATGCCATCGATCGTCGCGAGCGTACTCGCAGGTTGTCGACAACAACTCCGGCTTGGGCTTCCCTAATCTGCGTGCCGAGGTATTTCACGCATGCAGCGGCGCCGTGACGAGCAACGTCTTGCCTAGCGCAGCGGGCGGCTTCGCCCAGCCATACGGGGATCCTGACAACATTCCTCAGCTCGATCATCTCGACGCGGGCGGCGAAGACGTGGACATGGTCACGCTCACAATCGGCGGTAACGACGCAAAATTCGCCGACATCTTGAAGACCTGCCTATTCAACGACACATTCTTCAACTGTGCCGATTCCGACTATGTCTGGTTTGGCCCCACGTGGCGAGAGTTCATGCCTAACTGGATAAGGGTCGACGTGCGATACCAGGTCCGCAAGACTTTGCGTCAAGTGTGCGCGCGATCGCCGCAAGCCACTATCTACCTGCTTGGGTATCCCAAGCTCTTCCCAACCCAAAGCCATTTTTGCTCCTTCTATCCAGGGAGTTTGACTGCCGACGAACAGACGTGGCTCAACGGAATAGCTTTCGAACTCAACAAAATGCTCAGGGAGGAGGCCGAACGGAGTCACGTTCAGTTCGTCGACGTGGAGAGCACCTTCCACGGCCACGAGCTTTGTGGAGCCGGCGATGAATTCTTCAACGGGGTCGTACTGTTGGACCCTGACGAGTCGTTTCATCCGAATCCGTCCGGACAAAGCGCCGGCTATCGAAAAGCCCTTGTCAACCATCTGTCGCTCAATCCACCCCATGAAGAAGGAGCTACGGCGTGTGACAGTACCCCCTTCCCCTTGGACTCGGCGGAACTCGCATCAAACGGAGACGACGCTGCCCTAGCGGCTATGGAAGGCGACACAGCGACGCTTGGTTCGATCCAAGTAGCGTCTCCGCTCCTCTGTCGGCGTAACGGTCTCGCCTTTGATCGACAGTTGTCCACGCGCGCGGAGGGCTTCCTACCGGGGAGTCCGGTGAGTTTTCGGCTCCTCAGCCCTGCTGGCGTGACCGACCTTGGAAGCGCCACGGCGGACGCCAATGGGCTTGTGCAGGCAGAGCTCGCGGTGCCGCAACCCGCGGCCATTTCGGAGTTGGCTGTCCTCGAGGCAAATGGCACGGGCTCCAACGGCTTGTTCCGCAAGGTGCTGGGGTCGTTCGCCATCGGTCCGGCGGCCTCAACCGATGGCGACCTCGACGGCACTTCGGACGCGTGCGACAACTGCCCGGAACTCTGGAACGCGGACCAAGCCGATGCGGATGGTGACGGAGTTGGGGATGACTGCGATTCATGCCCCTTGGCGTCGGGTAACGACAGTGACGGAGATGGTCTTTGCGACAACTCCGATAGCTGCCCGTACGACTCCGAAAATGACGCTGACGGCGACGGTCTCTGTGGAAACGGTGCCGATAACTGTCCCGTAGCGTACAACCCCGGACAGGAGGATGCTGACGGGGATCTTGTTGGAGATGCCTGTGACAACTGTCCAATGATCTCAAACCTGGGGCAGGAGGATGTCTGTGGTCTATTCCCAGTTGCGGCGCCATTGGACTTCTACACACTCCTTCCTTGCAGGGCTGTGGACACACGTCCCTCCCAATCACCCCTCCTCTCGGGGACCGTGCGAGCCTTCCAACTAGCCGGGATGTGCGGGATACCGGCGGCCGCCGGGGCAGTGGCGGTGAACGTTACCGCCGTGAACGCCACGCAGGGAGGCTATGTGACGCTCTTCCCGGCTGATCAGGCGGTGCCCGGTACGACCGTCTTAAACTTCCAGGCTGGTCAGGTCCGAGCGAACAACGCGATCTTGAAACTCTCGGCTGACGGCAGGATTGCCGTGATTCCTGGGCTTGCCGCTGCCGGTCAGGTGGATCTCGTGATTGACGTGAACGGGTACTTCGACGCGGGGAACCCAGAACCCCCCACCTTCGCCCCCAAGGTCGACCAGCCGACCGGCCCTGAACCCGTAGGTCTCGCGGTGGCTGATTTTGACGGAGATCAACGTCCCGATATCGCGGTCAGTATCTATAACCACGGCCACGGCGATCATCTCTCCATACTGCGTAACATCGGAACAACCGGGAATCTTGATTTCGACACTCCGTTGGACATTCCGACCGGGAGTGGTCCGGAAGGTCTTGCCGCGGGGGACTTGAACAATGACGGCAAGATAGATCTCGTGACTGCCAATGCGGACAGCGTAAATGTATCGATGCTCAGGAACGCGAGCACTCCCGGATTCATCGACTTCCAGCCCGTCCCGGCGCTCTCGATCGTTGGCACCCCGCACCGGGTCGTCATCGCTGACTTCGACGGCGACGGCAGACCAGACCTCATCGTCACCTCGAACTCCGGACGCCGAGTCGCAGTATTCCACCATGCGAGCGATCCGAACACCATTGCCTTCGATTACCGGAGGGACTACGGAGCGGACGGCTACCTGAACGACCTTGCGGTCACGGATATCGATCGCGACACGAGACCCGACATTCTCATTCCGATAACTGACACGGGCCTCCTCACCATATTTCAAAACAACAGCAGTCCAGGGAACGTGCAGGCTGGCGCGCTGCCGTCGCTTACGGCGGGCGCTCCACCCATCAGGGGCGTCGCGGTAGGCGATCTGAACAATGACCTTGCCGTCGATGTCGTGGTCGCCGCGATAGGCGGCGTCGGGATCTTTCGGAACTCCAGCAGCCCCGGGGTGTTTGACCTTCCACGGACAGATCTGCCCACGGGCACGAACCCGGATGCCGTCGCGATAGGCGACCTGAACAACGACGGGCTGCTCGATGTGGCCGTAGCGAATCCGAGTGGCAATACGGTCACCGTCCTCCACAACACGAGCGAGGGAAGCCCGATCGAATTGACGCCGCTGGACCCGGCGCTTGCAACGGGTCTCACTCCTTTTACCCTGGTCTTGGGAGACGTGGACGGCGACGGTTGGCTGGATATGGTCGTCGCGAATGCCGATGGAAACAGCGTTTCCGTAATCCTGAACACCAGTGGCCAGCAATGACGCTAAATACGGCACCGGAAAAGGTAACCAGCCTCTTCCTGAAGAAGGCGAGTTGGCGGTAGGCCTCGCGGCTCTTGGAGGGCCTCCTCGGCGGTCGGCCGTTCGTTTCGGCGGATTTTTCTGAGTTGCCTTTCATGAGGTGGCGGTAGTAGGGAGAGGTACCAGCGTCTTCCAGAAGAAGTCGAGTTGACGGTCGGTCTCGCTGGGTCATTGGGTCTCTTTGGAAGGGACATCGCTCGATCCGGGGGCTCTTTCCTAAGAGCCTCGAGTAGCTCAGCGTGAATTTGTCCGTGAATCGTCGCCACATTGGAGTGTTGTCCCCCGAGAAAGGTTCCAGCCTCTTCCAGAAGAAGTCGAGCCCTCGGTCAGCCTCGTGGCGCTTGACGGGCCTCTTCGGAGCGCGATCGTTCCATTCGGAGGCTCCTTCAGGCTCCTTCTGAGTTGCGCTCCTTAATGGTGGCCACGAATCGTCGCCAAGTTGGAGAGTGATCGGCATCTCTCGGCGGCATTTCCCGGCAAACGGCCACACCTCTCCCCTCGGCTCCTCGGAGCGCATCGCTCAACCTACGGCTGTGGTTCGAGTCAACCCGCCGCGTTCACGGAGGGCCGACGGCCTCCGCGGTCACGAACGGCGGCCCGGGCGGGAATGAGCCCACCGGAAATCTTGCCTTTCGATCTCCATCTCTCCATCGATCGCCGGCGTCGCGGAAGGCGGCGAGGAAGAGGGCGTAGGCTTGCCAGAAGGCCTGACGGACCGCTTTGGTCGCTGCGTGGTAGAAGGGCGCAGGCGACTTCTTGGGGGAGCTGGGACGAGTGTGGGGCTGCTGGCGCAGGATTTCCGTGACGCCGAGCGGCTCGCGGCCAGATTGGGAAAGCTCGATCGCCGCGCTGGTCTCGATCTCCTCGACCAGTGCGGCCACTCGCTGCCGGTAGCTCTCCGGCGGCAGGTGAGCCCAGCAGGGTAGGGGAGTGAGATGGAAGGCTTCCTCGGTGGCGTAGGTCAACTTTTCGACTTCCTTCCCTCGATTCCGGGCAGCGTACTCCTGGGTTCGATCGAACCAGAGCCATGTAGCAGAGGCGCTGGGCGCAGGCTGCTGAAAAACTCCTGGAAGCGAGGAAGGCGTCGACGATCGGGATGGGGCGCAGAGCCATCAGCTCTCCCCAGGCTGCGGCTTCGGCGGGGCGGCGGTGCTCCGTGCCGTGCAACCCGGCAGCCGGGCGGTCTCGGGGAGAGGCTCGCGCGGATGCGGCACGCGCACTTCTTAGGAAGGGCACTATGATCAATGTTATGCTTTTCGTGGCAGGAGCCGTAATCAGGTGGCAGAAGTAGCGCCCAACTCGGCGCTTGCACGCGGATGTCTGGCTTCGCCGTCCGCCGGTGGTCGTTCAACTCCAAGGAGAAACATTATGAAAGGCTTCGTAAAGGACATCGAGAGCATTGCCGTGAAGAACGAGGATTTCCGCCGGGTGCTGTACACGGCGAAGAATTGCCAACTCGTAGTCATGGCGTTAAAGCCCAAGGAAGAGATCGGGGCGGAAGTTCACACGCTGGATCAGTTTTTTCGCGTGGAGGAAGGGACCGGGGAAGCGATTCTTGACGGTGCGCGGACGGCGATCCAAGCGGGTTTTGCGGTCATCGTCCCGGCTGGAGCGAAACATAACATCATCAATACTGGCAGTGTCCCACCAAGCTCTACACAATCTACGCACCGCCCAATCACCGAGACGGGGTTGTCCACCACACCCGCGAGGATGCGGAGGCTGACAACGAACACTTTGACGGCAAGACGACGGAGTGACTTTCTGGGTTTCGGCGCATTTTTGTAAGGGCGACCAGGCTGAGCGATCGTTCCATTCGGAGGCTCCTTCAGGCTCCCACTGAGTTGCGCTCCTTAATGGTGGCCATGAATCGTCTCCATGTTGGAGAGTGATCGGCCTAGCGCCGCGCATCCCGGGTCAATAGAACCAGGCCTTTGATGGCTGCATGGGAGCCGATGTAGAAGTCGGGCAGGGGCGAGCGGCGAGCCCCGCCTCGGCGCCGATAATCGAGAAAGCACTTGCCGGCCAGGAAGGCGGCTTCCCAGGGCAGAGCTTCGCGGCGGAAGAAATCCGGCGGAAGCACCTCGTCGAGCTCCTCGATCCGCGAGAAGCCGGTGGAGACTTCCGCGTAGATCAACGGATTGATGACCAGCGGACCTTCGTCGGCGCAACGCGCCAGCGCCGTGGAGGACCAATCCTTCCAGTGAGGGTCGTCGGTGACGACGTCTAGAATGACATTGCTGTCGACGAGAACTCCGCTCAACTTTCGCCCCGGGTCAGCGCCATGATCTCTTCCGTGCTCATTCCTGAGGTGGCCCGGCCGCGCATCCTCTCAAGCAGCGTCTGCCCGCGACTCTGGGACGACTTCCTCTCCCGCACGATCCTGACCGCGTTTCCCTCCACCTCGAAACGGACCTCCGTGTTGGGCAGGAGCCCAAGGCGTTCGCGGATATCGATGGGGATGGTGACCTGTCCTTTGCTGGTGATGCGCATCGGTCCTCCTGAGAATCGAGGTAAGAATCGTACTCTCCGAATTTCTTACCGCCCGTCCTGGGCCTGTCAAGCATCCTGGGATAAGCTCTGCCGATGGAACCGTCCGCTCCGGTCTTCACCTTCCGCCCGATCGGCACCGTTCACTCTCCCTACACGGCGACCCGCGACATCCCCAAGGGGTGTGGAGCGGAGCACCTCGCGGTGGGGACGATCGAGATCCTTCCCGAGTACGAGGCCGGTCTCCAGGACATTGAGGGGTTCTCGCACCTCTACGTGGTCTGGGTCTTCGACCGCGCCGGAACGTTGCCGGAGACGTGGATCGGCACGCCGCCGACGGACGACCGGCCGCACGGCGTCTTCGCCACCCGCTCGCCGCGCCCGGAGAGAAAGGTACCAGCCTCTTCCTGAGGTCGGGCCTATTTCTCGCGAAACCCTTCCGCTGCGGCGTTGAGGGGTCTTGCAGACTACCCGGATTTTATGGCGACGGTGGATGTAGCGGATGAGATTGCAGAGACGATGGAGCCAGGTTTGATGCTTTTTGGGACTAGCTCTCTGGGTATCGTAAGCGTTCCAACCGGAAGAGCTTCTGTAGGAAGCAGCCTTGGCCTCTTGGGTAAGAAGCTGTTCTCTAAACCCCCAAGGGAGTTCCCCCGGCTCTGCCGGGGTGGCAGTAGAAGTTTGACGTTTCCAGAGGTGCCCATCGTGGAAACTCTCCCCGTGAGCCGCCAAGCACACGAGAGGAGAAGAAACCACGATGGACAAGTTCGAAAGTTTGAACCACACGGCCTGGGAGTGCAAATACCATGTCGTATTCATCCCCAAGTGTCGCCGGAAAGCGTTATACGGAGAGTTGAGGGTGCATCTTGGAGAGGTATTCCGGAAACTGGCTTCTCAGAAAGAGAGTCGGGTTGAGGAAGGGCACCTGCTGCCCGACCACGTCCATATGCTGTTGTCGATACCGCCGAAGCATTCAGTATCGCAGGTGGTGGGGTTCATCAAAGGCAAGAGCGCCATTCATCTGGCCAGGGTGTATGGAGAACGGAAGCGCAACTTCGTAGGGCAGCACTTCTGGGCGCGTGGGTACTTCGTCTCGACGGTCGGGCGTGACGAGGCGGTCATTCGAGAGTACATCCAGAAGCAGGAGAAGGAAGATTTGCGACTCGACCAGCTTGGCCTTTGGAAATGAGCCAGCCACCGACCGGTGGCGCAAACCCTGAGGGGCCGCGTTAGCGACCCCTTCTAGCCGCTTTGAGCGGCTCACAAATCTAAAGCCCCCGGCTCTGCCGGGGGATACTTACGGGTGGGACTCTTAACAGCAATCGTTACCTGCGTATAGGCTTCGGGCGAAAAGGGGGGGTGCAGGTATTCAGGGTTGCCGGTAGTGTTGTGCAAAAGGTCTTTCGCAGGGAGCACATCGACCTCTGGACTGGAGGCAAGTTATGAGCCGAGGAGAGGGAACAGAAAATCAAGATGATACGCTCACGCCCTTCCAATCCTCCTGTCGGGAGTTAGTTGAAGTTTTGATGCTCGATAAAGGTAAGGAGTTCGGATTCGAGTATATATGCGGTGAGGGCGAAGGCTATCTGCGCGGCTCTTTCACTCACAAAGGCGATAATTTTGAGGTTTATATCTACATAGACGAGGCTGGCTATTTTAAGGGTCGTAAATGGCGCATATTCGAACGCGAAGATTTTGATTCGCAACAGGAGTTGGAGATGAAATTCATAGGAGAACTAAAGGGCGAATTGAGCTAATCGGAAGATCACCCGGAGAAGGGTGCTGTCGGCAATGGGAAGGTTGAGTACAAGAAATTCGACGCAAGAGGGCATGCGACCCAGATGATCGACGGCCCGAATGACGTGCGCTACGCGTTCGACGCAGCGGGAAACGTACCAGCCTCTTCCTGAAGAAGTCGAGTTGGCGGTAGGCCTCGCGACTCTCGGAGGGCCTCCTCGGAGGTCGGCCGTTCTCTTCGGATGATTGTTTCTGAGTCGCCCGTCATGAGGTGGCCGAAAAGCGTCGCCAAGTTGGAGAGTGATCGGCCTCTCTCTGCGGCCCTTCCCAGCAAACGGTCACACCTTTCCCCTCGGCTCGCTTGAGCACATCAATGAACGTGCGCCTGTGGTTCAGATCCAGCCCGGCTTGGTCACGGAGGGCAAACAGCCTCCGCGGTCACGAACGGCGGTCCGGGCGGGAATGAGCCCACCGGGAATCTTGCTTTTCGATCTCCATCTCGCCATCGATCGCCAGCGTCTCGGAAGGCAGCGAGGAAAAGGGAGTAGGCTTCCCAGAAGGCCTGACGGACCGCTTTGGTCGCTGCGTGGTAGAAGGGCGCAGGAGACTTCTTGGGGGAGTTGGGACGAGTGTGGGGCTGTTGGCGCAGGATTTCCGTGACGCCGAGCGGTTCGCGGCCAGATTGGGCAAGCTCGATCGCCGCGCTGGTCTCGATCTCCTCGACCAGTGCGGCCACTCGCTGCCGGTAGCTCTCCGGCGGCAGGTGAGCCCAGCAGGGCAGGGGAGTGAGATTGAAGGCTTCCTCGGTGGCGTAGGTCAACTTTTCGACTTCCTTCCCTCGATTCCGGGCAGCGTGCTCCTGGGTTCGATCGAACCAGAGGCCGCGGATCGGCTCGTCGGCGAGAATCTCCCGCACGCTGTGGACTCCCGGCCAGTCTCGGGCGTGCGCGACGAGGCCTTCCTTGACCCCGTTCGAGAGGAGATAGCGAAGTCGCTCGACCTGGGCGGCTTCCTCCTCGCTGACGAGGATGGCCTGGTATCGGCGGCCCCAGACGTGCTCGGGCCAGTCGACGAGGCTCTTGGCCTCCCTGGCGAGGTTCGAGTCCACGTACTCCATGAAACGGGCGAGCCCTGAGAAGAGGTTCCACCCACTTCCAGAAAGCCGGCGCTGCAGTCAGTCGCCGTACATCTCCTTCTCCCGCTCACGCCAAATCTTCTGATCGACCATGCATTCGAGATGTTCAACCGAATCTCCTGGAAGGCTGGAGCAGTCCATATTAAGGTAATCAGGCTTACTGGGAGCGGGAGCCTCAGGCGCCGAAAAAGTGCTACTGCTATCGCTGAATAGGCTAGAGATCGCGCTGATTCCGGCAGACACAGCTGCGAGTTCAAGGGCGATAGTAAGAATTCCACCCAAAAGCATCCAGCCGCATCCAGGCGCCAAGCGTCTGAAAAGGCTACGAGGCTTTGGAGCTTCCGCGACGGTTAGCTGAAGGGGAGCCTGCGCCGGGCCCGCTGTTGCGGCGGCTTGCCCTGCGGTCGTTAGGGTAGTCAAAGCCTGGGTCAATAGATTCTGTTGCTGGGGGCTGAGTCGACTCCAATAATCTGCACGGGTCGCCTCATCAAAGGTACTATATCTGCGTGCGGCTTCGATCCAGGAATGGTCCATTTCTCTACCCCATTGTCGCGGTATTCGTTGATGCCAAGTATACGCGAAAGAACGGCTCGCTGGTGAAGAGATTGGGGAAGAGGCGCCTCTAAGAAAGGTTCCAGCCTCTTCTAGAGGAAGTCGAGCCCTCGGTCATCCTCGTGGCGCTTGACGGGCCTCTTCGGAGCGCGATCGTTCCGAGAGATCGGAGAGATCGGTACCAGCCTGCCTCTTCCGAGCCAGCCTCTTCCTGAGCCTCTTCCTAAAGAAGGCGAGTTGGCGGTAGGCCTCGCGGCTCTTGGAGGGCCTCCTTGGCGATCGGCCGTTCGATTCGGAGGAGTTTTTCTGGGTTGCTTCTCATCAGGTGGCCGTAAAGCGTCGCCAAGTTGGAGAGTGACCGGCTGCGCTCTGCGGCATTTCTCAAGATACGGCCACACCTCTCCCCTCGGCTCGCTTGAGCCCATCAATGAACGTGCGGCTGTGGTTCAGGTCCAGCCAGCCTCGGTCACGGAGGGCCGACAGCCTCCGCGGTCACAAACGGCGGCCAAGGCGGGAACGAGCCCACCGGAAATCTTGCCTTTCGATCTCCATCTCTCCATCGATCGCCAGCGTCGCGGAAGGCAGCGAGGAAAAGGGAGTAGGCCTCCCAGAAGGCCTGACGGACCGCTTTGGTCGCTGCGTGGTAGAAGGGCGCAGGCGACTTCTTGGGGGAACTGGGACGAGTGTGGGGCTGCTGGCGCAGGACTTCCGTGACGCCGAGCGGCTCGCGGCCAGATTGGGAAAGCTCGATCGCCGCGGGGGTCTCGATCTCCTCGACCAGGGCGGCCACTCGCTCGCGGTAGCTCTCCGGCGGCAGATGAGCCCAGCAGGGCAGGGGCGTGAGAGTGAAGGCTTCCTCCGTGGCAGGCTGCTGAAAAACTCCTGGAAGCGAGGAAGGCGTCGAGGATCGGGATGGGGCGCAGAGCCATCAGCTCTCCCCAGGCTGCGGCTTCGGCGGGGCGGCGGTGCTCCGTGCCGTGCAACCCGGCAGCCGGCGGTCTCGGGGAGAGGCTCGCGCGGATGCGGCACGCGCACTTCTAGGAATAGGGCAATACTGAGCCCTCTCTCCGTCCCGAACGACGGGGGGCATCGAAAAAGGAGATTCGCTATGTCGAAGCGTGTCATGTCGCTGGTCGCCGTCGCCCTGGCCCTCGTGTTCTCCTCGGCCGCCTTCGCCGAGAACCCCACCGCGCCGGTGTCCGAGGAGGCCTTCCTCGCCAGCCTCCAGGCCCCTGAGGCGCCCGCTGCGGAGGTTCCGGAGCTGCCGGCGCTGGAGGGCGCCAGCACGCCGGATTTCAAGGCCACCGTCTGCGGCAGGTATTCGTGCCGGCCGTGCTCCGGCGGCAAGGTCAAGACCTGCTGGGAATGCCTCGACGGCACCAAGGGCTGCACCGGTTGCGGCACCGTCTGCGCGATCTAGCAGGCTGCTGAAAAACTCCTGGAGAGGGGTTGAAATGTCCTATCTCCAGGAGGGCGCCTCCCATGCGTGGCGAAGACCTGCGACAGGGTTCGATGTTCAGCTACATCTCGTTGGAGGAGCGGATCCCCGCCGATCATCCTCTGCGCCAGGCAGGAAAGGTACCAGCGTCTTCCAGGCAGGAAAGGTACCAGAATTCGAGCTGGCGGTCGGCCTCGCGGAGCTCGTCTGACCTCCATGGGGGTCGAGCACTCAATGCGCAGGATCTTTTCCTGAGAGGCTGTGAAGAAATCGTGCCTACTGGGGTGTAGGCGATGGCTGATTGTGGGATACTTGCTGTATGCAAGAGACTCTGTTTCCCCTTCCCGAGCCGGAGATGATCGGCGGGCCTTCGCAAGCCAAGGGGTCGCCTC
>JANMTS010000006.1:0-3088 GCA_031390755.1 Holophagales bacterium
GATGCCACAAGATCTCGATCGAAGATGGATTGGTCGATCCGCGGAATCTGTCGTTCGGCGACGAGAGCAACGAAGACGTTGAGGGCGACGACGCCGTCCCCGTGGAGAACAAGCGGAAATATCAGATCATCGGGCTCTCCGACGGCGATCAAGGAGAGATCTATCTGAGCAGTCCGGACTCCGAAGGCCTGCGCATCGAGGCGGACGGCCCGGAGCCCCTCCCGCCGGTTTCGGTGGACAGCGGACCCTTTCATTTTCAGGTCAGCGACGCCCGCGAGAAGCCACGGATCGAACGGCCTGCCAAGCGACGCCGGCAGGCTCCTGAGGAACAGCGCTCCGCTCAACCCGAGAAGCAGGTCCCTCCGCGCCCCCAGCCCCGCGCGATGCTGACGGGTGCGGCTCTTTTGGGACGCCTGTAATTCGCTGTATTTTCAGAGAGATAGGACAGTTTTTGCCGATTGAAGGGAAGGCCCTTGCGGCGCTTATGAGCCGGCGTGAGGCATAGGTGGGGGTTGTGCAGAGCACGCCGCCCAAGGAGAACCAAGGATTCGTCGGCCACCCTGCTGTGTGAGGCGCGCCGATGGCGCCGGGAAGATCACATCGCCCGACATCGCCCAGGGGATGGACTTTTTTCCGGTCGTCGCTATAGTAGTGGTGTGAAGACGGCACTCCAGGAGTTGCCAGAGACGCTTTTACCGTTTGCCGAGCGGGGGGTCGCCGTGCAGGACAGAGAGCACCGGCGCCACGGCTTAGCGGTCAAGACGGAGTTGCTCTATGGGGTGTACGAGGCCGCCCGGCGGCAGCGCGAGAGCTGAGGCCGCATCCCCATGCAGGCGACAGCACCCCTCCCCACCCTCCCGTTTTCCGATGCCGAGGTGAAGTTTGCCGAGTTGGTCGAGCGTCTGCAGTCCGAGGAGGCGCTGGGCATGACGCACAGTGAGCTGGAACGGGAGTTGGAAGAAAAGGGGCGGGAGCTGCTGCGCACGCTGTTTCAGGCCCACCTGGACACCCGAGGTCCCGGCGAGGCGAGCGAGCCGGTGATCGACGCTTCAGGGGAGGAGCGCACGAGCAAACGCCTGCACGAGCGCGGCTTGGCGACGGTGTTTGGCAAGGTAGAAGTCCGCCGCCTGGGCTACGGTGGCGAAGGGGCCGCCAGCCTCCACCCGCTCGACGGGGAGCTCAACCTGCCGCAGGAGCTTTACTCCCACGAGCTACGCCGCCGGGCGGCCGAGGAGGTCGCCAAGGGCTCCTACGACGAGGCGGTGGCGACCCTGGCGCGCAGTAGTGGCAGCGCAGTGCCCAAACGCCAGGTCGAAGAGTTGGTTGTGCGGGCGGCCCAGGACTTCGACGCCTTCTACGAACAACAAAGCGCCAGAGAGGCTTCGGGGTCGCTGTTGGTGCTGAGCTTCGACGGCAAGGGCGTGGTGATGCGGCGGGAGGATCTGCGCCTGGCCACCAGAAAGGCTCAGGCCCAGCGCCAACAGAGACTTTCCAAACGCCTGTCGAAGGGAGAAAAAAGAAACGCCAAGCGCATGGCCACGGTTGCGGCAGTCTACACCGTGGCTCCTTTCGTGCGCACGCCGCAACAGGTGGCGGGCAGCTTGGCTCCGGTCCATGTCGCCGGCTCCCAGCAGCGGCCCCGGCCCGAGGCCAAAAGGATCTGGGCCAGCCTGGAAAAAGACCCGGAGCAGGTCATCGAGCAGGCTTTTGCAGAGGCCAACCGGCGCGATCCTGAGCGCAAAAAGCGCTGGGTGGCGCTAGTCGACGGTGACCTCAACCAACTGCGCCTGCTCCAACGCATCCAGCGCCGTCACGGCGTCAAGCTGACCGTGGTGCTCGACCTCATCCACGTCGTCGAGTACCTGTGGAAGGCCGCCTTCGTCTTCTGCGCCGAAGCCACCAAAGAGCTCGAAGATTGGGTCAGCAAACGGTTACTCAAGATCCTCCAGGGCCGCGCCGGAAACGTCGCTGGCGGCATCCGCAGAAGCGCCACACTGCGCGGCCTCAACCCCGCACAGCGCGAGGCCGCCGACACCTCGGCCAACTACTTGCTTCGCTACACAGCCCACCTGCGCTACCACGAATACCTGGCCGCCGGCCTGCCCATCGCCACCGGCGTGATCGAAGGCGCCTGTCGCCACTTGGTCAAGGATCGCATGGAGCTCACCGGCGCCCGGTGGAGCCTTGTCGGAGCGGAAGCTGTCCTACGCCTGCGTGCCCTACGCTCCAGCGGCGATTTCGATGACTACTGGATTTTTCATGAGGCTCAGGAGCACCAGCGTAACCACGCGGCTCTCTACGCTCCCCCAAAAGTGCCTGCAACACGAAAACCGCAAGACCGCCACTCCGAACGAAAGCTCCGGCTCATCAAGCCAAAGGCTTCGGTAGAGCCGGAGGCTTGAGTCCGACAACCGTTCAAACGGTTTGATTGTGACGCCTAAAGGCGGCTGCCCACCACCCTGGAGGCTCTCGTCCTTGCCTCCACGTAGCGCCGGGCATTGAGTCGAAAACTCACCAACAAGGCGGGTTCGCCCAACGAACCGGCCGTTCTAAAAGAGCCGCACCCATATCAATTGGGCCGAAGGCCCGGCCTTCCTGAGGGCGAGCCCCGGGAAAAAAAGGCGGGCTTTGGGCTAACGAAGACCATGGCCGGCCACGGCTGGTCCTTCCGGGTGCCGATAGCACACCCGACCCTGGCCTGCTCCGCAGCCCTTGCCTCCCGGCTGCGCTTGCAAAATAGGGTCGGGCCTCCGGCCCGTTCTCTTGAATGCCGGCGAGACGCCAGCGGTCCCAGGGGCGCGCGCCAGCGCCTCTCGGGGGCATCGGCGGCCCGTAGATGAGACACTTATTTCGTTACGAGCTCTAAGGTGCGTAACAGCCCTGCCCGGGCCGCGGAAAGAGGCCGTGTCAGGAATTCGAGACGCTGTCCTGGTCCTTTGACGCGGCGAGGTCCCGTCCGTGCCACCCTTCTCCCAGACGGTTCCTCGCGCGGTCATGGTGGCCGGCGGGTGGGCCGCTGCGAAGGAGCTACGTCATGTCTCACGGTACCCGAGCCACTCTTCTTGCCGCTCTTCTCGGTCTCGCCCTG
>JANMTS010000081.1:0-51151 GCA_031390755.1 Holophagales bacterium
TGGTGGCAACGGCCGGAAAGTGAGCCAGAGCAACGGCTGGAAAGAGAGCCACCCCAGCCGGGGGTTGATGCCGGTAAGTGTAGCTCTTCCTGCTGTTGAAGGGATCGCCGTCGTGGCCGGCGGGCTGTGGGAAACGCGAAGCGTTTTCCAAGGGGTGTGGGAGGGTGCCAGGGTGGGCGGCGTGGGGGTGGCAGCCTTCCATACCCCGGCAGACCGGCGGCCGGGGGAGAAGGGGGTGCGGGGGAAGAGGGGGGAGATTTCCACAACCCTTCCCTGGCGACGGACGCAAGGACATCCGCCGCCAGAGGAAAGAGCTGAGTTTCCTGGTCCGCTTAGCTTTTCGTTGTGCGGCTGCTCGTGCGGTACGAATTGCCCCGCGTGGTCAGGATATGGGCGTGGTGAGTCAGCCTGTCCAGCAGCGCCGTGGTCAGCTTCTCGTCACCGAAGACCTGCACCCACTCACCGAAGGTCAAGTTCGTCGTTACGATCGTCGATCGCGTCTCGTAGCGCTCCGACAGCAGGTTGAACAACAGCTCGCCGCCAATGCGATCGAACGGCACGAAGCCGAGCTCGTCGACCAGCAGCAGGTCGGCGCGTTGCAGGCGGCGGTGGAGCTGTCCCAGACTGCGATCATCGCGGGCCTCCCGCAGGATACGCACCAGGTCGGCGGCCCGAGTGAAGATCACGCGGAAGCGTCGCCGGGCCGCTTCGACACCCAGGGCGATGGCCAGATGAGTTTTGCCCGTGCCGATCGGACCGGCCAACACCACGGCTTCGGCCCGCTTGAGGTATTCGCAACTGGCAAGCTCCAGGATTTTCGGCCGCGAAACTCCGCTGAGGGCCTGCCAGTCGATCTGATCGAGGGTTTTGATCTCGGGAAAATGCGCCTCGCGCAGGCGGCTCGCGGCGGCCCGATCCCGGCGCGACACCACCTCGGCATCGAGCAACTCACGCAGATAGTCCTGGTAGGCCCAGCCACCGTCGTTAGCCTGCCGCGCCAGGGCCTCATAGCTACGCTTGACCGCCGGCAGCTTCAGCGTCTGAAGGTGCTCGTGGATGACCGCATCACGCGCCGCATCGCTCATGACAGGCCTCCTGGCTGAAGCAACCAGTCATAGTCGGCGGCACGTGCCGTCTCCACCGCGTACGTCGCCAGAGCCGCCGGCACGGCGATGCACCGGGGAGTCGAGGGCAGTACCTGCAACTCCAGCAGGTCCAAGCGCTGCTGGGCCATCGCTGCCGACAGTGCCGCCGCCACCGCGGCTTCGCCATGGTCGACGATGGCCCCGACGATGCGTGACAGCAGGCGCGCGGCCTCCAAAGCACCGTGGCGCTTGACCAACAGCTCCCAGAGCTGGCCATAGGGCTCGCCCAACTCGGCGACCAGTTCCGGCGCAACCTGGCGCACCGCCTGAGGCTTCTTGGCCAACTCCGGCAGGTAGTGCCGGTACCGCACGGCCCGTGTACCCCGCGGTTGCCGGGCCAATTCGACCTCCTCGCCCTGGCAGGCCAGACGAATCGTCTCGACCCCGACGTAGGCTGTTGCTGAAAGCCCCGCCCATTGCGACGGCACCGAGTACTGAGCGGCTTCGATCCGCACCAGAGATCTCCGGCTCACCGACACCAGCAGCACCCGGCGCGCCGGCAGCGCCACTGCGGGCAATGGCAGGCAGTGCAGGGCTTCCTCGGCAAACCGCTCTGTCGCCAATACCCCCGAAGCATCGGTCCGGGTCGCCAAGGCCCGATCCAGCCTGCCCTGCACCGCCTCGGCGATCGCTCCCAAGCTCTCGCCACGAGGAATCGGCGTCAGGTGCTGCAGGCGAATCGCCTTGCCGCGAGACTCTACGCCTCCCTTGTCGTGGCCCTCGCCAGGACGGGCAAAGCACGGCTCGAACAGGTAGTGGCTCACCAGAGCCCGAAAGGGCTCGGTGAGCTCACGTTCGCTCCCAACCCGCCGTTTGACCGCCGAAGACAGGTTGTCGTAAACCAGTCGTCTTGGCACGCAGCCGAACAAGGCAAAGGCCCGTACGTGCCCATCGAGAAACGACAACTGATCACATCGATCATAGAGCCATACGAAGTCGCGCCCCGAGTACATCAGGCGCAACAAGAACTTCCAGGCTTTGCGCCGCTCACCACCCTGATCGACCGTGACCTCGAAAAAGTCCACCTGGCCTTCACCAGGACGATGCACCAGCGGCACGAACACCTCGGCGGCTTGCCGGCGTCTCTCCCGCAGGTAGATCCTCACCGTCGTGATCCCGACCCGGAAACCCTCTTCGACCAACTCCTGGTGCAGCCGCGAGCCCGTCACCCGCTGCTTGGCCGTGCTGCGAACGCTCCACTGCTCCAGCAAGGCCTCCATCCGAGCCTCTACCGCCTCCAGCACCGGTCGCGCCCGAGGCCCGCTCTCCTGGCGTTTCGGCGCCGACTCCAGCAGATACTTGCGGACCGTATTGCGGCTTACCCGCATCTGACGGGCCACCGACCTCGCACTCTGCCCTTCCACCAGCACCTTGTGGCGAATAACATGTACCTGATCCATTCTCAGCATCCTTCCTCCAGATCGCCTAAGTCCTTGCAAACTCAGGCTACTGGATCTGGGGCTCGGGGTGGATCAATTCCTCAGCGTTGGGTGGCTCAACTTCCGAGCGGCGCGTCCATCTGAAGCCCGCTCGTACCAGGCGATGGCCTGACTGATGTCGCGCTCTACGCCTTCACCATATCGATAGCAGGCTGCCAGGTTGAAACTTCCGTCGTTGCAACCGGCATCGGCCGACTGCTGGAACAGCGCGAACGCCTTCCGTGGATCCTGCTTCACTCCCTCGCCGAAGCTATATCGATTGCCGAGCTCGAAAAGGGCCTTCGGATCGCCTTCGGCGACCCGCTTGCGGAGCTCCGCCAGCTCCCTTTCCTGGCGGAAAGAAGCTTCCTGGGCTCGCAAGGCCTTCTTCCTGGATCTGAATGCCTTCTCGTCCTCCTTCGAGACGGAATTCGTCTCTTGAAGGCCAAAGAACACCATCCCTTCCCTCTCAGCCAGGGAGACAAACCACATCACGGTTGAAATGGGGGTGGAGCCGTACGCTTGCAGTTGGATGACCAGGGGAGAGACCTCGCAGGCCAGCGGAAACTCTCCCTCTTCACTCCAGATCTCCGGGAACGCCGCCTCGATCTGGCTCTGGAGCCTGTCGACCTCGAGAGGAGCGACCGCGGAGCACTCCATGCCCTCAGCCAACAACAGGTAGCAAAGCCCTGCCGTGAGGCTCGGCGGATCTTCTTTCCACTTCCAGAGGGCGTAGTCGAGGCTCATACAAGGATGCCACTGAGACTGCCAAGATCACGAAAACGTCCCACCTTCAATCTCCCTCCCCAACTCACTTGGAGTGCCATGACTCGGGCAGTCTCCGCGGAAGCTTCACATGTCCTCTTCGGCTGCACCGTCGTGACCGAACAGCAGAGCGAGTCCCGCGAGAACCTCGCGAAACCTCGCAGGTCCGAGGCTCCCGATCCGTTCACCGAGTCGACTTCGATCGATGGTGCGGAGCTGAGAAACATTGACGACGCTGGGCACCTGGAGTCCGGCCTCACCGCGTGGGAGCCGCACATTCCCGGGCATGGCCGCCAGGCGAAGGTTGGAGGTCACCGCTGCGACGACGGTGGTGGAAATGGCGCTCCGGTTGAACCGATCGTGCTGAACCACGACGGCGGGCCGGCGGCCTGCGGGCTCCGAGCCTTCCGGGGCACCGAAATGCAGCCAGTACACATCGCCCTGGCGGATCACCAGCGCTCATCACCCCAATCGGTTCCAGCGATGTCGAGCTCGCTCGCGGTGTGAGCCTGTACCCCGGCCAACCCGGGATCGGCGAAGAGCTCGTTCAGACGCCGCGTAACCTCGGCATCGCGCCGGGCAAGGACAGCCTCTTGAAGCACCCGGGTGATGAACCGGTTTCTCGTCTCACCGCGCGATTGTGCTGCACGGTCAACGTCCGCAAGGAGCTGGTCAGGGATTGCGATCGCGGTCTTGTGCAGAGCCATGGGTACTCCTGCTGGTAGCAACAGCCAGATTACCACATGAGGGGTGGGCCTCGTTCGCAGGCCGGGCGTTGCCTGGAGGCCGTCCAGAGCCTCAGCTCCTCGGGCGAACGGATCCAGCCCCGCAGGCGGTCGATGTCGGCAGGGGTGAAGGGGATCAGGCGCAGTCTCGGCTCGGTCACGTCCCAGGATTCTACGCCAGGGCCGAGGGCGGTCCGGACAAGGTGGAGCGGCCTCGCCATCTCCGCTCCCGCGCTCCGCATGGCCGCCAGGGTCGCGCCGATCACCGCTCCTCTCCTCCAGGTCTCCGCCGGAGTCGCGCCGGCCACGCGTCAACACGCACGGCCTCTCCCGCCCCTTCCCGCATCGTTCCCAACCTGTCTGCAGGTCGCGCGGAACCTCGCGGGAGTCGTTCCCGCCGATCTCTGGACGACCGCCACGCAGCGGTTCCAGCGATGTCGAGCTCGCTCGCGGTGTGAGCCTGTGCCCCGGCCAGTCCGGGTGCTGCGGCGGCCGTCGTCGACTGCGAGGCTGTGGGTATCCGGCCAGCAGGCTGTAGTATCGCCCTTGCATGGGGATCGGCTCCGAGCTACTTCTGATCGTCCTTCTCGCGCTGTTCAATGGCGTGCTCGCCATGTCCGAAATCGCGTTGGTCTCCGCCCGCAAGGTCCGGCTGAAAAAACGCGCGCAGGCCGGAGACCGGGGCGCTCAGGCCGCCCTGGAGCTGTCGGCCTCTCCCGGCCGGTTCCTCTCGACGGTCCAGATCGGCATCACCCTGGTGGGCATCCTGGCAGGCGCCTTCGGCGGCGCGACGCTGTCGGAGGAGCTTGCGGCCCTGATCGCACAGGTGCCGGTCCTGGGTCCCTACAGCGAGCCGGTCGCCTTCGGCATCGTGGTGGTCGGCATCACGTACATCTCCCTGATCTTCGGAGAGCTGGTGCCGAAACAGTTCGCCCTGAACGCACCCGAGAAGATCGCCTCGGTGCTCGCGCGTCCCCTGAAGATCCTCTCGAAGGTGTCCACCCCTGCCGTCTTCGTCCTGGACGGCTCCACGCGGTTCATCCTTCGGCTCATGGGCACCCGCCCTTCCGAGGAGCCGCCGGTCACGGAGGAAGAGCTCAGGCACCTGCTGAAGCTGGGCACTCGAGCGGGCGTCTTCGAAGAGGGCGAGCAGGAGATCGTCGCCCGCGTCCTGCGGCTGGGGGGACGCCGGATCGGCGAGCTGGTCACACCGCGCAGGGCCATGGTGGCCCTCGACGTGGACGCTCCGCCGGAGGTGAGCTGGTCCAAGATCGCGGCCAGCGACCACTTCTACTTCCCGGTCTATGAAGGGATGCCGGACCGGGTTCTCGGCCTGGTCTCGGTGAAGGATCTGTGGGCCGCGGGCGTGAGCGGCGAGAGCCCGGATCTGCGCTCTCTCCTCCAGGAGCCCGTCTACCTGCCGGAAGGGCTGTCCGCGCTGCGGAGCCTCGAGCGGCTGCGGGAGACCGGCAGCCACCTGGCGTTGGTGCTCGACGAATACGGCGGCGTGGAAGGCCTCGTGACCCTGCACGACATCCTCCGCGCCATCGTCGGAGAGCTCCCGACGCCGAACCAGACAGAACCGATGTCCGTGCAGCGGGAAGACGGATCCTGGCTGCTGGACGGGATGCTCTCCGTCTCCGACCTGCGCGAGCTGCTGAGCCTCCCCTCCACCGCGGATATCGATCTCGAAGAGTTCCAGACGCTGGGCGGCTTCGTCATGGGGCGGATCGGCCACGTGCCCCAGCCAGGGGACGGCTTCGAATGGAGCGGCTTCCGCTTCGAGGTGATCGACATGGACGACCGCCGCGTGGACAAGGTGCTCGTGGCCAAGACGCCGGACATCGACGACTGACGACCGCATTCGCGGCCGGCTCGCGGATCGCCCGTGAGCCGCACATTCCCGGGCAGGTCCGCCAGGCGAAGGTTCGAGAGGAGCTCTGGTCAGAACTCGGTGCAGGCTGGGTAGCGCGGGGGGCCCTGACAACTGCGGGTGTAGCCGTTACACGTGATCGAGCAGCCCGTGTGCTGGCAGTTGCCGCTGGTGCTCTGACACTTCCAGTAGGGCTCGCCAGGGCAGTACAGTCAGGCGGTGCAGCCTCCGCACCATGTTGCCGCCCATCCGCCCCAGTCCAATCATGCCGATCTGCATCGCGCCTCCTTTCCAGCAGCGGCTAGTCTATCCGCAGGCGGTGGGGAGGGGGGATTCATGGGGCGGGGCCACCTACCAGACTGGCGATTTGCATATAATCATCGGCCATGGATTTTGAGACGCTACAGCCGAGGGGAGCCACGCCACGAGCCGGCGGCATTCCGGCGGAGTGGTTGGCCGAGTTTGAGGCCGCCGCCCGTCGGCCGTTGCGGATCCGATTCCGCTACGCATTCATCCACACCTACAAGCCCGTGCTCGACGACGAGCCGTTTCGCGCCTTCGATACGACCGCTGACTACCGCCGCTGGTGCGAGGAGAACCTGCCGGACTGGCTGGGATATGGGCGCCTTTGAGTACCGGCAAGCCGAGGAGATCCGAGACGCCTTCGCCCGCCATGGCGTACGCTATCTCTTTATCGGCAAGTCCGGCGCAATTCTGCTCGGCTTCCCCGACACCACCCAGGACGCCGACCTCTTCGTCGAGAAGAGTCCCGACAATGGCCGGGCCATCGTCGCCGCCCTGGGTGAGCTGGGTTTCGACCTCGAAGACAACCAGGCGGCACAAATCGAAGGCGGCAAGGATTTCGTACAGCTCAAGAACGGGCCTTTCGACCTCGACCTGATCTTCGCGCCAGACGGCATCGAGCGCTTTGCGGACGCTTGGCGGCGGCACGTCGAAGTCGAAGGCTTCTTCGTTTGCCACCCCGACGACATCATCGCCAGCAAGGAAGCGACCGGCCGCGCGAAGGATCTCGAGTCTCTACCGCGGCTGCGGTCGTTCCGCGAGTACTGGCTGCGGCAGCATGGCCGCTGATCGGCCGGGCCCAGCCGTGACCCGGGCCGAGGTGGTGCGGCTACTGGGGGAGTCGGTGAGGCGGAGGTGCGGCCTCCGCCTCGGGATCGGAAGGCGGGCGCTTACGGACAGGTGGAAGCGTAGAAGGTGAAGGTCTCGTCGTAGACGCCGGCACACGTTCCGAAGCCCGCGTGGACGGGACCACCCAGCAACGTGGCTCCGATCTCCGCGATCCAAGCTTCGACGGAAGCCGTCGTACCGGTTACCTCAGAGCTCTTCACCCGCACCGTCGACGAATCGGCTAAGATACCCGTGGTTGACGAGCCGACGGCTCGGATCTGACTCTGCTCAACATCCACCCCGACACCTGGCTTGATGCGCACGCCAATACCGCCATCCGAATTGACCGTGATCGTCGAATTGGTGATCCGGGGGGGACTTGTGGGACTGCCGGCGCCGGGCTCGACGTAGAACCCGTACGCGGAGCTTCCGCCGGTGACGTTGACCTTCACGTCCCGGATTTCTTTGGGAGGCGAAGCCGAACCCATGCACCGGACCTGCAGGTCTCGTATCTCGGAGGACGAGGCGCCCTTGACCACTGCGATCGTGCCGCTGGTATCCGTGGTACCGACTCCCTGAATGACTGTCGCTTCCTGTCCCGAGCCTTCGATGTCCACGTACGGCTTCATCTCGAGCATGGTCGCGCCGACGTCGTAGATCCCCGGCTCGACCTTCACGACGTAGTGCTTCGTGGCCGAGGCATCGGCGATGCCGGCGAAGGCGTTGATCAGCCGCGTGCCGCTCGCGATACCGTCGCCCGACACCGGATGCACATGGACCGTCTGCATGTCCCTGCTGTCCGGCGGTCGGCGGGACCCGGGCAGCCCGTATGGACGTAGACCGCGCACCCCCGGTCGACGCCGGCGAGCCAGGCCTGGACCTGAACCCCTTCCACGGGCTCGCCGCTGGCGTCCACCACCCGGCCCGCGATGCGCGTCGCGGGCCGTAGCCGCATCTGGAACCCCTCCGGCTTTTCCCCTTTGACAGGTGACTCGTCGGGCAGCCATCCGGGCGGGCACGCAGACAGGGGGAACAGGCCGTCGAACGGGTAGCTGAACGAGCCGTCCGACCCGCTGACCGCGGCGAGGGTCTTGCCGGAGCCCTCTGTCGGCCGCCAGATTTCCACCCCTGCCAGGGGTTGACCTTCGGAGTCCACCACACGCCCGGTCAGCTCCACGTCTTCCGTGGAGGCGCCGGTCTCTTCCTCCAGCGCGTCCTGCGCACGAGACGCCGGGGCCAGGAGGCCAAGCATGGCAAGGCAGACGAGACCGCAGACGGTTTTCCGGGTCATGGAAATCACCCCTCCTGACGGTTAGACGGGAGATTGAGAAAAAAGAGCCCGGCGCGGAGGGAGCTCTGCCCCCAAGGAATCTGCCGAGTCATCCGCGGCTCCCCTGATCAGGCGCTTCCGGGTTCCAGGCGCACCGGCCCGCCGCTCAGGACGGCATTGCCGGAGAGCGGATCGCGCAGCGTCTCGTCGAGCAGCGCGTTGAGGTTGGCGCCCGGCCGCCGGGCGGCGACATCCAGGCGGATCCCGGGAAGGTCGTGGCCCCAGCCGTGCGGCAGGGAGATCACGCCCGGCATGACCTCGTCGCTGACCTTCACCTCCACCGTGACCGTGTGGCCGCCGGCCCCGGTCAGGCGCGCAGGGCCGGCATCGGTCACGCCGCAGCGGGCGGCGTCGGCGGGATGGACCAGCGCCGTACACCGCTGCGGACCCTTGGCCAGGACCGGAAGGTTGTGCATCCAGCTGTTGTTCGAGCGCAGGTCGCGGCGGCCGATCACCACCAGGTCGGGAGCCGGCGTGGCGAGATCCTCCTCGGCGTGCTTCAGGTCCCCGAGGAGCAAGGCGGGCGCGAGCTCGATCTTTCCCGAGGGGGTGCGCAGGACTTCCGGCACGCGGGGCGCCAGCGGGCCGAGGTCGATGCCGTGCGGCGCGGCTTTGACCTTGGCCAGCGTCAGGCCGTCCGGGCGGCGGCCGAACTGGTCGCCATAGGGGCCGCCGCGCAGCGCGAGGTCGAGCAGCCGCTCGGGGCCGCGCCACGGCGCCACGGCCTGCAACAGGAGATCGGCCTGGGCGCCGACGCGGCGGCGGAGATCCTCGGAAACCATCTCGTCATCGAGGGCCTGAATATCGGCTTCGGTGGCGTCGGCGGCGTCGGCGCCCCGCCCTTCGGCGATCGCCGCCAGTCTCAGCAGGATCTCCCATTCCGCGGGACGGCCCGGCGGGGGCGCGAGCACCGGCGGGCTGTAGCGGGCGTGGTTGCGGAAGGAGAGCTGGGGGAACGCCACGTCGTAGTGCGACTCCTCGAACGGCAGCAGCCCCGGCAGGATCACGTCGGCGTGGCGGGTGGTCTCGTTGACGTAGACGTCCACGCTGACCATGAATTCCAGCGTTTCCAGCGCCGCGGCCAGCCGGGGGCCGTTGGGGGCCGAGAGCACGGGATTGCCGGCGACCGTGATCAGCGCCCGGACCTGGCCCTCGCCCGGGGTTTCGATCTCCTCCGTGAGGCAGGTCATGGGCAGCTCGCCGTACACCTCCGGCGCGTTCGAGACGCGGCTCCGGCGGCGCCCGGTCTCCACTCCCCTGCCGATGCCAGGAGCGCCCATCGTGTTGGCGGCGAAGGCGGCGGCTTTGGGGAACATCGCGCCGCCGGGTGCGTCGAGATGGCCGGTGAGGACGTTGACCACGTCGACCAGCCAGCTGCTGAGCGAGCCGAAGCGCTGCGTGCAGGTTCCCAGCCGCCCGTACACGGCGGCCCTCTCCGTGGCGGCCAGGGCGCGGGCCAGCTCCCGGATCGTCTCCGCCGCGATGCCGCAGCGGCCCGCGACCCGCTCGGGCGCGAACGGCAGCACGGCCTCGCGCACCGCCTCGACGCCGGCCACGTGGTCCGCGAGCGCTCCGAGGCGCACCAGTCCCTCGTCGAACAACACGTACACGAGGCCGAGAAGGAAGAAGACATCGCTTCCCGGGCGGATGAACAGATGCCGGTCGGCGAGCCGCGCGGTCTCCGTGCGCCGCGGATCGACCACCACCAGCCTGCCGCCGCGCGCCTGGAGCGCCCGGGCCTTGGCGCGGAAGCCGGGCACCGTCCACAGACTGCCGTTGGACGCGAGCGGATTGGCGCCGAGCATCAACAGGAAATCGCAGCGCTCGATATCGGGCACGGGAATCGAAAGCCAGTGGCCGAACATCAGCCCGCTGGACAGATGCTTGGGCATCTGGTCGAGGGTGGAGGCGCTGAACACGTTGCGCGTACCCAGGGCGCGGGCGAGCCGCGGAACGTACAGCAGCAGCCCCATCTTGTGGGCGGTCGGGTTGCCGATCGCGAGCGCCGCGGTATCTCGCTCAAAGCGTCGCTCCAAGCGCTGCCCCGAGCGCGCGAGGATCGGCGGGAGACGCCGCTCGATCTCGGCGAAGGCCTCCTCCCAGCTCGCTTCGACGAAACGGCCGTCGCGTTTCACCAGCGGCGCGCGCAACCGGTCCGGATCCTCCTGCAGCTCCTTGAGCGCCACCCCCTTGGGGCAGAGGTAGCCGGCGCTGAAGACGTCCTCCCGGTCGCCACGGATGGCGGCCACGCGGCCGTCACGCAGCTCGACCTCCAGGCCGCAGCAGGCTTCGCACAGGGGGCAGATGCGATAGGCGACAGTGGGTTCCGGCATGATCGGACCTCAGGGATTCTCGACGCCTTTGGGAAACCGGTCCGCCACGTGCGTGAGCTTCAGGTCATCCATGGTGCCTCCTTGGGTGGATTCTATGCCAGGCGGGCAAGGAAGGCCTCGGCGCTAATGCCCCCGTCCTGGAATTTTCGGCCACGGAGGTCAAGCGGCTCTACGACTGGCGCTGGTGTAGGTGACCCGCTTTGGGGACGCTTGAGGTGCAATGCTCTCGTGCCTCGTGTCACTTCCTTGTAAGACAGCGACTCCATAAGACGGACGAGTAGATGCCACGCACCTTGCAAGCGCGGCAACAACTCTCAAGGAGGGGAAATGGAGCTCTTGGTGAATAGGATCAGCCTGGTTACGAGGGAAGCCAACTTCCATCTGTCAGACGACCTGACGGTGGCAGGGCCGCTGAGCAATGGAACAGTGTGGGAGAGGTCACCCCTGAGAGTCTATCCAGCTTGCCACAGGATGGTTCCGGCGATGACGCTACGCCTGCAGGTCGCTCCCAGCAGGGGCCGCGCGCCTAAGCTAATCTTTTACACGGCCCACTTTTCGGTAGGCTACGACCCGTCCACTCGCAAGGGCAATTTCGTCGTTGCGGGCACAACAGATCTTGACATTACTGTGCCACTTCGTGCTGCAGTACGGCCCGGTGTCTATGATGTCAAGCTGCTCATAGATTGGGCGGAAGACGGTGGCCGTCCAATAGGCAGTACCGGGTGGATCAAGTTCAAGGTATGTCTTGTCTTGGGTACGCCGACCGTCGAGGCTGGCAGCCTGAGCTACGGCCGCTTGCTGCATGCCTTCGAGATGGTAAACCTTGCGGGCTCTTCGGAACCTCACACTCTGATAGCCGCAATCCATGGACTCTTGCCGGGCTATCAGGCCCAGGCCAACCTCCCCGATCCATGGACTGTCGCCAGCCACTTTCAGGCGGGTCGCAGGCAATTTGTTGGGTTGGTCGTCGACTGTCAATCAATGGTCAGGTACATGAAATGGATCCTTGATCTGCTGGGCTTCTCTCCGGCCACGGAGCGGGATGTTGTAGTTGTCTTTGCGTGTCCTGTGAAGCCTCATGTTGTCCTGGAGTCGCGATTGCAGGACGGTGGTGAGCCTCACTGCCAAAATCCAGATGTTCATTTCGGTGATATTTATAGCAGGGAGGTTCCGCCTTTCCGATTGACGCCTGACATCCCCTATGATCGCGGCCGGCTCCTCGATGGCCATGCTCATCTGGAAGCCGCTCTTCTTGATCGCGGGAGCAACCCGAACAACTACGAGGCATGTTTAAAATTGACACACAATGGTGTGACTCGTTACTACCCGGGTGGTGTTGGTGCCGCGCTCAATGACCGTCTGGCCGTGATCAGGGTATTTGCAAGGATGGGATGGAGGTTGCCAAACAATACCTGGATCGATCACTATAATTATCGGACCCAGGTATTGACCACTTACGCCGAAGGAGATGTACAAATTGCGCTGATGCGTCGTCTTCCGCTGGTCGACGGTGGAATCGTCGCTAATGCAGCAGCTGTTCGGGGCCGCATGGCCGTGGGGGGGGAGTTCTGAGGGCGCCTAGGGCGCGCTCGTCCAAAGCTCGAGCGCGGTCGTCCGAAGCTCGGCGGTGGTCTTCCATTCGGGTGGCTGGAAAGGCCGCCGACAGGTCGCCGACGTTCCCGGGAGGGAGGAAGCTCTATCGGGCACCTGGCGCGCCGACGGCTGAAACCCGAGGGGCGACTGTCGCGCGGCGCATGCCCTCGGGCTGGACGCCGATGGAACGTTCGTAGGCCGCGAGGAGCCTAAACGCTCAGGGGGCACTCCGGGTCTTCTTCCTGGAGCGGGGCGGGCCGCCATTTGCGCGCGCCCGGCTCACAGGCTACCCTATAGGAAAATAGGTGTTTCTCGATAAAGGAGAACACGATGCGCCCGTTGCTCCGAAACTCCCTGGCGGTCCTGGTTCTTTCCCTGGCCGTCCTGTCGTCTTCCCTCTCCGCCCAGGTCCAGCGCGGCGACGGGCTGCCTCAGCCGCTCCCCCTGTTCCCTCCGGACAACTGGTGGAACCTGGACATCAGCGCGGCGCCGGTGGACCCGAACAGCACGAACTTCATCAACTTCATCGGGGCCGGCGTCGGCATGCATCCGGACTTCGGCGGCGATGCGGGCGGCGACGATATCTATGGGATGGTCTACATCACCGTGCCGACCACGCAGGCGATGTCGCCGATCACCTTTGTGGAGTTCGGCAACCAGAGCGACAACACCGCGGCCGGGCGGCCGGGTGGCTATCCCATTCCGGTCGAGGCGCGCACCCAGCCGAAGTGGATCGAGGGCGGGCCGCCGGCCAACACGAATCCGGGCGGCGACCGTCACATGCTGCTCGTGGACCGCGACAACCGCATCCTCTACGAGCTCTACCACACGTTCTGGAACGCCGGCCTGAACCGCTGGGAGGCGGGATCGGGCGCGATCTTCCCGCTCGACGGCAACGCCCGCCGGCCGGACACCTGGACGAGCGCCGACGCCGCGGGCCTGGCGATCCTCCCGGGACTGGTGCGCTATGACGAGGCGTTCGGCGCGGTGCCGATCCAGCACGCGTTCCGGATGACGACCGACTTCACCCGCGGCTACGTCTGGCCGGCGTCCCACGACGCGACCACGTCGGGCAACGTCAACGCCGTGCCCCTGGGCGCGCGGCTGCGGCTCAAGGCGAGCAAGAACATCTCGGGGTACACGCCCGAGGTGCAGCGGATCTTCCAGGCCATGAAGACCTACGGCCTGATCGTGGCGGACAACGGCTCGGACATGTACGTCACCGGCGCCTACGACACGCGCTGGGACAACGGCGTGCTGAATCCGGCATTCGATGATTTGGTGGCGAGCGACTTCGACGTGATCCAGCTCGGCTGGAAGCCCACGCCCGCGACCAGCGCCGGCCCGCTCGACTACTACACCATCACCCCGTGCCGCCTGCTCGACACCCGCAACGCCTACGGCCCGTACGGCGGCCCGGCCGTCCTGCCCGGCCAGCGCATCCTGAAGGCCACGGGCCAGTGCGGCATCCCCACGACCGCGAAGGCGCTCGCCGTGAACATCACCGTCGTCGACCCGACCGCCGCCGGAAACCTGCGCTTCTTCCCCGGCAACGCGGACCCGGTCGCCCCGAGCGCCCTCAACTTCCAGACGGGACTCACCCGGGCCAACAACGCGATGGTGCTCCTCTCCACCTCCGGCAGCGGCGCCCTGGGAATCTACAACCCGATGAGCTTTTCGGTGACGACGCTGGTGGATGTGTTCGGGTATTTTCAGTAGGGGCTACGCTCAGCCCGCCCGCCGGGGTGGGTGAGGCAGCCACCCCGTCACGTGCGGCAAACCCTCCTCCCGCACAGCAGCGATCGCCGCTCCGGGCCTTATCCTGTTCACCATGAGCCGCACCAGACGGATGGCCCCGATCGTTGCCGGCATCCTTGCGCTGGCGCTGGGAGCGCCGGGGCTTCTCCGGGCCGGTTGTCCGGCCTGCGCGGTCGCGATGGCTCCCATGGGGTCGGACTTCCACGAAGGCAGCGGGCCGGAGATCCATCCGCTGTGCTGCGGCAGCTCGGCTACGGCCGGCTGCTGCGGTGAAACGACGGTGCCGGAGACCCCGCCCGGCGTCATCGAGGCCGCTGCAGCCAAGAAGGCTCCGGCTTCCCCTCCTCTCGCCCTGGCTCCGGCCGCGATGCCGACCCTGCACGAGGCAACGGCGAAACCGTTCCGCCTGGGCGCGGGCCGCCTCCGGTACGAGGGGGCCGGCCTGTGCACCCTCCATTCCGTCCTGTTGATCTGATCCCTCCTCGCGGTTGACGTCCGGCCCGCGGCCCTGGTGTGCCAGGGCTTCCAGGATCCATTGCAACCCTTGAGGAGCCCCATGCGACGTACGAGTCTCATTCCGCTGATCCTGCTGCTGGCGGCGCCCGCGGCGCACCCGGCGCAGCCGGCGCCACCGGTGGAGGCGCTGGTGGCCCTGGCCTTGGAGCGCTCGCCCGCCCTCGCCGCCCGCCGGTCTGCCCAGGAGGCGGCCCGCCTGATGGAGCGGCCGGCAGCCGCCCTGCCCGATCCGATGCTCGAGGCGATGATCCAGAATGCCGATTTCCCCGAGTACACGGTCGGCAAGATGGACATGTCGATGGTGGGCATCGAGCTCCGCCAAGGGCTTCCCTACCCGGGCAAGCGGCGTGCCCGCGGCGACGCGGCCCGGGCGGAGACGGAGCTGCGGGCCGCCGAGCTGGCGGCCGAGGAGCGGCGCATCACCGCCGAGGTCCGGACGCTCTACGCGAAGATCTATGCCATCGACCGCGAGCGGCAGTCTCTGTCCGCCGCCCGCGAGCTGGTGGATCTCCTCTCTGCCACGGCGGCGGCCCGCTATTCGGCCGGCTCGGGCGAGCAGGAATCGATCCTCAAGGCGCAGCTGCGTTTGAGCCGCGTGGGCGAGACGATCGACGACCTCGAGGCCGAGCGCGCCGCCATGGTCGCCGAGCTCAACCGCTGGCTTGATCAGCGGGGTGACAGCCCTCTCGGTGAGGTTGCCGATCTGCCGGCGGTCGATGGTCCGGGTGCGCAGGTGGAAGCGGCGGCCGTGGCGGCGTCACCCGAGGTCCGGACGGCCCGCGCCGCGGTCGCCGCGGCCGAACGGCGCATGGCCGTGGCGCGCCTCGATCTCCAGCCCGACTTCGTGCCCTCGGCTGCGATCGCCTCCCGCGGCTCGCTGGGCGCGGTGCTGACTCTCCGCTTCGGCATCGAGCTGCCCTTCTGGAGGGGACAGAAGCAGGAGCCCATGGTCCGGGCCGCCGAGCAGGAGATGGAGGCGGCCCGCAGCGAGTTGCGCGACGCCGAGGCCGGGGTGCGCGCCGAGGCCGCGCGCCTCGCAGCCCGCTGGCAGCAGTCCGAGCGCCAGATCGTGCGCTTCCGCCAGGCCATCCTGCCCCAGAGCAGCGCGGCTCTCGACGCGGCCCGCTCTTCCTATCTCGCCGGGCGCGGCGATTTCTCCACCGTTGTCGAGGACTTCGACATCTGGCTGGAGGCCCGCGTCCAGCTCGCCCGCCGGGAGGCGGACTGCTTCAGCGCCTGGGCCGGCCTGCAGCGGCTGACCTACCAGGCCGAGAAGGAGGATTGAGATGACCTTCCGCAATCAGACCCGAAAGACAGCCCTGGCCCTCCTGCCGCTGGTCGCACTGCTGTGGGTGGCAGGCCTCTGCCTGGCCTGCGAGACGGCCGAGGTGGAGGGGGTCGTTCAGACGTACCACTGCCCCATGCACCTGGACTACGTCTCGGACAAGCCGGGCGACTGCCCGGTCTGCGGCATGCGGCTGGTACCGGCCCCCATGCCGACCGCGACGCCGGCCCCCATGCCGACCGCGGTGCCGCCCCCCGTACCGGCCGCGGTGCCCGGCCTTTCCCGGGTGGATGTGGATGAGGCGGGCATGCACCTCTCCGGCATCCAGACCGCAGTGGCGGTGCAGCGCACGTTGGCACGCACGACCCGCGCGGTCGGATTGGTGACCGCGGACGAGACCCGCATCCGCCACGTGCATACGAAGATCTCCGGTTGGGTGGAAAAGCTCTATGTGAGCTCCACCGGCCAGGCCGTGCACGCCGGCCAGCCCCTTCTCACGATCTACTCGCAGGAGCTGCTCGCAACCCAGGAGGAGTACCTGCGGGCGCGCGAGGCCGCGGCGCGGTTCGCCGGCTCGGATCTGGAGGAGGTTCGCAGGGGGGGCGCGGATCTCGTGACCGCGGCGCGGCGGCGCCTCGAGCTGTTCGACGTGCCGCGCAGTCTGATCGCCCAGCTCGACCGGACGGGCACGGCGCAGCGCACGGTGACGCTCCTCGCGCCGTCGTCCGGCTACGTCACGGGCAAGGAGGTCTTCGAGGGCATGGAGGTGCAGCCCGGCATGGATCTCCTGACCGTCACCGACCTTTCCCGCGTCTGGGTGGAGGCCGACTTCTACGAGTACGAGAGCAGCACGCTAGCCCTCGGCCGGAAGGTCGGCATCACGTCTCCCTACGATCCCACGGCGCGGCTGAGCGGACGGATCGCCTTCGTCTTCCCGTTCCTCAATCCCGAGAGCCGGACCATCAAGGTGCGGGTGGAGCTCCCGAACCCGGGCCTTCGGCTCAAGCCTGGAATGTATGTCGACGTCGTGTCCGAGGTCGGATCGTCCGACGGCGTCGTGGTTCCCGACTCGGCGGTGATCGACACCGGCGTGCGCCAGGTGGTCTTCGTCCAGACCCCTCTCCAGGGAAATAACCAGGGCAAGGCGAGCTTCGAGCCTCGCCTGGTGAAAGTCGGCAGCCGCGGCGACGGCCAGGCGCTGATCCTCGAAGGGATCGCGGCCGGCGAGAGCGTCGCCATCCGCGCCAACTTCCTGCTCGATTCCGAGTCGCGGCTGCGCGCCGCGGTCGAAGGCATGTCCGGCGGCCACCAGCACGGAGGAGGCACTCAGTGATCCGCAAGATCATCGCCGTCTCGGCCAAGAACCCCTGGATCGTCCTGCTCGCCGTGGCGGCCCTGGTGGCGCTCGCCGTCTGGAACCTCCAGGTCATCCGGCTGGATGCCCTGCCGGACCTGTCGGATACGCAGGTGATCATCTTTTCGAAGTGGGACCGGTCGCCCGACATCGTGGAGGACCAGGTCACCTATCCGATCGTCACCGCGCTGCTCGGCGCGCCGAGCGTCAAGGCGGTGCGCGGCTACTCCGACTTCGGGTTTTCCTACGTCTACGTCATCTTCCAGGACGGCACGGACCTCTACTGGGCGCGCTCGCGGGTGCTCGAGTACCTGTCGAAGATCCAGTCCCGGCTGCCCGAAGGGGTGCAGACCGAGCTCGGGCCGGACGCCACCGGCGTGGGCTGGGTCTTCCAGTACGCCCTGGTCGACCGCTCGGGCAAGCACTCCCTGGACGAGCTGCGCTCCTACCAGGACTGGACCCTGCGCTACGCCCTGCAGTCCGTGCCCGGCGTGGCCGAGGTCGCCGCGATCGGCGGCTTCGTCAAGCAGTACCAGATCACGGTGGACCCCAACCGGCTGGCGGCCCATGGCCTGCCCCTCGACGAGGTCGTCACGGCCGTGCGGAGCTCGAACAACGAGGTGGGCGGACGGCTGATCGAGTGGAGCGGCACGGAGTACATGGTGCGCGGCCGCGGCTACGCCAAGAGGCCCGAGGATTTCGAGAAGGTCGTCCTCAAGGTCGGTCCGGGGGGCGTGCCGGTCCTGTTGCGCGACGTGGCCCGCGTGGAGCTCGGCCCCGAGATGCGCCGCGGCGTTGCCGACCTCGACGGCCTGGGGGATCACGTCGGCGGCATCGTGGTGATGCGCCACGGCGAGAACGCGCTCAACGTGATCGAACGGGTCAAGGAGAAGATCCGCGAGATCGAGCCCGGCATGCCGGAAGGCGTGGAGATCGTCGCGACCTACGACCGCTCGAACCTGATCGAGCGCGCCCTCGGCACGCTGCGGCACGAGCTGGTGATCGAGATGATCATCGTCTCGCTCGTCATCCTCATCTTCCTCTGGCACGTCCCTTCCGCCGTCGTGCCGATCGTGACCATCCCGGTGTCGGTGCTGCTCTCCTTCATCCCGTTGTACTACTTCGGGGTGACGGTCAACATCATGTCGCTGGCCGGCATCGCGATCTCGATCGGCGTGCTGGTGGACGGCGCCATCGTGGAGGTGGAGAACGCCTACAACAAGCTGTACCGGTGGCAGGCGGGCGGGCGCAAGGGGGACTTCCATGCGGTGCGCCTTCAGGCGCTCCAGGAGGTCGGTCCTTCGGTCTTCTTCTCCCTGCTCGTGATCGCGGTCGCCTTCCTGCCGGTCTTCGCCCTCGTGGACCAGGAGGGGCGGCTGTTCAAACCTCTCGCCTTTTCGAAGAACCTGGCCATGGCCATCGCCGCTCTGCTGGCCATCACGCTGGACCCGGCCCTGCGGATGCTCTTCGCCCGCATGGACCCGTTCGAGTTCCGGCCGCGCTGGCTGGCCCGGCTGGCCAGCGGCGTTGCCGTGGGCACCTACCACTCCGAGGAGCGCCACCCGATCAGCCGCGCCATCTTCCGGGTCTACGAGCCGGCCTGCCGCTTCGTGCTGCGCCGCCCCAAGACCGCGATCCTGGCCGCCCTGGCCCTGGTGGCCGTAAGCGTCCCGGTCTACTTCAAGCTGGGCTCGGAGTTCATGCCGCCGCTGGCCGAGGGGACCATCCTTTACATGCCCACCACCCTTCCCGGCGTGTCCGTGGCGCAGGCGCAGGAGATCCTCCAGGCGCAGGACCGGGTGATCAAGAGCTTCCCCGAGGTCGAGCGCGTGTTCGGCAAGGCCGGCCGCGCCGACACGTCGACCGACCCGGCGCCGTTCTCGATGTTCGAGACCACGATCGTGCTCAAGCCCGAGAGCGCGTGGCGGCCCAGGGAGCGCTGGTATTCGGGCTGGCCGGACTGGACGAAGCCCCTCTTCCGGCCCTTCCAGCCGGACCACCTGTCCTACGAGGAGCTGATCGACGAGATGGACCGTGCGCTGCGCTCCCCGGGGATCACCAACGCCTGGACGATGCCGATCAAGGGACGGATCGACATGCTGTCCACCGGCGTGCGCACCCCCGTCGGCATCAAGGTCTTCGGCAACGACCTCAAGGAGATCGAGCGCGTCGGCGAGCACCTGGAGTCCATCCTGCGAGCCATCCCCGGCACCCGCAGCGTCTTCGCCGAGCGCGTGGCCGGTGGCTACTTCGTGGACATCGTGCCGAACCGCGACCAGCTCGCCCGTTACGGCCTGACCCTCGAGCAGGTGCAGATGGTGATCTCGACCGCCATCGGCGGCGAGAACATCAGCACGACGATCGAGGGCCGGGAGCGCTACCCGGTCAACATCCGCTACCCCCGCGAGCTGCGCGACGAGCCGGCGCGCCTCGCCCGCGTCCTGGTGGCCACGCCCTCGGGTGCGCAGGTCCCGCTCGCGCAGATCGCGGACATCCAGGTTCTGCAGGGACCCTCCATGCTGCGCGACGAGAACGGCTTCCTCGCCGGCTACGTCTACGTCGACGTCGCCGGCCGCGACGTGGGCAGCTACGTCGAGGAGGCGAAGCAGGCGGTGCGGACCGGGCTCGACCTCCCCCCGGGCTTCTCCCTCCTGTGGAGCGGCCAGTACGAAAACATGATGCGTGTGCGCGAGCGGCTGAAGGTGGTGGTGCCGATCACCCTCACCCTCATCTTCGCGCTGCTCTACCTGAACACCCGCTCGGCCTTCAAGTCGGGGGTGGTGATGCTGGCCGTGCCGTTCTCGGCCATCGGCGCCATCTGGCTGTTCTACTTCCTGGGCTACAACGTCTCCATCGCCGCCTGGGTGGGAATGATCGCCCTGCTCGGGCTGGACGCCGAGACCGGCGTGTTCATGCTCCTGTTCCTCGACCTCTCCTACGATGAGGCCAAGCAGTCGGGGAGGCTGCGCAGCAGCGAGGATCTGGACGAGGCGATCGTGCACGGCGCCGTGAAGCGGGTCAGGCCCAAGATGATGACGGTCTGCGCCGCCTTCATGGGCCTGCTGCCGATCCTGTGGTCCACCGCGGCCGGAGCGGACGTGATGAAGCGCATCGCCGCCCCCATGCTCGGCGGTCTCGTCACTTCGTTTGCGCTGGAGCTGCTGATCTACCCCGCCATCTACAAGCTGTGGAAGTGGCGGACCGAAGTCCGGGCTCTGGCCGCAGAGCCGAGGGAGGAGGCGACCCCCTAGGAAAACAGGTGTTTCTCGATAAAGGAGAACACGATGCGCCCATGGCCCCGATTGTCTCTGGCGGTCCTGTCCGCGGCCGTCCTGTCGTCCTCCCTCTCCGCCCAGGTCCAGCGCGGCGACGGGCTGCCTCAGCCGCTCCCCCTGTTCCCTCCGGACAACTGGTGGAACCTGGACATCAGCGCGGCGCCGGTGGACTCCCCCTCGACGGCAACGCCCGGCGGCCGGACACCTGGACGAGCGCCGACGCCGCCGGCCTGGCGATCCTCCCGGGCCTGGTGCGCTATGACGAGGCGTTCGGCGCGGTACCGATCAAGCATGCGTTCCGGATGACGACCGACTTCACCCGCGGCTACGTCTGGCCGGCGTCCCACGACGCGACCACGTCGAGCAACGTCAATGCCGTGCCCCTGGGTCGTCGACCCGGCCAACCCCGGCAACCTGCGCTTCTTCCCCGGCAACGCGGATCCGGTCGCCCCGAGCGCCCTCAACTTCCAGACGGGACTCACCCGGGCCAACAACGCCATGGTGCTGCTGTCCACCTCCGGCAGCGGTGCGATGGGGATCTACAACCCGATGAGCTTCTCGGTGACGACGCTGGTGGACGTGTTCGGGTATTTCCAGTAAGCGGCCAAACCTGCGCCGGCAGGTTCACTTGGCTTGAAGCATCTGCTAGACTCGCCGGGATACTGAATTTCTCAAGCGAGGAGGCAGAGCCGTGGGTCCAGCCCCCAATCCGCCGGCCGTCCACTTCGGCCCCGTCGAATTGTCGACATCGATTTCCTCGGCATCGCAGACCCTCAGCCCGGATGGGAAGGTTCTGTCGATTCTCTTTACGGGCTTGTCCGTTCAAGCGCAAGGAACCGCCCCGCGCGCCGCCGCCCTGGCAGGCTCGCTCACGGTTCCGTTGGACGGTGTGACCTCCCCCATCTTCGTCAAGATGGATTTTCGCGGCGACGCATCAGCCACTGGCACGGGCGCGTCCGGCCGTCTGGGAATCGAGGTCAACGGCGTCGCTCTGGGCAGCGGCTTCTCCGAGCCCGGCGGGCCGATACGTCAGGACTTCACCCTGCAACTGAGCCCGGATGCCCCCTTCGTCGTCCTCAACCTCGTGGTGAGCGGCCAGGTGTTCGGAGCCGACACCGCAGCTTCGGCGATCGTTACTCTAGATTCAATCGATCTGACGTTCCAGTGACATGACGCACTCATGGCAATTTGACCATGGAAAATCCGTCGTAGACCATTCAGCATCAGTGACTGGAGAAAAGGGTTCCATGCCCAGAAACTGGATTCGCCTGGCACGGCGACTGTCGCGAGGCATCGCTGCTTCCTTCCTGCTTGCCCTCGTTACTCTCGCGCCATCAACCTCGTACTCCGCGGAAGCTACTGTGGACGTGCAGGGCCAGTGGTTGGCGAACGCCGCAGGAGTGGAGACCTCAGGGCTCGCCGTCGATTCCGATAACCAGTTCTGGACAGTGGCAGATGGTGGTACCGCCCCTCTTTCCCGGATTATCAAGAAGGGAAAGCGGTTCGAGCTCGGGCGTTCCTATGCGATAGCAAAGGGCGAAAAAGTATTAAGTTACGACTTCGAAGACTTGTGCGTCCTGAGTAATTCTAACTTTCTCGTAGTCGCAGAAAGAACCCCGAACGAAGGGCCACCAGCGTTGCTGGAGATCGACAGAGAGGGAAAGTTGATTCGCCAGTGGCCAATTATCTTGGCCGATCTGAAAGCTGATGCCTCCAAAAAGCCCGATGCCAACAAAGGCCTGGAAGGAATCGCCTGCTCAGGCAAAGAAGTGTTCTTCGCTAACGAGAAGCCACCTCAGATTTTAATGCTGAAAGTTCCAGACGGCGGACTCGGGAAAGCAACGTCACTCAAGCCCGAGCTCCTCTATGACGCCTCCCATGACATCAGCGATCTAAGCGGGATCTACTTCGTAAAACAAGAGGACAAGGATTACCTCTTGGCCCTGGCCCCGGAACAGCACCTGCTCCTCCGCTTTACTCTGGGCCGCAATGCTGAGGGGAAAAGGTCGATCAGCGGTGTCCAACGCACTCAGCTCCGATTGATGGCTCCAGGTTCAGACCGCGAGGTGTGCAGGGCCAAGCCAGAGGGGATCACGGTCGCAAACGGCAAAATCTGGATCATCAACGACCCTCCGAACGACCCTCCGAACGATTACGCATATCGAACGCTCCGGGCTGGCGAACTCCGACAGGGTTGCGCTGCGCACAAAGTGCGTCGAGACGTTAACTTCGAAAGACACATACCAATCCTATTCCATCTGGTCCTCGACGACATTCTGCAGCCCAAGTCAGGACCGGCACCAACGCCACCGCCGACACCAACCTCACCGCCGACACCAACGGCCCGCCGGCACCAACGCCACCGCCGAAAGTAGGGAAGCCGGTGCCGTACTTGTCGATCCGACATGACATCGAGCGCGCCGGAAGGCAGGGCAACATCCGAGACCTCGAACGCTCGATCGCCGAGATCGATCATGCGCTCGCCGAGGTCACGCCAATCGAGACGACAACCTGCTGGCAACTGTTGAAAGGCGCGGCGCTGGTCGAGGTCGGGAAGTCGGACAACGCCAAGGCAATCTTCGGGCTGCTCGCTGACACCTGCCCAACTTGGGAGGCATTCAACAACCTGGCCGTTCTTCAAGCGGCCGACGGTCAGTTTGGTTCCGCGGCAGCCAACCTAAGGAGCGCCATCGACTGCGCGGGCAAGCCTACGACTGGCCCGCTGGCAGCAAAGCTGCCGGAGGCCAACCTTCGGAAGCTACTTGCGGAAGAGGACCAACCCTCTCTCATACTCTCCGGCTTCGCGAATAAGTGCGTCAAGTCGGAGCCGCCCCGCGTCGACTGTTCCATCTGCGAGGTTCCCAATGACTGATTCCTTCCTTGAGCGAACCATCCAACCATGAAATTTCGAGACCAGTTCCGCACGGGATGGTTGTTGGTGCTGGTGCTCGTCCTTTTGACGACACCGCTATTTGGACAGGACGAGCAGCCCACTGACGAAAGTCAGGAGCCGGCCACTCCAACTGAAACTCCTGCTCCGGCCGATCCACCGGTTACGCCAGAACCACCGTCTACAGGCAAGTTTCCAGTGTCCACGGCGGATATCGATGCAGGCCACCCCATATACTACGATCTGGAGACCGGCCGTCTTGAGGAAACCTTGCCTTTCGATGTCCAGTTCTACTTGCGCATTCCGGTAACTGACCGCGTCAAGACCATCGAAGGTCGATATGTCGGAGACACCAGGCCTTTCCTTTGTGGGGAGGCGTTTCCGAAGGCACGCATCTATACCGACTACGGTTTTGGTCCTCGGCAACCAGCGCCATCCGAGCGTCGCCAGGAGCAGCCGGTAAGCTTCGTGCGCTTCTTCAAGGATCCGGCCAAAGAAAGCAAGAAGCATGCAGAGCTGAATGTCGTGAATGGCTTGCTACCCAACCGGTACTACTGTTTTGAGTTCATCCAAGTTCGAACAGTGGACCTGGTTGCCTTTCGGCAAGCCGTTGCCGATGGCGCCGACCATGCGCTTAGAGGCCTCGATCTGTTGATTACTGGGGAAGTGATCCTTCAGGAGGGCTACAAGGATCTTCGCGCGGCCGTGATTGCAGCGGTGGAGGATCAACTCAAACCGGGTGAGCGACTCGTGTTGCCCCCGGAGTCCTTCCTCGATCAAAGCATTGAGGCGCTAGAGCCGCCACCTGCGGCAAGGCGCAGCTTTGACGATGTCTTGCAAGAGCAGGGCAGTAGAGCGAATGCCATTATAAACCTTCGGAAAGACGTGACGGAGTTCGTCGTACCCTCGCTCAAAAAGCTCGTGCTGAGCGATGATCTCAAGAAACTCAGGAGCAGGGTGGGCCGCCAGCCACAATCAAAAGTCATGGCACAGATCCTGAGAGGGCGCGAGAAGGCCACCTCCTGGGCCGAGTTGAACTGCAGGCCGTCAGAAGATTCCCTCGAGCTCTGCGCGGCGGCCCGGTCGGCGATCGAAGCGATTGCTGAAGGAGCAAAGGATGCGCCGACAGCGATCGCCGAGGCTGCCGGAGTCGGCGCCGCGCCTTCGCCGGTGGATGCCCCTCCTTCCCTTGACGACGTGTGGGTACCTGGCGATTTGACGGTTCGCCGAGAGAACCTGGATCGGACTCTGAGCCAGTTGAGAGAGCTCAGGGGGCTCATCGTGGATCTGAGGGACGAAGGGCTCGTCTCAGAGACCGGTGTCACTGACGAGTTCATCGCGTTGAAGGAGACCGTGACAGAAGCAGTCACAGAGCTAGACTTCCTGACGAGACACTTCGACTCCATAGAGGCCACACTCAAAACCCGAAACCGAAAGTTGAATGCGTTGGTAGCGGACCTCAACAAAGAAGAGGTCATTCGGGTGCTTGTCGAGGGATCGACGACGGCAAACTTTGAAGTCCGAGCTAACTGGTACCTCGGTGTTGACCTCGGCTTCGCCTGGTCTCCCGATATCGAAGATTTTTTCTCGTACGTCGGCACCAATATCTATTTCCGCCCGGTCAACAAAAAGGCACACCTGCGGTGGTCCGACTTCCGCCGAGGACAGCTCAGGAGCGAATTGGCGAAGCGGCTTTCGCTCACAATCGGCATTACCATCAACGATCTAGTGACAGAGGACGAGCAATTTCAAGGTGTTCCCATCAATGATGACGTAGGCTTGATCGCTAAGAAGCCGCTGGTTTTCACCGCCGGACTGCGTCTCAGCGATTTTTTTCGAGTCTCCGTCGGAGCTCTGGTGTTCAAAGACAAGGATCCAAATCCGCTTATCGACGACAGCAAGCTGGCATGGTCGCCATTGGTTTCCCTGTCCATTGATTGGAACCTCAGAGGTGCCTTGAGGAATCGCTTCATCCGCTAGCGCGGTTAGAAAGAGGAGGACCACATATGAGCATCAATGTTGATGGTTTTCAATCCGCACCTACCACTATTCCCACAAGCGGCGGACCGGTGGCTTTCCGGTTCCAGGCGGTGAGCACCGGAAACCCGAGCCACATGCGGGCACGGATCAGGATCCCGGACCAGGAACCGTTCGTCTTCTCTCCCACCCAAGGCAGTAATCCGCGAGAGCTCTTCTTCCCGGGTTCCAGCCAACAACTGCAGGCGCCGACCCAACCTACCCCCTTCAACATCCCTGCGACTGCCATCGTTCCCGCGGGCGCAGCCGGCCCGGTCCGACTCCCCCTCAAGATACACCTCGAGCTTCAAGGCCTCAATGCTTCGGGAGGGTCAGTCGGAAGTCCGCGACTCGCCAGCCTGCTCATCACTTTCGGCGCTAGTCTTGCTCAATCATTAAATCTATTGAGTAGCCAGCTCAATATGACGCCCACCGCATTGAGCGCGATGCTTGGTGTCGCTCCCTCGACGCTTCGGGCCGCCATGCAAGGCGGCAATTCTCCCAAGTCACAGGCTGCGCTCGACAGGTTCCTTCTTGGTCGGTGACATGAAACGTCAGGCTCTTCCAGTCCTCCTCGTCGCGTGCTGGGCGCTCGTGGTGAGTGCATGCGATCGCCGACACGACAACGACGACTTCAGCCCCACCGCCCCTGGATTTTCCGAGGCACTCACGCTGTCTGTGGCTTCGGGCTCGATTCCAGCCGATGGCTTTTCCCGTGTGAGCGTCACCGCCCGGATCACCGCCGAGGCCCCCACGAATCTGCGCAGGGTGATCTTCCAGACTTCAGACGGTCAGTTCATCGACCCGGACGCCTCGACGGACCTGAAGAAGAAATCCGCGGATGTCGATGCACAGGGGTTTGTCACCGTAGAGCTCAGGAGCGGCACCGCGCCGAAGGTCGCGACCATCACCGCCAAGGTCTTGGACACAACCACCTCCAAGGAAGTCGAAGGTCTCCTGGCGAGGATCACCGTCGAGTTCACACCACCCGAACCCGTCGACGTGATCCGAGTCGGCACTTCGGCCGGGACGGTGGAGGCGGACGGCGCGACCCAGGTCTTCGTCTACGCCGACATCGCACCGGGGCTCCCCGACGGGGCCAGAACCGTTACGTTTGAGACCACGCTCGGGGTTTTCTCCAACACTGAGAAGGTGGTTACAGCGGACGCCGATCGCAGCCATCGAGCGACCGTGGTGCTCAAGAGCGCGGAAGCAGGCTCGGCCCGGATCACGGCGAAGATCTCCCAGACGACGGCCGCGACCTTCATTCAGTTTGTACCCGCCAAGCCCGATTTCATTCTCGTCGAGTTGGACCAGACCAAGCTGAGCCGTAATGGAACCAAAGAAGCGATGGTGAAGGTGACCCTCAGCCGCAACCCCGGCCGGGGCTCGGTCACCAAGAACACGGTGGTCACCTACACGGCATTCGAGAGGGCGTCGGGCCGTTCCATCCCCCTCGTGTTCCGAAGCCAGGTACCCAGCGGCGATACAGGCGAGGCAACGGCGAAGCTTCTCCTCGGCTCCGTCGATTTCGTCGGCACCGCGACGATCCGCGCCCAGGTCGGCGGAGTCACGGGCGAAGAGGACATCGACATCGACGCGCCCTCCCCAAAGCCCGACATCCAGGTGGCACCTTCCACTGTGGCTTTTGGCGAGGTAGAGGTCGGCATGAGCGACGAGATGGCGGTGGCGATAAGCAATGGCGGGGCGTCCCCCTTGATCATTCAAAACCTCAAGGTAACGGGCTCCGCCTTCACGTTGAAGTCGCCGCCGCCGCCGCTGCCGTTCATCATCGAGCAGACCGACGAGATGCTGCCGGTAGCCATCAAGTTCTCCCCCACTACCGTGGGCGCGCAGACAGGAACCCTGGTGATTACCAGCAACGATCCTGACGAAGGCACCTTGACCCTGGTGATTTCGGGCACTGGAAAGGCCGCAACGCCGACCAGGTCACGACAACCTCGGTGAGGTGGGGGGAGGGTGCCCTCTCCGGCGCCCCACTCCCCCTGCGCGCAGGGAGATTCAGGCCGACGCCACGGCCGAGGACACGGACACCCTGATTCCCTGACGCCCGGGACGGGAGGCTGGCGGGGCATCTGTCGGCCCGCTCATCCTCCCGTCCTCGCCGCCTCGACGCGCCTCCCCACTTCCAGTAGCCTTACCTGCCATGGAGCACACCCCGAATCTCAAAGAAATCGCCAAGCGCGCCATGCGGGAGCGCGATCTCGCGCCAGACTTCCCCGCCGAGGTGCTCGCCGAGACCGAGGCGTTGCGCGAGCCCGGCAGCAAAGCCATCCGGGACGGCGCACCCGTCCGCGATCTGCGCCAGCTGCCCTGGTTCTCGATCGACAACGACGACACCCGTGATCTCGACCAGCTCACCGTGGCCGAGCCTCTGGACGGCGGCGACATTCGCGTGCGGGTGGGCATCGCCGACGTGGACGAGCTGGTGCCCAAGGGCTCGGCCACGGACCGCCATGCGGCCCACAACACGACCTCGGTCTACACGCCGGTGCGCGTCTTCCCCATGCTGCCGGAGCGGCTGTCGACGGACCTGACCTCTCTCATGGAGAACGAGGACCGGCTGACCGTGGTCGTGGACATGCAGGTGCGCAAGGACGGCTCGGTCCACGGCACCGAGATCTACCGGGCCGCGGCGCGCAACCACGCCAAGCTCGCGTACAACAGCCTCGCGGCCTGGATCGAGAACCGCGGCCCGCTGCCGGAGGCGGCGCGGCGGATTCCCGGGCTGGACAAGCAGATCCGCCTCCAGCATGAGGCCGCCTCCCGGCTGCGCGAGCGGTCGAGGACCGCGGCGCCCTGCGCTTCGATCTGGCGCGGTCGAAGGCGGTGGTCACCAACGGCGAGATCCATTTCGAGGACGATCGGAAGAACGAGGCCACGGAGCTGATCGAGGACTTCATGATCGCCGCCAACGGGGAGACGGCGAGCTTCCTGGAGGCGCGCGGCCTGCCGTCGCTGCGCCGGATGGTCCGCGCGCCGGAACGTTGGCCGCGGATGGTGGACATCGCGGCCGGTCTCGGCGAGCGCCTTCCTGCCGAGCCCGACGCCCGCGCCCTCGCCCGCTTCCTGGACCGGCGCCTGGCCGCGGACCCCGAGGACTATCCCGAGCTGTCGCTCTCCATCCTCAAGCTCCTCGGCGCGGGCGAGTACATGGTGGATCTGCCGGGCAGGCCTGCGCCGGGACACTTCGCGCTGGCCGCCGACGACTACGCGCACACGACGGCGCCGAACCGGCGCTACCCCGACCTGGTCACCCAGCGGCTGCTCAAGGCCGAGCTCGCCGGCCGGCCCGCTCCGTACCACGGCGAGGAGCTGGAGGAGCTGGCCCACTGGTGCAACCGCAAGGCGGACGACGCCCGCCGGGTCGAGCGCCAGGTGCAGAAGGCCGCCGCCGCCCTGCTGCTGGTGGACCGCGTCGGCGAAGAGTTCCGGGCCGTGGTCACCGGCGCCTCGGAGAAGGGCACCTGGGTGAAGATCTGGAACCCTCGCCTCGAAGGCAAGCTGCAGCGCGGCACCCAGGGGCTCGACGTGGGCGACCGGCTGACCGTGAAGCTGATCGACGTGGACGTAGAGCGCGGCTTCATCGACTTCGCGGCCCGCTGAGCATGCCGCTCGAGCCGGACCAGCTCCTGCTGCGGGAAGCCGCCTTCCGCGCGCTACGGGAGCGCGGCTTCCTCCCTGGCTTTCCGTTCGACGCCCTGGCCGAGGCGAACGCGTTGCGGGAGGAATCGCCTGGCGCGCCGGTCCAGCCGGTCCAGGATCTCCGTCACCTCCCTTGGCTTTCGATCGACGACCAGGGCGCGCGCACGCTCGACCAGCTCACCACCGCCGAGGCCCGGGGCGACGCGATCCGCCTGTTCGTGGCGGTCGCCGACGTGGACGCGTTCGTCCCGAGCGATTCGGCGCTCGACCGCCATGCCCGCCACAACACGCGCTCGATCTACACCCCGGGGGGCACGTTTCCCATGCTGCCCGAGGCCGTGGCCGCCGGCCTGACCTCGCTGCGCCAGGGCAAGGACCGGCTGGCCGTGGTGATGGAGATGACGGTCGAGGAGGACGGCTCGATCTCGTCCCCGGAGATCCGGCGGGCTCGGGTCCGCAACCAGGCCCAGCTCACCTATCAGCGGGTGGCGGACTGGCTCGAGACGGACAGCTCCCTGCCGAAGACCGCGATCAAGCGCCTGCTCCTGCGCAAACAGCTCACCCTCCAAGTGAAAGCGGCCCGCCGTCTCCGGCAGCATCGCCTGGACCGCGGCGGGATTCTCGTCGACCGTTGGGCTCGGTCCGAGACAGTCGAGGGGAAGATCGCGCGGGAGCTGATCGAGGATCTGATGGTGGCGGCGAACGAGGCCGCGGCCGGGTTTCTGCGGAGCCTCGGCCGGCCCTTCCTGAGCCGCGTAGTGCGGGGGCCGGACCCTCTCGGACCCGGTGAGTACCTCGTGGATCAGGCGGGTCAGCCCGGCCGGCCGGCTCCCAGGCACATCCTCCATGCGACGGACGCCTACGTCCACGCCACGGCGCCGAACCGCCGCTATGCGGATCTGATCACGCAGCGCCTGATCAAGGCAGGGCTTTCGGGCTCGCCTTCGCCCTACCCGGAGCCGGAGCAGGGCGAGCTGGCCCTGCTCTGCACGCGGCGGGAGGGCGATGCGTCCGCCGTCCTTGATATCCTGTCCGCATCATGCGCCGTCTCAACCTGACCACCGGTGGCGAGAGCCACGGCCCCGGCCTCACCGCGATCCTCACCGGCCTGCCCGCCGGCCTGCGCGTCGACTTCGGCGTCCTCGCCCGCGACCTCGCCCGGCGCCAGCACGGCTACGGCCGAGGCAACCGGATGAAGATCGAGACCGACGCCGCGGAGGTCCACGGCGGCGTGCGTGGCGGCGAGACGCTGGGCTCGCCCCTCGTGCTCTGGATCGCCAACCGGGACTACGAGAACTGGATCCCGATGATGAGCCCGGTGGAGACCGATCCCCGCCGGGCCGAGCAGCGACGCGTCCACATCCCGCGGCCCGGCCACGCGGACCTCGCGGGCGGGCTCAAGTATCTGCGCCACGACCTGCGCGACATCCTGGAGCGCGCCTCGGCCCGGGAGACCACGGCGCGCGTGGCGGCCGGTGCGTTCGCCCGCATGCTGCTCGCTGAGATCGGGGTCGAGATCCGCAGCGGCGTCCGCTCGCTCGGGCCGATCGGTGCGGACCGGCCGGTCCCGACCTGGGAGGATCTTCTCCAGGTGGATGAGACGTCGCCGTTGCGGGCGATCGACCGTTCGCTGGAAGACGAGATGGTCCGCCTTGTGGACCGGGCCAAGGACGAGGGCGAGACGCTCGGCGGCGCCGTGACCGTGATCGCCCACAACGTGCCGGCGGGTCTCGGCTCGCACGTGCAGTGGGACGAGAAGCTCGACGGCCGGCTGGCCCAGGCCGTGATGTCGGTCCACGCGGTCAAGGCCGTGGAGATCGGCGCGGGCATCCCGGCCTCGCGCGGCTTCGGCGGCGAGGCCCACGACCCGATCGAACGCACCGGCGGCCGGTGGACCCACCCCACCAACCGGGCCGGCGGCCTGGAGGGCGGCATCACCAACGGCGAAGACCTCGTCATCACGGCCTACAAGAAGCCGATCGCCACCCTCCGCAAGGGCATGCCGAGCGTCGACATCGACACGATGGAGACCCGGACCTCCGAGTACGAGCGCAGCGACGTCACCGCACTGCCCGCGGCCGGAGTCATCGCCGAGGCCATGGTCGCGCTCGTGCTCGCCGACGCCGTCCTCGCCAAGCTCGGCGGCGACTCGATGGCCGAGGTCAAAGCCCACTGGGAGGCGACCCGGGATCAGCAGAGGGGCTGGCCGGGGGTCTGAGAGTCTGAGGAGAGGACATCGCTGCGAGTCCTCACCCCCCGTCCCCCTCTCCCATCTCCCAGCCCCCCATCCCCGGGAGAGGGGGCGCCACCACCCGAAAGCCAAACACAAAAATTACAGTCAACGGGAGACGGTTCCCCCGAGGTTCCCCCTCTCCCCACGGGAGAGGGGGTCAGGGGGTGAGGATTCGGAGCGTATCAAGCGCCGTATCGAGAAGAGGCCGGCAGCTCAGCCCCTCCGCGCGAGCCTTCCCGCTGTCGATCGAGTGAAAACCATTCTTCTCTTCGGGAATCCAGAAGGGAATCTCCACGTCGTCGCCAGGCTCGACGCCCCAGACGAGTTGAGCATCGCTCCCGGTGGCCTCGCGCAGAGTCTCCAGCATCTCCCCCATCGTCAGCGGCTGATCGGGACCGGTGGTGTTGAAAACGCCGGTCCGTCCGCGCTCGATCATCCGTAGAAGCCAGACCGCCAGATCGCGGGCATCCAGAACCTGCACGGGTCGGCCGGGACGGCCCGGAGCCTCGACGATTCCGCCAGGAGCCTCCCCCACCTTTCGCAGCCACCAGGTGAAGCGGTCGGTGTAGTCGTGAGGCCCGGCCAGGATGCCGGGGCGGACGATAAGACTCCTGCCCGGTAATACCTCGGTCAAAGCGCTCTCGCACAGAACCTTGAGCCAGCCGTAGCTCTCCTGGGTGACCTCCTCGGTCCGTTCCTCTTCAGGAGGAGGCTGCTTGAGCGGTGAATCCTCCGTGATGCCCAGGACTCGATAATCGGCGTAGACCGAGATGGTGGAGGTGAAGACGTAGAGGTCGACGGAGCCGGCGAGCTGGTCCGCCGCCTGCCGGACCAGCCGCGGGACGAACCCGCAGGTGTCGACGACGGCGTCCCAGCGGCGGCCGGAAAAACGACCCAGGTCACCATCCCGATCCCCGAGAATCTCCTCGACGCCCGGGAACAGGCCTGGATGGGTCTGGCCGCGATGAAAGAGGGTGACTTGGTGGCCGGCCGCCAGCGCGGCCTCGGCGAAGTGGCGCCCGAGGAAGCGGGTGCCGCCCAGGACGAGCAGCCTGAGCGGGTTCACGGTCTCACACCTCACCTCGGTGGCGCCGGCGCCGCCTTCGCCACGATCCCCTTGTCCTCCTGGATCGTGAGGATCTGGTTGGCCTGGACGGGACCGAGCTTCTGCTTGACGCCGCTCGGCCATTCGACCTCGATCGAGGTGGCTCCGGGATCCTTGCCGAGGCCGAAGGTGAGGGAGGTGTCGCTCTGCGAGCAGTAGGACGAGCCGCTGCGCACCAGGTCCGACTGCTTGCCCGAGGCGCTCGTCACCCGCACGACCGCGCCGAGGCCGTCGCGGTTGGACTTGACGCCCACGGTCTTGATGCGCAGCCAGCGGTTGGCGTTGCCGCCGTCGTTACGGAAGAGCTTCGCCGGGCCGTGGTTCGTGGTGAGGACGATGTCGAGATCGCCGTCGCGGTCGAGATCGCCGTAGGCGGCGCCGCGCGCCACGAGCGGCTGCGAAAGCTGGCCGACCGAGGAGGTGACGGGCTCGAACTTCCCCTTGCCCAGGTTGCGGAAGAGGAGCGGCGGCTGGCGGTACTGGATGCGGGGCTGAACCCGGTTGATCTCTTCTTCGATGTGGCCGTTGGCCGAGAGGATGTCCAGCAGGCCGTCGAGATCGTAGTCGAAGAAGAACACGCCGAAAGAGAGGGTCAGCAGGCTGGCGCGGCCCACGGAAGAGGCCGGCGCCTCGTCGACGAACACGCCGCTGCCCTCGTTGTGGTAGAGCGCGAGCATCTCGTTCGAGAAGTTGCCGACCAGCAGGTGCGGACGGCCCGAGCGGTCGTAGTCGGCGGCGTCGACGCCCATGGCGCCGCGGGCGACGCCCTCCTCGGAGAAGGCCACGCCCGCCTCCAGCCCCTCTTCCACGAAACGGCCATCCTTGCTGTTCCGGTAGAGCTTGTTCGGCTGGGTGTCGTTGGCCACGAACAGGTCCGGCCAGCCGTCCACGTTGAAGTCGAGCACGGCCACGCCGAGCGCCTTGCCGGGCTCGGCCACGCCGGCCTTCTGGCTCACGTCCTCGAACTTGCCGTTGCCGGCGTTCCGGTAGAGCTTCGAGCTGGTCGCCTTGTACGACTCGGGCGTGCAGTACGACTTCGACGAGCCGTCGAGCGAGCACCAGAGATCCTTGTCCGCGCTCCACTCCACGTAGTTCGCCACGAACAGGTCGAGCCGGCCGTCCTTGTTGTAGTCGACCCAGGCCGCGCTGGTCCCGAAATTGGCGTTGCGGATGCCGGAAACCGCGGTCACGTCCTGGAACTTGGGCTTGCCGGAACCCCCGGCGGTGCTGATATTGCGGAAGAGGCGGTCGCCTTCGAGCGCGGTCAGGTAGACATCGGGCTTGCCGTCGTTGTCGTAATCCCCCACCGTCGCGCCCATGCCGTAGAGCTCGACGTCGAGGCCGCTCCCCGCGGTGACGTCCGCGAAGGTGCCGTTGCCGTTGTTCCGGTAGAGGGTCTGCAGCGACTTTCTGGCGCCGGGCTTCCAGTTGCGTCCGTTGACGAACAGGATGTCGAGCCAGCCGTCGCCGTCGGCGTCGAACAGGGCGACGCCCGAGCCCATGGTCTCCGGCAGGAGCTTCTTGCCGGCCCGGCCGCTGTTGTGGACGAACTTGATGCCCGCGGCGGCGGTGGCGTCGGTGAACCGAATGCCGGCGGCGGGAGCGGCCGGTCTGGCGGGGGGCTTCGCGGGCGGGGCGGCCGTCGCCAGCGTGAAGGCCGCCTCGGTGAGCAGCACCGCGGCGGTGGCGATCGAATAGGGCCGGATTGTCTTCACATCAGTCTTCACATCAACCTCCAGCGCTCGCGGCGACGGCCCCTTCGGCGGGTCCGGCGGGCACCGGTTTCAGGGAGTCCAGCGGCACGCTCTCGTGCTCATGGATCGGCTGCCGTTCGTTGTTGTCCTCGGGGCTGATCCGGCGGCGCACCGCGGTGATGGCCTGGGACGACTCGTCGGCCTTGAAGCGCCGGAACAGCTTGGCCTCGCGGGCCGCCTTCTCCTGATCGCCGAGGGCGCGCCAGCAGAGCATGGCGGTGTAGTGCATCTGGAGGTCTTCGGGGTCCACGGCGTTGACCTTCTCCAGCGTCTTGAGAGCCTCTTTGTACTGCCGCTTCAGGAACTGGATGCGGGCCATCTGGTTCAAGGCCACGCGGTCGCGCGGGTACTTCGACTCGACGATCTTCAGAGAGGCCAGGGCCGCGTCGTAGTCGCCCTCCGCCTTCTCGATCAGCGCCTTGAAGAAGTGGATGCGGCCGAGGCTCGAATCGATCGACAGCGCCCGCTGGATGAAGGGCTTCGCGCGGTCCACCTCGCCGACCCGGATCAGGGCCCGGGCGACGTTGAGCCAGCCGTCGGCATAGCCGGGCTCGGCCTCGGTGGTTCTCAGGAAGGCGTACTCGGCGCCCTTGAGGTCGCCCTGCAGCATCAGGCCGATGCCCCAGTCGTTCCAGCGCTCCCGGTCCTCCTTGCCCACGATCGGCTTCCAGACCGTCTCCGGATCTCCGGGCTTGCCGATGCGCAGCTTCGCCTCGTCCGAGGCGAGCGTCAGGATCGGCAGATCGGGGATCTCGCCCTTGATCTTGCCCGACACATTGGCCGGGATGTTCGCCGGGTCGAAGGAGTACTCCAGGCTGTTGTGCTCCGACGAGACGAGCTTCGGATCCTGGCCCGGCTTCGGCTGGCCGGCGTAGGCGAACTGGGTGTAGTAGTGCGAGAACTTGCGGTAGTTGAGCTTCGCCGTCAGGGTCAGCGGGCCGCGGGCATCCTTGGGAATCTTGATCCGGTAGTGGGCCACGTCGGCGGCACCGGGCGGGATCAGGCGCACGTAGAGCACGCTGCGGCTCTGCCAGGCGTTGCGCTTGTCGATCGGGTTGCCCTCGCCGTCGAGCTGGTAGGCGCGGTAGAAGTGCGCGCCTGGCTCCACCGGACCCTTTCTTCCGTTCCCTTCGTCCTCGACCTGGCCGCTCCAGTAGACGATCCGGCCGTCGGCGTCCTTGGCCTGAAGCTCCAGCCAGATGTCGAACGCGTCGACCGTGCCGCCCGGGAAGAAGTGCCCGATGGCGCGGGTGCGGACGACCACGTCGACGCGCGCCGTGGAGCCGGGCTTGAGCACCGGGTCGGCCTTGTCGATGGGGGCCGCGATCTTGCCGACCTCGCGCAGGAAGATGTCGCCCGTCGGCTCCGACTCCTCGCCGACGCCGAAGGCCGACATGATCTGCGGCGTGTTGGCGCCCGCGCGGCGGACCATCTGGGTCTCGCCGGTCTCCTCGACCGGGGCGACCGAGAAGATGTCGACCGAGATGAAGCCGGAGGTCAGGAACTTCTCGGTGATCTCCTTCTGCTTCTCGTCCTGGTTCACGTGGGCGAGCGCCATGTTCGCGCCCGGGAAGCGGTGGTTGTGGACCTTGCCGTCCACGTTGCCGGGGTCGTTCGATTCGACCAGCGGCATGTGGCAGGAGGTGCAGGTCTTGGACTCCGCCGGGTAGTAGAACGACCGGGCGCCCTGGCCGGAGACGCCGCTCGCCTGCCAGTTGTCGTAGTCGTTGAAGCCGCGGAACCAGCGGTAGTTGTTGACCGGCACGTCCAGATGGACCTTGTGGCAGGAGGAGCAGAACTCCGCCGAGTCGAGGCGCATGAACGGCTTCATGAACGTCTTGCGGTGCGGCTCGGGATCGGTGTAGGTCAGGAAGCGGTCGATCCTCCGGATGAGCGGGTTCTTGCTCGTCGCCAGCTCGTGCAGCGGCGGGTACTCGATCGTGAAGCCGCCGTTGCCCATGGAGCTGTCCACGTGGGTGATGGCGTGGCAGGAGGTGCAGGCGAGGCCGGCGTGGGCCTCGGGCGTGTCGAGCTGCTCCTTGATCGGGCGATCGAAACGGCCGTTGAAGAACACCGCGTGGTCATGGCAGCCGGCGCACCACTTGCTCGGCTCGGTCCCGACCGTGTCCTGCATGTACTCGATGGACTTGCGGTAGAACTGGTTGTTGAACGAGGCGAAGTGATGGGCCGAGCTGTTCCACTGCTCGTAGATGTCCTTGTGGCACTCGCCGCAGGTCTGGGAGTCCATGAAGAAGTTGGACGGGATCACGTCCTTCGTGTTCGTGTTCGCCGAGGACGGGAAGAACGGCGAGCCCGGGCCGCCGCCCTCCTCCTGCATCGAGGTGGGCACGATCAGCGGATTCTTGATGCGGTTCGAGGGATTGGGATTGGCCTTGCGCCACAGCATGGCCGCGGCCGGCCAGAGAACCAGCAGCGCGAGGCAGACGGCGAACGCGGTCTTGAACCGCCTCCAGCCGGTACCTTCCAGCGAATCATCCAGGTTCGCCCGGCGCCAGACCCAGGGGGCGAGAGCCGCCACCGCGAGGCCCGCGGTCGCCACGTGCGCCCAGAAGACCCAGCGGTTCGCCAGCACGTTGCCCTGGATCATCAGATAGAGGCCGGCCAGAAGCGCCAGGCCGAACAGGATCGCCGACACGGGGAAGGCCCGCCGGACCTCCGGGTTCTTCATCACCAGCCAGACGAGCCCGCCCGCTACCGCGAGGCCCAGCCCCAGATGCAGGAGCACGTTGGCCATGTAGAAGATGGTGGGAGACGCGTACGCCGCCAGGTATGCCGTGTTCACCAGCAGCACCAGGAACGCGACCGCCAATCCCTTTGCCAGCCTGCCTCGAATCATGATCCGTCCTCCCAAAACTGGGCGGATGATACACCAGACCCCGAGGGCTCAAGGACAGCCGCCGAGGGCCTGTGTGTCGGTGATCGCGGGCGACGCGCGGCCCGGCGGATTGGTCCAGACCGCCACCTCTCCCGTCGCGGTGTCGGTGACCTTGAGCGTGTGCTCGACCGTGGTCGTGCCCGCGGCGAAAACCCAGTGCCGGCCGTTCACAGCGCAGCCGTCCAGAACCTTGACCAGCAGCTCCCAGTTGTCCGGCGTGAAGAACCAGAAGAGCCCGGAGTCGTCCGAGGCCCCGAGGGCCTGGGAGACCACGGTGCCACGGCCAGCGTTTCCCTGGAAGTCCTTCCAGGTCACCTCCACCTGGAAGCGCCCCCCTCCCAGGCACAGCACCGTGGGCCCCGGGATGCAGATGCCGGCCGTTCCGCCGTCGATCCCCACGGGATGCGTCTTGCCGGCGAGGAAGAGAAAGCCTTTCGCCACCGCTCCGGTGGGCAGCCGGTTGTGGTCGTAGCCGGGCAGCACCTCCTCTTCCCAGGGCACGCCGAGCCGGTCCCACTGAGTCTTCAGGCGCGGGTAGGCGGTCAGGTAGTTGGGGTCCTCGGTGCCGTAGTACATGCGGATCGGCGTCCGGTACGAGGGGTCCGCGAGCGAGTCGACCTCGAGATAGGGCGCCGCCATCGAGAACACCGCGCTGTAGCCGGACCGGGTGGTGTAAGCCAGCTGGTAGGACCAGGCGCCGCCCGCCGAGTGCCCGCCGATGGCGACCTTCCGGGGATCGAGCTGGATCTCCGAGCGCACGGCCGCGAGGCTCTCCTTCACGATGCGCTCGTCCTGCGCGTTCCCCCACCCCAGATTCGTAGACGACTTGGGCAGGATCACGACCTGGCCCGCCCGGTCCGCGGCACCGGAGACGAACGCCCGGTAGTTTTCGGGGACTCCGCCCGATCCGTGCAGGAAGAGAACGGAAGGCACCGGCTGCGAGAGATCGAGGCTCGGAGGCAGGTAGCGCCAGAGGTAGGAGGCCGAGCCCGGAAGCTCGACACGGACCCAGCCCGTCCGGGGCTGGGCGGCCAGGGGAAAGGCTGTCAGAACGAAAAGAACAGCGAGAAGAAACAGCGTACGGCGGTGCATCGTGAAGCGGCTCAGGAGTCCTCGGTAGCGACCTTCTCCACGGGCATGGGAGATGCCGGCGCGCGACGGCCGCCCAACAGGTGCTTGAGACGCAGGCGGAGGAGATCGGCCTCGGCGAGCATCCAGATCTTGAGGCCGCGGGCCGCCATGTGGATCGGGGCGAAGTTGAGGTTGTAGAACGCCCGGATCCGGCGTCCGTCGTTGCGGCGGCCGTCCTCGCCCATCGCCCGGCGGGCGAGCGCGATGGCCTTGAACCGGCGGTTGTAGATCCTCATCATGTGGTAGCTGATGAAGGCGGGCTTGGGGCCGAGCACCGGCATCCAGTGGAACTTCCCGAACACCCGGTAGGCGGGGATGACCACGAAGATGTAGTACTGCGCCGTCTCCACGAGGAACGAGGCGGCGAGCAGGTCGTGCTCGCCCATGTAGTAGTACTTGTCGCGGTAGATCGAGTCGAAGAAGCGCCGGTACGAGCGCAGGAAGGTCTCGTTGTGTTCGGCGATCCGGCTCTTGACGTCCTGTCCAGACGTCTGGGCCTTGACGATCTCCACCGTGGCCTCGACGCTGAACGCCGCGTGATCGAGACCCGGCGAGTAGTACGGGTCGAGGAACGCCGCGGCGTCGCCGATCAGCGCCCAGCCCTCTCCCATGTACTGCCGCGTCGAATACGCCAGGTTCGAGTAGGTCCGCAGATCCTCGGCGCGCATGCGGGCGCCCTGGAGCAGCTCGGCGGCCATCGGGATGTTCTGGAGGAACTCCTGGTAGGCGGCGGCCATCCCGCTGCCCCGGTCGACGTCGACCAGCCGCTGGTCGAACACGATGCCGACGCTCGTCTCCCCGTTGCCCAGCGGGATGAACCAGACCCAGTAGCCGAACCCCATGTAATGGTTGGTCGCCAGGCGCCGGGAGCTGATGTTGCCCCGCGAGAGGGACAAGGGGCCGCGCGCGGCCACGTCGTCGATGTGGCGGACGTCCTGCCAGCGGCACCAGACCGCTGCGGTCGGATGCTCCTTGTTGCGCTCGATGAGGCCGAGCTTCTTCCCCAGCCAGGTGGCGCGGCCGGTGGCATCCAGCACCCAGCGGCAGGAGACCGTCTCGACCGGCTCCCCGTCGCGCTCGATCTGGACCCGGTGATCGAAGCTGCCCAGCTCGACGTCCTTGACCCGGGCCGGGCGCAGCAGCTCGGCGCCCTCCTCCACGGCCGTGGCCAGGAGGTGCTCGTCGAGGGCGTCGCGCCGGAGCTGGAAGGAGGGGACGGTGCTGCGCAGATAGCCGCCGGCCTCGCTGGCCTCGGCATGGCCGTGGACCTTCTCGTTCTGGAACCAGTAGCGGAGGCCTTCCTTGGGCAGGTGCTCCATCTCGAGGTGGCGCCACTGGGCGAGGCGGCGGGTGAGGAACATCCCCGACATCTCGGTGGTCGCCTCCCCCACCTTCTCGTCGAACGACGTCTGCCGCTCCACGATCAGGACGGAAAGGTCCGGCCGGTCCCGCCGGAGCAGGATGGCTGCCGAAGCGCCCGAGAAGGCGCCGCCGAGGATCACGACATCGTAGTTACTCTTCATGGTTGCCATGGTTGCCGGCCCCGCGGGAGGGCCTCCTGGCCGAAGCTTATCAGGTCGGCAGGTCCCCTGGGTTGCCGGGGGAGAAGGGGCCCGGCGGCCCCAGGGCTTGCGGCGTCCCTTCATTCCGGGCACAATACGCTGCGGAAGATGCTACCAAACACCTCCCTCCACCGTCCGCTATTGTCTATCCTCATGCTTTAGCCATGCTCTAGCCGTCCTTTCATCCCACCAGAATTGGAGCGAACTTGAGTCGCAAGATGCTGATCAACGCGCAGCGCTCAGAAGAGTTGCGCATCGCCGTGGTCCAGGGAAACTCCCTGGAAAACTACCAGGTGGACATTGCCGAGTCGGGTCTGACCCGCGGCAACATCTACCGGGGTCTCATCGCCAACATCCAGCCCAGCCTCAACGCCGCGTTCATCGAGTACGGCGCGGAACGGCACGGCTTCCTGGCGATCCAGGATGTCGTTCCCGAGGCCTACTACCGCGCTCCGAAAGGAGGCCATCCCCGCATCGAAGACGTGCTCGAAAAGGGCAAGCCGATCGTCGTCCAGGTTGCCAAGGACGCCATCGGCCAGAAGGGCGCCGCCCTCACCACCAGCCTGTCCCTGGCTGGCCGCTATCTCGTGCTGACTCCGTTCGAAGATACCCGCGGCGTCTCCCGCAAGGTTGAAGACGAGGATCTCCGGAAGAAGCTCAAAACCCTGGCCAATGGACTGGATCTGCCGGAAGGCTGCGGCATGATCGTCCGGACCAACGCTCTCGATCAGACGAAAGCCACCCTGAACCGGGACCTGGCCGCCCTGCTCCGCCTCTGGAAGCGGGTGCAGGCCGCCGCTCTCGACGGCCGGGGCACGCGCCTGATCTACAGCGACCAGGATCTGATCCTCCAGGCTCTCCGCGACTATCTGGACTCGAGCATCGAAGAGGTTCTCGTCGACGACGAGGCCGCCTTCCAGAAGGCCAAGGCCTACATGCAGGCCTTCATGCCCCGCGGCAAGACGCGCCTGACCTACTACTCCGAACGCCTCCCCCTCTTCACGCGCTACAACCTGGAAGCCCAGATCGACCGCATCTACGAGCGGCGGGTCGACCTGCCCAGCGGCGGCTCGATCGTCATCGACGGCACCGAGGCCCTGACCGCCATCGACGTGAACTCCGGCCGCTCCACCAAGGCCGCCACCCAGGAAGAGACCGCTCTCAGCACGAACCTGGAGGCGGCCGAAGAGGTGGCCCGCCAGCTCCGGCTGCGCGACATCGGCGGCCTGGTGGTCGTCGACTTCATCGACATGCGCGCCTCGAAGAACCAGCGCAAGGTCGAGAAGACGCTCAAGGACTCGCTCAAGGACGACAAGGCCCGCACCTCGGTCGGCCGCATCAGCCCGAACGGGCTGCTGGAGGTCAACCGCCAGCGCATCCAGCAGGCGCTCCAGGTGAGAACCCATCGCGGCTGCCCCACCTGCAACGGCTCGGGCCGGCTCGCGAGCGAGGAGATGGTCAGCCTGTCGCTGCTGCGGCGCATCGAGGCCCGCGCGGCCAGCGGCACGATCCAGGGGGTCCGCGTCGGCCTTCACCCGGAGCTTGCCGACGCCTTCCAGAACGGCCGCCGCAAGGAGCTGTCCGACCTGGAGCAGGAGTTCGACATCACGATCGAGGTGATCGCGGCGCCGGGCCTGCACCGCCCGGACGAGCAGGTCGAGTGGCACAAGCGCGAGAAGCCGCTGCCGCCGCCCAAGCCGCGGCCGGCCGCGGTGACTCTCCAGCCCTGGGATCTCGCCCTCCCCGGCATGGAAGACGAGGAAGAGGAGCCGGAGGCCGAGACGGCACCGTCGAAGGCGGCGCCGAAGACGGGCAAGGCGCCGGCCAGGTCGGCCCGGGCTCCGCGCGAGCGCGGCCGGGAACGGGAGCGGGGACGGGGACGGGGCAAGGGCCGGGAACGGACCAGGCCCGCGGACGGCGCACCGCCGGAGGCTGATGAGGTCGAGAAGGCCGATCTGCCCGCGCCCGCAGATGCCGCCCTGGCCGTGGAAAGATCGCCCGAGGACGCCGCCGGTACCGCCGCCGATACCGAAGCCAAGCGGCGGAAGCGCCGCCGCGGCGGCCGCAAGCGGAAGAAGACCGGCGGAGCCGTCGGCGCGACGGGCGAGGCTTCGGCCCACCCGGACGAAGAGGCCGGCGAGAGCCAGACCGACTTCTTCGGCCACGTCACCCCGGCCGGCGAGGATGACGACTTCGACGACGACGGCGGGCCCGAGGACGCCGGTGAGAACGGCGAGAACGGCCAGCCCGGCGAGAGCGCTGAAGGAGGTGCCGAGGGAGGCACCGCCAAGCGCGGACGCCGCCGCCGGCATCGCCGCCGCGGCGGCCGCAACCGCGACGCCCGCGGTGCCGGAGAGGCCAGCGAGGGCGGCGAGAGCCGTGGGGGTGATGAGGCCGGAGGGGGCGAGGACGGAGGCGGCGGCGATGGTGACCTGGCGCCGATCGCCGAAGCGCCCTTCTTCGCGCCCCGTCCGCCGGTGGCCGACATCGCGCCAGTGGTTGACGCCGAGCCGGTGAACGACGCCGAACCCGTGGCTGCCGTTGAGCCCGTGAGTGATGTCGAGCCCGCGGTTGACGCTGAGCCGGTCGTGGACGACGCCGAGCCCGTGGGTGACGCCGACGCCGAGCCGCGGTCGTAGATCTTCAGGGAGGGCGGTGGCGCCCTCCCCTCGCCGCGCGAGGGGAGGGACGGGGAGAGGAGAAGGGGATCAATCGCCCTCCCCTCGCCGCGCGAGGGGAGGGTCGGGGAGGGGAGAATGGGATCAATCCGCCCTCAGCGATAGAACAGCGGGAACGACTTCGGATCAGCCTCGTTCATCATGTCGTAGACCGCCTCGAAGACCGTCTCCCGATTGGGCTTGGAGAAGTAGTCGCCGTCCGAGCCGTAGGCCGGCCGGTGCTCCTTGCCCGCCAGCGTCCGCGGCGCGGAGTCGAGCCACGCGTACCCGCCCTGGGCCTCCAGCACCTGCTGCATCATGTAGGACGTCCCTCCGCCGGGCACGTCCTCGTCCACGAAGAGCACGCGGTTGGTCTTCTTGAGGGACTCCACGATCCGGGAATTCACGTCGAACGGCAGCAGCGTCTGCACGTCGATGACCTCGGTTTCGATCCCGAGCCCCGCCAGCTTTTCGGCGGCCTCCAGGGCGATCCGGCAGAGCGCGCCGTAGGTCACGACGGTCACGTCCGTGCCCTCCCGCAGAATCTCGGGCACGCCGAGCGGCACCGTCATCTCGCCGATGTTTGCGGGCAGCCGCTCCTTGTGGCGATAGGCGTTCAGCACCTCCACCACGACGGCCGAGTCGTCCGACCGCAGCAGCGTGTTGTAGAAGCCGGCGGCCTGGGTCATGTTGCGCGGCACGCAGATGTAGATGCCGCGCAGGAGATGGATCATGCCGGCCATGGGCGAGCCCGAGTGCCAGATGCCTTCCAGACGGTGGCCGCGCGTGCGGATGATGACCGGCGCCTTCTGCTGCCCCTTCGTCCGCCAGCGCAGGCAGGCGAGGTCGTCGGACAGGATCTGGATGGCGTAGAGGATGTAGTCGAGATACTGGATCTCGGCGATCGGCCGCAGACCCCGCATCGCCATGCCGATGGCCTGGCCGACGATCGTGACCTCGCGGATGCCGGTATCGGTCACCCGGAGCGGGCCATACTTCGCCTGCAGCCCGGCGAAGCCCTGGTTCACGTCGCCGATCTTGCCCACGTCCTCGCCGAGCGCGATCAGGTTCGGCATCTCGCGCAAAGCCCGGTCGAAGCAGGCGTTGACGACCTCGAAACCGTTGATCAGAGGCGCGTCCGGCGCATAGACCGGCTTCACCTCGGGAACCTTCAGCGCTGCCAGCGGCGTCGTGCTGTAGAGGTCCGAGCTGAAGAGATCCAGATTGACCGCGTCCTGCTCCCGCTTCCAGTCGACGAGCTTGCGGGCGGAGGCGAGATCCTCTCCGGCGGTGGCGATCAGGGAGCCCTGCACGGCCGCCATGACGTCGCGGCGCTGCGGGGCCGGAAGCTTCTCGAGCTCGTGCCGGACCTTCTCCACCTCCGCCGCGTTCGCCGCGTCCGCCGACTCCCGGGCCATGTCCGCGGTGATCACCAGGACCGTCCTGCGGTCTTCCTGGATGGGCCCGAGGAACGCCTGCCAGGCCCGCTCCTGGGCCGCGCGCACCACCCGGGTGCCTTCCGCCTCCAACGCTTCCAGCTCGGCCGCGGAGGCGATGCCCTGGTCCAGCATCCACTTGCGCATCCGGCGGATGCAGTCGAGATCCTCCTCGGAGGCGAGGCGCTCGGCGCTCTTGTAGCGCTTGTGGCTGCCCGAGGTGGAATGCCCCTGCGGCTGCGTCATCTCGACCACGTGGACGATCGCCGGCACGTGCTCCAGGCGCAGGATCTGGGCGGCGTTCAGATAGGTCTCGCAGAGGCCGGCGTAGTCCCAGCCCTGGACGGTGTAGAGGTCGTAGCCGGCGCGGGTGCCGGGGGCGCGGCGGAAGCCGGAGAGGATGGCCGACAGGTCGCCTTTCGTGATCTGGAGCTCGTTGGGCACCGAGATGCCGTAGCCGTCGTCCCAGATGGAGACCATCATCGGGACGCCGAGGACGCCCGCCGCGTTGACCGCCTCCCAGAACATCCCTTCGGCGCAGCTCGCGTTGCCGATGGTGCCGAAGGCGATCTCGTCGCCATTGTGGGAGAAGCGGGAAAACCGGCCGCCCTCGGGGGCCCCGGTCCCGTCCTTCAGCTCGGGGAGCTGCCGGTAGAGCTTGGACGCATAGGCCAGGCCGACGAGCCGGGGCATCTGCGAGGCGGTGGGCGAGATGTCGGCCGCCGAGCTCATCCGCGACGTGAGGTCGTGGAAGCCGCCGTCCGGTCCGACCAGGCAGGTCGAGAAGTGCCCGGTCATGGAGCGGCCCGCCGAGCAGGGCTCCAGGGTCACGTCCGGATTGGCGTAGAGCTGGGCGAAGAACTCGTCGAGCGTCAGCAGCCCGAGCGCGAACATCAGGGTCTGGTCGCGGTAGTAGCCGGAGCGGAAATCTCCAGGCCGGAAGGCGCGGGCCAGGGCAAGCTGGGCGACCTCCTTGCCGGCGCCGAAGATGCCGAACTTCGCCTTGCCCGAGAACACCTGCTTTTCGCCCAGCAGGCTCGCCTCGCGGCTCTGCCAGGCAATCCTGTAGTCCCGAAGGATGCTCTCCTTCGTGAACTTTCCAGGGTTCGACTCGGACCGCTCCACAGGCGCCGGGGCGCCGCGGTCCACGAGAGGAAAGGTCATGCTCGAAACCTCCGAAAGGGTCCGAAAGGGAGATGAAGACGGCGCCCTGCGCTTCCCTGGATTCCGCCCCGGGCCGCCCGGGGAATGCTACCACGCGGCAGCCGCGCCCCCTCCGGGCCCCATGATACGATCCCGGCTTCAAATCGCTTCGGATGAGGAGGTTATGATTAGGAAAACGCTGCGTCACCCCGCATCCTCCACGCTTCTGGTCCTGGCTCTCGGCACGCTCGGCGGATGCGTCACGGCGTCCGCCCCGGACAAGCCGGCCTCGACGGCAACGTCGGCGGAATTGGCCAAGCCCGTCAAGCCCGCGCCGGTCGATCCCAACAGCGCCTATGCCTCCACCTACCTTCCCCTGCCCTCCTCCACGGTCCTGATCACCAACGCCACGATCCTCACGGCCGTCGGCGACCGCATCGAGAACGGCTCGCTCCTGCTGAGCAACGGCAAGGTCGTCGCCGTGGGCACGACGATCGAAGCGCCGGCCGGCACCGCGGTCGTGGACGCGCGCGGCAAGTGGGTGACTCCGGGGATCATCGACGCCCACTCCCATCTCGGCGTCTACTCCTCGCCGGAGGTGGAAGCCCACTCGGACGGCAACGAGGCCACCGCGCCCGTGACGGCCGACGTCTGGGCCGAGCACTCGGTCTGGCCTCAGGACCCGCAGTTTCCGCTGGCCCTGGCCGGCGGCGTGACCGCCATGCAGATCCTGCCGGGCTCCGCCAACCTGATCGGCGGCCGCAGCATCACGATCAAGAACGTGCCGGGCCTGCACGTCGACCAGATGAAGTTCCCGGGTGCGCCCTACGGCCTCAAGATGGCCTGCGGCGAGAACCCGAAGCGCGTCTACGGCGACAAGGGCCGCGCCCCGTCGACCCGCATGGGCAACGTGGCCGGCTACCGCAAGGCCTGGATCGACGCCGCCGAGTACCGGCGCCAGTGGGACGAATTCAAGGAACGCAGCGAGAAGAGCGCCGAGAAGAAAAGCGAGAAGGGCAGCTCCGACGACGACAGCAGGAGCTCCTGGGATCGGGACCGCACTCCGACGCGGGATCTGGAGAAGGAGACCCTGGCCGGCGTGCTGACCGGCGACATCCTGGTCCAGAACCACTGCTACCGCGCGGACGAGATGCTGACCATGATCGACATCGCCCACGAGTTCGGCTACAAGATCACCGCCTTCCACCACGCCGTCGAGGCCTACAAGATCGCCGACGTGCTCGCGAAGGAAGGGATCTGCGCCGACATCTGGGCCGACTGGTGGGGCTTCAAGATGGAAGCGCTCGACGGCATCCGCGAGAACGCCGCCATCCTCCAGAAGGCGGGCGCCTGCGTGGTCATCCACTCCGATTCGGCCGACGGCATTCAGCGGCTGAACCAGGAGGCCGCCAAGGCCATGGCCGCGGGTAACCGCATGGGCATGACCCTGAGGCCGGAGGACGCCATCCGCTGGATCACCCTAAACCCCGCGAAGTCGATCGGCGTCGACGCCATGACCGGCTCGCTCGAAGCCGGCAAGATGGCCGATGTCGTCATCTGGAGCGGCAACCCGTTCAGCGTCTACAGCCGGGCCGAGAAGGTCTACATCGACGGCGCGCTCCTCTACGACAGGGCCGATCCGAAGCATCAGCCGCGCACCGACTTCGAGCTTGGGTTCCGTCCGGCCGCGGGAGGTGTCCGATGAAGCGTTCCCTGCTCTGTCTCTCCACGGTCGCTCTCCTGGGGATGCTGTGCCCTGCCGCGGGCCGCGCCGAAACCGTGGCCATCACGGGCGGCAAGGTCGTCACCCTGGGAGCGGCCGGCACGATCGAGGGCGGCACGGTCCTGATCGTGGACGGCAAGGTCGGCGCCGTGGGATCGAACGTCGCCATCCCGGCCGGCGCGCGCCGGATCGACGCCACCGGCAAGGTGGTCACGCCCGGCCTCCTGGATTCCATGACCCGCCTCGGCCTCGTCGAGGTCGGCGCGGTCGAAGGGACGCGCGACGCCACCACGCGGCGCGACGAATTCACCGCCGCCTTCGACGTGGCGGATGCGATCAATCCCCGGTCGATCCTGATTCCGGTCAACCGCGTGGAGGGTCTGACCCGCGCCATCGTGGCTCCGGGGCCGGGCACCAGCCTGCTCGCCGGGCAGGGCGCGGCCATCCACCTCGGTTATATCAAGGGCCCCTCGGACATCCTGGTGACGCCGCGGATCGCGATGTTCGCGGTCCTCGGCGAGGCCGGGCAGGGCTTCGGCGGCGGCTCCAGGGCGGGAGCGTTGATGCGCCTCCGGGAAGCCCTGGCCGACGCCCGCGACTACGCCACGAACCGCAAGGACTACGACAGCGGCAGCCGCCGCGAGTACTCGCTGTCACGGCTCGACATGGAAGCCCTGCAGCCGGTGGTCAAAGGGGAGATGCCGCTCGTCCTGGGCGGTGTCAACCGCGCGACCGACATCGAGTCGGCTCTCCGATTCGCCAAGGAAGAGAAGCTCAAGGTGATCCTCGCCGGCTGCACCGAGGCCTGGATCGTGGCTGACCAGATCGCCGCCGCCAAGGTGCCGATCCTCATCAATCCCCAGGAAGATCTCCCCGGAAGCTTCGAGACCGCCGGAGCGACCCTGGAGAACGCCGCCCGCCTCCACAAGGCGGGAGTCACCTTCGCCTTCCTCACAGGAGATGCCCACAACTCCCGCAACATCCGCCAGAACGCCGGCATCGCCGTCGCGAACGGCCTCCCCTGGGACGTCTCGCTGGCCGCCATGACCAGCATCCCGGCGAAAATCTGGGGGCTCTCCGACCGCTACGGCACCCTGGAGACCGGCAAGGACGCGGACGTGGTGGTCTGGGACGGCGACCCCCTGGAGGTCACGTCCTTCCCGACCGCCGTGTTCATCCGCGGCGTCCAGATGCCGGCCGACAACCGCCAGCTAGAGCTGCGCGACCGCTACAAGGACGTCGGCGGCGCGACGCCGCCCGCCTACCGCAACTGATCGTCTCTACCCTGGGACCGCCGGCAGTTTCCTTCCCAAAGGACTGCCGGCGGACTTACCAGTCTTTAAAAACCGCCGGCCGTCCCTAGACATGAATGACGCTTTCCTCGATCCGCTGAGCGACTGAAGGAAGCCGAATTCCCCGCAGTCCTGCCGCCGTCAAGAGGTCCACCTTTCTCCCCAGGAGGGCTTCCAGGTACTCGACCAGCTCGACGAACCTGAGGCCGATGGGCCTCTCGAACTCGACGATCAGGTCCACGTCGCTGGCTTCGTTCGCCGTCGCGCTGGCGAACGAGCCGAACACTCCCCAAAGCCGACTGGCCGCGGCTGCGGTACGCCCACGACCAGCACTGGAACGAGGCCGGCCACCGCACCGTGGGCACGGCGCTCGCCCCGGTCGTGCGGCGGCTCGTCGCGAGGTAAGTGCGCTCCGCGAAGGTCCGCGTCATCCCTTGCGCCGGTAGAGCCGGACCATGCCGCTCGGCGAGGTGTAAACGCGGTCGAAGTCCCGTTCGAGCCGGCCCAGCGTCCCCTTCCAGAAGTCGTAGCGCGGCCGGCGCGCGTCGGGCCACCAGACCATTACATAGTCGACCCGTCCGCCGGTCTCCCGCGGATATTGGAAGTCGAGCCGGCGCTCGACGTCCAGGAGATACCGGTAGGGGTTTCGCTCCGGACGGTAGCGGACCGGGAAGGCCTCCGTTCCCGCGGCGAACAGGTCGAGGCTCACCACCGTCTTGCTCGCCGCGACGAAGTCGCCCGCGTGGAGGAACGGCAGGACGCGGTCCGCGAGCCGGCTGCCGTCCGGATTCTCGCCCGTGCCGGAGACCGGGACCGAGAGCAGCGTGCTCCCCGGCTCGATCCACCGCGCGGCCATCAGTCCCTCGTCCAGACGGCGGTCGAGGTCGCGCCAGCGCGGCACGAGGAAGGCCAGCATGCCGAGAGCGACCCCGGCTCCCAGGATCTGAAGCGCAAGGCGCCGGCGCGGCGGATGCTCGAACGTGGCGAGCCAGAGGATCAGGACCAGGTAGGGGAACAGGCTGAGGCGATAGGTGATCAGCCCGCCGATCCCGAGCTGCTGCGGCGCCGCGAGGTTCAGGATGAGCAGCGCCGCGGCCGCGGCCAGCAGAGGGTCGGCCGCACCCAGCCCGCCCGTGCGGAAGCGCCGGACCAGCAGCCATCCGGCCAGGCCGATCAGGCTGAACGCCAGCACAGAGGAGAGGACGTGGATCCGGTTGTCGATCGACACCAGCGAGGTGAGCGTCGCCAGCCCCAACAGATTGTCGCCCAGCGGAAGCCAGGCCCGGCGACTGCCCAGACCCGAGGCGTACGAGACGGTGAGGAACAGCGCGGGCAGCGCGGCCAGCGTCAAGCCCAGCAGCCGCTGCCGTAGGGCCCGCGCCACCGAACCGCCGCCCCAGATATCCCGCGCCGCCAGCCAGGCCGACGCCGCGCCGAGCGCCACGATCAGGGCGACCAGCGTGACCGCGTGGCAGAAGTAGACCCAGACCAGCAGCGCCGCAAAACCAGCCGTCGGCAGGAACTTGAGTGGATCTCCCTCCTTTAGATACCGCAGCCACCATCCGAGCGCCACAAAGAACGCCACCAGGCTCAGGCTGAAGTTGTAGAACCCCATCCCAAGCAGGAAGTTGAACGTGAACGGCAGCGCCAGGACGGCGAGAAAGCGGTTCTCTGGAGCCACCCCGCCGAGCGCGTAGCGGCAGGAGAGCGGCAGCAGGATCACGTAGGCGGACAGCAGGATCTTCTCCGCCACCGGCACCGACACGAAGCGCAGGACATCGGCGAGCACCCAGTAGACGAACCAGTTCGGGACCGCCTCCCTATTGAGCGTGAAGTGACTGAGGGTGAAGTAGTCCCGCAGCACCTGGGCATCGGGGTTCGCATACTCCCGCATCACGTGGACCAGGGCGAGGTGGACCGGGCCGTCCTGGCTCGGGAATCGGGTCAGCAGCCAGATCGGCAGGAGCTGTACCGCGATCACGGCGGCCAGCAGCAGGGTTCCCCTCGAAGGCTTCACGAAAACGGCGGCCACGGAGGGCATGGTAAGCGCTCGGCGCCGCTTCCGCTATCATGAGCCGCTCGAATGAACGCTCTCGGGAAGACTCCGCGCAAGCTCTCGGTCGTCATCGCCTGCCTCAACGCCGCGGCCACGCTGCGCGACCAGCTCGACGGCCTCGCCGGCCAGACCTGGCCGGGCGACTGGGAGGTGATCGTCGCCGACAACGGCTCGACCGACGGCTCCCAGGCCATCGTCGAGAGCTATCGCGACCGCATCCCCGGCCTCAGAGTCGTGGACGCCTCCGACCGCAAGGGCCAGGCGCACGCCCGCAACGTCGGCTCGGCCCACGCCACGGGAACAACCACGGGAGACGCGCTCCTCTTCGTGGACGCGGACGACCAGGTCGCCCCCGGCTGGCTCGAAGCCCTGGCGCAGGCGCTGTCCCGGCATGCTTTCGTGGCCTGCCGCTACGACAATCAGGCGCTCAATCCCGCCTGGGTCCAGCGCACCCACCTGAACCCGCAGAAGGATGGCGTCACCCGCTACGACTACCCGCCGTTCCTCCCCCACGCCGGAGGCGGCGGCCTCGGAGTCCTGCGCCGCGTCCATGAAGAGGTCGGGGGCTTCGACGAGGCGATGCCGGCGCTGGAGGACACCGACTACTGCTGGCGCATCCAGCTCGCCGGCTACGAGCTGGCGTTCGCGCCGGACGCGGTGGTCCGCATCCGCCACCGCCACGACCTGCGGAGCATCTTCCGCCAGGGCGTAAGCTACGGCCGGCACAACGTGCTGATCTACAAGAAGTATCTCCCCCTCGGCATGCCCCGCCTCGGATGGATGCCGGGCGTCCTGCGCTGGGCGAAGCTGGTCCTCAAGACGCCGGTCCTGCTCCTGAGCCGCGAAGGCCGCGCGCGCTGGGCCTGGCAGCTCGGCTGGCGGCTCGGCCGGCTGCAGGGATGCTGGCGGTATCGGGTGCTGGCGCCGTAGCGGGACGGGCATCGCTTCGAATCCTCACCCCCCGCCCCCCTCTCCCCGGGGGGGTGGGGGCGCCACCACCCACAACCACGAAAGCAAGACGGGCGGGGGGTGCCCCGCACCCCCCCGGGGAGGGATTTGGTTGGTAGGCCACACCCCCCCCCGCACTACA
>JANMTS010000098.1:0-22776 GCA_031390755.1 Holophagales bacterium
CTTCCTTGGACGGCGCCAACAGCGGCGCCGCCCACAGGTCCCACAGGCCCGGCGACGAGGGCGAGACAGGACTAAGACAACCGGAGGAGAGGGGGAATTTTAGGTGATCGGCACGGGGGAAATTTGGGTGATCGTTGACACCCTGATCTCATCGAAGCATTTTTCCTCGATCCTTCTGCCAGCACATCTCTCCCAAGGGAGTTCTGTGTCGACGCAAGCGGATTTTTCCAACAACACTTCTCCCACCGATCTTGGCAGTGGATCAAGGGGGCAGACCCATATGCGCCAAGCCCTAATCGCGACTGGTAACTCGCCCACGTTTTCAAGACGAGCGAAGACCTGCAGCAGATAGGTCTCGTTGGGACCCGGCAATACTGTAACTTCCTGTTCAATATTAAGTCGCGGCACAAGAGACTGCCGGCGAAAGAACCACCAAAGTCCTGCGATTGCGCCAATGAATGACAGCAGTAACGTTCCTATGCCGCCAACAATGTTCGCGATTTGAGCTGCGTCATTCAGGGTGCTGCTCATGAGCCATACCACCAAGGTAACCAGCAGCAGCCCCGGAATTATTGCTGCAAGCCTCTGCTTGTCTGTGAGCCTCCTCCAAGGGCCGCCCTGAGTAGGTGACTGTCTGTCTCTGTCGTTCACAAGTTTCCGTCCTCAACAATCAACAGCTTGTGCGCCGCCCAACGCTGCTGGCGTTGAGCGGGTGCGTCAGCGGTCCGCTCGAACGCCTGGGTTCGCCGCCAATGCAAATATCAAACTACTCACAGCTGAATGCCTCAGTGTCGGCAAACGTTTTTGAGAGGTGTCCGCGAGGGTTTGAATAGTTCCTAGTTGCACCTGTCTTTGTGTCATGAACCGTGAGCTGCCAACCTTGGTCCGTTAGACCGCTGACAAAGACCCAGAACTTATTGCCAAATACAGGAATACAGGCGTTTAAGACCTTCACCCCCATTTCAAAGTTAGTAGCTGCCTGGAAATAGTAGAAAGCGGACTCCATATTTTCTGCACGTCGGCCGGCAAAGTTCATCACTTGTCCTAAACCGCTACTACTGTTGTTCTCCCAGCTTACCTTTACCTCAAAGCGATCGTCTTGGAGGCAAGCTGTCTCAGCGTCACGTACGCAGAGGCTGTCTCTGAGGAAAGCAATGCCCGAGATTTCGTGAAATCCGATCGCACCCACGAGGCTTGGAGTTCCAGTAGCCTTGTCAATCGTGTAAAGTTGATCGTCAATTACACCGAATAATGTCCCGTCAGAGCGAAATGCCAGACCACCCAACCCATGTGCCTTTGAAATGCCTAGCGACCCAACAAGAGTTGTAGCGCCGCTAGTTTGATTTATAGTATACAAGGAAGCAGAATCTTGTGCCAGCCCAAAAAGAACACCATCCGGACTAAAAGCGAGGCCATCCATTCCTGGTGTCAAGTCTCCGGCACCCGTAATTGGCAAGCTGCTAGGAGGTTGGACATTGAAGCTAATCAGTGCAGTCGAATCTCCCGGGCCCCCATTGGACAGAAATCCAAGACCATCGCTACGAAATGTCATTCCTCCCTCAGCGGTTAGATCTATTCCAAGATCGACAGCGCTTTTCGTTGCAGCGGTAAGAGGGTCTACCTCTTTGAGGAGATTTGAAGCTTGATCATATATAAATACTTTTGCAGCACTCGTGGCAATGTCGGACGGTATTGAGTCATCTAGCGTTCCAACCAATGTTCCAACACCAGTCGTCGTATCGATGGCAATTAGCTTGCTCGTGAGATTGTTTGGACCGAAGGTGACACCAAGTAAAGTGTCAGCCCTTAAAGTAGGCATGCAGGCGGTTCCAATGCTAAAGACTGCGAAGCAATAAGGTGCGATTTGCGTAATAAATTTCATGATGGCCGTTTCTCGTAGAGCGAGGGGTTACGCCCTCAGTGGCACATACCTTAAACTGCTCTGCCGGCGAACGCTGTGGCGGCTCAGCGCGCGGCGTCAGCCGTCCGCTGGAGCCGCTTGGTTCGGCGACCATGCGTGCACTATCATGTTGGCGATGCGGGGTTGCCAATGCTTTTTGCGCCGCTTCCATTCAGAAGATTCACTATCTCGGCATGGCCTTTGGCGATGGCAATGTCAAGCGGTGCTATGCTGTCATTGCGTCTCGCATTCACGTCGGCACCCTTTTGAATGACAAGCTTTGCCACGGCTAAATGGCCATTCTCAACTGCCCAGTGGAGTGGTGTACCGCCAGAATTGTCCCTGGCATTGACATCAGCACCGCCCGATATCAGGTACCCCCCTATGGGAGCTCGCCCATTTTGAGCTATGAGATGCAGTGCGGTAGCTCCGTCAGAGTCTCTCTTGTAATTGACATCTGCTCCTTGAGCAATCAACTCTTCCAACCGGTTGTCGTCACCACTCTCTACTGCCCTGAAAACTTCTTTCGCTCTCGCCAACTTCTCAGCAGGCGTCAAAGGCACCTTTTGCGAGTCCGTGTCTCGCGTGCATGAGGAAGCAATCAGAAAACAAATTACGAGGGGAAAGTAGAGATTTCTCTTCATTTTGGCTCCTTGATGTCGCCGAATCGGGATAGGGGGGGCCCTCACGGGCCCCCTCCTCCCACACCACCGTGCATACGGGTCACGTACACGGCGGTTCGGCTGATTGAGTCGGCCTCTGTTGCCATTCGCCCTGCGGCGAACTGCTGTCGCGAGAACTGATGTCGGATGGCTCCGACTCCCGCTTCAGCGGGTTCAAGCGGCAAACCGGAGCATCCCTCTCCATGCCCCAACCCCGGCTTCATCCTCCGGATAGACCAGAGGCAGCTTACGCTGCTTGACAGATGCAATGCCGGACCGTTCAGCATGAAGTGAATCCTCCTCTCAAACCGTTCGGGCCTTCGAGGCTTACACCTCTACTATACCCTCTGCTGACTTCTGCATGGCGGTCAGAAAGGATCTCTCCTTCCTCAGTTCGGCTCCCACCGAACACCATCCAGATCTCCCACGGTAAGACACAGAACTTTCACTGCGTAGACGCCAGATTTATAAAGCCCACCCCAATCGCAGAAGGAGGACTTCGCTGTCACGTGCCAGCTCGTCCCGGATGGACCACACCTCATATCTGGTTTCTGTTCGTCGCCCCGCAGTTTTGGATTGGGCTTCCTTCAGACCCCACCTCGCGGTGACGCCCTTGCCCTTCTCCTAGCCTTCGGCTCTGCGAACACCTGGCAAGAGGACTTGCACCTCCTCAGTTCTGTGCCATGCGTGGCACACACGCTCGGGGCCTAACCGCGCGGCGCCGCGCCAGCGGTGCCGTCCGGTTGAGGCCAGTGTTATGCGGCCTGTCTCTTTGCTATAGCCATTGCTCTGAGTACAGAACACGCAGCATCGAGCGAATAGCAAGTGTGGCCATTTCCTCCAATTCTATCTCATGATACTCGGGCTTTTCAAGAAGATGTTCGTCCTCTCCGGGCTGTTCGACATGCACCCACCTGTTCCGGAAACGCCTGAGCTTATGTAGCGCCTCTTTTAGATCCTCCGGCAGAGGTACAGTATCCAGCATTCGATAAAGACCCCAGCCTTTCGTCTCAAATGGATCCAGATACTCGTATCGAAGATGCGATTCAACGGCTGCCTGCGCAGCTAGAACTGCAGCTAAGTGAGCCCCTGAACAAAAGGCTGTCTCGGCGTCCCGCGCAAGAAACGCGGACCACTCGGAAAGCATCACGCCTCCCTGCAGCAGTTCCTCATCCAGCGCGAGAACGTACTCCCACTTTTCCTGCTCGGTCATAGTTCTACTCGATAAAGATACACCCTTGGCCGCATAACGGGTACGCTGCTCAGCGGCCAGGAAGCGGAGCTTCTGGTCCGCTGGAGCAGCCGTGTTAGGTGCCGCCCGTCTTCAATCGCCCGGCATTCGTAACCCATTCTCGGATGCCGTCGAAGTCTCGCAACTCGAGTTGCCACCTATACTGTGCTGCAAGATCCCAAGCTCCTTCGGTAAAGGCGGATGTTGTGGCGAGGCACGACTTCGTCGCACGATGGTGACCTTGGAGAAAAAGCAGTTGTCTGACCGGTTCGACTCCAACTCGGTTCGTCCAGCGCTTTGCCTGAATCATATATCTATGCTGGCCAAAATGGTCGGTACGGAGAGCGAAAATGTCGACACCACCGTCTTTTGTACCGCGCTGCAGCTCAACCACATAGCCAAAGGTTTCAAGAATATCGGCAAGGAGCCTTTCGAAGGTTCGCCAGTCTAACGTCTTCAGCAATTCGGGATGCGCAGTCAGTGCTCGATAGAGGGCAAGATCGATCAGGTCAAGCCTGACTAGACTCTTGGCCCCATCATCGTCGTCGACTCGCGTCTCAGAATCATGTCGAGCCAACGCCCGTTGTCGAACCACGTTAACAATCGCAAGCAACCGATCGTCACTCAGAGTTGGTCGAAGGGCGGAGCAGACTGAGAGTAGCCGTCGTGAATCGTCGTAGCGGTAGCCGTCCCATCTGCGAACTAGCTGACCAGACGATCCGAGGTCAACGATTTCGTCGTCATCCGCCTCCCCGTCTGATTCGGGAATCTCGACATCGATCTCGTCTAGAACCTCCTTGACACACTCCACGATGCTTTCCGCCGCCTGCGAGTCTGTATCGGCTTTAGCAACAACTTGCACGTTGGCTGGTGATAAGAGAACCGCGAGTAGCGAATCAGAAAGGCTGCGTCGAACCGGTCCGATCTCGAAAAACGGGAGATCTTCAACCACGTGTCTCGCTAGACGGCCAGCTACATTGTTGGCAAACCTTAGCCAATCTGCCGGAGCATCCTCAAGATAGCTGCTGGCTGATTGCTTAATGGACATTTCACTGGCCTGCGCCACGTTTGTCAGTCAAGGCACCTAACGTTTAAGGGTTTATCCGCCATCCTCCCGCGTCACCCTCCCCGCTACCTCCGGCGCCACCGGGAGGATGTCGGATAAACCCAGGTTGAACGAAACCTTGGTGGAGTCCGGGCCGCTTCCCTATGCAGATTCAATCCGCAGGAGAAGGTCGCGGGCAGACCGCCCGCTCTTGCTCAAACGCCTTGGGACGAGGTTTCCCCGCTTCATGGATGCTTCACCAGCGGTTCACCGTCGCCATTGGACCCTCCCGCAGCAGTTTCGTTTGCCTTGATGGTACCGCGGATTCGAGAAGGAGTACACCTCTCCCGACCCCTCGAAGAGAGGCGCGGCGCGGCAACGGGACAAGGACGCCAAGCAAGAGACCGGTAGAGGCGGCCCCCAGTAACCCAGGGAAAGGCGCTTTCCCCCGATCCGGCGTCGACACGGATGCTTCCGTCGTCAGCACGGACGCGTCCGCGTTCAGGACGGACGCGTACGGGTTCACGCCGGATGCTTCCGGCGGCCGACTTACCGGTTCATGTTCAGGATGTACGCGTCCGCGTTCAGGACGGACGCGTACGAGTTCGCGACGGATGCTTCCGTCGGCCGACTGACCGATCCGGCGGCAGGACGGACGCGTTCATGTTCAGCACGGACGCGTACATGTTCACGCCGAATGCTTCCGGCGGCCGACTTACCGGTCCGTGTTCAACACGGAAGCTTCCGTCGGCAGGACGGATGCGTCCATGTTCACGACCAATGCTTCCGGCGGCTGACTTACCGGTCCGTGCTCAACACGGACGCGTTCGTCGTCAACACGGACGCGTTCCTGTTCACGACGGAAGCGTCCGTGTTGAAGGCGGAAGCGTCCGGCGCCGTGCCGGAGATCGTCTGGAAAGGTGTGTACGTTGAAGCGCCCCTCTCCTGCATTGAGCCCTCCGCGCTCTACATTGAAGCGCTCCCGCCATCCTCAATGTAGAGCAACGTATCCTCAACAGCCGACCTTGGCGCTTCAATAGCGCTCAGGCAATGCGGAACAGCCTTCTTGCCATCTTCAATCTACAGGAACCTGTACATTGAGCATCCCGAGCGCGCTTCAACAAACGCGACGCCGTACATTGAAGATGCGCAGCTCTACATTGAAGCGCCCTCTGGCGCCTCAACGTAGAGCTGGGTGGCGGTGATCCGGCCGCGTCAGGTCTGAGCGGTGCCGGCCGGGTGGGCGGCGATGGCGAGGAGGTAGAGGACGATGCCCGCGGCCACGAGCGCGCCTCCCAGGAGCAGGAAGACGAGAAAGGCGGTCGGATGGCTCCAGAACAGGGTCGCGGCCTCGATGAGGAGGCCGAGGGTCAGCAGCAGCCCGGCGAGGCGCAGGCGGCGCACAAGGCGGGGATTGGTCTCCGCCGGCTGGGTCAGGTCGCTCATGGTGCGGTGGTCTCCTCGGGATGGGACTCGGGCTTGGGCGTCCACATGGGCTTGCCCGCCAGGTCATGCACGTTGTGGATCGAGTCGTGGCATTCCAGGCACGAGGTGGTGTTCGAGCCCAGGTCGGCGCGGATGCCCTGGTGCAGCTCGCTCTCCTCGAAGCTCCGCGCTCCGGCGTGGCAGTGCAGGCATTCGCGGTTGTTGTACGGAACGTAGAGCTCGATCTTCTCGGGGATCGTGCCGATGTAGTTGATGTAGACGTGCCGGAGCCCGCGCAGCTTTGCCGTGGCGTCGCCGAACATCGTGTAGTCCTTGTGGCAGGTGAAGCAGGCCTGATCGCGGGGGATGCGGTTGTTCTGGAAGTGCTGGGCCGGCAGCCATGCCGAATCGTCCACGCGCAGGCTCTTGCCGTAGGGCTCCATCACGTGGCACGAGAGACAGAACTCGGTCGACTTCGACTGCTCCATGTGGACGGAGAGCCCGAAGGCCGTGGCCAGGCCCGGCAGCACGAGGAAAGCCAGGAAGGCCAGGATCCTGCCGCCGCGGGCCGCGGTGAGCGAGGGGCGCAATACCAGCAGGGCGATGAGAGCGACCGCGACCAGGACGATCGCGGCCAGAACCTCCTCGGAGTAGAGCGCGGGCACGGTCTACTTCTCCTGCTTCTGCAGCCAGGCGATGAGAACGGCCATCTCCGCGTCGGTGCCGGTGAACGACTTGCTGTGCTTCTTGCCGTTGATGTCGACCTTCTTCCGCAGGTAGCCGTCGAGCAACTTGGCCTCCAGCTTGGGCGCCAGGCCGGTGAGGTCCGGACCCTTCATCTTGTCGGACTTCACCGTGGCCACGATGGCGGCCGACGAGATCGAGTGGCAGACATTGCACTTCTGGGCGAGGAAGATCGCCTTGCCGTCCAGGGCAGGCCCCGCGGCGGCAGGCGCGGCCGTGGCCGAGGCGGTGCCCGAATAGGAACCCGCGAGCAGGAGACCGGTGAGGACGATCGAGAACGTAAAGGCGAGAGTTTTCATGGCTGGCTGGCTCCTCAAGAAACGTCGTTGCCTGCCATGATCCTAGGCGGAGGCCGCTCGCCCCCGCCACGTCCCGAAGGGTGGGGTGTCGCTCGATCGCCACAGCCCTCCCAAACCCACCCCGATCCCACCCCGGCGGGTGGGGCCGGAGCCACCCGGAAGGCCGGGTCTTCAGCTCCGGAAGGACGGATCGGAGAGCGCCGAGACGTAGCCTTCGCGGTAGCGGGCCGCCACCGCGTCCCAGGTAAGGGCGGTCTCGGCCTTCCGCCGGCCCCGCTCCCCCATCGCCCGGGCCATCTCCGGGTTGGTCAGAAGCCGCCGGAGCGCGGCGGTGAGCGCGGCGGGGTCCTTCTCCGGCACCAGCAGTCCGGTGACCTCGGGCTCCACCGCGAGCGGGATGCCGGAGATGCCCGACGCCACGACCGGCAGCCCGCTCGCCATGGCTTCGAGGATGACGTTGGGCAGGCCGTCCACGTTCCCCTTGGAGTCGTGGACCGCGGGCAGGACGAAGACGTCGGCCGCTCTATAAAGATCCGGCAGGGTGTCGCGGAGCACCGGCCCGGGCAGGTGGAGCCGGCCGGGAAACCGCTTCGCCTCCTCCTGGAAGCGCGGCAGCAGGTCGCCTCCGCCGGCCACGACGACGTGCGCCTCGGGCACGGAGGCCAGCAGCTCCGGCAGCGCCTCCATGAGGATGTGGAAGCCCTTCTTGGTCGCCATCCGCCCGACGCTCAGCAGCAGCGGCGCGCCGGCCGGCACGCCCAGGCGCTCGCGCCAGATCGCGCGCCGGCCGGGGTCCGGCGCGTAGGTGTGCACGTCGACGCCGTAGGGGATGACCCGCGAGCGCTCTTCCGGGTACGGCGCGGGGGCACCCAGCGCCCGGACCCGCTCGACCAGCTCGGGCGAGCAGCCGGTGAGGAGCCGCGAGCGTCCCAGCGCCCAGGCCGCGGCCTTGCGCACGCCGGGCTTCTCGGCGAGGAAGACGTCGCTGCCGTGGAGGCCGATGGCCAGGGGAGTTGAATCCACTCCACCGATCCCAGACGCCGCGATCAGGCCGTTGGGGACGATCCAGTGGGCATGGACCAGGTCGAAGCGCTGCGCGCGGAGCTGGCGCCGCATGGCCCGGCGCATGCCCAGGGCGTAGAACGGCGTCACCAGCGCGGCGCCGCCCTTGACCTTCTCGTCGGCCTCCAGGCTGCGGCCGTAGCCGAGCAGCTCCCAGCGCTCCGGGGCGTAGCGGAAGGTGACGGTCTCGACCCCCTGGTCCTCCCAGCGCGCGGGGATGCCGCGGGCGTGCGGTGCGAGGACCGTGACCCGGTCGCCCAGGCGGACGAGACCGCGGGCGAGATCCCGGATGAACGGACCCGCCGTGTCCCCCTCGGACACCGGGTAGGTCTGGGTGAGGAAGAGGAGGTTCAGGGGAGCCGCTGCGGCGTCACTCCAGCCACTCCTTGAGGGAGTAGCTGTCGCGGCGATGGAAGTTCTTGAAGGTGATCATCTCGCCGATCAGCCCGGTGGTGAGGACCTGGATGCCGAGCAGGATCAGCAGGACGCCGAGGAGCAGCAGCGGCCGGTTCGACAGCGATTCGTGGTGGAACAGCCAGAGGAACGCGAGCCACGCGTTGATGCCGAAGCCGACCGTGAAGAAGGTCAGGCCGAGCGCTCCGAACAGATGCAGCGGCCGGCGCGTGTACCGGGTGATGAAGAGGACGGTGATGAGGTCGAGCAGCCCCTTGTAGAGCCGGTCCCAGCCGTACTTGCTGACGCCGAAGCGCCGCGGATGGTGGTTGACCTGGATCTCGCCCACCGCGAAGCCGCGCCGGCTGGCGAGCACCGGGATGTAGCGGTGCAGCTCGCCGTAGATGGCGATCTCGGCCAGCACCTCGCGGCGGTAGGCCTTGAATCCGCAGTTGAAATCGTGCAGCTCGACCTGGGCGAGCCGCCGGGTCACCCAGTTGAAGAGGAGCGACGGCAGCCGCTTCGAGGCCGGGTCCTGGCGGCTGCGCTTCCAGCCGGAGACGAGGTCGAGATCCTCGTCCTCCAGCTTGGCGAGAAACCGCGGGATCTCGTCCGGGTCGTCCTGGAGATCGCCGTCCATGGTGACGATGATGCGGCCGCTCGAGTGGTCGAAGCCGGCGCAGAGCGCCGCGGCCTTGCCGAAGTTGCGGCGCAGGCGGACGAGCTTGACCCGCGGGTCGCGGGCATGGACCTCGCGCACCCGGGCGGGCGTGCCGTCCGACGAGCCGTCGTCCACGAAGATGATCTCGAAGGAGCGGCCGAGGCCCTCGAGCACCCCGGCGACGCGCCGGGACAGCTCCGCGACCGTGTCGGCCTCGTTGAGGACGGGAACCAGGACGCTGACGTCGAGCTCGTCGGGAGCGGGCGCGAGCACGGGAGTCTTTGGCGTCGGCATCAAGGACTTCGAGATCGGAAGGGGCTGGCTCATCGGCGCGCATTGTATCAGGGGGATACAATCCCGCTCCGATGTCCTCGCCAAACAACCCCGCGCCCGACGATCCCAGACCCGCCCCGACCGCGGTGGTCCCGTCGGTCCCGCCGATCCCGTCGATTCTGAGCTGGGCCGTCCTCGGCCTGCTGCTGCTCGCCACCCTGGTGGGCGCCGCGACCCTGGACCGCCGCGACTGGCCGGCGCTGGTGGGCGACGAGGCGACCTATCTCCTGGAGGCCCAGAGCCTCGCCTGGGACTTCGATCTGCGCTACACCCGGGGAGATTACGACCGCTTCGTGGAGTCGTGGGGCCGGAAGCCCGAGGGGCTGATCCTCCAGAGCTCGGACGGCGGCGCGACGCTGGTCTACGGCAAGCCGGCGGTCTATCCGTTCTTCATCGCGCCGTTCGTGCGCGTCTCCCCCACCCGCGGCGCCTCGGTGGCCAACGCCCTGGCCCTGGCCCTGGCGGCCATAATGGCGGCGCGGGCGCTCCAGCGCCGCATCGGGCCGATCGCCCCGCTCTGGGTGGCGGCCTGGGTGTTCGCCTCGGTCTCGTTCGCGTATGTGTTCTGGGTCCATTCGGACCTCTTCCTGATGTGCCTGACGGCGATCGCATTCTCTCTGGTCTATGGCCCGGTCGAGGGAGACGAGGAGAAACGGTTCCGGCCGGGACGCTGGGCTCTGATCGGCGCTCTGATCGGAATCGTGATCCTCTCCCGGCCGCTCTACGCCGGCCTGGTGCTGCCGGCAGGTCTGGCGGCCGGTCTGATGGCGAAAACGCTCCTCCCCGGGGACGGCCGGAAAAGAACCGTCATCGCCCTCGCCGCCGGCCTGGCCGGCCTCGTTCTGCTCTCGGTCGGCGCGGACTTCGCGACCCGCGGAACCTGGACGAGCTACGGCGGCGACCGCCAGAGCTTCTACGGCTACACCGGCTTCCCGGGCGTGGACGCGTCGGCGGCCAACTGGGGGGCGCAGGTCGAAGAGCGCGGCACGCACGGCTGGGTGAAGGGGGAGACCCTGGAGATCGGGTTCGATCCGCGGCTGACGGCCTGGAACCTCCTCTACTATGCCGCGGGCCGCCACGTGGGGCTGCTGCCCTACTTCCTGCCGCTGGTCTTGGGCTGTTTCGCATGGCGGCGCGGCGCTGGTCGCTGGTCGCTGGTCGCGGCCGTCGCCCTGGCTGCGGGCGTGCTGTTCTGGCTGCGCCCCTTCAACTTCTATGGCGGCGGCGGCGCGATCGCCAACCGCTACTTCCTGCCGCTCTACCCGGCCCTCTGGTTCCTGGCCGCGCGGCCGGTCAAGCCGCTGCGCGGAGCCCTGGCCGCGCTCGCCGTGACCGTGCTCGCCGCGCCGTTCCTGCTGCCGCTCTGGTCCGCGCCGCGGTCGTTCCCCTTCACGGACGGCGGGAGCTACCGCTACGTGAGCGCCGCCGCGATCCGGTGGCTGCCGTTCGAGACCACGCTCTCCCACCTGAAACCGTCGGGCCGGGAGGACTTCCTCCACCACGGCCTGTGGATCAAGCTCCTCACCCCGAGCCTCCGGCCGGAGGCGGAAGGAGCCCGCATCGCGCTCGACCCCGGCCAGCCCGGAGAGCTGCTGGTGGGCAGCGAGCGCCCGCTGGAGATCCTCCGCATCCGCCTCCCTCCCCGCGGCCCCGCGAGCCTGCCGATCGCGAATGCGGAGATCGTCGAGTCCCTCCAGAGGAAGGAGGGCGGAATCGCGCTGCGCATCCGGCCCGAGCTGCGGGCGCATCACCGGATGTGGTGGATGAAGGATCTCTATCTCTACAAGCTCGGGATCGGGGAGCTGCCTGAAGGCGCGAAGTTCCAGATTCTGCCGGAGCCGACTCCTCCGCCTGCCCCGAAAGACCGTCACCCCGTCCAGCCCTGAGGGCCGGGCGCGGGGGCGGGATTCTTGTTGCAACCAGCCCGCAGTTCGCAGCAGAAACACGTAGAGGCGCCGGACTGTCAGGGCTGCACAGATGACCCGTTGGCCCCGGATTACCCCTGTTTGGTTCCGGCTAGCCCACAGGTTAAGATAACAAACGATGGACCCGAGGGCGTTTCTGCTCCTGCTGTCTCTCTCCTCCATCTCCCTGGCGAGTCCCCAGGGCGATGCGCCCGCTCTGCGCCAGGGGCTGCTCCTGCAGCTGAACCAGGCGCGCGGCAGCGCCGGCCTGATGCCGCTCCGGCTGGTCCCCGCGCTCAGCCAGGTCGCGCAGATCCACGCCGAGGAGGTCGGCTACCGTCCCTCCAACCAGCTCACCGTGGGCTCCGACGTCGTGTGGCGCCGTCTCAACGAGGTCGGCTACACCGCTCACACCTGGAGCGAAAGCGTGATCGTCTCCCCGGACGGGCCGGACGAGATCGTCGACCGCTGGCTCAGCGATCGGAGCGTGCGGCGCGTGCCCGGCGGCATGACGCCCGCGTTCCAGGACGTGGGCATCGGCATCGCCGAATACCGCGGCTCCCCGCTCTACGTGCTGCTCTTCGGCTGGCACCGCGGCGACTACTTCGCGAAGCAGACGGTCGGCCTCAAGGATCTGGACCGGGTGCGGGACGAGATGCTGGCCCGGATCAACGCCATCCGGAGGCAGGCCGGCCTGCGCCCGGTGCGGCGCGACACCCGGCTCGAAAGCGCCGCGCAGGGCCATGCCGTCGACCTGCTCGTGCGCTCCGACTACCGCCACGAGAGCCGCGACGGCGCGAACCAGGGGGCGCGGGCGGTGGCCGCGGGCTATGCCACGGCCCGGGTCGCCGAGAACCTGTACGAGGACGTCTACTCCGTGGACGAAGCCCTCGACGGCTGGCTGCGCAGCCCGGCGCACCGCCGCAATCTCCTCAACCCGGCCTGCACGGACCTCGGGCTCGGCGTGGCGCTCGGCGACGGCTACGGTCTCGACAAGGCCGCGTACCGGGTCGTCTGGGTCCAGGACTTCGGCTGTCCGTAAGGGTTGATCCCATTCTCCCCTCCCCGTCCCTCCCCTCGCGCGGCGAGGGGAGGGCGAATTGATCCCATTCTCCCCTCCCCAGCCCTCCCTCGCGCGGCGAGGGGAGGGAGCCGCCTCCCTCCCGGCACTACAGGCCAACCTCGATCTTAGCCAACCATCCTCAGGTCGGCGCCCCGCATTCGGGTTCCCATAGCACCCTGAGTTAAGATCGCTCAAGTTCCTACCTCGACCCGGAATGGAAGCTGCAGGGGGTCTGTTGTGCAGGGCATACGGATTGTTCAGCCAGTGAACCATCTGGCTGTCGCGGTCCGGAGCGACGCGACGAGGAGACAGAAAAACATGAGCGAGAGAATGACGCTTCCCGTGCTTCCCTTGAGGGACTTCGTGCTGTTCCCGGGTGTGACAGCGCCCATCAACGCGGGAAAGCCTGCCACGCTGCGCGCCATTGAGGCCGCGCTGGCCACGCCGGAACGCCTAGTGTTCGCGGTCTCGCAGAGGGAAGAGGCCGCCGAGGTGACTCCGGAGCTGCTCCACACGATCGGCACCGTGGCGCGGATCGGCCAGATCCAGCGGGGTCTGGGCGGCATGCAGCTGCTTCTTCAGGGCGAGCACCGCGGCATCGCGATGCGCATCGTGGAGAAGAACGGGCACCTGGAGGCCACCGTCCGCGAGGCGGAGGAGATGCTCCCCCTGAATGCGCAGGACCCGGCTTTCGTCGGCCTGCTCCGCGAGGCGCGGGAGCGCGCGGCGGAGCTGGGCACCAAGTCCGGCCTTCCTGAAGAGGTCGTCCACCAGGTGCTCGACGGGGTCAACGACGCCAGCAAGCTGGCCGATCTCGTGGCCGCCTACACCGACGTTCCGCCCAAGCTCCGTCAGAGCCTGCTGGAGACCCTCTCCGTGGAAGAGCGGCTGCGCCGCGTCCTGGTCCACGTCCAGCGGCAGCTCGAGGTTCTCGAAGCCCAGCAGGACATCAAGACCAAGGTCCAGGAAGAGCTGGGCGACCGCCAGCGCGAGATCATCCTGCGCGAGCAGCTCAAGGCCATCCAGAAGGAGCTCGGCGAGGGCGAAGGCACCAACGACATGGACGAGCTGCGCGGGCGTCTCGCCAAGCTCGACCTGCCCGCCGAAGCCCGCAAGGAGGTCGACCGCGAGCTCGGCCGCCTCAGCCGCATGGGCCGCGAAGCCATGGAGACCCAGGTCATCCGCAACTACCTGGAGACCATCGCCGAGCTGCCCTGGAACGAGCGCAGCGCCGAGCATCTGGACATCCCCGAGGCGGAGCGGATCCTCGAAGAGGACCACTACGCGCTGGGCGACGTGAAGGACCGCATCCTGGAGTTCCTGTCGGTGCGCCAGCTCCGCCACGAGGAGGTCACGGAGACGAAGGCTGCGAAGGAGGCCGCCGCGGCCGAAGCCGCCGAGAACGCCGAAGGCGACGAGGGTGAGGCCGAAGCCGAGCCGAAGACCGTGGAGACCGTCGAGCCCGAGAAGTCCTCCAAGGGACCGATCCTGCTCTTCGTCGGACCTCCGGGCGTCGGCAAGACCTCGGTGGCGAAGTCGATCGCCCGTGCCATGGGCCGCAAGTACGTGCGGATCGCCCTCGGGGGCGTCCGGGACGAGGCCGACATCCGCGGCCACCGGCGCACCTACGTCGGCGCCATGCCCGGCCGGATCATCCAGGGCATGCGGCAGGCGGGCACGAAGAACCCGGTCTTCCTGCTGGACGAGGTCGACAAGCTCGGCGCGTCCTACCAGGGCGATCCGGCGAGCGCGCTGCTCGAGGTGCTCGACCCGGCGCAGAACGACACCTTCACGGACCACTACATGGGGATGCCGTTCGACCTGTCCGAGGTGCTGTTCATCGCCACGGCGAACTTCATCCAGAACATCCCGGGGCCGCTGCTCGACCGCATGGAGATCGTGCAGTTCTCGGGCTACACCGCGCAGGAGAAGCAGACGATCGCCCGCCGCTTCCTCGTCCCGAGGCAGCTCAAGGAGAACGGGCTCAACGAGGCGCGGATCGAGATCACCGACGAGGCGTTGCGAGAGGTGATCGCGAGCTACACCCGGGAGTCCGGCGTGCGGCAGCTCGAACGGGAGATCGGGAAGCTGTCCCGCAAGGTGGCGCGCAAGATCGCGGCGCGCGAGGCCGAGCGGGCGGACATCGATCCCGCCAAGGTGCGCGAGCTGCTGGGCCGGCCGAAGGTCCACCCCGAGCAGGCGTCGCGGGCGGACCAGGTGGGCGTCGCGACCGGCATGTACTACACCCCGGTCGGCGGCGACATCATGTTCGTCGAGGCTTCGACGATGAAGGGCAAGGGAGACCTCGTCCTCACCGGCCAGCTCGGCGACGTGATGAAGGAGTCGGCGCGGGCCGCCTGGACCTACGCCCGGGCGCACGCGGACACGCTGGGAATCGCGGAGGCCTTCTTCGAGAAGGATGTCCACGTCCACGTGCCGGCAGGCGCCATCCCCAAGGACGGCCCCTCGGCGGGCGTGACCATGGCCACGGCCCTGATCTCGGCCCTCTCGAACCGTCCGGCGCGGCACGACATCGCCATGACCGGGGAGATCACGCTCTCCGGGCGGGTGCTGCCGATCGGCGGCGTGAAGGAGAAGGTGCTGGGCGCGGTCCGCTCCGGGATCTCGGAGATCCTCCTGCCGAAGGCCAACGAGGCCGACCTGGAGGATCTGCCGAAGGAGCTGGTGGAGACCCTCCGCATCCACTTCGCCGAGGAGCTGGGCGACGTCCTCGCCCTGACCCTCCGCGGCGCCACCTACAGCGAGGGGCGGCTGTCCTTCGCCGAGGCGGTCCTGGGCAGCGCGTCGCTGCACTGAGCCTCGACGCTCTTCTCCTGAGAACAGAAAAAGGCCGGCGGTTTCCCCGCCGGCCTTTTTTGGTTGATCCCTTTAGAAGCAGAGGCTTGGGATCGGGCGCTCGCCCTGGATCAGAGATTCCAGGACAGGCCGGCAATGAACTCCTTGCCGGAGAGATCGATGTCGCCGAAGTCTTCGAAGTCCCCGCTCAGCTCATCCTCGGCGCGCGTCCAGCGCCCCTCGCCGTATAGCGACAGCTTCGGAGTGATCGGCGCCTCGAATCCGACCAGCCAGTAGTGCCCGAAGGCCACGCCGTCGTCCTCGGGGTTGGCGAAGAAGATCTCCCGCCGGGAGTCGCCGAAGTCGATGAAGTCGCCGTTCTCCTCCAGACGCCAGGAGTGGACGCCGACGCCGGCCCCGACGTAGGGAACGATCGCCGCGTCCGGCCCGGTGAAGCTGAAGTACAGACCCGCGGACAGCGAGCCGATCTCCAGGGTCGTGTCGTGCTGGATCAGATCCCCGAAGTTGTCCTCGAAGTCCCGGTAGGCCTGCGTCGTCTCTCCGGTGTAGTAGTTGCCCGAGAAGTGCAGGCCGAAGTGGCGGTTCAGGCTCATCAGGTAGTCCGCGCCGAACGTGCCGTCCTCGAAGTCGTCGATCCCGCCGGTGAACTCCCGCGCCTTGTCGTCCCAGTACTCCGAGTCGCCGTCGGGCTGGAAGTAGCCCAGGTGAAACCGGAACGCTCCATCCCGCTCGTACGAGCCGCGCTGTGCCCACGTCGGCGCCGACAGCACCAGCAGTCCTGCCATCATCCAGATCGCGTGCGATCTCTTGGTCTTCATGATTGTCTCCTCCTGTCTCCTTCACCGAGACGTATGCCAGCTCCCAGGAGCAACCGCGATGCCAGGGGCATGAGAAGGCCCCGACCCGGGAGCAAGTCCTTGTATTTGCAGGCAAATGAAAGGGCCCCGCGAGATTCCCGCGGGGCCCTGGAACGGAGAGCTTGTCCTCTTTCGAGGGCGGAGATCAGCTCCGAGTCTGGACGGTGACCTCGTTCGAGGCCGTCGAGGCGGTCTTGTTCTTCTTGGCCGAGACGCGGAAGGTGAAGCTCTTGCCGCGCTGGAGGCCGGTGATGGTCACGGTGGTGACGTTGGCCTTGGTGGTCTTGACCGACTTGAACTTGCCGTTCTTCTTCTGCTCGACGAAGAACTGGGTCTCGTTGTTCGAGTTGTCGGTCCAGCTCAGGGTGACCGAGGTGGTCGACGTCGAGTCGACGGTCAGGTTGCTCGGCGCCTCGGGACGGTTGGAGCCGCCGCCGTTGGGGTCGGGATAGACGTCGAACGCGGCGGCTCTGTCGTCGTCTCCCAGCTTCGCACCCCGGTTGTCCGGGTGGGCGCTGGCCCGCATCAGGGCCTCTTCCTTCGCCGTGGTGTTGCAGGGGCCGCTGTTGTCGTCACCGCAGGAGTGACCGAAGCCGAGGGTGTGCCCCAGCTCGTGGCCGTACACCTGCTCGGCCCGCTTGCCGCTGGTGAACCAGCAGCCGGCGCCGTCGTTGACCACGATGTCACCCTCGCCGATCGCGATGGGCGCGGGGCCGTCGTTGAACCAGGTGCCGCCGACCGCCAGCACGCCCGATCCGGATCCCGGGCGCGGGCAGCTGAACGAGCCCGGAGCGTCGCTGTTGGGGTCCTCGAACAGGATGGAGTTCAGGCCGTCGGAATCGCTGAAGCCGGTGGTCCGGTTCGTGGTGCCGGCGTAGCGGTAGAGGATCCTGGAGCCGGGATCGTTGGTCCAGGCCATCAGAGCCGCCTCGAACTCGGCGAAGCCGCCGCCCGGCAACAGCGGCTGGCCGCCGGAAAAAGCGTGCCACGGAACCGACTCGCCCCCGCTGAACTCGACCCAGTGCTGCTTCTTGCCGGCCAGGTAGGTGAACGTTCCCAGGGCCTGCTTCACGCCCGGCCCGTCCGTCAGGTAGTCGGCGTCGCGCTCGATCCCCGCGGCCCGGTCGGCGAGCCAGTTGGAAAAGCGGCCGAGATCGCGCACCGGCTCGGACGAGCCCTCCGCGCCGACCTGGTAGACCTCGGAGAGGTTGCGGACCGCAAGGCGGCCGGCGCCGGAGCGCAGCTCGTGGAAGGCGCCCATCGTCAGGTGCAACGCGCCGAAGCTGCCGTCCGGGTTGGGCACCAGGAACAGCAGCGCGCGCTCGCCGATCCGCATCTCCGGCGCGCCCCAGATCTTCAGCCGCATGCCGTTGGCGGCCGTGCCTCCGGGCACCCGCACCACCGCCACTCCCCCCGGAACCTCACCCTTCACCTGGCGCTCCACGCGCAGCCGGTACTCGGTCGACGGACGTCCGGCCGCGGTGGCCGGGTGTCCTGGCGCCGTCGCAGGTCCGGCCCAGATCACCGTGCCTTCGGCGATCACGGACGCCTGGTCGGCCAGGGCGCCGTCCGCGATCGGAAGCACCGTCGTCGCGGACAGCGGCGGCAGGGCCACGGCGGCGAGAAAAAGGAGGGAAGGCAAAAGCATCAGCTTACGCATGGTTCGGGTCCTCACAGCAAATTCATTCTTTCGGTCGCGGCTATCTCCTAGGATAGCAGCCTCAGGTCGCCTGGGGAAGGAGAACGCGCAGAACCTCCTGGACTCGACGACGCAGGGCCGGACCGGCGCCGTCGAAGGAGACCCCCACGCACTCACCCAGCCGCCATCGAACGGCACCGGACACCTGCAACAGGTCCGGGCGGTCTCCTGTTCCCATCAGGAACCGCAGCGGCCTGCGGAGGCGCCAGCTCCTCGGCGCCGGGCTGAGGCAGGCGCCGCCGCTCGACAGGTTTTCGAGCCGCAGCTCGAGCGTCTCCCCGTCGTCCATCGTCAGCAGCACGCCCTGGTCGACCCAGATGCGCGGCTCCATCCGGCTCGCCGGCGCCAGGAGCGCATTCATCCGGGCGGCCCGGCGGCGCGGCATCGGTGCGCGCAGGTTGATCTCGATCTCGGGGTGGCGCTGGAGGATTCCCAGCAGGGGCTGTTCAGGAATGCGGAAGACCGTGGTGGGACCAAGGGTTCGGGCGGAGTGCTCCCGCGGCAGGCCGTCCAGCGCCTCCATCGCCCCGAACACCTCGCCGGGACCGAGCGCCCGCACGCGCTCGATGGGCTGGCCGATCACCTCGTTGCGGACCACCACCCCGCCCTGCGCCACGACGTACAGGCCGTCGGGCTCGTCGTCCTGACGGAACACGATCGTGTTCGCCTCGAAGCTCCGCTCTTCGGCCGCAGCCGCGAGCTCGTCCAGCCATTCGTCCGGGAGACCTTCGAATGCAGCAACCGTCTTGAGAAGATGAGAACCGGTCATGACACCCTCCAAATGAACGTCAGCTCATGTCTTCAGTACAGCGAAGAGCCGATTGTGCCACAGGCACGCCCCCGCGGGCTCCACCCGGCCGGAACTGCCGGAACTGCCGGAAGTCGACGGAAGGCCCGGGGCGTGACGGCCGCCTCGGGTCACCTCAAGGTCGTTGAGAGGAGGAGCCCGAGCCGCTGCCGCCGCTGCCGCCGCCAGTACCGCCGGGGATCAGGCTGCCCGGGACTCGGATGAAGCCGCCGTGGCTCTCGCGCGCCGGACGGGGCTGCGACGGCGGCTCCGGCGGGGTTCCGCCACCGCCACCGCCAGGATGGTTCCCCGAGCCATGGTGCCCCGGCGAGGGCGGGAAGTAGCCCGGGATCACCACGACCGGCCAGCCGTAGGGCGGCATGTAGGGATAGACGTCCCGCTGCCGGCGGTCGCGCACCGTTTCGTTGAGGAGAACGTTCTGGGTCGCGAGCAGCAGCTCGGTCTGCCGGGCGTTGCGCTCGGACCGGGCCGCTTCGGCGTCGGCCCTGCGGCGGACCAGGTCGGCTTCCCGCTGGCGGTCGCGATCGGCCATCTCCTCGCGGCTGATCCACACGCCGCCCGAGAAGACGAACCCGCGCTGGCGCATGGAGTCCTCGTAGGAGATCCAGCGCCCGAGCGTCTCGCTGAAGACGTAGCGGAAGCTCCGGAGGATGGGCGTCAGGCCCTCCAGCTTCGGATCCAGCTCGGAGGCGATCAACGCCGCTTCGCGCGCGCCCTGCTCCATCCCTTCGGTGCGGGCCCAGCGGGCGAGGTCGAGCCAGTCCTGGGCTCGGGTGTCGGCGCCCCGGCGGAGCGCCTCCTTGCGGACCAGATACTCGGCGAGAGCCGAACGGCCGGTCTCGACCCGGAGCACCTGGCTCTTCGGCAGACTCAGCACGCCGCCGGGCAGGCGGATGCGGACCTGGGAGTCGGTGGTCTCCGCGATGACCCCTTCGAACTTGCGGCCGTTTTTCAGGTAGACGTCGTCGGCAAGGACGGTTGAAGGGAGCGCAGGCAGGACACCGGCGAGGAGAAGCGCAGCGCAGAAGACATTTCGCATCAGTCTTTCCTTCTCTGGCCGGAACATCTTACCATGACCCTGGACCCGATCCCCATGCGCGACCTCCTCCTCGCCTTTTTCGCGGCTCTCCTGCCTGCGCCCGAGCGCGGGCGCTTCGCCGAGCGCTGGGGCGTCGACCCGGCCGGCCCGTCGGGCTTCCTGGGTCTGCTGGAATTCCTGATCGGCGGACCCGTCGTCGTCGCCAACGCGATCACCTTCCTCGACACCATTTCTAAGCGCAACGCCGCGCTGTTCGTCGACATCCTGGAGAACAAGAGACTCACCGACGCCGAGAAGATCTCCTATGGTTTGAGCGGCGTGGCGAACTGGGTGCAGTGGATCACGCAGCCCTGGGTCTGGCTGCTGATCAGCATTCCGATCGTGGGGATCGTGCGGATGGTCGCCTGGGGGGTCAACAGCGAGGCCTCGGGCGAGCCGACTGTCTGGGCCGGGGTGCGAATCTGGCAGGCCATCCAGAGAAGGCTCGGAGCGTCCCGGGACCGCCTGCGCTTCGGTCCGGACCGGCCCGACCGCGTGATCTTCCTCGGCGGAGGCCCGGCGAACGGGTTGACGGTTCTGAGCAACCGCCCCAAGCCGGAGTGGAACCCGCGGATCACGATCGAGATCGACGGCCGGTTCTACCGGCTCCTGAGCGTCGACGAACGGCAGGACGGCGCCTGGTGGGTCTACGCCCACGTCCTCGGGGAGTTTCCCGAGAACGAGGTGATCCGCGGCCTGGTCCGCTACGAGACGTAAAAAGAAAAAGGCGGCCCTCCGGAGAGGACCGCCCTTCTGAAAAGCCAGGGAGCCGTGGAAACTACTCGGTCTCCACAACCTCCTGCGGCAGGCTGCGGATCTCCTCGTCGCCGAACTCGAAGAAGAGCTCCTCCTCCGCCTCCGGCTCCGGCTCGATGAAATCTTCGGCCATGTGGAAGTCGTGGTAGAAGCCCATGCCCGTACCGGCCGGGATGACCCGTCCCACGATCACGTTCTCCTTCAGACCGCGGAGGCGGTCCACCTTGCCGCTGATGGCGGCTTCGGTGAGCACGCGCGTGGTCTCCTGGAAGCTGGCGGCCGAGATGAAGCTGTCGGTCGACAGCGACGCCTTGGTGATGCCCAGGAGGAGCGGCCGGCCGACGGCGGGCGTACCGCCTGCCGCGACGACGCGATCGTTCTCCTCCCCGAACTTCCAGCGGTCCACCTGCTCGTCGATCAGGAACTCCGTGTCGCCGACCTCCTCGATCTTCACCGAGCGCATCATCTGGCGCACGATGACCTCGATGTGCTTGTCGTTGATCGCCACGGACTGCGAACGGTAGACCTCCTGGATCTTGTCCGTGAGGTACCGCTGCAGCTCCTTCTCGCCGAGCACCTGCAGAACGTCGTGCGGATTGATCGGACCGTCGATCATCGGATCGCCGGCGCGGACCCGCTCGCCTTCCTGCACGTTGATGTGGATCGAGCGCGGCACGAGATACTCGCGGACATCGCCCATGTCGCTCTCGACGAGCACCTTGCGCATGCCCTTGTGGACGTCGCCCAGGTGGATGACGCCGTCGATCTCGGTGATGATCGCCGGCTCCTTCGGGCTGCGCGCTTCGAACAGCACGACGACGCGCGGCAGACCGCCCGTGATGTCCTTCGTCTTCGTGGTCTCGCGCGGGATCTTGACCAGCGTGTCGCCCGGGTGGACCTCCTGGTCGTGCTGCACCACGAGGTGGGAACCGGACGGCAGCAGGTAGCGCTTCTCCCGCTCGCCGCGGATCAGGATGGCGGGCACCCGCTTCTCGTTCGCGGAGGCCTCCACGATGATCTTCTGCGACAGGCCGGTGACCTTGTCGGTCTCCTCCCGCACGTTCTCGCCTTCGACGATGTCCTGGAAGTCCACCGTGCCGGCAACCTCGGAGAGGATGGCGTAGGTGAACGGGTCCCAGGTCACCAGCTCCGTGCCCTGCTCGACCATGGCGCCTTCATGCACCAGAAGCTGGGAGCCGTACGTCAGGGCGTAGCGCTCGCGCTCGCGGCCCTTCTCGTCGGTGATGACCAGCTTGCCGCTGCGGTTGATGACGACCAGCGCGCCGCGCTTGCTCTCGACCGTGTTCACGTTCAGGAACTTCACGAGACCCGGGTTCTTCGCGACGTGCTTCGACTGCTCGGACACGCGGCTCGCGGTACCACCGTAGTGGAAGGTCCGCATGGTGAGCTGCGTTCCGGGCTCGCCGATCGACTGCGCGGCGATGACGCCTACCGCCTCGCCGATCTCGACCATCTTGCCGGTGGCCAGGTTGCGGCCGTAGCAGTAGGCGCACACGCCCCGCCGCGCCTCGCAGGTCAGCACGGAACGGATTCGCACCCGCTCGATGCCGGCCGCCTGGACCGCGCTGCCCAGGATTTCGGTGATCTCCTGACCGACCTCCAGGATCATCTCGGCGGTCATGGGGTCGTAGATGTCCTCCTGCGAGACGCGGCCGACGATGCGGTCGCGCAACGGCTCGAGGATCTCGCCGCCTTCCATGATCGCCGCCACCGTGATGCCGTCGATCGTGCCGCAGTCCACCACGTTGATGATGACGTCCTGGGCCACGTCGACGAGACGGCGGGTGAGATAGCCGGAGTCGGCCGTCTTGAGCGCCGTGTCGGCGAGACCCTTGCGGGCGCCGTGCGTCGAGATGAAGTACTGGAGCACCGACAGACCTTCGCGGAAGTTCGCCGTGATGGGCGTCTCGATGACCTCGCCCGAGGGCTTGGACATGAGACCGCGCATGCCGGCGAGCTGCCGCACCTGCTCGCGGGAACCGCGGGCGCCGGAGTCGGCCATCAGGTTGATCGGGTTG
>JANMTS010000101.1:0-31419 GCA_031390755.1 Holophagales bacterium
CTTCCTTGGACGGCGCCAACAGCGGCGCCGCCCACAGGTCCCACAGGCCCGGCGACGAGGGCGAGACAGGACTAAGACAACCGGAGGAGAGGGGGAATTTTAGGTGATCGGCACGGGGGAAATTTGGGTGATCGTTGACAAATGGCCCATGTCCGTGGCCAGCGACGCCTGGATTGCCAGCAGCCGGGCCTCGAGCGCCGGGGCGCCAGTGCCCTGGCGGAGATGAGCGCGTGCCTGGTGAAGCGCGGCGGAAGCCCCTTGCCAGTTGCCTGCCAGCCGGCGGCAGTTCGCGGCGATCCTCAGCGCCTTGCACTGGAGGTCGTGCTTGACGGTGCCCAGGCAGCGGATCGGCGAGAGGATTCCGGCCACCTCATACGCGAGGGACGCGGTCTTGTCACCTTGAAGGGGGGCGCCAGACCCGGTCGAGACCGCGTCCTCCAGCATCGCTTCGACCAGCTCGCGTGTCTGGTACGCGGGGACAGCCTTGATCTGGGAGAGCCGCACCGCCGTGGTGGACTGCGACCGGATCTCCCTCCACCAGGCCCGAGCCCGTTCCGGCGCAAGAGCCTCTCGATTGACCTTGCCAGGGCGAGTGATTCTGGCAGTCTCCGCAGCTTCTGTGACGCCACCGCCGAGGCCATACTTCCTGATCTTGGCCCGGAGCGTAGCGGGGGCGATGCCAAGCTGGCGCGAGGCCTTGCTGACGCAGCCGCCGGCCTGCGACAGCCCCTTCCTGATGAGAGACCGGTCATAACCCCCCAGGGCTGCCTCGAAGGTCTCCCCGAGCAGGGCCGGCGCAGGGTAGCTCTCGATCAGGCTCGCCGTGCCGATTTCGTTTGGGGCAGGCTCCGCGTACCGCTGAAGCTGGGGCGCACGCTCTCCGGCCCGGTCCAGAGGGAGGTTCCAGTCTCCCGGCACGCTCCAGTGCCGCAGCAAGTAGCGGCGAGCCAAGAGCACTTGATGTTCGGTCAGCCGCCGGGCTTGGACCAGGGTCAGAAGATCGCGCCACATCGCCTCCAACTGGCTGTGGCCGGCTTTGCCGGCACGCTGGATCGCTTCGAGTGCTTCTTCACAGGCTTGAGCCGCCTTGGCAAGCTCACCCCGCCGGAAAAGAAGCTCGAATCGGATGAGCATGGTAAGGAATGCATCCTTGTAAGCCTCGGCTTCCATGCGGTTTGCAATGTTGTTGCGAAAAGACGTTTCCGCTTCGCGGGCAAGACCGAAGGAATCAAACAGGAGTGCCTCAAGGTATTCCGCCTGAAGCTCGCTCCGGCGTTCCGAGTGCTGCTCTCGCAGGGGGCAGGTGGCGCGGTAACTCTTGAGCGCTTCATCCGGACGTTCCAGAAACACGAGGCAGGCGGTCATGATGTTCCGCGCCAGAATCTCAAGCCGCGTATCCTTCGACGGCAGCAGATTCAGCGCCTCCTGCGCTCGGCAGAGGGCCTCCTCATGACGGCAGGCTGCGAGGAGAATGTTGGCTTCTTTGACTGCGGCCGCAGCGACAGCAGTCAAGTCGCCCGCTTTCCGGTAGAGCGCGGCGGCTCGCCCCAGAAGAGCTTCAGCCTGCTCTATATGGCCCGTGTCCGTAGCAAGCGATGCCTGCATCGAAAGGAGCTTCGCTTCGAACGCCGGCTCACCGGTCCCCCGCTCAAGGTGGCTTCGAGCCGCCTTGAGCGCAGCGGCTGAACCGCGCCAGTCCGCTGCAAGGCGCCGGCAGGTTCCGACTTCCATCAGGGCAATGCCCTGGTGGTCGTTCCGGCGAGCCTCGGATTGCTGAGTAAGCTTTCCCGCAAGGGCATGGGCGACCAGGGCTACCTCTTCACCGGGGTACGGGTCGTCCTTGGCGAGCCTGGCTGCCTCGCTGAGCACCGTGTCGAACATCTCCTGCGTCTGAAGCTCTTCCCTGGCATGGATTCGCTTGATCTGCTCGCCTGGTGCGAGGCTCGCGAGCTCGGCCCACCGGGCATGTGCCAGCAGCAGTTTCTCGCCCCGGCGATCTTCCTCGGCAAGGGCGTACGCCAGGTCTTCGATGACCCCGGTTGCCTGGATTCTGCACGCTTCGCAGCCGGCAAGGTGTGAGATGGCGGTTCCCACTTGGGGGCCGGCCGCTTGCCCGGAAAGGTAGCTGACCAATGTAGCGTGCGAGAGGTGCTGGTCCATTCCGCCTCGTTCTGTATCCGCGGTGCATAAGACTATACGAAGAAGTGAGGAGGGCGGTACGTGCCGCCCTCCTAGAGAGGAGGGTGCTTTCAGCAGGCCAAAGCGAGCCGCCTAGCCATTGGGATCGAACATCCCTACGCCGTCGGCACCAGCAAGGCCGTCGGGGTCGAAGATACCCCCGCCGTCTGTATGGGGTCTGCCGTCGGGATCGAACTGCCCCCCGCCGTCTGTCCCAGCCCCGCCGTTGGGATCGAACATACCCCCTCCGTCCGTGCTGGCCGGAGCCTGGATGGCCGCGAACAAGCTTGCCGCCCAGGATTGGAGCTGCGGTCCGCCAAGTGCCATTCCAAGAGCTAAAACCAAGAAAAGACGAGACATACCAACCTTTCCTTTCCGAGAGGCGCTCAACCCGCGAGGCAGAAATTGCCTGGTCAAAAAGTGCCTCCCTACTGTTCGCAGTGTGACGGCGTGCCTTCCTCGGGACAAGCGCGCCGGGCACACGCGGGAGTGCTTGCCGGCCGGGCAAGGCAAAAGTCTCCCAGATGTGCGATTGCAGGCTTGCCCGGCGAGTCAACTTTGCGACAATGCGCCGCGACGATACGGAAAGGAGGGTTCAATGAGCTTTCTTCACGAGCGCGAGGCCTTGCGGCAGCTCGCCGATTCGATCCTGGGGCAGCCTGGAGCCTGGCCAGGCCCGGCACAGGCCAGGAGGTGCGAACAGTTCCTCTGCGGGCCGATCCATCCAGAGGAGAAGCGCGCCGTCGTTCGCGAGCTTCTCCACCGCGCCGGTCGCCGGTCCGAGGAGGGTTGAGCCTTGGCGACACCGGTGAAGCTCTTCGAAGCGATCGAACGGCAAGTCAAGGGCAGCTCTCCGCATATAGATATCGAGACCAGAGCGGGCCTTGCGAGAGGCACCTACACAAAGCTCATGAGCGGCAAGATCAAGCTGAGGGTGCATCACCTTGAGAGCCTGTGCAAAGCGCTCCGAATCTCAGTTCTCTCACTTTTTTTGGACGCATATGGGAACGAAGACGGGATTGACCGCTTGACGGACCTCTTCATTCGGCTGATGCGCCCAGAGTTTGAACGCCTCTTGCGCGCCGCTGGGAGTCTCCCAACCCCTTCGAGCATGTCGGAAAGCCTTCAGCAATTGCACGTGGAGGAGTGAATGAGCGACAAGGAATCCAGCGAGCCGGACGTCGTCGACCTGAACCCCGAGAGTCTGTCTTTCGTAGAAATCTGCTACCGGCGACTGATTGACCGGCTCGCCACTCTTCCCTCCTGTGAGATGGAGCCACCGACCCAGGAACAAGAGGCGCTATGGCTCGCAGCCTGCGCACTGAGCGACCTGCTCGAGCTGGCCTACGTGCCGGCCGACCTTGATCTGACCCAGGCGAACGACGAGGGAACCCTCGCCGCTCTCGGAGCCTTCATCCGCTGGCGCCAATTCACCCCCCGGCCGCTCGGCGACCCGGGCATGGTCTACGTTCCTGAACATTCGGCCGAGGAGTGCAAGCTGGAGGTCTACTACCAGCACGGCCGCTATTTCGCGACCTGGTTGAAGCTGGAGGAGGCCGAGCTGGACGCCAAGGAGTGCGATCTCCGCGAGCTGGTGTCCTTCCAGCATGACGAGGAAGACCGGCGGCTCACCCTGGTCGAAGTGGCATGACGGAAGGATCGCCGGCTTCGGGAGCGGTCTCCTGGTTCGCGACGGTCGGCCCTGCGTTGACGGCCTTCCGCCGGAAGGCCGGGTTTTCGCTCGCCGACGTTGCGGGTCGGGCGAACGTGGGGAAAAGCCAGCTTTCCAGGTATGAGAACGGCAGGGATCTGCCGAGATTTGAGAGTCTGGCAAGGATTCTCGACGCGCTCGGCACCGAGCCGCTGTCGTTCTTCTATCTCGTTCATGCCATGGGGCAGGATGTGCCGGAAGAGCGGATCTGCGTTGAGCTTCTCTTGATGCAGTCGCGCCGCAGAGCCGGCGGCGTGAGGCTGGCGGAGACCATCCTGGAGATGTTCCAGATCCTCTTGCAGGGGCTCGAAGAGCCCGAAGGGCGAGGCACATGAGCGTCCGCAACCAGGGGCGCGCCGGGAATGCCGCGAGTCCGCGTTCAGGTGCCGGCTCGGAGGGACGGATTCTGGAGCCTCGCGTTGGAGGGTGGCCCGGCTCGCCCGGGGAGTCGGTCCGCAGGGACTGCGAGGAGGCGATCGCGCAGCAGCTCGGCCGTCCGGCAGCCGAGGCGGTGCGCCCCTGGCTCGACGACCTTCCCCTCGGCCGATTGGGAAGGGTCTGGAGCCGCCTGCCGTATGTCCGGGACGCGGAGGATCTCAACGACCCTGAATGGTCCCTGGAGGCCGCGCCGCTGAGCGTCGTCGACCTGGCGCTCCGAGCGTTCGAGGGCACCGGGAAGGCCGGCCTGCTCCTGGAGCTTTTGACGCGAAGGCTCGGGCCTCCGGAGCCGCTCGCGCTGTTGACGGCGATCCCATGGCTCCAGCACATGCGGGACGCACGCCGGTTTGCAGACGCGCTCAGGTCGACGGGCTGGGCCGTCCTGGAGTGCCGGTCCCCTCACGAGGCGTGCCGCCTCGGCGCGGCCGTCGATTCGTCCAGGGTGCGGGCGAGGAGGCTCGGACTGAACAGAACCTTTCCGCCGAGCCTGCTGGGCGATGAACCCAAACAATGACTTGCAGGCTTGCGCCCTGCGAGCGCTTGTCGAAGAAAGGGCGCTCATCAGGGCAGCCCTGGAGCGCGGCGGGATTCCAGTCGCCGCCGCCGAGCGCATCGTCGGTGACGCCATCCTGGCTTGGATCGAGGCCGGCGCGGCGCGGGGCCGGCTTCATCGGCACGTGCAGGCAGCAGCAGCAGCCATACAAATCCGCCGCCAGCGCGGCGGCGAGACTGGAGGCCGGAACCGCCGCAGATCGGTGGACGACCTTCAACGGGGCCGAAGGAGGGCACCATGACCGACCCGACGACAGAAACGTTTTACCTTGCCTACTGCAAGCACTTCGCCGACGCCTTCCGGAGCCAAGCGACATCGGCTCCTCTCGTCTATGCCCTGGTTCCTTTCGGGACAGCCCCCTTTGTCGGGCACCTCAGGTTCCAAACGATCACGGATTCCGGGCGACCCTTCGAGCCGGTGGTTGCCTGTCACTACGATCTGCTCTCGCTTCGCCAGCCCGAGGTGAGAGTGGGGTCACACGATCCGGTGGAGCAACAGTTGATTCAAGCGCTCTTGGAACGGGCTTCGAGGGCCGGCGTGGTGCCTCCGGCGATCGTTGCGACGACCGCATTGCCCGGGTGGTCCAAGATGGTGCTACCGCGGGAGGTAGTGGGCGCGCTCCGGCGAGTTGGGGGAGCCTGAGCCGTGAGCAAGCGGCCTTTGCGCAAGATCAGCGCCCTTTACATCGGCCGGGTCGTGAGGCGTTGGCGCATGCACGCGAATCTCTCGCAAAGTGAGTTGGCCAGACGGGCGGGCCTCGGTGATACCATCGTTGGAATCTTTGAGCGCGAGCGGGGCATGGTCTCTGTGGAGACGATCGCCCGGCTCTGTCTTGGCCTGGAGTCAGCGCTCGGGAGGCCTATGCTGGCGCAAGTGTTTTCAGACGCGAATTTCGTCTATGTGGCAGAGATTCAGTTGATTGAGAGTGGCTTGCGGCAAGAGCTGGGCCTTGCGGAAGCCTCGTACGCGCCTGGGGGCGTTCGCCTGGAAGAGGCTCTTGCAACCTTTGACGGCGTCGCCGCTGAAGCGAGGAAGTTTGCGCAGCTCGCGCTGCGTGCCCTGGGTGCCCGGGGCGAAGGCGAGCACCCGACTGTACCCTTCGAAGCGCTTGATGCCGCACCGAGGGTCCGCCGACGGAGTCGGCGTAAATAGCGGCAGGAGCTGCCCGGAAGAGCGCACGGCTCGGGTCGCGGCGTGGTACAGCGGCGCAGGAGGGCCGCGCACGTCTCCGACGACCGGGGGTGCCTCCGTGAAACACAGACCTCCCCGACTTTTTGCGCTTGCGCAGAGCTATTACCGCAGGTCGGCCGGGATCATCGGAGTCAGACGGGGGTCGAGCTTCAGGGCCAGGCGAAACTCTTCGCGTGCGGCGGCCCGGTCTCCGGAGAGGAGCAGGGCTCTTCCGAGATTGAGATGGATCTCCGGACGCGGCTCCAGCTTCAGGGCCGCGCGGTAGGCGGCGGCGGCTTCGTGGCCGTTGCGTAGGAGGAGGTACTGGGTTCCCCGCGCGACCGGAATCCCCACCTCGGTGCGGTCGCGGGCTTCGGCCTGCCGGAGCAGGGCCAGGTTCCCCGGCACGAGGCCGGCCGGCATCTGGCCTTGCGCCACGGCGGCCATGCTCAGCAGCTCGACCTGGCGCAGGATGCGGGAGGCGAGCAGGCGGTCGCGCATCCGGCCGGTCTGGACGAAGAGGGCCAGGGCCAGGAGCGGCACCGCGATCCAGACGAGCGGCGAGCGGCGGGCGGCGGGAGTCTCCCGCAGTTTCGGCTCATCCAACTCCGGCTCATCGAGCTCCGGACGCAGAACCCAGGCCAGGAACAGGATCGCCGGGAAGGCGAGCAGGGCCACCCGGAACGGGAAGTAGGCCAGCGAGAGAATCGTCAACGCGGCCAGCCCCGGAATCGCCAGCGATCGACGGCGCTCCGACGCGCGGCGCGCCGACCCGACCACGACCCACAATCCCCAGGCGAGCGCCAGCAGTCCCGGGACTCCCCAATCGGCCCCCGCTTCCAGGAACTCGTTGTGGGCGTTGGCGAACACCGGCTGCGTCTGGTTCGGGAGGAACTCGACGTCCTGTTTCAGCAGCGCAAGCTTGGCCGGCACGTACTCGGGCAGGTAGGCGCCGTGGCCGACGCCGGTCACGGGGTGCTGCTCCAGCATCCAGACCGCGGCGCGCCAGCCGTCCAGGCGGCCGGTGAGCACCTGGTTCAGGTCGCCGGCCGCGAGTTGGGCCAGCTTGTCTCCGATGCGCACCCTCAGCGGGGCCACGGCCAGGACGAGCACCAGCGCCAGACCCGCGGCGGCGCCCAATCCGATCAGGGCGACGCGGCGCGGCAGCCGCATCCAGAGCAGCAAGGCGCCTCCGACCGCCACCGCCGCGAGGCTGGCGAGGGTCTGGGTCAATGCCAGACAGTAGAGGCAGACGACCAACGCGGCGGCGAGCGCCCAGCGCTTCGGGCCGGGTTTGAGATCGGGCAGCAGCCAGAGCGCGGCCAGGCAGGGCAGGACGAGACAGGCGCCGAGGTCGCCGGGGTTGCCCGCGAAGGAGGTGATGCCGAGCCGCGGATCCCACGGCGTGCCTGCCACCTGCAACGGCCTCCAGATGCCGTGGAACTGGAGGATGCCGGCCAGGGCGAGCGCTGCGGCCGGCCACGGGAGCACGCCGAGCAGCCGCTCCTGCTGCCGGCGGTCGAGCCCGGCGCTCCAGCCGATCAGGCAGGCGGCGCCGATCCAGAGATCGATCAGCGCGTCCTTGACCTGAAGCGGATGATCCGAGGTCCAGAGGCCCAGGGTGGCGACGATCAGGAGCGGCGCCAGGGCGCGGACCGCGGGCAGGCGCCAGGCGTCCTTGAGCCCTCCCCTCAGGAGAAAGGCGAGGCAGAGCACCGAGGCGAGCCCGAGCCACTCGGCGAGCATCAGCTTCGGCAGGCGGAACGATTCCTTGCCTTGCAGAACGAAGAAGGCGGGAACGATCAGAACGCCCCAGGCGAAAATCTCGCCGAAGCGGGAGGCGGCGGAGACGGGCCTGCCGGAGGAAACACGGCTCTTCATGCGAGGGCGAGTATATGGGAGATAGAATGGGGACGCTTTGTCTTTTCCAGGAATGATTCAACGAAGATCCCCCTTCACGAGGGCCGTCTCATGAAGGCCGGATGGCGGGCCGCCCTCGCTCTGCTCAGCGTCGGCCTGGCCGGCACGTCCGTCCTTCAATTCCAGGGCTACAGGCGCTCCCAGGATCGACTTGGCGATCTGGCCCGGTCCTCGGGAGTCCTGGCCCACGAACCCGGGCTGATCGACGGCATCTCTCGCGAGCCGGACCGCTGGCACGCGCGCCTGCGGCTGGCCCGCACGCTGTTCGCCTCCGGGTCCGCGGCGTCCGCGGCAGCGCCGGTGGAAGCCGTGGAGCTCGACGGCTCGTCCGCCTCCATGCTCCGGCGCCTGGAGCTCGCGCATCGCCTGGCGGCGAGCGTCGCCCTCGAACGGCCGTCCTCCTGGGAGGCGCAGATGATCCAGGGGGCCTCCATGTATCTGAGCTGGTCGTCGCAGCGCGACCGCCGGCTGCTCACCGAGCCCGAGGAGTGGGAAGCCCCGCTGCTGCGCGCGCTCAAGGTGGCTCCGGGGCGGCCCGAGCCCGCCCGCTTCCTCTCCGCCGCCTACCTGGAGCTGTGGCCCGTCCTGGGCAGCGGCAAGAAGGAAGAGGCCCGCGTCCTGCTCTCCCGCGCGCTGACCGACCGCCGGACCTTCGAGGCCCTGGTCGAGCCCTGGCTGCGCACTGCGGACAGCCGCGGGCAGGCGTACTCCGCGATCCCGCCGGAGCCGTGGGCCTGGGAACGGCTCCAGCAGATCGAGGCGCGCGACTCGGACTGGGAGGGCTACAGGGCCGCCCGGGTGCGCTGGTACCAGACGCTGACGACGGCGATGCGCGCCAACCTCGCCGAGGCCGAGGCCCGGCTCCGGGGCGGCGACGAGAGCCGCGCCCATCTCCTCTTCCTCCACGTGATGCAGGTGCCGCCGCGGCAGCGCTTCCTCGCGCAGACCGAGTCCGCCCTGGCCCAGTGCCCGGCCGGACCGGGAGGCGGCAGCTTCGGGCCGTCGCTCCAGGCGTGGCTCGACTGGTCTCTGGATCTCTGCCTGTGGAAGGGTTGCCCGCTGCCCCAGCCCATGCTCCGGCGCCTGGCCGGCCTGGCCGGGACGATCGACGACCCGACCGCGGCGTGGGCGGCGGTGCTGAGCGGGGATCTGCCCGCCGCCGAGGTGCTGGTGCGCCGCGCCAGCCAGCCCTGGAGCGCGCCGTGGGGGCCGTACGGCATCGCCCGGGCGCGCACGCTCACCCAGCAGCGCAAATTCGACGAGGCGACGCGGGCGCTGGACGGCGTCCATCCGTCCTGGAAGCGGACCTCTCCCTACTGGCTCGCCCGCCTCGTGCTGGCGCGGGCCCGGGCGGATGTCGGTCTCGAAGCGGAGGCCCGCGGGCAGCTCGAGGCGCTGAAGCGCAGCGCGTGGTCGTATCAGGACTGGGCGATGCGGAAGCCGGCGCCGCGCCTGGAGATGGTGCCGGCCGGGCCGGCCGGGGGCCTGACGATCGAGATCCTCGAAGCGCCCGACCTGGGGACCGGGGTCGAGGTCCGGCTGAACGGGGAGGTGGCGGCGATCACGGGCGCGCGGCGCGGGGACGTCCTCAGGATTCTCCAGCCGCTCCAAAGCGTACCCTACCTGTTGGAGATCGAGGCCGTCTCGGGCGGGGTTCTGGTTCCGGGGACGGTCCGCCTGCTGGCTGCCGCTCGTTGACCTCGGGCAGCGCCTCCTCCACGCCGCAGGCCACCGCCGCCGTTCCCAGGAGAGCGGCCAGGGTGATGGCGATGGCCGGCATGGTGAGACCGAAGTCGATCGATTCGTGGATGGCCAGGGACACCAGCGCTCCCAGGGCCGCGAGCACGGCCGCGCGGTCTTCCGAACGCCGGTTCGAGGCCCAGCCCCGGGCCAGGCGGATCACCAGGGCCGTGAGCCCCGCGAGGAAGATCGCCGCGCCCACGATTCCCATCGTGGCGAGCAGCTCCAGCCAGTCGCTGTGCGCATGCCACCAGGTGCCGGGCAGGTCGTCCGGCTGGGTCAGGGAAATCGCATCGCGGAAGGCGCCCAGCCCCGCTCCCAGCAGGGGAAAGCGGTGCCAGAGCTCCCACGTGGCGGCGTACATCTGGCGGCGGGAGTTCCAGGTCACCTCGTAGACGGAGGTCTCGGCGAGGCGCCCGAATCCCTTCTGCAGACCGGCCGCGGCGACCACCCCCACCCCGGCGAGGACGGCCAGGACCCCCACCGCGGCCGGCCCCCGGCGGCGCGCGGCCCGGGCGAGAAGGAGACCCTGCGCCACCACCGCCACCACCGCGGCCGCCAGGCCGCCGCGCGAGCCGGTGAACGCGAGGCCGAGGAAGAGCGCGAGCCAGACCACCACCGGCGGCACCGTCAGCAGGACCCGGCGCTCGATGGCGGTGAGCGGCCGGCTGGCCCGCCGGAAGCCCCACCAGCCCCAGGCGAAGGTGATGGCCAGGGCGATCTCCAGATAGGCGGCGAGGTGGTCCGGGTTGACGAACGTGCCGCGCAGCCGGCTGGGGTCGCCGGGCACCGCCGTGCCCCAGATTTCGGCCGACCCGGACATCCAGCGTCCCGAGCCGTAGGCGAGCTGGAACACGGCCGCGCCGACGATGGCCGCGGCCAGCCAGCGGCGGCGGCTGTGCCGGCGGGCCGCCACCGTGGACGCGACCAGGACGGCGGCGACCGCGGCCCAGGTGAGCGCGGTGGCGGCGCTGACGTCCGGAGCCAGGGAAAGGGGAACCCAGCTGCCGGCCGCGCTGGCTCCACCGGTCCCACTGGCTCCACTGGCTCCACTGGCTCCGATACTGCGCAGCTCCGCGTGCCCGGACGACACCAGCGAGACGAGCATCCGCGGCCAGCCGAAGGACTGAAGCAGGCCGAGGACGGCGACCGCGCAGAGGGCCAGGACCGGCGCGGCGACGGTCTTCACATCGCGGCTCCGGGCGGTGATCGCGGCCAGGGCGAGCGCCGAGAACGCCGCGGTCTGCACCGCCGCCGCACCCCACCGGGTCACGCTGCCAAACGGCAGGGGCGCACAGAAGAGGAGCACGCCGAGAGCCACCGCAACCAGGGTTGCGAAATGGCGTATCATCCCGCGGTCGTCCATGTTGCTCATCTTATTCCACCCGCCCGCTCCCGAGGGGCGCTTCTGAGGGGCGCTGCTGAGGGGATGATCCTGGAGGACGAATGCACGCCCTGATCCGCGCTTCAATTCGCGCCTCGATTCGCTGCGCCCTGGCCACCCTGGCGATCGCTTTCCTCGCCGCCGCTCCGGCCGCCGCCCAGATGTCTCAATACACCGCTCCCGGCACGCTTCTGGAGCGCGGCACCTCGATGAAGGAGCAGATGGAGAAGGCCACGGAAAGCGCCCGCTGGCATCTGGGGCCATTCCGGGCGTCGCCCTGGTTCTCGGTGAACGACGCCGCCTATGTCAGCGACGTGTTCGCCGGCACGATCGGAGACGACGCCGTGCCCGTCAAGGAAGAGCCCGACTTCACCCTCACGGCCGGCCTGGGAGCCCAGGGCTTCCTGCCGCTCGGCGGCAAGACCTACGTCACGGTGGACATCCTGCCGCAGTACGTCTACTGGCAGAAGCAGGAGGAGCGGCGGCGGCTGAACGGCTACTACGGAGCCGGCGTCTACGGCTTCTTCAACCGCCTGACGCTGCAGGCCGTCGCGCGCCGGGCGGAAGAGCAGGGCGTCATCTCCTCGGAGGTCGAGCAGCGCATCCACTCCCGCCAGGATCTGCTCAGCGGCGGGGCGGAGCTGCGGCTCGGGCGCGCGGTCCATCTCTTCGGCGCGGCCTCGGGACTGAAATTCGAGCCGCTGGTGGAGGATCTGGGCGACGATCCGCGGCTGCCTCCCGTCGACGACCTCCACCGGCAGGAGGAGGTGCTCCGCGGCGGCGTCGAGTACCGGCCGCACGACCAGTTCCGCATCGCCGTCGGGTTCGAGCGCTCCGACGTGAAGTTCCTGGGCACCGAACGCGACCGTTCCAACTCGGGCACCGCGCCGATCCTGGAGGCGAGCTACGAGCGCGACACCCTGCGGCTGGTGGCCGCGGTGGCCCAGCGCTCGCTGAAGCCCAAGGACGGCTCGGAGTTTACGCCGTTCGACCAGACCACCGGCCGGCTCCAGGTGACGCTGATCCCGCGCTGGCGCCTCAACTACAGCGTGTATGGGGGCCGCGACTTCGCCTACTCCGTGGAGGAGGGCTACTCGCACTTCACGGTCGACCGGTTCGGCGGCTCGGTCGGCATGAAGCTCGGCCGGGCCTCGTCGGCCGACGTCTTCGTGGAGACCGGGGTTCACGACTACGCGGCGGTCCGCGGAGCCGGAGCCCCTGACCGCGAGGACGACTTCAGCGCCTACGGCGTGGCGCTCCATCTGAATCTCGGCGACCACGTCCGCTTGAACATCGGGGCGCAGCGCACGGAGCTGGACTCGGGGCTTCCGGGTACGACGCGAAGGCTGACCGTGATCCAGTCGAGCCTGGAATTCAGCGCCTTCGGTGGCGCCTTCTCGGTCCGGTAGGACTGTAGGGGCGGCCCTTGTGGCCGCCCTGGGGGGGCGGGGACATTCGCGGTCAGATCACGCCCGCCGAGGGCAACCACAAGGGTTGCCCCTACACACATTTGCCATTCCAAGCTATTGAATACCCGGCTCGTCCAGGAGGGCCGAAAGCCGGCCGACCGTGGCCTCCTGGAAGAAGGCGGCCAGGGGAAGCCGGCGGCCGAAGGCCTTCTCGGTCTCGGCGAGCAGGCGCAGGGCGAGCATGGAGTCGCCGCCCAGCTCGAACAGCTCGTCGTCGAGCCCGACGCGTGCGATGCCGAGAACGCTCTCCCAGAGCCCGGCCATCCGCTGCTCGGTCGGGGTGCGCGGCGCCACGAAACGCTCGTCGCGAGTGTCGAGGGCGTTGCGTGCAGACACCGCATCCGGCGACGGCAGCGCCTTGCGGTCCACCTTGCCGTTGGCGGTGAGCGGCAGGGAGTCGAGCGGAACGTACAGAAGCGGCACCATGTAGGCCGGCAGCCGGGCCTCCAGCCAGGCGCGAAGGTCCGCGGCCTCGATCCTTCCACGGCTGCGGCCCCGGCCCTCGGCCACGTAGAACGCCACCAGCCGCTTGTGGCCCCGCGCCTCTCCCACGGCCGTGACCACGGCGTCCTTCACTCCGGGGTGCCGCGCGAGCGCCGCCTCGATCTCCCCCGGCTCGACCCGGTAGCCCTGGATCTTCACCTGGAGATCCTCGCGGCCCAGCAGCTCGAGGGTTCCATCCGGCAGCCAGCGTCCGAGGTCGCCCGTGCGGTAGAGGCGCGCGCCGGTGCGGGGGTCCGCGGGGAAGCTCGCGCGGGTCCGGACCTCGTCCTTCCAGTAGCCGCGCGCGACCCCGGCTCCGCCGATGTAGAGCTGCCCCGGCACCCAGTCCGGGCAGGGGCTCATCCGCTCGTCGAGCACGTCGAGGGTCTGATTGACCATGGGCCGGCCGTAGGGGATGCTCTTCCAGGCCGGGTCCACCTCGCCGATCGGGAAGAGGATCGACCAGATGGAGGCCTCGGTCGCTCCGCCCAGGGAGACGAGATCGGCCTGCGAGCCCAGGGCCCGGATGCGGTCCGGCAGCCCGATCGGAATCCAGTCGCCGCTCATCATCACCAGGTGCAGCGAGGCCGGCCAGGGCTCGCCGCGGCGCTCCAGATGCTCGACGTACAGCTCGACCAGGGCGGGCACGGAATTCCAGACCGTGACCCCCTCCCGGACCACCAGCTCGTGCCAGTGCGCCGGATCGCGGCTGGCGTCGGGCGCGGGCATCACCACCCGGCCGCCGGCGCCGAGCACGCCGAAGAGATCCCAGACCGAGAGGTCGAAGCTCAGCGAGGAGAGGGCCAGGACGCAGTCGGACTCGGAGATCCGGAAGCGCCGGTTGACGTCGGCCACGGTGTTGACGGCGCCCCGGTGCTCGATCATCACCCCCTTGGGCACGCCCGTGGAGCCCGAGGTGAAGAGGACGTAGGCGAGCGCGGTTCCCGGGACCGGAGACGAGTGGGAGGTCCCGTCCCGCCGGTCCCCCATCGCCGGAGGCTCGTCGACCGGCACCACCGACACCCCCTCCGGCCAGCCCAGCCCTCCGGCGTGCGCGGCCCGGGTGAGCGCGATCGCCACCTCGCCGTGCTCCAGGAGGAACCAGCGCCGCTCCAGGGGAAGCGCGGGGTCGACCGGCAGATAGGCGGCGCCGGCCCGCAGCACGGCGAGGACCGCCACCGCCTGCTCCCAGCCTTTTTCGAGGACCACGGCCACGAGCCGGCCCGGCCGCGCGCCGAGCCGCACGAGCGTCGGCGCCAGGGAGTCGGCGGCCCGCGACAGCTCTCCGAAGGTGAGGCGGCGGCCGGCGGACACCACGGCGACCTCGTCCGGCCGCAGCTCCGCCTGCCAACCCAGCGGCTCGTGGAGCAGCCAGCCGGGCTCCTGGCCGGCGGTGTCGTTGACCTCGCGGCGGCGGGCGAGCTGGGAGGGCGGCACCAGGGAGGGACGCTCCTGCCGCCAGGCTCCCCCCTCGTGGTCCTCGGGGTCCGCGAGATCCCGGACCAGGCCGCGCCAGGCCTCGAACATCGCCACCACGAAGCCGGGCGGAAAGGCCTCCTCCACCGCGTTCCAGGTGCAGTGGACGCTTCCGGACACTTCGGTGACCAGCATCTCCAGCGCCACCTGCGGGGTCTGGACCGTGCTGTAGACCAGCTCCGGCCGGCCCGCACTCCTGGAGCCGCCGCCTTCCGTGGCAGCGAACGGCAGCAGGCTGGAGAAGACCACCGGCATCGCCGCCCGCGTGGAGCCGCCCTGGTGGCGGTTCGCCTCGCGCAGCACCTCCACTCCGCCGACGAGGCCGTGCTGGAGATCCTCCCAGAGCCGTTCCTGGAGGCGCGCCGCGCGCAGCTCGAACGTGGGCTCGCGGCCGTCGACCTCCAGCAGCACGGTCGACGCGAAGTTCCCCACCAGGCGGTTCACCTGCGGATGGATCGGCAGGCGCCGCGAATAGAGGACGTTGACCGAGAAGTGCTCCCCGCGGCTCCACACGGCCAGCACCTCGGCGAACGCCGCGCACAGGAGCACGGACGGGGTCAGCCCGGCGAGGGCCGCGCGCTGTACGAGGCGCGACCAGGACTCGGGCTCGATCCCGGCGTGCCGGCGGACGAACGCGGGCCGCCCCGGTCCGGGAGAGATGGGGAGATCCGGCGCGGGCGGCAGGCTCGCCAGCCGCGCCCGCCAGTACGCGTAGGCCTGCCGGCCCACCTCGTGCTCCTTGAGCGCGTCCACGGCCATCGCGTAGTCGCGGATGCCGAGGGTCAGCGGCTCCAGCTCCGCCGCCGGGTTCTGATAGAGGAGCATCAGCTCGTCGAGCAGGATCTCGCTGCTGCGCGCGTCCCCGATCAGCAGGTCCCGGGACACGTGCAGGCGGGACCGGCCGCCGTCCACCCGGGACGCCAGCATCTCGAACAGCGGCCAGCGCTCGGGCTGAAACGGGTGGCGGGACATCTCGTCCCGCACCGTCGCCAGCTCGCGCCGCACGGCTTCGGGGTCGAGGCCGCGGAGGTCCAGCACGCCGATCCGGAACGCCGGCACCTCGGGGAGGACGCGCCACCGGCCGTCCGGCAGAACCACGGAGCGCAGCATGTCGTGCCGCTCCACGAGCCGCCGCCAGGCCTCTTCCAGACGCGGCACGTCGAGGTCCGGCCAGTCGGCCTCCAGGTAGCTCGTGGGCCCGACGCCTCCCAGCTCGAAGAGATCGGTCCGGCCGATGAGGTAGGCCTGCTGGATCTCGGAGAGGGAGAACGGCTCGAAGCGCTTCTCCGGAGCTGGCGTCAGCACCGGCATCGGCGGATAGGGGGGCGGACCCGCGGGCCGGCTCAACAGCGCCTCGTCCGGTACGGAGACGGCTAAAGAATTGTCCGAAGAAGAAGCCGAGGTGACGGCGCCCGTGGCGTCGGCCAGGGCCGCCAGCTCGGCGACGGTCGGATGATGCAGCAGGTCGCGCGGCGTGATCGGAAGCCCGGCCGCGATCGCCCGGTGACTGATCTGGATGCTCTGGATGGAGTGCCCGCCCAGCTCGAAGAAGTTGTCGTCCACGCTCAGCTCGTCCCGCCCCAGGACGCTCGTCCAGATCTCCGCCAGCCGCCGCTCGGTCGGCGTGCGCGGCGCCACGAACGTGCGCTCCGCGGCGAGGACCGCTCCCGAGGACGGCAGCGCCGCGCGGTCCACCTTGCCGCCGGGCCGGCGCGGGAGGCGGTCGAGGACCACAAACGCCGAGGGCACCATGGGCTCCGGCAGCGCCTCGCGCAGCACGGCCCTCAGATTGGCGGCCGAAACGCTCCCCCGCTCCGGCACGACGAACGCGACCAGTCTCGGGCCGACGTCGTCGTCCTGGACCGCCACCACGGCTTCCCGGACCTCCGGATGGCGCTCCAGGCGCGCCTCGATCTCCCCCAGCTCGATCCGGAACCCGCGCAGCTTGACCTGGTGGTCGATCCTCCCCTGCAGCTCCAGGTCCCCGTCCGCGTTGAGCCGTCCCAGGTCGCCGGTCCGGTAGAGGCGCTCCCCGAACACCCCAGAAAAAGGGTCGGGGACGAAGCGCTCCGCGGTGAGAGCCGGACGGCCCAGATAGCCCCGCGACACGCCCGGACCGCCGAGGCAGACCTCGCCGGTCACGCCGGACGGCACCAGGTTGCCCCGCCGGTCGAGCACGAGGACTCGCACGCCGTCCAGCGGCCGGCCCACGACCACGGGTCCGCCGCGCACCAGGCGGGCGGCGGTGGCATTGGCGGTCGCTTCGGTCGGACCGTAGAGATTCCAGATCTCGGCGCCCGGCAGGGTCTGGGTGGTGCGGGCGAACAGCTCCGGCGGGAGGCGCTCCCCGCCCAGGAACACGCGCGTGACGCCGCCCAGGTCCGCGGCGGAGCCGGCGCGCTCGATCTCGTCCAGGACGGCCCGCCAGAGGGTCGGCGTGCCGTTGACCCCGACCCGGCGGCGGTGCGCCAGCTCGGCCAGCAGAGCCGTCGGATCGACGGCGGTCCGGCCGTCGAAGCCCTCGCGCTCCAGTCCCCAGACGGTTTCGCCGCGCAGGAGCGGCACGAGCGCCTGCTTCAGAAAGGCGTCGAAGGTCGGCGGCGTCAGCAGCGGGCAGCTGCGCACCCGCTCCCCGAAGAGCACGCGGTCGACGCAGGATAGATACCAGGAGAGCTGCCGGTGCTCGACCGCCACGCCTTTCGGGGTTCCCGTGGAGCCGGAGGTATAGAGGACGTAGGCCAGATTGCCGGGGAGCGCGCCGTCCTCGACCGGGGTGATCGGGGCGAGGCTCTCGGGAACGGCGTCCAGGTCGACGGCGACCTTCGTCTGGGGAAGATCCGCGAGGGACGCCAGGAGCGAGGGCTCGGTGACCACCACCCGGGCATCGGAGTCGCCCAGGAAGAAGGCCTGGCGCTCGGCCGGGCCATGGGGGTCGATCGGCACCCAGGCTCCGCCCGCGCCCCAGATCCCGAGCATGCCGACGATCGCCGCCGGACCCAGCTCGACGCAGAGCCCGACCCGGTCCTCCGGCCCGACCCCCAGGCCGCGCAGCCGCGCCGCGAGCGCGGACGAGTAGGCGAGCATCTCGGCGTGAGAGAGATGCCGGGAGCCGAAGGCGAGAGCAGGGCCCGGACCAGGCTGGAGGCGGTGATGCACGCAGGGCTCGGCGGGAGGAGCGGCCGGGACGGCGGTGAGCCGCAGACGCTCGGCGGCCGGCAGGAGATCGAGATCCCCGACCGGCGTCTCCGGGTTCGCGGCCGCGGTTTCCAGCAGAGCCGCGAAGCGCGCGAGCAGCCCGGGCCCCCGCCGCACCTCCAGTCCGAGGGAGTCCGGACCCTCGACGCACAGCAAAGCGGGGCCACTCCCGCCAGCACCGTCAATCGGGGCTCTCTCTCTCAAGAGGGTAAGCGCGGTGCCCGCCACCTGGAGGGCCGGAAAGGGCGGCCGGTGCTCGAAGAGGGCCGGAAACGACGGCTCCAGAGCAAAGAACCGCTGGCGCTCCACCGCCTCGTCCAGGGTGGCCGCCGCCTCGCGCAGGAAGCCCGCGAACCCGAGGCTCTCGCGCCAGGGAAAGCTCACCGGCAACGCCCGGGTGAACGCGCCCGCGGTCGCCGCGAGATCGTCGAGCTCGCGGCCGTCCACGACCACGCCGATCCGGACCGCCTCGTCGAGATGGCGCTGAAGCAGGAGGGTCCAGACGGCCAGCAGGTAGACGCTGAGCGGGACTCCCTGCCCGGCGGCGGCGCGGCGGACGGCGGCCAGCACCGCGGGGTCGAGGTCCAGCCGCTCGTCGGCGCCGCCGGGGACCAGGGGGATTGAAGCCGGCCTTCCCGTGGTCGGGTCTTCCCAATAGGACAGGTCGTCGGGAGAGGCTTCGTCCTGAACCTCGTTCAGCCATTCCGAATACTGCCAGTATTGCAGGGGCTCGTCTTGATACGGCTCCCCCGCGGCCTCCAGCAGGATCAGCCGCAGCGTCCGCAAGTCGCCGCACAGCGCCGGAAGGCTGAGCGTCAGGAGGTAGTGATCCCGTTCGAGCGGCTCGACGTGGACCGCGAGCTGCGACTCCGTCCCCACGTCCTGAACCGGCATCCGCATCCCGGGAAGAACCCGGAAGGTCGTGCGCAGCGCGTCGTGGCGCTCCACGATGCTCCCCAGGATCTCCTCCAGGGCTTCCAGGTCGAGCGGACCGCGCAGCTCCGCTTCGAGCTGCACCGTGAGCGGACCGCGCGTCTCCTGCAGTCGCCAGAGCCGTCGTTGCCAGGAAGAGAGCCGGACGCCTTCGATCGCGTCCGTCATCCGGTCTGGCCTTCCGCCATGAGCACCACGATCTTGCGCGGACCGGCGAACGGGGAGCGCCCGTGCGCCACGAGCATGTTGTCCGCCACCAGGAGATCGCCCTTCTGCCAGGGGACGAGGACGTTCTCCTCTTCATAGGCCCGGCTCACCGCGGCGATGTCCTCGTCGGGGATCGGCGTGCCGTCGCCGTAGCAGGCGTTCACGTCCATGGGAAGGTCCGGGTCCGCGGCCACGGCCAGCAGCGACTCGCGCAGGGACGCCGGCAGGCTGTACGGGTGGTGGACGTTCGCCTGGTTGAACCAGACCGTCTCGCCGGTGCGCGGATGGCGGGCGATCGCCGGACGGACGTGCCGCGTACGCAATCGCGGCTGTCCGCCATCGATCTTTCGATCGCCTTGATCGCCATCGGGCCACTCGACCTCCATCCCCCGCTCGCGGCAATACTCTTCGACGCCGGAGCGCTCCGATGTCCGGAACACGGTCTGCCACGGCAGCCCGACGCCTTCGCCGAAGCTCCGCACGTACATCACGCCGCGGGAGGCGAAGCGCTCGCGAACCTCCGGGTCGATCCGCTCGAAGACCCGCCGGCTGTCCGCGAGCGGAGTCTCGCCGCGCGCGGCCGGCGGCGTGACGCAGTAGAAGAAGATCCGCATCGGCCAGGACTGGTTGTAGGACAGCTCGTTGTGATGGGGGATCGTCTGGTCGTGCGGGTACTCCGTGGACGTGTAGATCTTCTCGCCCAGCTCGGTGCGCGGCGTGGTCGGGTCGTCGTAGCTGAGCAGGCTCGGAGAGACCGCCGCGGCGACCCCGCGGAACCGGGCCATCGGATCGGCGTCCTCGTCGAGGCCGAAGCCCCGGAACAGGACCGCCCCGTGCGTCGCCAGCCACTCCTCGATCTGGCCGCGGTGGGCCGCCGCCCAGGCCGCGAGGTCGACGTCCCGGACCTCGGGCTCCACCAGCAGCGGAAGATTGCGACCGGATACGGGGAGACTGGTCCGCACCAGCGGCCGGTCGGCGACGGACTTCGGTCTCTGCACCCGCAGCAGCTTCTCTCGCGCACTGTCGCGGGAGCTCTCGCGGGCATCCCCGGTCTTGTTCTGCATGTCTCGGTCTCCCTCGTGGCGGGCCTCAAGCCTGTCGATCCGATCGTCCGGCCGGGCGCTGACGGTGCGCAGCAGCGCCGTGAAGCGGCGCAGCTGGCCTTCGATCGTGGCCGGCTCGAACAGGCCGGCATCGTAGGTCAGATGAAATTCAAGGGCCCCATCCCGCCTCGCGGCCGTCAGATGGAGGTCGTAGCGCGCCGCCACCGCGGCCGGCGGCAGGATTTCGGCGGTCAGTCCCGGCAGATCGAGGTTCCAGTCCGGCTCCTCCTGCCAGGCGAGCACGACCTGGAGGAGCGCGGACCGGCCCGGGTCGCGCTCCGGCCGCAGGTCGCGCACCAGCTCGTCGAACGGCATCTCCTGGTGAGCCCAGGCCTCCAGGGTCGCCTTGCGCACCCGGCCCAGCAGCTGCCGGAACGAGAGATCCCCGGAGACGGAGGAGCGCAGGGCCAGCATGTTGACGAAGAAGCCGATCAGGCCGTCCGTCTCGCCGCGGCTGCGGCCCGAAACCGGCGATCCGATCAGGAAGTCGTCGCGCCGGGCGAGCCCGCGGATCAGCACCTGGAACGCGGCGAGCAGGGTCATGTAGAGGGTGCAGCCCGCGGTCCGGCCGAGGGCCTCCAGTCTGCCGGTCAGCTCGCGGTCCACCGCCGAGGACCGGACCGCGCCCCGGAAGCTCCGCACCGCGGGGCGCGGCCGGTCGGCCGGCACCTCCAGCACCGTGGGGACGCCGAGCAGGAGCCGCCGCCAGGTCTCGCGGAGACCGCCGAGGTGGGCTTCCAGCGTCCGGCGCTGCCCGACCGCCCAGTCGGCGACCTGCAACAGCAGCTCCGCGAGCGCTCCGGAGCCGCGGTACAGAATCTCGATCTCGCGCACCAGGATCTCCAGCGACCAGCCGTCCGCGGCCACGTGATGGAGGGTGAGGAGCATCTCGTGCTCGTCCGCGCCCGTCCGCAGCAGGAACGCCCGGATCGGCAGGTCGCACGCCAGGTCGAAGGGCCGCGCGGCTTCTTCCCGCGCCAGCCGGAGCGACTCCACGGCTCCGGCCTGCGCCAGGCCGGCGAGATCGATCAAGGGCATCGGCACTTGAGCCCGGGGCTCGATCCGCTGCACCGGCCGGCCTTCCTCGTCAGGGAACGTGGGGAACGTGGGGAACGTGGTGCGCAGCGATTCGTGCCGCCGGACGATCTCCCGAAGCGCCGCGCTCAGGGCCGGGATGTCGAGGGCGCCCCGGAGCCGCACGCCGAGCGGCATGTTGAACACCGCGGTTCCGGGCTGGACTCGCTCGAAGAGCCAGATCCTCTCCTGCGCGGGCGACAGGGCAAGCGGGCCGCGGCGCTCCTCCGGAGTGAGCCGGGAGATCGCCGGCGCGCCTTCCTCTCCCACGCCCCGGCGCAGGGATTCGATCCGCGCCGCGACCGCGGCGACCGTCGGCTCGTGGAACAGGTCCGCCAGCGGCAGCTCGACCTCGAAGACCTCGCGCACCCTCGACACGAGCCGCATCGCCAGCAGCGAGTGCCCGCCGAGATCGAAGAAGCCGTCCTCGGCGCCCACGCCCTCCACCCCGAGCACCTCTTCCCAGAGGCCGGCGAGCAGCTCCTCGACGGGACCGCGCGGCGCCCGGCCGCGGGACGACCCCGGGGACGACGGCTCGGGCAGCGCGGCCCGGTCGACCTTGCCGTTGATCGTCAGGGGCAGCTCCGGGAGGAAGACGAACACCGAGGGGATCAGCGGCCCGGGCAGCGCGGGCTCCAGGAAGCGCTTCAGCTCCGCCCCTCCCACCGCGCTTGGTACCCCCGGCTCTGCGCCCGGAGCCACGACGAAGGCGATCAGCCGCCGGTCGCCGTCCGCTCCGTCCCGCACTACCACCACAGCGTCGGTAACCGCGGGATGGCGCAGCAGCGCCGCTTCGACCTCGCCGGGCTCGATGCGGAAGCCGCGGATCTTCACCTGGCGGTCGAGGCGTCCCAGCATCTCGATCCGGCCGTCCGCCAGGAACCGCGCGCGGTCGCCCGTCCGGTAAAGGCGCTCTCCGAATCCTCCGAACGGATCGGGGATGAACCGTTCCGCGGTCAGGTCGGGACGGTCCAGGTAGCCCCGGGCCAGGCCCAGGCCTCCGGCGAGCAGCTCGCCCTCCACGCCGGCCGGCACGGGCCTGAGATCCGGGTCCACCACGTAGGCCCGCGCGTTGGCGATGGGCCGGCCGATGGAGACCGGCTCCTCCGGTTGCTCAACCGCGTGGCAGCAGGTGAAGGTCGTCCCCTCGGTCGGTCCGTAGCCGTTGACCAGCGCGACGCCCATCGCGATCGTCTTGCGCACGGCCTCCGGCGACAGCACGTCGCCTCCCGCGACGAGGCGCCGCAGGGGCGGCAGCGCGGCCGGCCGGTGCTCCACGACCTGGCGGAAGAGGCCGGCGGTCAGCCAGAGCGTGGTCACGGCCTGCTGGCGGATCGTCCGGGCGAGCTCGTCCAGCGCCGGGACGCGCGGCCGGTAGACCGCCAGCCGGCCGCCGTTGAGCAACGGCCCCCACAGCTCCATCGTGGACGCGTCGAAGGACAGCGGGGCCAGCAGCAGGAAGGTCTCGCCCGGCCCGAACGGCGTGAAGTCCGTCCCGCGCACGAGCCGGACGACGTTGCGGTGGGTCACGGCCACACCCTTGGGCCGTCCGGTCGAGCCCGAGGTATAGAGGACGTAGGCCAGGTTGTCCGGGTCTATCTCACAAGGGGGCTCCCGGGGCTCGCCGGGCAGGCACGCCGGCGGGTCGTCCAGTTGGGAGAGATCGAGCGCCGCCACGCCGGCCCCCGCCGAAACCGAGGGAGCCGGAATGCCGGGGAGCGTGACCAGGATGCGCGCCCCTGAATCCTCGATCATCCAGCGGAGCCGCTCCAGCGGGTGGGACGGATCGAGCGGAACGTAGGCTCCCCCCGCCTTCAGGATGGCGAGGATCGTCTCCACCGCTTCGATCGAGCGGTCGAGGCAGAAGGCGACCCGCACCTCCGGGCCGGCGCCGAGGGCCCGCAGCCGGCGGGACAGGACATCCGCCCGGGCGTCGAGCTCGGCATAGGTCAGGCTGCGGCGCCCCTCGACCACCGCCACCGACCGCGGCCGGAGGCGGGCCTGCTCCTCGAACAGCCGGTGGATCGCAACCGGGGGGATCTCGACAGCCCGGTCGTTCCACTCCGCCACGAGCTGCTGCCGCTCGGCGGCAGACAGGATGGGCAGCTCTGCCAGAGGAACATCAGCCTCCGAGACCGCCGCGGTCAGGAGATTTTCGAGATGCCCGGCGAAGCGGTCGATCGTCGTCGCCGCGAACCGGTCGGCGGCGTGCTCGATCCAGCCGCGCAGGCCGTCCGGATGCTCTTCGAGGTCCAGCGTCAGGTCGAACATGGCCGTGCCGGCATCCACCCGGTGCAGGGCCAGCTCCAGCCCGGGGAGATACGGAGCGGGCATCGGGACGTTCTGGAAGGCGAACACGACCTGGAAGAAGGGGTTGCGGCCGGAGGAGCGCTCGGGCCGCAGCTCCTCGACGATCCGCTCGAAGGGAATCTCCTGATGCTCGTGGACGCCGGCCGCTCCGATCCGCACCCGCCCGAGCAGCTCGCGGAGCGACGGCCGGCCCGCGAGGCTGGTCCGGATCGGCAGGGTGTTCACGAAGAACCCGATGAGGTTCTGGACCTCCGACCGCCGCCGGTTCGCGAACGGCGAGCCGACCACCACGTCCTCCTGGCCGGACCAGCGGCCCAGCAGCGCCTGGAACCCGGCGAGGAGCGCGACGAAGAGCGTCGTCCCTTCGGTCCTGGAGAGCGCCTCCAGCCGCGCCGCAAGCTCGCGCGGAAGGCTTACCGACCGCCGCCGGCCCCGCCGCCCCCGGATGGAGGACGAAGGATCCCGATTCGGACGGAGATCCGAGGGCAGATCCAGAACCGGCGGAGCGCCGTCCAGCTGCTCGCGCCACCAGGCGAGCGGGCGCTCCAGGGTCTCCCCCTGGAACCGTTCCCGCTGCCAGGCCGCGATGTCCGCATACTGCACCGGCAACGAGGGCAACAGGGCCGGCCGGCCCGTCATGGCACCGGCGTAGAAGGCCGAGACCTCCCGGACCAGGATGCCCATCGACCACGCGTCGCTCACCAGATGATGCAGAGTGAGAAGGAGCCGATGGTGCCCGGCGCCGATCCGCACCAGCAGGACGCGCAGCAACGGGCCGTGGACGAGGTCGAACGGGAGAGCCGCTTCGAAACGCTCGAGCCGGGAGCGCTCGGAGCCCGCACCGGTCGCATCGGGCGTCTCGGGCAGACCCGACAGGTCGACGACCGGCATCGGCACCAGGCTCTCTCCGGCCGGGTGAGCCCCCTGGCGCGGAACGTCCCCCGCGGCGAACGTGGTGCGGAGCGCTTCGTGGCGCGCCACCACCTGACGGAAGGCGCTCTCCAGGGCGGCCACCTGTACGGCCCCGCGCATCTCGACGGCGGCGGCCACGTTGTACGACGCGTCGCCGGGCCGGAGCCGGGCGAGGAACCAGAGGCTTTGCTGGGAGAACGACAGGGGCGAGCCCGCCGACATCGGCCGGGGGGGAATGCGATCCGGCAGAAGTTCCTTCCGCTTGTCGCGAAGGCGATCGAGCATGGCGCCGAAAGCGCGGGGCGACGCTCGGCCCCCCGCTCCGGCGGGCTCATTCATGGCGGCGGCGGCCTGCGGGGCTGACCCGATGCACGGCTTCGTTCCTTCCTCCCAGGTTCGCAGCTTCGAGAAGGCGGTTACGACTGGGAGAAAACTTTAGCCAAAGAGACGCGGGCAGGCAAGCCGCCCGAGACTCCAGTCGCGCACCCATGGGACACCCCCGCCCACGGCGTGAGCAGGGAGTCGCAGAAAGCAGGAACTGAAGGACTGGATCGGGCTCAGCGCCGGAGCCACTTCCGGCGCAGGGTCATGGACAGCTCGCGGAACATCTGGTCGCGGACGGCATCGCGCTTGAGCGCTTCCTGCAGGATCAGCCAGGAGCGGAGGATCTCGGCGTTGAGGCGCCAGCCTTCGAGCAGCGGATAGAGGGCGCCGAGGATCTCCGTGGCTTCCGCGACGCGGCCTTTGAGGCTGAGCACCTCGGCGAGGTCGAGCGCGGTCAGGGCGAGGTCGAAGTCGAAGCCGTGCTGCTCGTCGAGCTTCATCAAGGCGCGGAAGCAGCGCTCCGACTCGCCGTAGCGCCCCTCGTCGCGGCAGAGGAGCCCGTCGAGCCGCAGCAGGCGGCCCTGGGTGAGCGGGTCGGGGAAGGCCTCGTACCGAGGACGGTTCGCCTCCAGGACCTCCCGCGCGTCGGCCGTCCGCCCCATCTCGTTCAGCCACATGGACTGAAGATGGGCGGCGCCCAGCTCCAGATGAGGCTCGAGCCCCGGAGGGAGGCGCGACAGCCCGCGCTTCGCCAGGACCAGGCCCCGCTCGGGATTCTGCCAGCCGATGGAGGACGACCACGCGATCAGGTACTTGCCCTCCAGCGGACGGTCGTTCATCTGGCGCGCGCAGGCGGCGGCCCTGCGCAGGAGGGTCGCGGCCTCCTCGAAGCATCCGAGGTCGGTCTTCAGCGATGCGCGGACGGACAGCAGGAACGCCCTCTCCAGGATGTCGCCGGTGCCCAGGTTGAGCAGCTCCTCGGCGCGGTCGAGATCCTCCTCCGCTCCGCGCAGGTCGCCGTTCAGACGCTTGGCATTGGCGAGCAGCGAGGTCGCGGCGCCCTGGAAGTCGCGGACGTGGACGTCGCCGTAGATCGCGGGGTCGAGCCTTTGAGCGATCATCCAGCCGAGAGACGCGAGGCCGACCGCCTCGGTGGCATCCCGGCGGATCGCCTCCCGCGCCTCGTTGAGCACGCGGACGTACAGCCCCCAGACCAGAAACCGCGGGTCGTTCCTGACCAGCAGCAGCCGCTGGGTGGCGTCGAGCGGCTCCAGCAGCTTCCACACCTCTTCGCCGCGCCGACGCTCCGCCCGCATCCCCATCTCGGCCTGAGCGAAAACCGTCTCCAGCCGTTCGAACATCGGCGAGTAGTCGATGTCCGACGGGAAGAACACGTCCCGGGCGACCCCGCAGCAGCGATCGCACCCCGACAGCAGGTGGGCAAACGTGTGTTGCCTCTCCTCCGTTCCCGAACGGTTCGCCCGGAAGCGTTCCATCTCGAGGCGGGTCAGGTGCAAGGTGCGTGGCATGGTGAGGTCTCCTTGCTTGCAGGCGTCGTCAGCGGACTAGTGTACCGCGGTCGATTGAATACGGGTAGAAACTTCGCCAGTTTCAGGCAGGGCTCAACCGTTGGGGTCCCAGCCGCCGCGGTTGGTGGAGTCCGGAGGGGCGGGCGGCTCGGGCTCGAGTCCGTCGGCGGCCCAGACATGGGTGATCTCCTGGGTGAGCTCAAGGACCGGCGCGGTCAGGCGGTCCCAGAGCGCCGAGAGAAAGCTCCCGAGCGGAAGCTCCTCCCCTCGCCCGGTCTGGGCCGCCAAAGGAAGGGTGAGAAGGGTGGCCAGACAGAAAACGGAAACGACACGGCGGGGCTGGGGCATGGGGCGGGTTCCCTCCGGGATCGCACACCTCAGGCGAAATCGCCAAGGTGATCTGAGCTTGGTCCTCCCTAGGAAGTGGCGCGAGTCGGGAAATCCGGGACGGGTTTTTTTAAGAAAGTGCAGATGAGATCGCGGACTTCGCTCCGAAGTGGCCGCACATGCCGTGGACTCCCCCCGAGGGCGGGGTGCTCGACGAGCAGAGGAACACCTTCGGGTCCGGCGTCGCATAGGGGTCGAGCCGGGCGACCGGCCGGGTGAACAGCTGGGACAGCAGGGCGGCGCCGCCGTTGATGTCGCCGCCCACGAGGTTGGGGTTGTAGGCTTCGAGCCAGGCCGGGTCCATGGTGTGGCGCGCCAGCACCACGTCCCGGAAACCGGGCGCGAAGCGCTCGATCTGCCGCTCGATGGCTTCGGCCTTGTCCACCGGGGAGCCGTTGGGCACGTGGCAGTAGGCCCAGGCGGTGTGGGAGCCGGCGGGCGCCCTCGTCGGGTCGAACAGGCTCGGCTGCCCCACCAGGACGAACGGATGGTCCGACTCCCGGCCGTCCCACGCCGCCCTCTCCGACGCCGCGATCTCCTCGAGAGTGCCGCCCACATGGATCGTCCCGGCCCTGCGGCAGGGCTCGGCCTTCCAGGGGATCGGCTCGCGGAGCGCCCAGTCGACCTTGAACACGCCGGGACCGTACCGGTACCGGGCGAGCCGGGCGCGGTACCCTGCCGGCCAGGTCGTCCCTTCCAGCCTCAGAAGCTGCGCCGGGGTCAGGTCGAGAAGGACGGCTCGCGACGGAGGCAGCTCCTTCAACGACGTCACCGTGCAGCCGGTGACGATCTCGCCGCCGAGCTCCTTCAGGTAGCCGGCGAGGGCGTCCGAGACCGTCTGCGCGCCGCCCTCGGGCTGGGGCCAGCCCACCGCATGGCCGCTGACGGCCAGCATCATGCCGATCGCGGCCGTGGCCGTCGTGTCCAGCGGCAGGAACGAATGCCCGGCGACCCCGGCGAACAGAGCCCGGGCCCGGGCGTCCTCGAACCGCGACCGGGCCAGGCTCTGGGCCGGGCGGAGCCCCGAGAGCCCGAACCGGGCCATGAAGAAAGGATCCTGGAACGGCCGGAACGGTCCGAGCAGGGCCGCGGCGAACCGCTCCCAATCGTCCGCGAGGGGGCGGAGCATCCGTTCCCAGGCCCGGCCGTCCTTCGCACCGAGGCTGTCCGCCGTCTCCTCCCAGCTCGACGAGCTCGACGAGCTCGACGAGATAACCCCGGCGGACCCGTCGTCGAGAGGATGCGCGAGGGCGAGAGGCGGCTGGATCCACCGCAGCCCATGCCGATCCAGCGGCAGGGTCGAGAGGAACGGCGATCCCACGGTCATCGGATAGATCGCCGAGCACACGTCGTGGGTGAATCCCGGCAGGGTGAGCGGCGCCGAACGGACTCCGCCGCCGACGGTGGCGGCCCCCTCGATCAGGCGCACCGAGCGCCCCGCCCGAGCCAGGGTGATGGCGGCGCTGAGCCCGTTGGGCCCGGCGCCCACGACGACCGCGTCGAGGATGGGATCTTTTGTCATCCTTCCTAGGATATCCCAGGGGACGGAAGGAGGCCGGACGGCGGAAGGCTCGTTTTCGCCGCTTTCCTGTACCTAAGGATGGTGAGAGGTTCTTGAAACACGGCGCGATCGCCAGGCCCAAATGGAAAGAGGAGGAAGCCATGTCCCGGACGACCACGATGGTGCCCGAACACCCGATAGCGGCAACCGCCGCGGAATCCTCCCTGCGCGCCAGGCTCAACACCGCCTGGCACGAGCGCGCCCTTCAGTTATTCATGGTGATCGTTCTGGCTCACTGGGCCGAGCACCTGACCCAGGCCTTTCAGATCTATGCCCTCGGCTGGGCTCCGCCGGCGGCGCGGGGCGTGCTGGGCCTCTGGTATCCCTGGCTGGTCAAGTCGGAAGTCCTTCACTACGGCTACGCGATCGTGATGCTCTTCGGCCTCTGGCTTCTCTGGCCCGGGTTCATCGGCACGTCGCGCACCTGGTGGACGGCGGCGCTCGGCATCCAGTTCTGGCACCACATCGAGCACGGCCTGCTGCAGATGCAGGCCATCACCGGGCACAACCTCTTCGGCTCGCCCGTTCCCACGAGCATCGCGCAGCTCTGGATCCCCCGGGTCGAGCTGCACCTGATCTACAACACGATCGTGTTCATCCCGATGGTGGTGGCGATGTACTACCACATGTTCCCGCCCCCGGCGGAGGCGCCGCAGATGCAGTGCTCCTGCGCCGTTCACCGCGTGGCCGCCACGGCCTGAAGGCCGGCGAGGGGATGCGCGTCTCTCACCGCCGAGCGAACCTCCCGGCGGTTGCCCTGCCCGCGACGATCGCCGCGGGCCTGCTTGCCGTTGCGGGCCTCGCCGGCGTCATGGGATGCCGGCCGCCTTCAGGCTCTCCGGATTCGTCTCCAGAGATCTCCATGGAGTGGACGGTATCCCCGTCCCCTCCCACCGCAGGCCCCCTCACTGTCGCCCTGAAGCTTGCCGAGGGGACGAAGCCGGTGGCCGGGGCCGAGGTGCGGCTCGAAGGGACCATGACCCATCCGGGGATGGCCCCTGTCTCCTCCGTCGCCAGGGAGACCTCGCCGGGAAGCTACGAGGCCCGGATGGATCTCTCGATGGCCGGCGACTGGATTCTGCTGGTCGACGCCCGGCTCGCCGACGGCCGCACCCTGAAACGGCAGATCGAGCTGCCCGGGGTCCGGCCGGACGGACGGCCCGGGTGACCGGCCCGGCTCCCCTCTCCCCGCCCCACCCGGGCTCAAGCGGTTTCGACTGGCTCCGGGTGCCGGTCATCGGCCGCTTCCTCCGCTGGCGCCACTGCCGGATGGCGATGCAGGTGCCGCTGTTTCTTGTCGGCATGGCGATGATCGTCCACGGCCTCGTCGGTCCCCAACTCGCGCCCCGCAACCTGGCGACGCTCCTCACCTGGGTCCACTTCCGCGGCGCGCTCGTGCTGGTGATGCTCGCCGGCGGCAATCTCTTCTGCATGGCCTGCCCGTTCCAGCTCCCCCGTGAGCTCGCCCGGCGCTTCTTCAAGCCGGTCCTGCGCTGGCCCCGTCGGCTGCGCAACAAGTGGCTCTCGCTGGCGCTCTTCGTCCTGGTGCTGTTCGCCTACGAGCGCTTCGATCTCTGGGCCTCGCCCTGGTGGACGGCCTGGCTGATCTTCGGGTACTTCGCGGCGGCGCTCGCGGTCGACGCGGTCTTCAAGCAGGCCTCGTTCTGCAAGTGGGTCTGCCCCATCGGCCAGTTCAACTTCATCGCCTCGACGGTGTCGCCCCTGGAGGTCAAGGTCCGCGATCCCGATGTCTGCACCCGCTGCACGACGCTCGACTGTATTCGCGGCACGCGCGGCACTCCGGGTGAGGCCAAAGGAGAAGTGATCCAGCGCGGCTGCGAGCTGGCCCTCTTCCAGCCCAAGAAGGAGGGCAACCTGGACTGCACGTTCTGCCTCGACTGCGTCCACGCCTGCCCGCACGAAAACGTAGGCATCCTGACGCGGCTGCCGGCGAGCGAGCTGTGGTCGGACCGGCGGCGCTCCGGCATCGGTCTGCTCTCCAAGAGGAAGGATCTGGCCGTCCTGACCCTGGTGTTTACCTTCGGCGCGCTGCTCAACGCCTTCGGCATGGTGAGCCCCGTCTACGCCGTGCAGACCTGGCTCGCCGGGCTGCTCGGCACCACGAACGAGACGCCGGTCCTCGGAACGCTCTTCGTCGCCCTGCTGGTCGTCGAGCCGGCGCTCCTGGTGGGTCTCGCGGCCTGGCTGTCGCGGCGGGCCTCGGGTGCCCCCGGCCCTCTTCTCCCGCTGGCCGTCCGCTTCTCCTACGCCGTCGTCCCGCTGGGCTTCGGGGTCTGGCTGGCCCACTATGGATTCCACCTGCTCACCGGGCTCTGGACGTTCATCCCGGTGGTCCAGGAGGCCTTCGGGTTGGGCGCCCCCCGCTGGGATCTCGTCGGCTTTCCCGTCCGGCTCGTGGTCCCGCTGGAGCTTGGCTTTCTCGCGCTCGGGCTCCTGGGCTCGCTGCTGACCGCGTGGAAGATCGCCGAGCGCGAAGCGCCATCGCGGACGGCGGCGGCCTTCCTCCCCTGGGGGAGCCTCTGCCTGCTGCTCGGGTCCGCCGCGGTCTGGCTCCTGCTGCAACCCATGGAGATGCGGGGCACGTTCCTCGGAGGCTGATCTGACATGACCCGAAAGCGCTGGAGGCTCCCGCTCCTCACCCTGCTGCTCACCCCGCTGCTGCCCCATGCGGCGGGCGCCCATGCCGGTCCGCCCTTCCCGATCCTCGTGGATCATCGGATCGGCGGCTGGAACGTGTCGCTGTGGACCGATCCGGACATCGGCACCGGCGTCGCCTTCGTGATCCTGGAGGCGCCGGAAGGCCGGCAGCCCGGGCCGCTTCCGGCCGCGGTGCGGGTCGGCGCCCAGCCCGTGGACGGCGGTCTCGCCGAGGTGAGCTACACCGCGGAGCCGCGGGGCCGGGCCGAGGACCGCAACTACTTCACCGAGGTCCGCTTCGACCACGGCGGCATGTGGCGCCTGCGCGTGACGCTCGACGGACCGGACGGCGGCTCGGCCACGGCGGAGGTCGAAGCCACGCCGGACGGCGTCCTCGGTCCCTCCGAGCTGCTGCTCTATGCGATGCCGTTCCTGGCGATCGGCTTCCTCTGGATCAAGGCGGTGCTGCGCCGCCGCCGGCCGGCAGCGCCACCTACCGGAAGAAGCGCCGGAAGAAGCGCCTGACGCTTCTGAAGACCAGCCCCCCTACCCGGACGACGCCGCCCTGCATCACGTCTTCGACGCCCGAGGAGATCCGGAAGCTCCTCCAGCGCGCCGGGTTCTCCGGGCTGTCAGGTCGGTTCTAGAAGGCTGTCAACCTGGGAATGGCAAAACGTGTGTAGGGGCGGCCCTTGTGGCCGCCC
>JANMTS010000066.1:0-107303 GCA_031390755.1 Holophagales bacterium
CCCGTTGAAGACGAAGGGGCCAACCTGTTCGAGCCCTGTGATCACGTCAACGGCTGCCTGCCCAAGGTAGACGGCCCGAGGGCCGGTCTTGGCTTCGCCGAGGTTCCAACGCCGGGCCGAGAGATCGATGGCATCCCAGCGGGCGGCGAGCGCTTCCCCTGGGCGGCAGCCGGTCAAGAGGCAGAACCGGAACGCAGCGGCGATGATGCTTCCCGGCTTCTCTTGGTTGAGTGCGGCGCCGAGCCGCTTGCCTGCGCCGTTCAGACCCGAGAGGAGCGTCAGGCTCCCAAGGTCCAGGCGCAGATTGGAAAAACACTTGAAGTTCAGAAGCTTGATGGATTGGATCAACTCAGAACCTCCCCTGATCAATTTCTCGGGCGCGTAGTCCTCGTAAGGGCTCAGGACAAGGTAAGCCGCCTGCGCTGATGCGCCGGAAGGTCGTGTACCGCAGCCTGCCCCGGGCGCCGGCACTCACCCTTGCGCCAGCTTCGTGCGGATCTCGCCCGCGATCTGCTCGACGGCGGCGAGCCAGCCTTGGGCTTCGGTCTCCTGCGCCCCGAGGAGGGCTTCTGACTCGCTCCGGAGCTTCCGGATCAGCGGGAAATGCTGCGGCAGACGGCTTTCGATCCACTCCAGGGAAACGGCTTCCGCCTCAGAAAGCTCCTGGCCTTCCAGGTGAGCCTGCGAGCGCAGGCCGAGCTCCAGTCCCTCGCGCAGCGCGGGGAGGGATTCAACCGCAAAGCCGCTTCCGGCGAGGACCGCCGCCATCCGGAGCTTTCGCTCGGCCTGCGCGAACAGCTCGCGCGACCGGGGAAGGCGGTGGTCGCGGCCGGGCTCGGCGGACGGAGTTGCGAGGCCGAGCCGGCGCAGGCCTTCTTCGGTGAGCTCCAGCAGCCCCGCCTCGGCGAGGCGCTGGATGGCCGCGACGGTCGCCTCGTCGACTCCCTCCGGCCGCGACGAAGCCGGCGAGGCTTCCTCCGGCTCCGGCGGGCCGGCCTGGGCCGCCGCCTCCGGGGTCGTTGCCGGGGTCGCCGCCAGGGTCAGGCCGGTCAGCGCCTCCAGCCTCGCCACGAGGGCCTTGCGGCCCGAAGGCAGCGGCATCGCGGTCTGCCCTCCGCGCGCGTCGATCACCGTGTCCGCCAGCGCCTGCTTGCCGGCGAGCAGCGGGATCATCCGCTGCTCGATGCTGTTCTCGGTCACGAGATAGATCACCTGCACGGGGCGCGTCTGATGCTTGCGCCAGGCCCGGGCGATGCGCTGCTCCAGCCGCGCCGGATTCCACGGCAGATCGAGGTTGATCACCACGTTCGCCGCCTGCAGGTTGAGGCCCACGCCGCCGGAGTCGGTCGACAGGAACAGCCGGCAGCCGGGATCGGTCTTGAAGCGGCGCACCTCCTCGCGCCGCCGGGCCTGCGGCACCGAGCCGGTGTGCCAGGCGAAGCCGACGTCCATCCCGAGAGCCAGCTCGCGCACCAGCTCCAGCATCCGTTCCCATTCCGAAAAGATGAGAATCTTCGAGTGGGGATCCGTCAGCACCTCTGGGAGGATCTCCATGAGCTCAGAAAGCTTCGGGCAGACGCGGCAGTCGGAGTCGAGGATGTACGGCGTATCGCAGAGCATCCGCATGCAGCCGAGCCACCTCTGGAGCTTGTCGAGCTCGGCCGGGGTGAGCGGGCGCCTGCGCGCCACCGCGGCGAGCTTGGCGACGCGCTTCTCATAGTCGTCATAACGCGCGGCCTGCTCGTCTTCCATCGGCACGAAGTAGTGCTTGTCCGTGCGGCCCGGGAGCTGGCCCTCCACCTCGTCCTTGCGCCGCCGCAGCAGGATGGGCGCGAGCCGGCGGTGGAGCTCGTCCAGGTTCTTGTAGCCGGCGGGCCGGCCGCGGTCGTCCAGCTGGTAGAAGTCGCGGTTGAAGCGGAAGAGCGGTCCCAACAGAGCCGGATCGAGGAACTGGACGATCGAGTAGACCTCGTCGATCCGGTTTTCGAGCGGCGTGCCGGTGAGGACGAAGGCGTAGGGGCTGCGCAGCCGTTTGACCGCCTGCGCCGTCCGGCTCTGCCAGTTCTTGATGCGCTGCGCCTCGTCGAGGATGATCACGTCGGGCGCCAGCCGCTGTTGCACCTCCTCGCCGTCGGCGAGAATCTGCTCGTAGTTCATCAGGTAGAAGAAGGCTCGGTCGCCCTCGCCTCGGAGCTGGCGCAGGCGCTGCGCCCGCATCCCGGAGATGATCCGTGACGGCAGGTCGGTGAAGCGGGCGATCTGTTCTTCCCATTCGCCCTTGAGCGAGGCGGGGCTGATCACCAGCACGCGCTCGATGCCGCGCAGGCGCCGCAGCAGCTCGCAGGCCGCAATGGCCTGGACGGTCTTCCCGAGGCCCATCTCGTCGGCCAGCATGGCGCGTTCGGTGAACGCCAGATGCAGCATCCCTTCCCGCTGATACGGGAAGAGCGGAAGCTTCACCACGTCGAGGGCTGTCGGGTCCGCCTCGGCCTGAGCGGCAAGCTGGGCGCGGGCCGTGTCGCGCGCCGCCCGTCTGCGTTGGTCTTCAACCCAGGGGGAGAGATGGCGGGACAGGCGGATGCGCAGGCGGATGCGGGGTGGCGCCGCCGCAAGCTCGCGGGCCAGGGCGGTGAGCGCGGTGACCGGATGGCGCGGGTCGCTCGGATCGTTGCGCAAGGTGCCGTCCTCGGCGAAGTACTCCGCAACCACCGGACGGGCCGCGAGGCGGCCGGACCGGTCCGGCCAGAGCGCCCGCACCTCGGGCACCGGCCCGGCCCGGTGCAGGTAGATCTCGATGCGCGGGCTGCGGGGAGGGCCGCCCCGAGCCTGCCGGGACTTCCTGACGTGGGCCAGGACCGCTTCGACGTGCTTGCAGGTGCCGAGACCGTTGACCTGGTGATCCGGGCAGCCGCAGGAGCTCAGGCGCTCTTCGAGCGACCGGATCTCGACGTCGTAGGCGCTGCCGGCCTCCGAGCTGACGCGGAACGTGCCGAAGACCGGATGCTCCGGTTCGAGCGCAACGATCCGAAGCGGCTCAGTCGCCGCCCTGTGGCGCCGCCGCTCGATCTCCTCCTCGTCCGTGCTGAGCCAGCCTTTGAGTTGAAGCCGGGGCTGGCTGACGCGAGCCGTCTCGCCGCGCGCCTTCCCGCGCCGGGCCGGCATCTCCTGATCCTTCCGTGGTCTTGCCATGGCGGCAGTTTTTACCACAGATGCGGCCCATTGTTTGCCCGCGTGCTCGGCAGGCGATACTCTTCGGAGACTTACCGACCGGTCAGGGAAGCGCGGTCGATGACCTGGAAGCCTTCCCGCCGGGCTGGGTCAGCCCGTTCCGCCATGCAAAAAGGAATAGAGGGCAGGAGGAAAGCGGAGCAATCCTCATGAATCACTAACTGCCGGTGGGGTCAATCGGGAAATGTTAGTCTGGAGAGAGAGGGATTCAGCCATGGCGCGCATCGAGCAGGTGAAGGAGTGGCTTCTCGGCAGACGGCCGGAGATCCAGGAGATCGATCTCGACACGGACCTGATCGAGACCCGGGTTCTCAGCTCGCTCAATTTCCTGGAGCTCGTCTACTTTCTGGAAGAGCTGACCGGGAGAGAGCTTGGGGCCGCCTTGCAGAACGTGAGCTCGTTTCGGACGTTGCGCGCGATTTCCGGCAGGATTCTCGATCCGGGCGGTGGACAGGCCGGAGCCTGATGTCGTCGAAGCCCGATCCTTCGGCGCATCGCCGGCTCTTCCAGAACCTGCGGGAGAAGAAGGTCGCCCTGGTTGGAGCGGCCGACGGCATCCCCCCGAGAGGCCCTGAGCCTCCTTCCCTGTCGTTCGGCCAGCAGCGGCTCTGGTTTCTGGAGCAGCTCGAGCCGGGCAACCCTCGCTTCAACATCCTGACCGTCCTGCGCCTGAAGGGGCCGCTTCGGCCCGAGGTGCTGGAGGCCGCGCTCAACGAGGTGGTCCGGCGCCACGAGTCGCTGCGCACGCTCGTGGATCTCGACGGCGATCAGCTGGTTCAGCGCATCCTGCCGGAGCTGCGGGTCGGGATCTCCCGGATCGACCTGTCGCGGCTCGGGGAGCCGGTGCGGGAGGGGCTTCTGCACCGCCTGGCGGGGGAGGAGGCCGGCCGGCCGTTCGACTTCTCCCGCGGTCCGCTGCTGCGGGCTTCGCTCCTGCTTCTCGAAGAGGAGCATTGGGCGTTAATGCTCGTGATGCACCAGATCGTGGTGGACCGGTGGTCGCGCGGCATCCTGGTCCAGGAGGTTCTGGCCCTCTATGAGGCGTTCTCGGAGGGCCGGCCGTCGCCGCTGCCGGAGCTGCCGATCCAGTATGCCGATTTTGCGGTCTGGCAGCGCTCCCGGTTGCAGGGGGAGGCCCTGGACCGGCTCCTGTCCTTCTGGAAGGAGCGGCTGGCCGGGCCGCTTCCCCGGCTCGACCTGCCGCTCGACTTCCCGCGGCCGGCCCTGCTCGGCCATCGCGGCCGGGCTCAGTTCGACGTGATTCCGCAGCGCGAGCTGGAGCGGTTCCAGCCGGTCGTCCAGCAGGGAGGCGCGACCCTCTTCATGGGGCTGCTCGCCGTGTTCGCGACGCTCCTGCACCGGTACACCGGCCAGGAGGATCTGATCGTGGGCACACCCATCGCCAACCGGACGCGCGGCGAGATCTCCGGCCTGATCGGTTTCTTCCTCAACATGCTGGCGCTGCGCATCCGGCCGGCCGCGGACCTGACGTTCGCCGAGTTTTTGCAGCAGGTGAAGCGGGTCTCGCTCGACGCCTTCGCCCACCAGGAGTTGCCGTTCGAACGGCTGGTGGAGGAGCTGGGGTGCGAGCGCGACCTGAGCCGGCATCCGGTCTTCCAGGTGTCGATGGTGCTCCAGAACGCCCCGATCCCGCCGTTCCATCTGAAAGGCCTGACCGCGAGCCTGGTGGAGGTGGACTGGGGCTCGACGGTGTTCGACCTGACCTTCTTCTTCTGGGAGACGGGGATGTGGGAGTCGCTGGAGCGGGGCTTGAGCCTGGTGACCGGCTGCAACGCCGATCTGTTCCGCGCGGCGACGATCGCCCGGATGGTGGGGGACTTCAAGAGCCTGATGGACGACGTCGCCGGGTATTCGGAGGGGTCAGAGGGGTCGGAGCGGCGCCTCGGGGATTTGCGGCTGCTCGCGGGGCCGGAGCGGCGGCAGGTCGTCTCCGAGAGTGCTGGGGAAGGTTCTCGCGTGGAGTCCTCACCCCCCGACCCCCTCTCCCGGGGGGAGAAGGGGCGCCACCACCCGGAAGCCGAAAAGCAGGATGGGATCGAACCGCTCGTCCTCGCGGCCTGGGAGGAGATCCTCGGGCGCCGGCTCGGGGTTCACGACGACCTGTTCGAGGCGGGCGCCCACTCGCTCCACGTGCTCGTGGCCGTCTCCCGCCTCGGCCGTCTAGGCGGACGCCTTGGAGGAGAACCGGTCTCGGTGCGCGACGTCTTCGAGCTGAAAACGGTCGCGGCGCTCTCCGCCGTCTTCAGAATGCGGTCATAGTTGAGCATATTGGAAAATTGACCCGGCGGCAGGCTTCGGGCTAGCATCACTGGACAAGACCGTCTTCTAGGGAGGCTGTAACTTTGTCCGATCTGTTCGCCGGTGTCCGCTGGATCTGGATGAATGGCAAGCTCGTCGAGTTCGAGAAGGCCACCGTCCATGTGATGAGCCACGCCCTGCACTACGGGTCCGGAGTGTTCGAGGGCATCCGCTGCTACAACACCCGTCGCGGCCCCGCGGTGTTCCGCCTGACCGAGCACATGCGCCGGCTGGAGCTGTCGGCGAAGATCTACCGCATGGACCTCCCCATGCCGGCGCCCGGGATGGCCGAGGCGGTGCTGGAGACCATCCGCGCCAACGGCTTCGAGTCCTGCTACATCCGGCCGCTGGTCTACCGCGGCTTCGGGACGATGGGCGTCAACCCGCTGCGCTCGCCCGTGGAATCGGTGATCGCGGTGTGGAGCTGGGGCAAGTACCTGGGCGATTCCGACGAAGGGGTGGACGTCTGCGTGTCGTCCTGGCGCCGGCCGCCCTCGGACGCGCTGCCGGCCGTGGCCAAGGCCACCGGCAACTATCTCAATTCGTCGCTCATCAAGATGGAAGCGATCACCAACGGCTACGTCGAAGGGATCGCGCTCGACACCAACGGCAACGTCAGCGAGGGATCGGGCGAGAACCTCTTCCTGGTCCGCGACGGCCTGCTGGTGACGCCGCCGCTCGCCTCGTCGCTCCTGCACGGCATCACCCGGAGCACGGTGATGACCCTGGCGCGGGACGCCGGGATCGAGGTGCGCGAGGAGGCGATCTCCCGCGGCCAGCTCTACACCTGCGACGAGCTGTTCCTCACCGGCACGGCGGCGGAGATCACGCCGGTGCGCTCGGTCGACCGCCAGCCGGTCGGCTCGGGGTGCCCGGGAACGATCACCAGCATCATCCTCCGGGAGTTCAACCGCGTGATCAACGGCGAGACCGAGGATCGGCACGGCTGGCTCACTCCCGTGGGGGGGCTTGCCGGGAGCGGTGTCGATTCGGGCGCCGCCGAGGACAGGATGTCCGCCTGAGGCGGATGGAGTAAAGCATGAATATCAACGACCTCCTGAAGATCGCGGTCGAACGCAAGGCGTCCGACCTTCACCTCAAGGTCGGCAGCCATCCGATCATCCGCGTCGACGGCGAGCTGACCGCGATGCAGGACTTCAAGAAGCTCATGCAGGAGGACACCATCGCCATGGCGTTCTCCATCATGAACGCCCGCCAGAAGCAGCGCTTCAAGGAGGAATTCGAGCTCGACATCGCCTACTCGGTGCCGGGCATCGGCCGCTTCCGCTGCAACGTCTTCCAGCAGCGCGGCGTGGTGGGGCTGGTTCTCCGCGTCATTCCGGCGCGCATCCTGACCGTGCGCGAGCTGATGCTGCCATCCGTGCTGGAGCGCATCTGCGAGGAGCGCCGCGGCCTGATCCTCTGCACCGGCACCACCGGCTCGGGCAAGTCGACGACGCTCGCGGCGCTGATCGATCACATCAACAGCACCCGCAGCGAGCACATCCTGACGGTGGAGGATCCGATCGAGTTCATCCACCGCGACAAGAAGTCGATCCTCAACCAGCGCGAGGTCGACGTCGACACCCACAAGTTCTCGACCGCGTTGCGCGCGGCCCTGCGGCAGGACCCCGACGTGATCCTCGTCGGCGAGATGCGCGACTACGAGACGATCGAGACCGCGCTGCTCGCGGCCGAGACGGGCCACCTCGTGTTCTCGACGCTCCACACCCTGGACGCGACGGAGACCATCAACCGCATCATCTCGGTCTTCCCGCCGCACCATCAGAAGCAGATCCGCATCCAGCTCTCGCAGGTGCTCAAGGCCGTGGTCTCGTTGCGCCTCGTGCCGCGCGCCGACGGCATGGGCCGCGTGCCCGCGGCGGAGATCCTGATCTCCACCGCGTACATCCGCGAGTGCATCGAGAACAAGGACAAGACCAAGTACATCCGCGAGCAGATCTCGCTCGGCACCAGCCAGTACGGCATGCAGACGTTCGACCAGTCGCTCTTCCAGCTCTACAAGAGCGGCCTCATCACGCTGGACGAGGCGCTCAAGCGGGCCACGAACCCCGACGAGTTCCGGCTCAAGATCCAGGGCGTGCAGTTCACGTCCGACATCTCGCGCGAGCAGATGGAGGACTCTCTCCACCTGCAGGGCGAGGACGACCTGCTCACCGGCGGCTCCCAGTTCGAGCTGGAGCAGTTCTAGGCCCGCTTTCCGGGCTCGGTATTAGGCTCGGTTTTTAGGCTCGGCGTGCCGCCCACCTGCTACGACAAGGCCGTTCAGCTCCTGGGCTCCCGTCCGCACTTCCGGCGGGAGCTCCAGGCGAAGCTCGCCCAGCGGGGATTCCCCTCCGAAGAGACCGACGCGGTGCTCGACCGCCTCACGACCCAGGGCTACCTGGACGACCGCAAGACCGCCGTCGCCTTCGTGGAGAAGCGCCTGGAGCGCGGCGCCGAAGGAAAGCTGCGCCTGAAAGCCGAGCTGGTGAAGCGCGGGGCTCCCTCCGAGGCAATATCCGAGGCGTTCGAGGCGCTGGCGGTCCTGGCGCCGGACGACGACCGGGCTCCGGCTCGGGAGGCGGCGGAGCGCTGGTTCCGCCTTCATCCGCGAGGGCCCCGGGAGGACACCGCCGCGTTGGCCCGGCACCTCGCCCGCAAGGGGTTCAGCCGGCGTGCTATCGTTGCCGCTTTGAACGAGCGACCTGGGCAGGAGGGCCTCGATCTCGACGAGGTCGAGGAGTCTTGAGCATGAAAAGCGGAGTCATGAAAAGCGGAGTCATGAAAAGCGCAGACATCCGTAGCAGCTTCGTCGAATACTTCCGGGGCCACGGCCACCGTCCGATCCCGAGCGCGCCCCTGGTGCCCCAGGGCGATCCGACCCTGCTCTTCACGAACGCCGGCATGGTCCAGTTCAAGGACTGGTTCCTGGGCAATTCCCGGCCGCTGGCGCCGCGGGCCGTGAGCGTCCAGAAGTGCCTGCGGGTCTCGGGCAAGCACAACGACCTGGAGAACGTCGGACCCAGCCCGCGGCACCACACGTTTTTCGAGATGCTGGGCAACTTCTCGTTCGGCGACTACTTCAAGGAAGAGGCCATCCGCTCCGCCTGGGAGCTGGTCACGAGCGTCTGGGGCCTGCCGGTCGATCACCTCTCAGCCACCGTCTATGAAGAGGACGACGAGGCCTACGACCTCTGGCGAAAGCTCTCCACCCTGCCGTCCGAGCGCATCCACCGCTGCGGCAAGAAGGACAACTTCTGGTCCATGGGCGAGACCGGCCCGTGCGGTCCGTGCAGCGAGCTGTTCGTCGATCTCCACCCCGACCGGCCGGCCGTGAGCTGGGACGAGGGGACGGAGTCCGGGCGCTACCTGGAGATCTGGAACCTCGTCTTCATGCAGTACGACCGGGACGAGTCCGGAGTCCTGACCCCGCTGCCGAACCCGTCGATCGACACCGGCGCCGGGCTGGAGCGGGTCGCGGCCGTGCTCCAGGGGATGGGATCGAACTACGACACCGACCTCTTCAAGCCGATCCTCCACGCCGCCGCCGACCTGGCGAAGACGGACTACGGCCGCGATGCGGAGAAGGACGTCTCGCTGCGGGTTATCGCCGACCACGTGCGCGCCGTCTCCTTCCTGCTGGCCGACGGCGTGATCCCCGGCAACGAGGGCCGCGGCTACGTGCTGCGCCGCATCCTGCGGCGGGCGGTGCGCCACGGCATGCGGCTCGGCTTCGAGGAGCCGTTCTTCCACAAGCTCGTGCCCGTGCTGGGCGAGGTGATGGGCGCGGCGTATCTGGAATTGGCGGCCACGCGGCAGGCCTCCATGGCCACGATCAAGGCGGAGGAGGAGAAGTTCCTCTCCACGGTCGCCAACGGCGCCCGCCAGGTGCAGGAGGAGATCGAGCGCCTGCGGCCCGAGGGCAAGTCGACGCTGCCGGGCCCGATGGTCTTCCGGCTCTACGACACCTACGGCCTCCCCCTGGAGGTGATCCGCGAGATCGCCGAGGAAGAGCGCTTCCAGGTCGACGAGGCCGGCTTCGCCCGAGCCCTCGACGAAGCCCGCGCCACATCGCGCAAGGCCACGGCGGAGGTCCAGAACCGTCTCGCCGCGCTGCGGGAAGTGGTCCGCGGCCACGCCGAGCTGGCGGAGACCCGTTTCGAGGGCTACGAGCGCACCGAGATGCAGGAGCCGCCGGCCGAGGTCGTCCGTCTCGCCACCTGGAAGGACGGTGCGCCCGAGCGGGTGTCGTCGCTCAAGCAGGGGCAGGCCGGGGTGGTGATCCTGGATCAGACGGTGTTCTACGCCGAGTCCGGCGGCCAGGTGGGGGACACGGGAGCCCTGCTGTGGGACGGCGGGCACGCCCGGGTGACCGACACCCAGAAGGACGCCTCGGGGGTCTACTTCCACTTCGTCGAGGTGGAGCAGGGCTCGCTCGCGCGGCACATGAAGGTCCACCTCAAGGTGGATCACGAGCTGCGGCTCGCCACCCAGCGCAACCACACGGCCACGCATCTCCTGCACGCCGGCCTGCGGCTGGTGCTCGGCAAGAGCGTGCGCCAGGCCGGCTCGCTGGTGGCGCCGGACCGGCTGCGCTTCGACTTCACCTACCACCGGGGCATGTTCCGCCAGGAGATCGACCAGGTCGAGGACATGGTCAACGAGTGGGTGCGCCGCGCGGTGGCCACGGAGATCGTGTCGAGAACCTACCAGGAGGCGATCGCCGCGGGCGCCATGGCGCTGTTCGGCGAGAAGTACGGCGAGCGGGTGCGGACGGTGAACGTCCCCGGCTTCAGCCTGGAGCTGTGCGGCGGCTGCCACGTGCGCAACACGGGCGAGATCGGCCTGTTCCAGATCGAGTCCGAGCGCGGCGTGGCCTCCGGGGTGCGGCGCATCGAGGCCGTGACCGGCACGCACGCGCTGATCGAGGTGCGCCAGCAGCGCGCGGCCTACCAGGAGCTGGTGACGCGGCTGGGCATCCGGTCGGGCGATTACGAGCAGCAGCTCCAGCGGGCGGAGCAGCTCCGCCATCGCCAGGACGAGCTGGAGCAGGAGATGCGGAAGCTCCGCATGCAGGTCGTCTCCGGCGCCGCCGCGACTCCGGACGAGGAGCGCGTGGTCGACGGCATCCGGATCGTGGCCCGCGAGGTGCCGCCGGCTCCGGCGAACGAGATGCGGGACATGGCGGACACGCTGCGCTCGAAGCTCGGCTCCGGGGTGGTGGTGATCGGCTCGCGCTCGGAAGGCAACGTCAGCCTGGTCGCGGCGGTGACGAAGGATCTCATTCCGAGGATCAAGGCCGGCGAGCTGGTGAAGCGCCTGTCGCCGATCGTGGGCGGCGGGGGCGGCGGCCGGCCCGACTTCGCGCAGGCCGGCGGCAAGCAGCCGGAGAACCTGCCGCAGGCGCTCGCCGCGGTCGAGGACGCGGTGCGCGAGCAGCTCGGGCGTAGTTAGCCGGGCCGGTATCGCGCGGAATCCTCACCCCCCGACCCCCTCTCCCGGGGGGAGAGGGGGCGCCACCACCCAAGGGCAAAGAGCAGAAGCCGGACGCCGGACGGGGGTTCCCCCGGGGTTTCCCCCTCTCCCCCCGGGAGAGGGGGTCAGGGGGTGAGGATTCGAAGCGCCAACCTTCCGGGCGTACTCTTCTGAATTCAAACGGGCGGGGTTTCCCCCTCTCCCTCGGGAGAGGGGGGCAGGGGGTGAGGACTCGGAGCGAGGCCTTTCCCGTCGAGCTGCGGCCGCCGGTCGTCCGGAAACCGGTCCTGCGGAAACCGATCGTCCGGAAATCTTCCATTCCGATCCCGGCGCTGATCCTGTCTCTGCTGCCGTTGCTGCCAGGGCGGCAGCGGCCGGCGGCGCTGCAGGGGTGGTGGTGGTTGCTGGCCGAAGCCGGGAGCCGCCGGAGCCTGGGGCCGCAGGCGGGAGATGAGGAGGAGATACTCCTCCTCCTGAGCGGGATTGAGAAGCTCCCGGCTGGAGGCCACGTTCTTCGCCAGCGCCCGCTCCAAGGCCAGGAAGTCGCGGGAAGACTCCTGGAGAAGGGCATCGATCTTCGCGCCGTCCGGCTTCGAGGACATCATCTCCCGGCGCACCTCCCGCTGCGTCTCGGAGAGGTGAAGCCGGATGCGGACGGTCTCCTCGAAGAAGGACTGCTGGATCGCGAGGAACCGGCGGCGCGGCTCGCCCTCCAGGCCGAGGCGGTCGGCGAGACGGCTCGCGCGCGGCGGGCCGCCCTGGGGCTGGCCCGGCTCGGGCTCTCCCTCGTCCAGGGGGCCGGCCGGGTCGGGCAGCGGCGGGGCGAGGTGGGGCGGCGGCTCCTCCCGCGGCGGCGGGCCGCCCTGGGGCGGACCCGGGTGGGGCTCGGTGTTCTGCGGCGCCTGCGACGGCTGGGACGGCGGAGGAGGCGGGGGAAGCTCGGACCGCGGCGGGGCCGGGCGATGCTCCTGCTCTTCCCGCGGCGGCGGCGGGGGCGGCGCCTCGGGCCGGACAGCCCGGCGGGTCGCGAGCGCCGCGAGAATCCCCACGTTCACGCCCACCGAGAGCAGGAGGGCGATCACAACCCACCAGCGCCTCATGGAAGGGCCCCGTCCGATTCGGTGGACTCCGCTTCGAGGGCATCCCAGTAGCTGGCGGCCAGGGTGTCGTCGACCAGATCGATGTCGTCGACCATGCCGTCCGAATCGTTGCCGGGATCGGCGCCCGAAGACTCCTGAGCCGGCGTGACCTGAGGCGCAGTCTCTTGAGGGGTCTGAGGCGCCTGAGACGATTCGGCGACCTGGGGCGGAGTCTCCTGAGAAGGACTGATTGCGCTCGTCTCCTGAACGACGTCCGGAGTCGCGGTCACGGCGATCTGCGCGACGGGAATCCGCCCGCCGACCCCGATCCCCAGAACGGTCCCGGCGACCAGGGCGGCCGCGGCCGTCGCCCGGACCCAGACGGGGGCATTATTCCAGGAGAGACTCCAGGAAACGCCCCGGGAGGCACGTTCAACGCGGATGCGCGCCATCGTGCGCTGGGAGAAGCCGGGCGGAACGGGGGCGGCCGGCGGCAGGGCGAGGCTCTCCCAGCTCCGCCGGAGGCGGTCGTACGTCTCGGCGAGGGCCGGATCGCGCTCCAGCCGCTCCCGGAGCCGACGGGCGGGTTCGCCGGTCAGCTCGCCGTGGAGGAGGCGCATCAGCTCAAGCTCGGTGGTGTTCATCTCTTGCCCTCTGTTCCAGAAACCCGCGAGCCGCCCTTTTCCTGCGCACCTTTTCGCGGCTCGATCGCCTCGATCCTGCGCATCGCCCGGACGAGGCGGCTCTCGACCGCCCCCTCGGTGATGCCCAGCACCTCGGCGATCTGCCGGTAGGATAAACCCTCGAATCGGGCGAGGATCAGGACGGCCTTCTGGTTGTCCGGCAGCTTCGCGATGGTCTTGCGGGTGGCGAGCCAGCGCTGCCGCGCCTCCAGGGCCTCGGAAGGATCGGCCCGGGAGTCCGGCGGATCGAAGATCGGTGACTCCGCGGCGTCCGCCACGGTCGATCCGGTCTCGAATCGCAGGAAGCGGACCAGCTTTCGGCGGCGCAGCTTGTTGAGACAGTGATTGACCGCGATGCGGTAGAGCCAGGTGTAGACCTGCCCCTGCGGCTGGACGTCGCCGGCCTTGCGGTAGGCCTTGAGGAAGACGTCCTGCGCGGCGTCGCGCGCCTCGTCCGCGTCTCCGAGCATGCGCTCGCACAGGCGGATGAGGCGCTCCTGATGGGCTTCGACGATGATGGAGAAGGCGCCGACATCGCCGGCGGCGGTGCGGGCCAGCGCGTCCCAACCCGGGTCCACGCTGGCGGGCTCGTTCCTCACGGTGTGGATGGGGACGGGCTCAGGAGGCGCGACGGATCTCCGCCGCTTCGTGCATCTCTTCCGGCTTGTAGTCGTAGATCAGCGAGCGCACCGTGTGCTCGGGCGCGATGTTGACCCCTTCTTCGTAGCCCCACATGTTGATCGTCTCCCACGGGCAGTAGCGCGCGCAGAGCTGGCAGCCGATGCAGCGCTCCAGATCCACCTCGACGACCTTCATGAAGTCGCGGAACTCCGGCCCCGGGACGATCTCGATGCAGTCGACCGGACAGAAGGCGATGCAGGCTTCGCACCCCGTGCAGCCCGTCTGGTCGATCACCGCCAGCTGCTTCGGCGGCTTGGGACGGGGGGGCTTGTCGATCTCGATCTTCTTGGAATACGGAAACTCAGCCATGGTCGACCTCCGGTCGGGGTACTGTACCAGAAGCGTCCCCGGCATGACAGAATCCGGCCGATGATCGTCGACCGCATCTCCCGTTTCGTCAGCGACCCGGCAAGCTCCAAGTTCGACGAGCTGGCGCTGGAGGCGTTCGCGTTCGGATTCGAGAGGATCGAGCCCTTCCGCCGCCTGTGCGAGGGGCGCGGCGCCACGCCGGAGTCGGTGACCGACTGGCGGCAGGTGCCGCCGGTGCCCACGGCGGCGTTCAAGAGCCTGAAGCTGGCCGCGGCTCCGGCCCGCGAGGTCTTCCGGAGCAGCGGGACGACGGGGGGGGAGTCAGCCGGCGATTCCCAGGTCGACACGCGGAGCGTCCATCACCATCCCTATCCGGAGCTCTACCGGCTGACGATCGACGCCACGTTTCCCCGGTTCTGTCTGCCGCTCCAGGCGAGCGCATCCATGCTGTCGCTGATCCCCACCCGCGAGCAGCTGCCGGACTCCAGCCTGTCCTTCATGATCGACCACGTCCTCACCCGATGGGGAGCCCCGGAGAGCCTTACGGCCTTCGGCCCGCGCGGAGTGGAGATCGCGAAGGCGCGCTCGTGGGCCGGTTCCCGGCAGCGCGAGCACAAGCCGGTCGTGGTCCTGGCCACGGCGTTCGCCCTCGCCCAGTGGCTCCAGGGTCTGGAGAGGATGGACCTGCGGTTCCGGCTGCCCGCGGGCAGCGCGGTGTTCGAGACCGGCGGCTTCAAGGGACGGACGCAGGAGCTGACCCGCGAGGAGCTGCTGGCGAAGCTCGGGACCTGGCTCGGCGTCGCGCCGGGCTCGGTCGTCCGGGAGTACGGGATGACCGAGCTGACCAGCCAGTGCTACACCCGTGCGCTGGAGGGCGGCGATCCCGATCTCTTCGTGACTCCCCCCTGGATGCGGGTGCGCATCCTCGATCCCGAAACCCTGGAGGAGACGCCGGCCGGCACGCCCGGCCTGATCGCGGTCTTCGATCTCGCAAACCTGGGATCGGCGGTTCACGTGCTCACCGAGGATCTCGGCGTGGCTGAGAACGCTGAGGGCGTCGAGGGCGAAGGCTTCCGCCTGCTCGGGAGGGCCGAGGGCGCCGAGCTGCGCGGCTGCTCGCTGGTGGTGGAGGAGCTTCTTCGAAGGACGTAGAAGGGATGTCCGTTCCCTTTCTTACCGGTTTTCCCATCGATCCCGCCGCGGAGGAAACTCTCCGGGCGTTGCCGTCCTCCGATCTCCTCGCGGCCTGGGGGGAGACGGTCGAGGCCTTTCTCGATCCCCGTTCCCCTGAGCGTCTGGCCCTCGATCCGGCGCTGGCCGCGTCCAGCCGGCTGTCCCGGGAGGGCCTCGCAGCGGCGCTGGACGCCGTGCTGGGCGGTGTCCGCACCGGTCCTGCCGGAGCCTTGCTCGCGGAGGCCGACACCCTGCCCCAGGGAGGCGGTCCGGTCCTCGCCGTGCTCGCCTCGAACCTGCCGGCGCTCGCGGTGCAGCCGCTCTGGCCGGCGCTCGCGTTGCGCCGGCCCATCCTGCTGAAGTCGTCCGCTGCGGAGCCGGTGTTCGCGCCGGCCTTTCTCTCCGCGCTGATCCGTCGGGAGCCCCGGCTGAAGGGCACGGTCGCCGCGGCGGCGTGGCCCGGAGGCGACGAGGCGCTGGAGGCACCGATCCTCGCCGCGGTCACGGCCGTCCTCGCCTACGGCGACGAGCCCGCCCTGGCCAGCCTGCGGCGCCGGGCACCGGGGAAGGTGATCGGATACGGTCCGAAGACGAGCCTGGCCGTGATCTCGGGAGATCTGGATCGGGTCGACGTCGAGGGGCTGGCGCGGGACGTGGCGCTGTTCGATCAGCGGGGCTGCCTGTCCGTGGCTGCAGTCTATGTGGCTGGAGATTCAGGGAAGCTGGCAGAGCGCCTGGAGGAGGCGATGGCCAATCTGGTGGGACGATGGCCGCCGGGTCCTGCCGACTCCGTGGCCCTGTCGGGCGTTCAGCAGGTGAGGCTCGAGGCGGAGATGCGGGGACTCTGGAGGTCGAAGCCGGGATCTGGCGGGATCGGCGCCGGTACGATCCTGGTGGAACCGATTCCAGAATTCAGACCATCTCCTGGTCTGCGTACGGTCCGGATCCACCCGCTGGCGGACCTCAACCGTCTGCCGGAAATCCTGGCTCCCTGGAGAGGAAAGCTGCAAGGGGCGGCGCTGGCCGGGGAGGGGGCCTGGAACCTCGTTCCCGCCCTGGCCGAGTTGGGATTCTCAAGGCATGCCGCGCCCGGCGACTTGCAATCGCCGGACGTGACATGGCACAACGGGGGCCATCACCCGCTCCGATCCCTGGTTCAACAGACCCAGTGCTCGTCGCGGTAGAGGAAGACGAGGTTGTCCTCGTCAAACTTCTGGAAGAACTCCTCCCAGCTGATCAGGAGGAGACCGTCCTCATTGCCGCGGTCCTCGGGAAACTCGATACGCAGCCCCAGGGGCTGATCCTGCTGCTCGACGGCGAGGGCCGGACGTCCACCTCGCTCCTCAACCCAGCGACGGATCACTTCGTGGTCGGTCGTCGTTCTGTTGTCGGCCATGGTGTTTCTCCTTTGTTGCGCGCTGCTCAGCCGTCTATTGATCGAGCTTTGCCGCCGCCCCACGCTGTCCTCAATTCTGGGCGCAGGCATCACCTTCCTCGATCGCGTCTCCCGCTTTTCCGTGCTCCTGCTCTCTACTTCTCTATACGCAGGAGAAGGCTCTCCGGCTTTCTCCCGACCGCAACCGCAAGATCCATGCCCGGGTTTCGATGGATTCGCCTGTCCGGCGGAAGGGAAGCATGCTGTCCAGGCCGGCCAGAACGGCACGGCTGTCCTGCAGATGTCATGGCCGGCCAGCGGCCCAGGCCCGTCTTCGGGCCGGCAGCCACTTCCTCTTGATGGAGAGCAGCCTTTTCTCAAAGGAGATTTCATGAAGAACACCACCGCCGCCGTTCTCGCCTGCGCCGTCCTCGCCACCCTCCCCGGCGTGCAGGCCTGGGCCGCTGGCCCCTACCAGGTCACGGGGACCGGCGTGAGCCGCGATCACAGTCTGGTCCGCACCGAGTCCCGCGTGCAGGCCGCGCGCGTGTTCGCCGGACACTGAGGGCGCTGACGCCATCTCCGAGGACATGGCCTCCCGGCCCCGAGTGTGAGAGATTCCAGGGTTGAGGCCCGTCGAATCGAGTCCGCCGCGGCCGGGAGGATCCATGCACCGTAGAGCGATTCCGGCAGCCCTTGCGCTGCTGCTCCTGACGTCAGCGGCATCCGCGGCCGTGTCCGCGGCACCCACCTCGCCGCAGGCGCCTGCCACCGAGCGGCTGGCCCGTGTCGGGAAGCTCTGGGGGATGGTGCGCTACCTCCATCCCTACGTGGCGTATCGCGACATCGACTGGGACGCAGCCCTCGTGGCGGCCATCCCCAAGGTGCGCGAGGCGAAGACGGCGGAGGACTACAAGGCCGCGGTCCAGGGGATGCTCGGCGCTCTCGGGGATCCGGTCACCCGGATGGCGGATGACGATCCGCGCCTTCCCTCCGCAAGGCCTCCGCTGCCCGAGACTCCTCCCCCGGCGGTCCGCAAGCTCGAAGGCGGGGTCGTGGCGGTCGATCTGGGGGAACGACTCCGCTTCGGCGACATCCGGCGCATCTTCCAGGAGTTGGGGGCGGCGTCCGCGGATCTCGAGCAGGCTTCGGCCGTGGTGGTCGACCTGCGGGCGGGCGAGGACGGCTCGATGTCGGGCTATGGCGAGATCTTTCTGCAGGAGCTGAGCGGCGCGCTGGTCTCCCGCCCCTGCCGGGCTCCGGCGCAACGCTACCTGCTGCACTCCGGATTCATGCCGCACCAGGGGAGGACGTCCGGCGGCTACTACTCCGGGTTCCTCAGCCAGTTTGCGACGGAATTCGATCCGAAGCCCGGCACGGCCCGCAGGAACGTGGTCTTCGTGCTCGATGCGAAGAGCGCCGTTCCCCAGGTCGCCCTGGCCTTGCAGTCGGTGGGGGACGCGCGTCTGGTCGTCCAGGGGCGGCTCGACGAGGAGTCGCTGGTGGCGGTGCGGCCGGTCGACCTGGGCGAGGGGCTCACCGCTCTGGTGCGGGTGAGCGAGGTCGTCCCCGCGCCCGGGTGGAACGGTCTGCGGGCCGACGTGGCGGTGCCGGACGGAACCGATCCCTTCGAGATTGCCGTCGCCGAAGCCCGCAAGGAATGGCCGGCGTCGGCAGCATCTCCGGGGGTACCAGCTGCACCCGCCGGAATCATCCAGCCGCTGCCCGAAGCCGTCTTCCGGCCCGACCGCGGCTATCCCGAGATGACGGAGCCGGCTCTCGAATACCGGCAGCTCGCGGTGATCCGGGCGTGGAACGCGATCCACTGGTTCTATCCCTACCTGCACCTGATCGGCGACTGGGACGCCGTCCTCCCCGAGTTCCTGGCGCGGATGGAGGGGGCGAAGACCGGCGCGGAGTATGCCCTCACCCTGGCCGAGATGATGACCCACGTGCCCGACGGCCACACCAACCTCTGGGGCCACCCGGCGCTCGATGAGCGCTTCGGGGACGCCGGGCTGCCGTTCACGACCCGTTGGATCGAGGGCGCGCCGGTGGCGGTCCGGGTGAGCGACGAGGTGAAAGCGGCGGGCATCGAGCCCGGCGACGCCCTGGTCTCGGTCGACGGCGAGACGATCGAAGCCGGCATCGAGCGGCTCAGCCGCACGGTCACGGCTTCGACTCCGGCGGCGCTGCGCAGCCTGACGTCCCGCATCCTGCTCGCCGGAGCCGCGGGCTCGAAGGCCGTGTTGAAGGTCCGCAAGCTCGACGGCAGCGAGCGTGAGGTCGCCCTTGTCCGCGATCCCAGGAAGACTCCACCGCCGGTCCAGGGGGACGCCATCCGCGTCCTTCCCGGCAACCTGGGATATGCGGACCTGACCCGCCTCCCGGTCGGCGAGGTCGACAAGCTGTTCGAGACGGTGAAGGGGACGCGCGGCCTGATCTTCGACATGCGCGGCTATCCGCAGGGCACGGCCTGGAGTATCGCGCCGCGCATCAACACCCGCCACGCCAAGGTCGGAGCGCAGTTCCGCCGCTCGCAGGTAAGCGCGTTCTCCGCGGAGGAAGGCGAGTCCGGCTTCTACTTCTCGCAGCCGCTGCCCGACCTGCCGCCCGGCAAGGAGCTGTACACCGCGCCGACGGTGATGCTCATCGACGACCGGGCCATCAGTCAGTCGGAGCACAGCGGCCTGTTCTACGAAGCCGCGAACGGCACGAAGCTCATCGGCTCCCCGACGGCGGGCGCGAACGGCGACGTGACGCAGTTTCCGCTGCCGGGCGGGATCACGGTGCTGTTCACCGGCCATGACGTCCGCCACGCGGACGGCCGGCAGCTGCAGCGGATCGGGCTCATTCCCGACATCCCGGTCGAGCCCACCCGCGCGGGTGTGGCGGCCGGGCGGGACGAGCTGCTGGAGGCGGCGGTCCGGTATTTCGAAACCCTCCAGGTCGAAACCCAGCAGCCGCCCGCTGCCGGCCCCTCCGGAGGGGAGCGTTGACGCCCGAGAAGCCCATCCGGCCGGCGCCCTGGAAGGAGCGCTTTGCGAGCCGGCTGTTCTTCGCCCTCGGGCCTCGCATGCCCAGGCTGGTCCAGGCCGATCCGCCGAACGGTTTGAAGCCCTGGGAACCCGTGACGGTCGAGCGTCCCGCGGGCGGTCCCCTCCAGGGGACCTGGTACCCGGCCATCCCGGAGCCGGTGCGGGGTGCCGTTCTGCTGATGCACCCCTGGGTGGAGTGGGGCAAGTCCTACTTTCACCGGCGGGGGAGGGTGCAGGCCCTGCGGATGGCGGGGTACCACGTCCTCGCCGTGGATCTCGGAGGCTTCGGGGACAGCCGGCGCGTGCCCGGCTTCCTCGACCGGGACGTGGAAGCCGCCCTCGCCGCGTTGCGCCAGCGGGCGGGAGACCTGCCGCTCCATCTCTGGGGAGTCAGCTCCGGAGCCTACTGGTCCCACTTCGTGCTGGCCCGCCTGGTCCCGGGGACTGGCGTCGCAGGAGCCATGTTCGAGGACGTCTCTCCCCACCTTCTCCAGTGGTCGTGGCGGATGGCTCCTCTCGGCCGTCCCTTCTACCTGTTCTTCGAGCACGTCCTGCGCAGCTCCTACCGCTACCTGGACCTCCGGCGGCAGGCGCCGTTCCTGAAGCTGGGAGCGGTGAGCTACGTCAGCGGAGCCGAGGACCGGGGCGTGCTCCCCAAAGAGACCAGGGAGCTGGCCGGGGCGGCGGGCGGCCGGGCGCTGATCGTCCCCGGCGCCGGCCACCTCGAATCGATCAAGGTGGCCAACGCCGAGGTGATCGCCCTGGCGCTGGACACCTTCCGCCGGGCGGAAGAGGCGCGGAGCCGTTAGCGGGAGGCGCTTCGTCGCGCCGACGAAAGCCTTCGCGCGGCGCCGAAGGCCTTCGCCGCCGCGGCGAAGCGTTGCGGAAACCGCCGAAGCGCTTCGGCGTCCCGACGAAGCACTGAAAAGCTCGCCGAAGCCCTTCGCCGGCTCAACGAAGCGCTTCGCCGGGCGCCGAAGCGTTTCGTCCCGGCGGCGAAGCGTTGCGGAATCCGGCGAAGCGCTTCGCCGCGGCGCCGAAGCGCTTCGGGAAGCGACGAAGCGCCTCCGCGAGACGGCGAAAGGCTTGCGTCGCGGCTCATCTCGGGCGTCTCGCGGCACTTCTCTCTCTATAGAGACCCTTCTCTGCAATGGATGCGAGACCGTGGCTCTCGGGCTCTGGAGGGATTCTTGACGATTCGCGAAGCCGGACCGGATGACGTCGCCGCCCTGGCTGCGTTGTCCGGAGAGCTCGGCTACTCCTCCACACCCGGGGAGATGGCGGACCGCCTGGCGATGTTGCGCCAGCGGTCCGCCGACGCGGTCTTCGTGGCGGAGGCGGACGGCGAGGTGATCGCCTGGCTGCACGTCGCCGGCATGCTCTTCCTGGAATCGCCCCCGTTCGCCGAGGTTGCCGGCCTGGTCGTGGCCGAGAATCAGCGCGGAAAGGGTACCGGCAAGCAGCTCCTCGCCGCTGCCGCCGAGTGGGCCACAGCCAGGGGCTACCGCAAGCTCCGCGTGCGCAGCAACGTGATTCGCAAGGACGCCCACCGCTTCTACGAGCGCGAAGGCTACAGGCGGATCAAGGAGCAGGTGGTGCTCGACCTGGAGCTGAAGAAGGATTGAGATCAGGCGAGCAAGCGGCGAAAGCCTTCCTGCTCGAAATGACGGTCGGTGGTCAGGGCTTCCCGCAGGTTCCGTCGGCGCATGAGAACGAAGCTCACGGCATCGCAGAGCGAATAGGTCTTGTCACCCCTCTGAGAGAGCAGGTCGAAAGCTTCCCGGGTCAACGACTCGTCGACCCAGGCGGTTTCGATGTCCGGGTTTTGCAGAAGGTCGCCCAGGAACTGGAGAACCGCCATCCGGGGAAGCCCCCGTGCCGTCGCCAGGGCGACAAGCTCAGCCAGAACAAAACTGTGGGTCAGGCGGGACGGGGCGGCGCGATAGGACGTGCCGGCTTGCTGGTGAAAGGGCTCTGCGCGATGCAGCAGGCAGAGAAGGCCTGACGTGTCGAGGAGCATCAAGCCTGCTTGAGATCGTCGTGCGTCGCCGAATACTCCCGGGCCAGGTCGGCGTCGATGCCCTCGTTGTCGGCTCCCGTGGACTGCCCCAGATCGATAGAGCCGAAATGCCGTTCGAAGCGCTCGCGCGCTTCCGCGGTCGACCGGGGATGGGCTTTGCCGAACTGCCGTTCCAGCGAGCTGGCCACCAGGTTCGAGGGGGAGAGCCCCTTCGTTTCAGCCTGGCGCTGCAACGCCGCGTAGGTCGATTTCCTCAGCTTGATGACCAGAGCTTCCATCGTCGTCGCCTTTTTTGGAGTCTGCCGGGATGCCAGCGGCATCCCACTGCACGAAGTCTAGCATAGAGAGAGGGTACAAAAGGACCCGAAGGCGGAGGTCTCCGGAGGCGGCGAGAGAGCGCTATGATCCCGGCCGTGGACAGACTCTATCGCTACGGCCGGGCAACCCTCGCCTACAACATCCTTGTCATTCTCTGGGGCGCGTTCGTGCGGGCCAGCGGCTCCGGCGCGGGCTGCGGCAGCCATTGGCCGCTCTGCAACGGCGAGGTGATTCCGAACGCGCCCGGGACGAAGATGCTCGTCGAGCTGACCCACCGGGCGACCAGCGGCGTCGCGCTGCTCCTGGTCGTGGGGCTCGTCGTGCTGGCCTGGAAGTGGCGGCCGAAGGGGCATCCGGCCCGGCGGGCGGCGATGCTCACGATGATCTTCATGCTCATGGAGGCCGCGGTGGGCGCGGGTCTGGTGCTGTTCGAGCTGGTGGCGGACAACAAGTCCATGGCGCGCGCCATGTTCATGGCCGTCCATCTCATGAACACCTTCTTCCTGCTCGGCTTCATGACCCTGACCGTCCACTTCGCCCGGGGCGGCCGGCCGTACCGCTGGCGCGGGCAGGGGAGGACGGCCTGGGGTGTCGGCCTGGGGCTCGGAGCGCTGATCGCGGCGGGCGTGAGCGGCGCGGTGGCGGCGCTCGGAGACACGCTCTTCCCGGTGTCGTCCCTGGCCGAGGCCTTCCGGCAGGATCTCTCGGCCACCTCCCACTTCCTCATCCGGCTCCGCCTGCTCCACCCGGTGATCGCGGCGGCGGCGGGCGTGACCGTCGGCCTGCTGGCGGCGCGAGTCTTGACCGGCTCCAGTCCGGCCCAGATCCGGCCGGCCCGATGGGTGGTCGGGCTGGTGTTCCTCCAGGTTCTGGCCGGGGTGGTGAACGTCATGCTGCTCGCGCCGGTCTGGCTGCAGATCGTCCACCTGCTACTGGCGGACCTGCTGTGGATCGCCGCGGTCATCCTGGGCGCCGAGGTGCTGGCGGCGGGGGATCGTCGACCGGACTTTTCCGGGTAGCGTTCCTGGGTAGAATGCCGCCAGGCATTCTCTCGAAAGGAGCGTCACCGATGGCGGGCCTGGATCAGATATCCGATCAGGATCTGGCTTGGAACCGGGAGCAGCGGACTCCCTGCATGCTGCTGCTCGACGTGTCGGAGTCGATGGGCGGCCAGCCGATCCAGCAGCTCAACGCCGGCCTCAAGGTCTTCGAGGACGAGATCAAGCGCGACGAGATGGCGGTGCTGCGCTGCGAGGTCTCCCTCGTGACGTTCGGGGGGCTCGGCGGAGCCGGCAATATCGGCGGGATGGGAACTGCCCGGCTCGTGCAGGACTTCGTCTCGGTGGGCCAGTTCCACGCCCCCGTCCTCGAAGCCGCGGGCAACACGCCGATGGGCTCGGCGATCAACCTCGCGCTCGACACGCTGCGGACGCGCAAGGACTCCTACCGCCAGCACGGCATCAACTACACGCGGCCGTGGCTGTTCCTCATCACGGACGGCGCCCCGACCGATCCCGAGAACTGGCCCGCGGCCGGCGAGCGGCTGCTGCGCGAGGAACGGGAGAAGGGCGTCGTGGTCTTTCCCATCGGGGTCGAGGGCGCGGATCTCGGCTTTCTCGGCCATCTCTCCAGCCTCAACCCGCCGCAGAAGCTCAAGGGGCTCGCGTTCGCCCAGTTCTTCCGCTGGCTGTCGACGAGCCAGACGCGCGCGTCGTCGGGACAGGCGGGCGGGAGCTTCCAGATGCCCAGCCAGCAGGAATGGGCCCAGGTTCCGCTCTGAGCATGGCCCTGAGCAGGATTTGGACCGTCACGGCCGCGAGCCAGGCGGGCACGTCCCATCTCCGGCACGGCGAGCCCTGCGCGGACCGGTTCGCGATGCGCTCCGAAGGGGGCATCCTCGTGATGGCCGTGGCCGACGGCGCGGGCTCGGCGCGGTTCGGAGCCGAGGGCGCGGAGCAGGCGGCGGCCCGGGCCGTCGATCTGGCCCTCCGGGCTCTGGAGGACTCTCCTCCTGACGAGACGCTCCTCCGCGCCGTCTTCCAGGCCACGCTCGACGAGCTTGTGGCCTGGATCGGCGACCGCCGGCCGGCCGACTTCAACGCCACGCTCCTGCTCGCCGTGATGACGGACGCCACGCTCGCGGTCGGCAACATCGGGGACGGCTGGGCGGTCGTCCGGCGCCGGGACGGCGGCCTGTCCGCACTGGCGGCGCCGGACCGCGGCGAGTATGTGAACGAGACGTTCTTCCTCACCACCGCGGGAGCCGTCGAGCAGGCGGTCTGCGCCGTGGTCCCCGCCGCGGAGCTGGACGCCGTGGCCCTGATGACCGACGGTGCGGCCTGGTTCTCGATCGACCTCGACGCCCGGGCTCCCAGCGCCGCGCTGTTCGGCAAGCTGTTCGCTTTCGCCGCAGACACCGCAGACACTGCGGACCCGTTGCAGCCGGCCGAAGGCAAGAGCGAGGAGCTGGCGCGGTTCCTCGGCTCCGAGCGGGTGACCCGCAAGACGGACGACGACACCACGTTGATGCTCGCGGTGCGGAGCTGATGCTGACCGATTCCCAGGGCCGGCCGGTTCGGATCGGCGCGCGGCTCGGCGGCGGCGGCGAAGGCGAGGTTCACGCGGTCGAGCCGCCCGAGGACGGGCGGACGACGCCGGGGAGCCCGGCCGCGGCCAAGCTCTATGCGGGACCCGAGCGCACGGCCGAGCGGCGCGCCAAGCTGGAGGTCATGATCGCGTCGGCTCCCGAAGACCCGACGCGGGCGCTGGGCCACGCCACGCTCGCCTGGCCGAAGGAGCTGCTGTTCGAGGACGGCCGGACGTTCGCGGGCTTCCTGATGCCGCGGGTCGAGCCGGGCTCGCCGAAGCTCATCCGCTTCATCCATCCCAGTCTCTACCCCGACCTCTTCAGCTGGCGGCACCAGATCGAGATCGCCGCCAATCTGGCCGCCGGTCTGTCTTCTCTCCATGCCGCGGGCTACGTGGTCGGCGACCTGAAGGGCGAGAACGTCCACGTGACGCCGAGCTGCCTGGTCACGTTCGTGGACTGCGACTCGATCCAGCTGCGCGACGCCCGGACGGGCCGCGTCTTCCGCTGCCCCAAGGGGACGCCGGAGTACACCGCGCCCGAGCTCCAGGGGCTCGACTTCCACACGGTCGACCGGACGGAGTCGAGCGACGCCTTCGCCCTGGCCGTCATGATCTGCCAGCTCCTCCTCGCCGGCACCCACCCCTTCGCGGGCGGAAGCGGGCAGACTCGGGAGGAGAACATCGCCCGCGGCGACACGTTTCTGCTCGGCGGCCGGCCTCCGCGCACGGCGCCGCCGGTGACCGTGATCCCTCCCGAGGTGCGCGCCCTGCTGGTCGAGTGCTTCCGCCAGAAGGCCGGCGGGCGCCCGCGAGTCGGCGAGCTGGCAACGGCGCTGGCCGCGAGCCGCGAGCATCTGGTGCTCTGCAACCGCAAACCGGACCATCACGCCTACGGCGACCACTTGGCGGCCTGCCCCTGGTGCGAGTACGAGAGCCGGGTCGGCATCGATCCCTACGGCCCGAAGCCCAAACCGGTCCCGCCTCCGAAGACGCAGAGCCCGGCGGTGCTTTGGGGAGGCGCGCCGTCCTCCGCCGGCTCCGCTCCTCCGCCGGTCCCTCGCCGGTGGACTCCTTCCGCGCGGACCCTGCGGATCGGCGCCCTGGCCGCCGTGCTCGCAGCGGTCTTCGTGGCCACGCGGGTGCCGCCGAAACGTCCGGGAGGAGAGCCGGTCCCGGACGAGCCGACGGCGGCGGAGATCCGGGCGGCGCCTTCGGGTGGCTCGAAAGCCCATTCCCGGAAAGCCCGGGTGCAGACCGGCCAGCCGATCGACGGGGGCGCTGTCCTGACAGACCCGCCGGAGGGAATCCAATCCGCGGTGCTGCGTGATGCCGCGCTCGCCGAGCTGATCTTCGCGCGCGTCGGCCGCTTCCAGCTGTCAGCCTATGAGACGACCAACGGCGCGTATGCCCGCTGCGTGGAGGCGCAGGCCTGCCGTCCGCCGCTCGCCCCGGCCGACCTCTCAGACCCGGAAAGGAGGTTTCACCCCGTGGCCGGGGTGAGCCGCGGGGACGCGGAGACCTTCTGTCGTTGGATCGGCGGCCGGCTGCCCTCCGAGACGGAGTGGAACGCGGCGGCCCAGAGGGAGAAGAAGAAAGCCAGCCCTGCCGGGAGCGCGCTCGCGCCCGCGGTACGCGTCGCACCCGTAGCGTCGCAGCCCGCGAATCCGCTCGGCATCTACGATCTGGCGGGGAATGTCAGGGAATGGGTGGCCGGAGGCCAGGGGATCGTGCGTGGCGGAGCCTGGGATCAGCCCCGCGATCAGGTGAGAGACGCGGCCCGCGAGGTCATCCCCGTGGGCTCCCGGACGCCTTCGGTCGGCTTCCGTTGCGCTCGGTGAAAGAGGCTCCTCAGACCGCCATCAGGCGGGGGAACGGACCTTCTATCTCCTTAGAAGAAGCCTCTTCGAACGCGAGCACCTCCGAGTAGGCGTCGAGGTACTCGTCGACCATTCTTTCGGTCGTCCGTTCGATGGCCCGGGTGCGCGCGCCGGCGGCCAGAGAATGCAGGCGGCCGGGTTCCCGAATGAGCCCGAGGAGCGCGTGCTCCAGCGCCTCGGGGTCGTCCGGCGGCACGAACACCGCCCGGTTGCGCCACAGCTCGCGCAGGTTCGGGATGTCTCCCAGCACCAGGGCGCAGCCCGCGAGCGCGGCGTCCATCACGCACGAGGCGTAGGGCTCGTAGCGAGCCGGCAGGACGAAGATCGAGCTGCGGCCGAGCCACGCGGAGAGCGCGCGCTGGGAGAGGCGGCCGAGCCGCCGCGTGTGATGCGGCCGGGCATCGGTGGCGTCCGATTGCTCCTCGGGCAGATGGTCCCCCGCCACGAAGATCGGCCAGGGGACGTTCGGCGCCACGCTCTCCAGGGCTTCCAGGTTGCGGGCCTCGTCCGACATCCGGCCGATGGCGAATACGTTCGGCTCCTTGGCCGCGGGCCGGAGTTGCCGCACGTCGCGGCCGTCGTGGATCACCCGCGCCCGGTGCAGCGGCCCGTAGTGATGGACGAGGGATGCCATCCTGGCCGCCGACGGCACCACCACCAGGTCGGCGGCGGCCAGTCCGGCGCGGACCTCGTCCTGATAGTGGTCCCAGCTCTCCGGAGCCGGCTCCTTGCGGACGGCCTCCCACCAGGACAGCACGCAGGAATGGCCGGCGATGACCCGGGGGACGCTCCACGGCAGCGAGGCGTGAACGTAGCCGTTCAGATGGACGAGGTCGGGCGCGAAGCGATCCTCCAGCCCCAGCAGCCAGTCCCCGGCGCGCTCCACGTCGCGCCAGGCGTCCTCCATCCACTCGGGCTTGAACGAGCTTTCGAAGACCTTCAGGTGAGGGATGCGTCCTGCTCTGTCGCGCTGCAGCTCGTCGAGAGGAGAGCCGAGCGTGGCCAGCGCCACTTCGACACCCTGGTCGGCCAGCCCGCAGGCCAGCTCCAGGGCATAGCTCCAGCCACCTCCGACGGTATCCGCCGTCATCAGAACCTTGCGGGGCACGGGTTGCGTTTCACTCAATGTCGGTCACCTCGCCGGCGCCGGAAACTGACGATGCCGTTCGAAGGGAGAGATGCATCCAAGATCCGTGCCGTACCCCGGACGGGAGGCCGGCCCCCGGGACGCCCTCGGAAGGGCGCCCGGAGCGGGCCTGGAATCGGTGTGAAGCAGGTAGAAGGGAAACGCGGGTCTGTAGGTTTTGCAGGCCGGCGGTTGATCCCGGCCTGCCGGCGGTTGATCCCGGCCTGCCGGCGGCTACTTCCCGCCCGCCGGCGGCTGGGGGAGGGAGATGTCCAGCGTCGTGACCTTGCCGAAGCTCGTGAGAGGACGGTCCTGTCCTTCCGCCGGGCCGACCACCAGGATGGCGAAGTCCTGCGGCCGCAGGTGCCGCGCCGCCGCTTCCCGGACCTGGGCCGCGGTGACCGCCTCGATGCCGGCGCGGTAGCGTGCGAGCCAGTCCGCCGGATAGCCGTTCAGCTCCAGGGTGATGGCCTGGTTCATCACCTTGCGCGGGGAGTCCACGCGAAAGATGAAGGAGTCGAGCAGGGCGCGCCGCGAGCGCTCCAGCTCGTCCGCGCCGGGTTCGGCCGTCGTGATGTTGCGGGCCTCTTCCAGCAGCGCGTCGATGCCCGCGGCGGTGGTCGAGACCTTGGTGCTCAGGAACAGCATGGCCATCCCGGGATGGTCCCACTGGCTGGCGACCTGGCCGTTCACCGAGTAGGCGAGCCCCTTGCGGCTGCGGACGTTGATGAACAGGCGCGAGGCGTAGGAGGTGCCCAGGATGTGGTTCATCAGCTCCAGGGCGTAGTAGTCGGGGTCGTCCCGGCGCACGCCGAGATGGCCCATGACGACGCCGGACTGGCGGCTCTCCTTCTTCTCCGCGAAGTAGACGCCCGGCACCGGCCGATCCTGCCAGGTGGGGGCGGCCGGCTTCGCGCCGGTGCTGCGCGGCCAGTCACCGAGCGCCTGCCGCACCAGGCCCAGGGCCTCCGCGGACGAGATGTCGCCGACCAGGCCGATCACCGTGCGGTCGGGGTGGAAGCCCTGCCGGTGCCAGGCGACCAGGTCGTCGCGGCGGATGGCGCCGAGGCTGGCGTAGGTCGCGCTGCGGCCGTAGGCGGAACTGGCGCCGTAGATGATCTCGCTGAACTCCCGGAAGAGGATGTCCATCATCTCGTCGTTCTGGCGGGAGACGCCGGCGATGGCCTTGTTGCGCTCCACCTCCAGCTTTTTGGCATCGAACGCGGGCCGGCGCAGGATGTCCGCGAACATCCGCAGGGTCTCGGGGAAGTCCTTCTTGAGCGAGGCCAGGGTGACGCGCGCGGCCTCGGCGGTCACGCCGACCTCGATCTCGGCGGCCCGGCTCTCCAGCCAGTCGTCGAGCTGGTCGCCGGTCAGGGCCTCGGTGCCGCCGCTGCGCAGCACCTCGCCGGCGATCTCGCCGAGCCCGACCTTGCCCGCGGGGTCGAGGGCCGAACCGGCGCGGACCAGCGCCGTGACTTCGACGAGCGGCAGCTCGTGGTCCTCCAGGATGAGAATCACCAGGCCGTTCTCGAGCTCGATCCGCTGCGGCTGCGGGATGTCGAAGCGCGCGAGCGGCGGATAGCGGAGCGCCGAGGCGCTCTCCGCAACGGGGGCTCCCTGAGCGGAGACCTGGCCGGCCGCGGCCAGGAATGCTCCCAGAAGGACGGCCGGGATGAACGAACGTCGCAGGCGGATCATGGCTTCGTCTCCGGGGTTTCCGGCGGCCGGCTCTCGATCATCGCGGACGTCCGGTTGGTCTTCACGAAGGTGGCGGCAGCCACCCGGCGCACGTCGGCCTTGGTGACCTTGTCGAGCCGGTCGAGGTAGCCGAACAGCTCGCGCCAGTCGCCGAACAGCGCATGGTTGTGGGCGAGCTGGCCGGCGAGGCCCTGGTTGGTGCGCAGGCCGCGCAGCAGGTCGGCCTTCGCGCGCGTCTTGAAGCGGGCGAGCTCGTCGTCCGTCACGTCCTCGGTGCGCACCCGGTCGAGCTCGGCGCGGAGAACCTCCTGCACCTGGGCGTTGGTCACGCCGTAGCCCGGCACGATGAGCACCGCCCAGAGGTTCGGGTACTTCTCGCCGGGGAACCCCGAGAACGAGCTCACGTCCACGGCGAGCTTGCGGTCGCGCACCAGCGTCCGGTAGAGGCGCGAGGTACGTCCGCGGCTGAGGATGTCGTCGAGCGCGTCGTAGGCCGGCTGATCGGGGCTCGTGTGGGCGGGCTTGTGGTAGGCCTCCAGGTAGAGCGGCTGCGCCGGGTCCTCCAGGAGGAGGATCTTCTCGGCCTGCTGCCGCGGCTCCACCGTGCGCAGCGGCTCCGGACCGGGCCGCGCCGGGATGCGTCCGAAGTAGCGCTCCAGGACCGGGATGACCTCCCTGGCCTTGATGTCGCCCACGATCACCGTGGTCAGGTTCGACGGCGCATAGTTGACGCGGAAGAACGCCTCGGCGTCGGTCATCGTGAACGACTGGAGATCGCTCATCGTCCCCACGATCGGATGCTGGTACGGATGCGCCTCGAACGCGGCCATCTGGAACTGCTCGAAGAGCCGTCCGAACGGGCTGCTCTCGTCCATCCGCCGCTCTTCCTGGACGACGTTGCGCTCCTGGTAGAACTCGCGGAAGACCGGATGCAGGAAGCGCTCGGATTCGAGGAACGCGAACAGCTCCACCTTGTTCGAGGGGAGCGAGTAGAAGTACTGCGTCTCGTCCGCGCCGGTCATGGCGTTGAGCCCGGTCGCGCCTTCGCGGGACAGGATGAGGTCGAAGCTCGTCTCGTCGATGAACCTGGACGCCTCGGCCTGGCGGGCCTCGAAGTCGGCGAGGAGCGTCTCGAGCTTCCTGGCGTCGGGAGCCTTGGCGAGCCGCTCGGCCTGCCACGCCTGGTAGGCGGTCTCCAGGGCCGCGAGGGCCTTCTGTTCCGACGGCCAGTCCTTCGTTCCGATGTTCCTGCTGCCCTTGAACGCCATGTGCTCGAACATGTGGGCAAGGCCGGTGATGCCGGGCACCTCCTGGGCGGAGCCCACGTCGGCGAGCGTGCAGAACGAGAAGACCGGCGCGCCCGGCCGCTCGACGAGGATGAACGTCCATCCGTTGGCGAGCGTGTGGACGGTGGTCCGCGCCTCGAACGACTTGAGATCCTGTCCGGCGGCCGGAAGGGTAAGCGCGAGAAGCGCAATCCCCATCCAGGCCCGCCGGAAGAAAGGCTGTCGGCTCATGCAAGGCTCCTGGAGTGACGCCGGGCCGTCGGCGGCCCGGGATTCTCGAAGTCTACAACGGTCCGCTATTCAGGCCTGCGCCCAATCCAGTAGCCGGGGCGGCGCTTGTGATGGGCCATGGCAGCGATCCAGAGGCTGGCTTCAAGCTCAAGGAAGTAGAGGGTGAACGGGAAACGATGGAGGACCAGCCTGCGGGTTCCATGGCGATCGAAAACGGGGTAGGCCCGAGGGTTCTGCTGGAGGCGAAGGACGGCCGCTTGGACCTCGATCCGGAGCTCGCGGCCAAGGTACTGCCGTTGTTCCTCGTAGTAGGCGGCGGCCCGCCGGATCTCCCTTTGGGCCTCCGAATGGAAGACGACAGGCTTCACGGGTACGCTTTGCGCAGCTCGGCAAAGACTTCGTCTGCGGGCACTCCGACCGCATGGCCGCTGCGAATCTCATCGACGCGATGTGCGATCTCCCGGTCCCATGCCAGAGCCACTCCCTCCTCCTCAGGTTCCAGGGAACCAAGAAGGAAGCTGGCGAGCTCGGCCTTGTCTCGCGCGGAGAGCTGCTCTAGTTGGGACTTGAGTTGCTTCATGGGCTGGGCCATTGAGGTGCCTCCAAGCCTTTGATTGTGCCACAACCGGGCTTGGCGGTCCCAGGGGCGCGCCTCGGCCGCTGGCGTATTTGGGAATCTCCTTGCGTATCTCCGGAATGTAGCCAACGTCAGCGCGAGGACCAACCATGAACAGGTTTCCACTCGACTACCGGCAGCGACGGCCCGACCCGACGCGGCCGAGTCTCAAGATCAATGCTCCGGGCGACGCGTTCGAGCAGCAGGCCGAGCGCGTGGCCCAGGCGGCCGTGCCGGGGAGCGCGCCGGGGCCGGGTGCTTCGGCCGGGCAGCGGCGCCGATCATCAAAAAGGTGGTCCCGGAGAAGTGGCAGAAGAAGGCGGAGGAGGCGGCCCGGAGCGGCTTGAAGAAGGGCACCGAGAAGGCCTGCGAGGCGGCGATCGACGGACTGGGCATCGACGCCTCGGCGAAGGAGGGCCTCAAGGCCGCATGCAAGGCGGCCCTCGAGCAGAAGCCCAAGTGAGCCGTGCGCGGGCGGCCAGGCCTAGCTGAACACTGGGGTAAGACATCCGCCACCGAGCCGGCGTATCAACCGCATCATGAAGACCACAGCTCGAGCCCTGTCCTTCACCGCGGCTCTGACCTGTGTCGGTCTGCTGGCGGGCCTTCCCGCCTGCCGAGCCGCGGGCGAAGACCGGCTCGCCGCCGAGATCGCCCCGGCGACTCTCTCCCTGAGATCAGGGCGGGTCGACGTGGCAGACCTGTCCGGTCTTTACCCGCGGGAGAACCTCCCGAATCGCCGGGCCCAGGGGCAGGAGGAGGGCCTGCGTCGCCTGTTCGAGGAACGTGTGGACCTGCTCTCGCCGCACGCTGGGAAAGTTGTCCAGGAACTCGCCGACGCTATAACCGCCTTCAGGGTAGTCGACCAGCGTCTGAACGGGGACGCGGGTTCCTACGAAGACGGGCGTCCCGCTCAGGATCTCGGCGTCTGAGTGAACAACGCTACCGTCGGCAAGGGTGAGTGGTCGAATTTCAGGCATCGGACACCTCTCCAGGTTCTCTGGACTTTACCACCTGGCTCCCAGCATTGAGGCGGCTCTACTTGCCGCCCTGCGTAAAGCTCTTGACCGTCACCTCGGGCATCGAGGTCTTGCCGGACAGCAGCGGCGACGGCTTGCCCAGCAGCTCCTGATCGAAGTACTGAAGGACGACGGTGCGGGTGATCTCGGTCGTCCGCGCCGGTGCCAGCGTTCCGAGGGCGCCGCCTTTGAGCGGTCCTCCCCAGAGGATCATGTCGCTGAAGTCGAGGTGGAGCGTGTCGCGGACATCGACCCGGTAGTAACGCGGCGCAGCCCGGCGGTAGATGGCGTCGCTGGCTCCGGTGCGTCCTGCGCGAGCTGAATAGACCATCAGGAAGGGCTGCGAGAGACGCTTGTCGATCATCGGCCCGTACTGTGGGATGCCGTCGAGATTCAGGCCGGCGCGGCAGCGGGTGTCTTCCAGGCAGAACTGTCCGGAGACGACGCCTCCCATCGAGTGGCCGAGCGCGCCCAGGCGTCCCAAGTCGAGCCGGGCCGCGAGCTGGCCGGCGATGCCGGTCTTCGGCAGGCGGTCGAGGACGAGCTTCGTGTCCTTCACCCAGCGGTCCACGGTCTCGTTCGAGGCGCGCAGACCGGCGAGATATCCGCGCAGGAGCCGGAGCTGAGCCTCTTCGTCCTTCTCCCGGGTCACGGCGGCCATGATTTCGTCCTCGGCCTTCCATTCGGCGATGACATCGAGGAAGGACTGGCGCGGCTTGCCGGTCTCGTCGAACATGGAGATCACCGTGCCGTCCGCGAGCGTCGCAGCCGTGGCCTCATAGGGATGAACGACGCTCAGGACCACGTAACCGTGGCTGGCGAGATCCTCGGCCAGGGCGGTGTACGAGCTGGGAATCCCGCCGAAGCCGTGGGAGAGCACGAGCACCGGAAACGTCTTCGGCTCGCCCACGGGCGCCGCGTCGAGGACGGAGTGGGTCCGAACGTCCGCCAGCGCGGCGAGAGGAACCCGCATCCCGGGCGGCACCTCGGCGATCCCATCCCTCAGGTACGGCGCGGTCTTGGCGTCCGGTGCCGAGACCGCGGCTGGATACCACGCGAGGATCTCCACCTGCCGGGAGACTCCCGGCGCGGCGAACGTCTCGGGCCGAGTCTCGTCCGTCACCCGCCAGGAGGTCGTGCCGACCTTGGAAGAGCCGGTGGGGGCTGGCAGCTCGATCGCGACAGGGGTGGGCGGAGGCGTCTGGGTCGCCGCGGGAAAGGCTGTAGCGGCAACGAAGCCAATAGAGAAGAGGATCTTCAAGCTGTTCTTCATGAAGTCACCGTAGCCTGGCATAGTCGTACTCGGGTGCAAACTCGATCTTGCCCCGCAGGTCGAGGAGATTCCTGCGCTTCTTCGTGGCGATGAAAACGAGAAGCGCTTCGTGAACGAGCTCCTTCTTGGTCTTGATTCCACTCAGGCGGGCCGCCTCGGCAAGCAGCGCGTCGTCGATGACGATGCTGGTTCTCATGGCACCTCCATGCGCGGTTCCTTGCGCCTGCGAACCGGATACTCCGCCAGGATGGCCGAGCACTGCCGGATGATGCCGGGAAGAAAGCTCTGATCCAACTCGAAATCCATTTTGTGCTCCTGGGTCAGCTGATCCGGGGTGATCTCCACTTCAGCGCGGAGGTGTCCGAGCCGATCGGTGCCTTCGAGCGTAATCCGGAGGTCCGGCTCATACGATTCCAGGACGGCTGACGCGACCTTGCCTCGGAGGACCGCTTCGCACTGTTTCCCGAATCTCTCGATGTCGGATGTCATGAGGAAGGGACCGTGGATCCGGACGCTGGCTCCAGGCGCGCCGCAGTGCGCGGTCGCCAGCAGCCAATTGCCGTCTTCGAAGTCGTGCGAGGCGGGAAATTGACGCCCGTGGATCCAGAGCTCTAGCCCCGCGATCGTCAAGGCGGGGTCTCCGAGGTTGGCTAAAGAGTTTCGCGCGCTCATCGCCATTCAGATCCTATACGCCCTCTGTACTACTCTGTGTCCGACGGTACTACATGGAGTCGACGCGATGAAGACCCTTTCCCTCAAGTTGCCGGAAGAGTTGGTTCAGACGCTCGCGATCTTTGCGAAATCGCGGGGACAGACGAGGTCAGAGATTCTTCGAGAGGCCTTGCGGGACTACCTTTCCAGGGCATCCCCGCCCGCTGAAGGCTCGTTCCTGGCCCTTGCCGGAGACCTGGTCGGCTGCCTTGAAGGCCCTGGTGATCTCTCGCTCCACTCCGAACACCTCGACGGCTACGGACAATCGTCCTGACCCTCGATTCCGACTTCCGGATCTACCGAAGGAACGGCCGCTCGGTCATCCCCGCCCTCCTGCCGGACCGCTAACCGTTCCCCTTCCACCGCCCCGCCTCTACCTGCCCAGCTCCGGAATTTTGTTGTAACAACGCCGCAACTCGCATCCGCAACCTCTTGGTTTCGCGTCAACTCGCATCCATTCACAGCAAAATCCCTGTTTGTCGCAGCAGAATGGCCTAGTGTCGCAGCAACTCACATCCGGGCTGCATCAGAATGCCTGTTTGTCGCATCCGCAAACAGGCATTCTGCTGCGACAAACTTGTTTGCCGCTGCGACAAACCTGTTTGCCGCTGCGACAAACCCGTTTGTCACAGCAGGAATCCAGAGAGTCGCATCAGAGATGGTTTCCTTTCCGGCGGGCTGGGGTGTCCAACCGGATGCCATGGAAACCACACGAGCAGCGACCGTGACAAGCTGGTGGGGGGGCGGAATGCGGGAACCTGATGGAGCGCTGGAGAACCGCCTGGTGGCGGAGTTGGCGGCTGGAGACCGGGAGGCGGCGGAGCGGCTGGTCGAGCGCACGTACCGCATGGTCTTCGGGCTGCTGCGCCGCCTGTGCGGCGACCCCGATCTGGCGGCCGACCTGACCCAGGAGACGTATCGGAAAGCCTGGGACGCGCTGGCCGGATTCGACGGACGGTCCCAGTTCTCCACCTGGATCTGCCGCATCGCCTACAACACCTTCCTCAACCACCTGCGGCGGCCCCGCCGCCTCGTGCCGTTCGACGAGGCCCGCGAAGCCGCCGTCCCCGACCCCGCGCCCGCCGCCGACGTGATCGTCGGACAGGCCGCCGCGGGCGACCGCCTTCGACGGGCGGTGATGGCCCTTCCGGAAGACCTTCGCTACACCGTGACCGCCCTCTTCTGGGGCGACCTCCCCGTCAAGGAGGTGGCCCGCCAGGAAGGAATCACCACGGTAGCCATCCGCAAGCGCCTGAAGAAGGCGCTTCAGATCCTGGCCAACACCCTCGAGGAGGACGCCCGATGAGCCGCTTGACCGAACGCGAGATCGCCCGCAAGCTGGCGGAGCCGCTCGACGAAGAGCCGCCCGCGGGCCTGCTGGACAAGATCAAGAGCGAGATCCCGCCGGTGATCTCCATGGGAGCCCTGGGCTCCTCGGGAACACCGGGCGGTAAGCCTCCCGGAGGAGAGGTCCGGCCGTTCCCGACGCCGACTCCCGCCTCCCGGATTCCGCGCCGCGCGCAGTGGCTGATGGCCGCTTCCCTGGCCGTGGCCGTGCTCGGCGGGCTCCTGTCCTGGCGGGTCGTGAAGATGCAGCCGCCGCTGCCGACGTCCGAGGCCGTCGACATGCAGACGCGGCCGGAGAGCGCGGACGCCGGTCCCACCGGATCGCCCAGCGAGTCCGACGCCGAGTCGATGTCTCCGCCGCCGCCAGCGAAGGCGCGCCCGTTGTCGCCGGAGATGGAGAAGCAGCTTGGGTCGTTGGGCTATACCGCCCCCGGCGATGCCGTCCTCTCGGACGAATCGGCGGGGATGCGCGACCAACGCGGCGCGGGAGACGCGCGCCGCCGGAATGAGGCCGGCGAACCCGTCCAACCCGTCGAGGTGCCCTCCGCGCTGCCGGCTCCTATGGTTGACAAGGAGCAGGCCTTCGAGACCGGCGTCGAGGGTGGAGTGGTCGGCGGAGTTCCGGGAGGAGTCGTGGGTGGAGCTCCCGGTGGAGTCCCAGGCGGGACGGGCCGCGGCGTGCCGAGCGAGAGGAAGGACGACTCGCCGCTGCGGGTCGGCGAAAACCGGGCGGCACCGGCAGCGCCCAAGCAGAAGGCCGCAGCCGCTGCTGGGACGACCGGCACGACTGGAGGCAGTGCCGAGCCCAACGACGAGGCGTACGGCGATACCTTCTACCGGGCCGTGGAGACGAACCCCTTCGTGGATACGGAGGAGGATCGCCTCTCGACCTTCGGACTGGACGTGGACACGGCCTCCTACACCGTGGCCCGGCGCTACCTCCAGGACGGCAACCTTCCCAATCCCAACTCCGTCCGCATCGAGGAGCTCGTGAACTTCTTCGACTACGGCGACGCGCCGCCCGAGCGGGAGGACTTCGCCCTGCGCGCCGAAGGAGCGCCCACGCCGTTCGCCGGACCCGAATACCGGCTACTCCGGTTCAACGTCCGCGCCCGGCAGATCCGCCCCGAGGACCGCAAGCCCGCGGTGCTGATCTTCGTGGTCGACATCTCCGGATCGATGGACATGGAGAACCGGCTCGGCCTGGTGAAGCGCTCGCTGGAGCTTCTCCTGAGCCGGCTGCGGGCGGGGGACAAGGTCGGGCTCGTGGTCTACGGCGACCGGGCGCGGGTGCTGCTGGAGCCCACCTTCGACCTGGAGCAGGTCCGCGCGGCCGTCGGCGGCCTGCGGGCCGAGGGCTCGACCAACGCCGAAGCCGGGCTCACGGCCGGATACGACCTCGCCAACCGCTACTTCCGGCCGGAGGCGAACAACCGCATCCTCCTCTGCTCGGACGGCGTGGCGAACGTCGGCGCGACCGGCCCGGAGAGGATCCTGGCGCGGATCGGCGGCGAGGCGCGCAAGGGCATCGAGCTGACCACGCTCGGGTTCGGCATGGGCAACTACAACGACGTGCTCATGGAGCAGCTCGCGGACAAGGGCGACGGCCGCTATGCCTACGTCGACACGCTCGACGAAGCGCGCCGGGTCCTGGTCGAGGAGCTGGAAGGGACGCTCGAGACCATCGCCAAGGACGCCAAGGTGCAGGTGGCCTTCAATCCCCAGGTGGTGGACCGCTGGCGGCTCCTGGGGTACGAGAACCGCGACATCGCCGACGAGAAGTTCCGCGACGACACGGTCGACGCCGGGGAGATCGGGGCCGGGCACGGCGTGACCGCGCTCTACGAGGTGAAGCTCAAGCCGGGAGCGACCGCGGACCGGCCGGTGGCGAACCTCCACCTGCGGTGGAAGTCGGAGCGGACGGGACGGGTGCGGGAGGAGGAGAAGCTGCTCCGGGTCTCGCAGATGGCCCGGTCCTGGGACGGCGCCACGCCGGCCCTGCGGCTGGCCTCGGTGGTGGCGGAGTTCGGCGAGATCCTGCGGGGCTCCTACTGGGCCCGGGGCTCCAGCCTCGACGCCCTCGCCCGGCTGGCCGAGAGGGTTGCGAGAGAGCAGAGGGAAAGCCGGCGGGGAGCGGATGTGGCCGAGCTGGCGAAGCTGATCGGGAAGGCGTCCCGGCTGAAGGAACCCTAGGATCTATCGCGGGTGGCGAGTAGCGGGGGGCGGGCGGGAAATCGTGAACAACCGGGGCACGGCGAACCGTGCCCCTCCTTTTCATTGGAAACCGTCAGAACCCGAATTCAGAAGAAAGGCTCACTTGGGCATGAGGACGGTGTCGACGACGTGGATCACGCCGTTCGACTGGTACACGTTCGCGATCGTGACCTTCGAGGTGCCGCCCTTGGCGTCCGTCAGCACGAGATCCTTGCCGACCATCATCGCCGTCAGATTGCCGCCCGCGACCGTCTTGATCGTGGCCTTGCCGCTGCCCGCCTTGATGAGCTTGGCGATCTCCGTGGAGTCCAGCTTGCCGGCCACCACGTGGTAGGTCAGGATGCCCGACAGCATCGACTTGTTCTCGGGCTTGAGCAGCGTGTCCACCGTGCCGGCGGGCAGCTTGTCGAACGCCGCGTTGACCGGCGCGAAGACCGTGAACGGACCCTTGCCCTTCAGGGTGGAGACCAGGTCGGCGGCCTTGACGGCGGCCACCAGGGTGGTGTGATCGGCCGAGCTGACCGCGTTGTCGATGATGTCCTTGGTGTCGTACATCGCCGCGCCGCCGACCTTGGGGTTCTCCTTCGCCATCAGCCCCATGGGGACGGCCGCGGCCGCGAGGGCCAGGAAGGTGACGCCGAGTGTCTTCTTCATATTCATGGTTGTTCCTTTCGTTGGAGTTGCCCGAATCCCTTTCGGGGACCCGGTTCACCGTGGATACGCCCTTCCCGCATCTGCGGATGACCGGGTGCGGCATAGAATCCCCCCATGAGCTCACCTCTGCGCTTCCGACTCGTGCTCGCCAAGGAGGACTTCAAGTTCTCCGCCGCCCACTTCACCCTCTTCACGGGCGGTCAGGCCGAGCTTCTCCACGGCCACAACTACCGCGTCCGGGTCGAGCTGTCCGGCAGCGAGCTCGACGAGGAGGGGCTGCTGTTCGACCTGGATTCCTTCAAGAAGACGTTGAGGGCGATCTGCGCCCGGCTGGACAGCCGCACGCTGCTTCCCGGCGAGGCGTCGAGGCTGGTCTGGAGCCGCGACGGCGGGTCCGTCGAGGTGCGCTGCGGCCAGCGGATCTACCGCTTCCCCGAAGAAGACACGCTGGTCCTGCCGGTGTCCAACACCTCGATGGAGCTGTTGGCGCAGATGATCTGGAAGGAGCTTGCCGCGGGGCTCGCAGGCTCCCGGGTCGACGCGCTGGCGGTGTCCGTGGAGGAGTCGGCGGGGCAGAGCTGCTGGGTCGAAGGCAGCCTGGTCTGATCGGATTGGTCTAGGTCGTCATCTCGCGGCCCTTCCACTTCGCGAGGCGGCCGCGGCGCCGGTCGAGGGTGCTGACGGCGAGCGCCGCCGACAGGACGAGGGCGTCGAGGGGATAGAGCAGGCCCCAGGCATGGCGTTCCGTGCGGAACAGGGCCGACGCCGCGGCGCCCGCGCTCCAGAGAAGAACGGCCTCGGTCCAGCGTCCGGCGGCGAGGAAACCCATCAGGACCGCGACGGGGACCAGCAGGACCGCGAGCGCCCGCGCGACCAGGCCCGGCTGGTGGCCGAAGAGCGCTCCCAGGTTCCGGCGCCAGCCGCTCCACGTCTCTCCGAAACCCTGATACATGCGCACCCTCAGGCCGGGCTCCCGGTAGAAGGCGGTCCGGAATCCATGCCCGCGCAGCCGGGCGGCGATGGCCACGTCGTCCATCGGCACGTTGCGGATGGGCTCGAACCCGCCGCTGGCGTCCCAGGCCTCTCTGCGGATCAGGATGAACTGTCCGTTGGCCACGGCGGGCCCGTCCACGTCGCCAGCCGCGGCGGCGGACCAGTCGTCGAGCAGGACGTCGAGGAATCCGAAGACCGCGGGCGTCAGCAGCGCCTCCCCGGGGCCGCGGGCGATCTGGCTGCCGGCGAGCGAGACGGCGTCGAGGTTCTGCCGGCGAGCGGCGGTGAGGGCTCCCGCCAGGATTCCGGGGTCGTGGCGGGTGTCGGCGTCCGTGAGCAGCACCCACGGCGTGTCGACCTCCTGCCATCCCCGGTGGAGCGCGTGAAGCTTGCCCCGCCAGCCGGCAGGAAGCTCGCCCGCCTGGCTCCGGCTCAGCCGGCCCTCCGTCTTCTGGAGCTTCGCCACCAGCTCGCCGGTGCCGTCGGTGGAGCCATCGTCGACGACCCGGACCCAGGGCCGCGCGGTCTGTGCGAGCAGGGCCTCGACGCAGGGGACCACGTTCGCCCGCTCGTCGCGGACCGGCAACAGAACCGTGACAAGACCTGGAGGGAGGTCGGGGTCCGGAGTCGGCAGGGCCGGGGCGGTCCGGCGGCGCTCCTCCGACTTCAGAGCCAGCCCGAGAAGGGAGGCGCCGGCGAAGAGGGCGAGCAGGACCGGGAGGGTTACATCCATCTCTGTCCCGGGCTCAGCCGGCCGGCGGCTCGAGCCTGCGCCGGACCGTCTCCTCGACCTCGCCGGGCATCGGGAAGCGATGGGTTTGACCCTTGGAGAAGATCAGCTCGTTGTCGAAAGAGACATTGAAGACTCCTCCGGTGCCGCGAATCAGCACCGCGGGGAGGTCGAACCTGCGCTGGATCTCGGCCGCCAGACCGGCGGCGCGTGGGTAGTAGTTTCAAACGGTGCAGTACTCGATCCTCAACTCGGCCATGCGGTTGTCCTCCTCCATTTGGGCATTTGGGGCCGTTCGGCGACGATTCTAGTATGCCGGATGCCGTCTGGACGCGGCTGTCCTGGAACTTGCCCCCGGAACCTGGATGAATCTTTGACCTGCGTTCTTCAGTGAGGAATGGAACGGCGGGGCGTTCGGTTGCCTGCTATAGGTGCGCCAGGGCGCCGAAACGGGACAACCCATGATAAGTTCCCCTGGATTTTCTGGGCGGGGTGAGTATAATAGAGATTGTTCAATCATCGCTGTCTCCGGGCACTTCCCAGGAAACAGAGCTTATGGATGAAGTTCGAAGGAAGTGTCACGGTTAGCTCTGGTGTACGCACGTAGTTGTAGAACGGTTGATTTTTGAACCTCGAGTGCCTTGCCGGACCCGGCTACCGGGACCCGGAAAGGCATTTAAAAATGCGGGGCTGTCATAACATCATGAACTTTTGGAGGTAAGAAGATGAAAGGCGAGGCGCCCACGATGTCGTCGAAGGAAATGGCCCAGATCCGGCAGAACCTTGAAGGGACTCCGGATATCGAGGAGGCAGCGGAGCTCATGAACCTGGCCGGTAACTCGACCCGGCTCAAGCTTCTCTATCTGCTCGACAACATGAAAGAGCTGTGCGTCTGCGATCTGGCGGAGATGCTCGGGGTTTCGGTTTCGGCCGTCTCCCAGCACCTTGCGAAGCTGAAGGCCTACGGGCTGGTGGCTCCCCGCCGGGACGCCCAGACGATTTACTACCGCCTGACGGAGCACATCTTCAACGCGAAGCTCCGCGAGAACTTCTTCAAGCAGTTCCAGGTCTGATCCGACCGGGACCAGCAGCACCCCGAAGCGAGCGGCCGGCGAGACCCGGCCGCTCGTTTCCTTTTTGGGGCCCGCTCGGCGGTCTCGGCGGTCTCGGCGTTCTCAGAATGGCTTGAAGGCCATCAGCAGGATCAGCAGCAGGACCAGCAAGGAGTTGACGTGCGTGAGGATGGCCGGCAGCTTGTTCCGCTCGGCGGCGAGCAGCTCCGGCGTGGGAGCCCCCGCGGCGCGCGAGGCCTCGGCGGCCTGCTTCGCCCGGCGCACGCCCGGAACCTGGACGAACAGGATGCCCGCCAGCAGGATGAAGTAGAGCACGACCGACGCCTTGACCCATCCCGGAAGGAAGCCGATCCGGAAGGCATGGAGCAGGTAGAAGCCCATGGCGCCGGTGAAGATCGCGCCGGGCACCACGAACAGGGTCATCAGCCGCCAGGCCAGGCGCAGCCCGAAGGCGCGGCCGTTGAGGTCGCCGTCCGTGCGCTTGAGCTGGGCGAAGATCACGGTGCCGGAGAGAACTCCCGCCGACAGCCAGACGGCGCCGAGCAGGTGCAGGGTCCACATCCAGGGGATGAACATCTTCCAGGGTTGCATAGCTTCAGTTTTCCTCCGAGTCGTCGGTGATGGTCACTCTATCATTGGGAGAGTGCCGCTCCAGGCCGGGGCCGGGACGGTTAGAATGACCGCGCTTCTGACGAAGGGGGAGAACCATGAGCCAGCACCCGCGTCCCAAGTTCACGTTTCTGGGCCATGCCACCGTCCGCTGCGACCTGCCGGGGGGCGAGACCGTACTGATCGACCCCTGGGTCATGGGCAATCCGTCGTGTCCCGAAGGCCTGAAGACCTTCGACCGTCTCGACGCGATGCTCATCACCCACGCCCACTCCGACCACATGGGCGACGCCGTGGAGATTGCGAAGCGCTACCGGCCGGGCCGGGTCATCGCCAACTATGAGATCTGCAGCTGGCTGACGAAGAAGGGCGTGGAGAACTGCGTGGGCATGAACCTCGGCGGGTGCCAGGAGGTGCTGGGCCTCCAGGTCCACATGGTTCGCGCCGACCATTCGAGCGGCCTGGAGGACGGCAGCTACGGCGGCGTGGCCTCCGGCTTCGTGATCCGGCTGCCCGAGGGCTACACCTTCTACCACGCCGGAGACACGGCGCTGTTCTCGGACATGCAGCTGATCGGCGAGCTCTACCGGCCGGAGCTGGCCTTCCTGCCGATCGGCGACCTGTACACGATGGACCCGAAGCAGGCGGCCGCGGCCTGCCGGTACCTGGGCGTCCGGCACGTGGTCCCGATCCACTGGGGGACGTTCCCGGCCCTGACGGGCAAGCCGGAGGCTTTCGAGGAGAACCTGCGCAGCGCGGGGTCGAGCTGCAAGGTGGTGACGCTGAAGCCGGGAGAATCCTACTGATCCCGCAATCTTTGCGCTCCGTCCCCCGGCCGGCTGAAAGTCCAGCCGGAAGCCCTGCTATTCTTCGGCAACGCGGTCACGCTTCAGCCCTGCTCCCGCACCAAGAGGAGTGCAGCCTCGTCTCTCTTGACCATCCCGGTCTGTGAGGGTTCCGGCTTGATGGGCCGGCTGCTCGGAGGAGCCTCATGGGGACTCTCGGGTCCGAGATTTTTCGCACCATCCGCGGGCTGATGCGCAGCCCCGGTTTCACCGTGCTGGCCGTCGCGGCGCTCGCGCTCGGCATCGGCGCGAATACCGTGATCTTCTCGATCGTCAACGCGGTGCTGCTGCGGCCGTATCCCTACAAGGATCCGGACGGCCTGGTGCGGGTGGACGGGTTGGACGCGGCGCGCAACGAGCTGGAGATGCGCGTCTCGGTCCCGGACTTCGTGGACCTCGGCGCGCAGGCGAAGGGGTTCGCCGGACTGGCCGCGGTGGAGCCGGCCTCGTTCAGCCTGGGCCTGGGCGACGGACCGGTCCGCGTCCAGGGTGCGCGCGCGAGCGCCGGCCTGTTCACGGTGCTGGGCGTGAAGGCCTCGCTCGGCCGGCTGTTCCTGCCGGGCGAGGACCGGCCGGGCGCCGAGCGCACGGTGGTGCTCTCGCACGGCCTGTGGCAGCGGCAGTTCGGCGCGGACCCCAAGGTGGTGGGCCGTGCCGTGCGGCTGGACGGCGAGCCGCGAACGGTGGTCGGCGTGCTGGCGGCCAACGCCGAGTATCCGGACACGGCCGAGGCGTGGGTGCCGCTCGTGGTCGATCCCGGCCAGGCGGCGCGCGACCAGCGCAGCCTCATCCTGCTCGGCCGGCTGGCGCCGGGCGTGACCCTGGAGGAGGCGAGCCGGCAGGCGTCGGACGTGGCCCATCGCCTCGCGGCTGCCCATCCCACGACCAACGAAGGCTACGGCCTGCGGGCGATCTCGCTGCTGGAGTCGCGCGTCGGGCGCTACCGGCAGATCCTCGGCATCCTCGCCGCGGTGGTCGGCTTCGTGCTCCTCCTGGCCTGTGCCAACGTGGCCAACCTGCTGCTCCAGCGCGCCATGATGCGCGAGCGGGAGATGGTGCTGCGCATCGTGCTGGGCGCGGGCCGCCTGCGGCTGTTGCGGCTGATGCTCGTGGAGACGGCCGTCCTGGCGCTGGTCGGCGGCGCGCTCGGTCTCGTGGTGGCGCGCTGGCTGGCCGGCGTGGTGGTGGCGTCGATCCCGTTCCCTCTGCCTCCCTATGTGCGTTTCGACCTGAGCCCGCCGGTGCTCGCCTTCGCGATGGCCACGGCGCTCCTGGTGGCGCTCCTCCTGGGGTTGGTGCCCGCGGTGCGCTACATGCGCAAGGCGGGGGCGCGGACGCTGTCGCAGGAAGGGGTGCGCAGCGGCAGCTCGGTCGAGCGCAGGAAGCTGCGCAACGCCCTGGTGATGACGCAGGTGGCAGCGGCCTTCATCCTGCTCATCGGCGCGGCCCTGATGCTGCGCAGCTTCCAGCGGCTGCAGACGGTGAACCCGGGATTCGATCCGCAGGGCCGGCTGCTGATCGAGGTGCCGCTGCCGGAGTCCAAGTACCCCGACGCCGGACGCCGGGCGGCCTTCTATCAGGAGGCCCTGGAGCGCCTGGAGTCCGTGCCTGGCGTGCGGGCCGCGGCGGCCGTGTCGCACGCGCCGCTGCGCGGCTCCCTGCTCACCGGCTTCGAGGCGGAGGGCCGGGTGCGCGGCCCGAACGACCGGCCGATGATGACGGGCGTCCGCCTGGTGCAGGGCCGATATCTGGAGACCATGGGCCTGCCGATCCAGCAGGGGCGCGATCTTCAGCCGTCCGACACGGCGGAGACGCCCGGCGTGGCCGTGATCAGCCGGCGTATGGCGAGCCAGACCTGGCCCGGCGAGAATCCGATCGGCAAGCGGTTCCGCCTGGAGGCCGGCGGTAGCCAGGGCAAGGAAGGCAAGGCGGCCTGGTGGGAGGTTGTGGGGATTACCCGCGACACCCTCTTCGCCCTCAACCGCCCGTCGGGCAACGATGTCTACATCTCCTACCGGCAGTGGCCGGAGCTGCCGCTCCAACTCGTCATCGATGCGGGGGGAGATCCTTCGGCGGTGGCCGGAGCGGTGCGCGGCGCGTTGCGCGAGGTCGATCCGGACCTGGCGGTGGACCACATCGAGACGCTGACCCAGGTGGTGGACGCCACGATCTGGTATCAGCGCCTGTCGGCCCGGCTGCTCACGATCTTCGCCGCGTTCGCGCTGGTCCTGGCGGTGGTGGGGATCTACGGCTCGATGTCGTACTCGGTGTCGCAGCGCACCCACGAGATCGGAGTGCGGATGGCGCTCGGCGCGCAGGTGCCGGACACGCTCCGCATGGTGGTGCGCGACGGCGTGCGGGTGACCGCGATCGGCATCGGCATCGGCCTGTTCGGCGCGGTGATCCTGACGGGCGCGTTGCGCAACCTCCTCTATCAGATCAAAGCCTTCGACCTGGCCAGCTTCGTCGGTGTGGCGGCGATCCTCCTCGGGATCGCGGCCGCGGCCTGCTATCTCCCCGCGCGGAGGGTGGCCCGGATCGACCCGCTGATGGCCCTGCGCGGCGAGTAGCTCAGGAGATCGAGACCATGGGAGATCCGTTCAAGAACCACCCGCCGATCGGCGTCTGCGACCGGCCCTGTTTTTTCATCGTCGGGCCGCCGCGGGCCGGCACGACGATGGTGCGCCTGCTGCTCAACAGCCACCCCGGGATCGCGGTGCCGGCGGAGACCTGGTTTTTTCCGGTGGTCCTGCTGCGCGCCCGCCAGTTCGGCGACTTCAGCGCTCCCGGGCAGGTGGATGCCTTCGCGCGCGCGGTGGCCGGCGCGACGGCGGAGACGCTGCGGCCTGTCTCGCAGGTGTTCGGGGTGAGCGCCGAGGAACTGGCCGAGGCGGTCCGGTCGGCCGGCGCCCGGAGCTACGCCGACGGGTTCTGGGCGTTCCTCGACCTGCTCGCGCGCCGCGAGGGCAAGGCGCTCTGGGGCGAGAAGACTCCCTACTATTCGGCCTGGCTGGAGAAGCTCGGAGCGGCCTATCCCAACGGCCGGTTCCTCGCCATGGTCCGTGACCCTCGCGACGTGGTGGCTTCGCTCCACGGCATCGAATGGGGGCGGAAGACCTATCCGACGCTCGCGGACGGCGGCCTGCGCTGGCGCTATGCGATGGACGGCATCGAGAAGGCACGCGCGGGGCTCGGCGACCGGCTGATGACCGTGCGCTACGAGGAGCTGGTGGCCGACCCGGAGGGCGGAGCGCGCTCGATGTGCGAGTTCCTGGGCGTGCCGTTCGACCCCGGGATGATGCGTTTCCACGAGACCGCGGAGCGCGCCATGCCGCCGGGCGTCGACGGCTGGCATTCGCGGGTGAGGCAGCCGATCAACGCCTCGCGGGTGGGGCTGTGGCGGCAGCAGTACACGCCCGAGGACGTGGGGATGATCGAGCTGGCCGCCGGTCCGTCCATGGCCTCCTGGGGATATGAGCCGGAAGGCCGGGCGGCAACGCTCCGGAACTACGCCCGCCTGGCCTCCTGGAAGGTGCGCAGCGCCAGGGGCAAGGTGCCCTGGATTCCGGTCGCGCGGCCGGTGTGACCGCGGTTTCTACAGGCGCCGACGCAGCTCGAGCTTGAGGCGGGTTCCGAGATAGGGGCGGAAGCCGTAGCGCTCGTACTTCTTCATCCGCTGGTGACATTCGATCTTGTGGGTCAGGCGCACGAGGCGCACGCGGTCGGTCAGCAGGTCGGTCCAGGCGTGCGGAGCGAAGTGCAGGCTCTGGCCGTCGAGCACGAACTGGATGATGCTGAAGTCGGCGTGCTGGAAGAGCCGCTGGGGGTCGGGGTCGAGCTGGAAGGTCGAGACGTGGACGATGGCGCCGTCGGGAGCCTTGAGCTCCAGGGCCAGGACGCCGCGGTCGGCGAGGCGCTCCGCGGTCAGCCGCGGGAATCGGTCCGGGGTGAGGGTCGCTGCGTCCGCGCCGCCGAAGTCGCCACAGTCGGGGCAGCGGAAGCGATCCAGCGGCGGCAGGAAGGGCACGTCCGGCGCGAGCCCTCCGATCCGCTCGGCGGGGCCGCCGCAGAGCTGGCACATCGGCCGGCGCGAGCGGAAGATGCGGAAGGTGAAGCCCCGCGAGAGCAGGAAGCGGCCGGACTCGTGGAGCGCCTCGACCGAGGGGACGAAGTAGTCGATGTCCGCATGGCTGGCTTCGCCCATGCCGGCGCCGCGGGTCAGCCAGCGGGGCACGGCGCTGCCGCCCAGCCAGAGGTTGTCCGACAGCAGCTCGCGGCGCGGCGGGTCGGGCAGGTCCAGGACGCGGCGCAGATCGTCGATCGCGACGGAGCCGCGGGCCGGGACGGCATCGGGCTTGAGGTGCTTCAGACCGATCAGCTCGCCGACGGCGCGGATCTGGTCCTCGGTGAATCGTGGCATGTCAGGTCTCCGGTTGGGATTTCGAGCGCGCGCAGGATCTCCTCGGAGAGGGCCTCCGCGAGCGGACCGACCGCGGGCTCGCGCAGCAGCAGGTCGTGGTACGTCTCCAGGGTATGGACTTCCACGGGCCGGGCCGAGAACGGAGCCCAGCCTCCGGTGGGGTCGTCCTCGGCCACGCCATGGGCGGCCAGGACGGCGAGGAGGTCGGCGTCGCGCAGGCCGGCGCGGAAGAAGGTGAGGCGTCCGGGGTGGACGCCGCGCGGCTTGTAGGTTTCGGCGGCGCGGGTGCGGCGGCGGAAGCCGGCGAGGAGCTGCTCGATCACCTCCACGGTCATCTCCTCGGGGAGGAGCCCGGCTTCGCGCGCCCGGCGCACCACCTCGCGCACGCCGCGCTTGGCAGGCAGGGCCGCGGCCTCCGTGAGATCGAGGTCGAACGGAATGCCCTTCTGGCGTGCCTCTTCGCGCAGGAGCTGGGCGAGGACGACCGGCGGTGAGAGCTTCGGACCTTTGCGGCCGGGCGGCGCTCCGTCGAAGAGCGCGACCAGGGCCACGTCCGCGCCGGAGTCGGTGAGCTGGCGCGCCATCTCGTAGGCCACCAGGCAGCCGAAGGACCAGCCGCCGAGCAGGTAGGGGCCTGACGGATACGCCTCGCGCACCGCGGCGACATAGCGCGCCGCCATCTCTTCGATGCGCTCGGCGCGCGGGCCAGCTCCGGCGGCGAGCCCCGGCGCCTGCAGGCCGTAGAACGGCTGTTCGGGACCGAGCCGGCGGGCGAGCTGGCGATAGACCAGGACCTCGCCGCCGATCGGGTGGACGCAGAAGAACGGCGGCCGGGATCCGCCCCGCTGGAGCGGCACCAGAGGCGATACCGCCGATGCCGGCGCTCCGGCCCCCTTCTCGCGGATGCGGGTGGCGAGGCTCTCGACGGTCGGCGCCTCGAACAGGGTGGCCAGCGGCAGGTCGACCGCGAAGTGCCGCCGCAGCCGGGCCATCAGGCGCACGGCGAGCAGGGAGTGTCCGCCCAGGGCGAAGAAGTCGTCGTCGACCGAGACCCCGCTCACGCCCAGGATCTCCTCCCAGACCGCGGCGACTCCGCGCTCGACCTCGTCGCGCGGCGCGACGCCGTGGCCGGCCCGGGCCTCGGGCGCCGGCAGCGCGTCGCGGTCGACCTTGCCGTTGCGGTTGAGCGGCAGGGCGCCGAGCACGACGAAGGCGGAGGGGATCATGTTGGCGGTCAGGCGCCGCTCCAGGTGCCCGCGCAGGACGGCGATGTCGATTCCCGTCTCCGGGTCGGCCGGGACGACATAGGCCACGAGCCGGGCATCTTCGCCGGCGTCCCGGCGGGCCAGCACCACGGCCTCGCGCACGGTCGGATGGGCGGCGAGGACGGACTCGATCTCTCCCAGCTCGACGCGCACGCCGCGCACCTTGACCTGGAAGTCCACGCGCCCGAGGAAGTCGACGCTCCCGTCCGGGCGGTAGCGGCAGAGGTCGCCCGACCGGTAGAGGCGGCCTCCCGGCTCCGGTCCGAAGGGATCGGGGACGAAGCGCTCGGCGGTCAGCTCGGGGCGGGAGGCATAGCCGCGCGCGAGCTGCGCGCCGCCGATCCACAGCTCGCCGGCCACGCTGACGGGCGCCGCGGCGTGCCAGGCGTCCGCCACCCAGAGCTGCGTGTTGTCCGCCGGCCGACCGATCGGCGGCGCGATCCGCGCCTGGTCGCGGCGGCACTCCCAGAGCGAGCACTCGACGGTCATCTCGGTGGGGCCGTACATGTTGAGCAGCCGGGCCGGGGTGCGCTCGAAGGCGCGGCGCTGCACCTCGGCCGGCAGGGTCTCGCCGCTGTTGAGGATCAGGCGAAGCGTCCGGCAGCGCTCGAAGCCGGGCTCTTCGAGGACCACGGAGAGCATGGACGCGACGAAGTGGACGACGGTGACGCCGGTCTCCGCCATGACCTCGGCGAGATGGGCGGTGTCCTGCTGGCCGCCGGGGCGCACCAGCACCAGGCAGGCGCCGGCCAGGAGCGGGCCGAACATCTCCCACACGGAGACGTCGAAGCTGTACGGGGTCTTGAGCAGCACCCGGTCGTCCGGGCCGAGGGGCTCCAGCCGGTGCAGCCAGAGGAGCCGGTTGACCACGGCGCGGTGGCTGACCATCACCCCCTTCGGCCGGCCGGTGGAGCCCGAGGTGAAGAGGACGTAGGCCAGGCCGTCGGGCGGCAGGACCGGGGCCGGCGGAGTGGAGTCTTCGGTATCCAGCTCGGCGCGCGCTTCGTCGAGGAGCAGCACCGGACCGGCGCCGGGCGGGAGAGCGGCGGCCGCGGCGCGGTCGGTGAGGATCAGCGCGACCGCGGCGTCCTCGACCATCGCCGCCAGCCGCTCCGTGGGATAGGTCGGGTCGAGCGGCACGTAGGCGCCGCCCGCGGCGAGCACCCCGAGCAGTGCCACGAGCAGGTCGACCGAGCGCTCCAGGCAGACGCCGACCGCGGCCTCCGGCCCCACGCCCCGGCGCTGCAGGACTCGGGCGAGGCGGTGGACGCGCTCCGCCAGCTCGCCGTAGGACACCTCGGAGCCGTCCGGCAGGCGCACGGCGGGGGCGTCCGGGGTGCGCGCGGCCTGGGCGAGGACGAGGTCGTGGATGAGGAGGTCCGTGAGCGGAACGGCGGTGTCGTTCCAGGCGGCGAGCTGCGCGCGTTCGGCCGCGGTGAGGAGCGGGAGGGCCGCGAGCGGCCTGTCGGTATTCGTGGCGACGGCGGCCAGCAGCTCGCCGAGGTGCCCGGCCCAGCGGCGCGCCGTGGCCGGGTCGAAGAGGTCGCGGTTGAAGGTCAGGCTGCCTTCGAGGACACCGCCCGCTTCGGCGAGGTTGAGGCTGAGGTCGAACTTGGCGGACTCCCCATCGGCGGCGGCGAGGGGCTCCAGGCGGAGCCCGGTCGACACGCGGCGGGCCGGCGGCGCGTTCTGGAGCACGAGCATCACCTGGAACAGCGGCGTGTGCGAGAGGCTTCGCTGCGGCGCCAGCTCCGCGACCAGCCGCTCCAGCGGGAGGTCGTCGTGCGCGAAGGCGCCGAGGGCGTCCTCGCGGGCGCGGCGCAGGAGGGTCTGGAAGTCCGGGTCGCCGGAGAGGTCGCCGCGCAACGGCAGCGTGTTGACGAAGAAGCCGATCAGCCGCTCGGTGGCCACGTGGTGGCGGCCGGCCGAGGCCGTGCCCACGACCACCTGGTCCTGGCCGGAGAGGCGGGCGAGGAGGGTGCGCCAGGCGGCGAGCGCGACCATGAAGAGCGTGGCGCCCTCGCGCCGGGCCAGGGCGGCGAGGCCTTCGGTCACGTCAGCGGGGACGGCGATGGGTTGAGAGCCGCCGCGGAAGCTCCGGGTCGCCGGCCGCGGGCGGTCGAGCGGCAGCGAGAGGAGCGGCGGGGCGCCGGCCAGGTGGCGGCGCCAGAACGCGAGCTGGGCGTCGAGCACGTCCCCCTGGAGCCCGTCGCGCTGCCAGGCGGCGAAGTCGGCGTACTGGACCGGCAGCGCGGGCAGGGCGGCGGGCCGGCCTTCGACGGCCGCGGTGTAGAGCGCCGCGACCTCTTCCATCAGGAGCCCGATCGACCAGCCGTCGGCCGCGATGTGGTGCAGGGTGAGGAGCACGGCGTGCTCGCCGTTCCCCAGCCGGAGCAACCGGGCGCGGAGCACCGGCCCGCGCGCAAGGTCAAAGGGGCTGGCGGCCTCGTCCGCGGCCAGGCCGGCTGCCGCGGCCTGGCGCCGCTCCTCGGGCAGGCCGGCGAGGTCGACGATTGGGAGCGGCACGGCGGGGTCCGCGGGCGGCAGGACGACCTGGACGGCGGCGCCCTCGGTTTCGAGGTACACGGTGCGCAGCACCTCGTGGCGCGCGGCCACGCCGCCGAGCGCCGCCGCGAGCGCGGCCGTGTCGAGGTCGCCGCGCAGGCGGAGCTGGAGCGGGATGTTGTAGCCGGCGCTGCCGGGGTCGAGCTGCTGCAGGAACCAGAGGCGCTCCTGCGCGAACGACAGCGGCGCCGGGCCGGCCGCGGCGCGCGGCGCGGGGGCGGAGACGGAGAGACCCAGGCCGGCCCGGCGCAACTCCTCGACGCGGTGGGCGAGGCCGCCGAGGTCCGGTGTCTCGAAGACGGCGCGGACGGGCAGGTCGACGCCGAACGCTTCGCGCACCCGCGAGGTGAGCCGGGCGGCGAGGAGCGAGTGGCCGCCGAGGGCGAAGAAGTCGGCGCCGGGTCCGTCCGGCACGGCGCCGAGCAGGCCAGTCCAGATCGCGGCCAGGACCTCGGCGGTGGGCGAGAGCCGTCCGCCGGCGGTATCTTGCGCCCCTTCTGTCCGGAGGGCCGTCCAGTCGGGGCGTGGCAGGGCGCGGCGGTCCACCTTGCCGTGCGCGGACACGGGGATGGCGGCGATGGGCTGGATGGCGGATGGCACCATGTAGTCCGGCAGGGTGCGGGCCACGAAGGCGCGCAGCTCCTCTTCGGAGGGAGCCTCGTCCGCGGCCACGAAGAAGGCGGCGAGCCGGCGGTCGCCGGCTCCATCTCCGTCGACCACGGTGGCGACCGCGGCGGCCACGCCGGGGTGCGCGGCCAGGGCCGCCTCGACCTCGCCGAGCTCGATGCGGAAGCCGCGCAGCTTCACCTGCTGGTCGGCGCGGCCGAGGAACTCCAGCTCGCCGCCGGCCAGGCGGCGGGCGCGGTCGCCGGTGCGGTAGAAGCGCCGGCCGTCCCGCTCCGGGAAGCGCTCGGCGGTCAGCTCGTCGCGGCGGAGATAGCCGCGCGCCACGCCCGCCCCGCCGATCCACAGCTCGCCGGCCACGCCGATGGGCGTCAGAGCGCCGGCGGCGTCGAGCACGTGGAGGTCCGTATTGGCCAGGGGCCGGCCGAGCAACGGACGCGCCGGTCCCGCGGCCGGCACGGCGTGGCTGGAGACGATGATCGTCCCCTCGGTCGGTCCGTAGAGCACGCGCACCCGGGCGGCCGGGAAGGCACGGCGCAGGTCGTCCAGGAGGTCGGCCGGGACCGAGTCGCCGCCGGTGAAGATCTCGCGCAGGCCGCCGAAGCGCTCGGGACCGGCCCGCCGGGCCGCGTCCACGATCAGCCGCATCAGGGCGGGCACGGCGTGGACGTGGGTGCAGCGGGCGAGCAGTGGCAGCAGGGCTTCCACGTCGGGCACGGGCCGCAGCGGCACGAGGTGGACGGTGCCGCCGGTGAGCAGCGGGTTGAGCAGCTCGAAGAGGAAGATGTCGAACGGCGCCGGAGCCAGGCACGGCAGCGCGTCTCCCGCCCGCCAGGAGAACGCGGCGCGGCTGGCGCGCAGGACGTTGGCGAGGCTGCCGTGCTCCACCTGCACGGCCTTGGGCCGGCCGGTCGAGCCCGAGGTGTAGATCAGATAGGCCAGGCTGTCCGCCTCCGGCTCTTCGAGCAGCTCCCCGGGATCCGGCTCGCCGGGCTCGATCGCGGGCAGTACCTTGCCGGACCAGGCGGCCAGCGCCACGGCGGCGGGCTCGGGCAGCGGACCGCCGGTCACCGCCAGGAGGGCGCCGGAGTCCTGGAGCTGGAAGGCGAGGCGGTTCGCGGGCTGCGCCGGGTCCAGGGGCACGTAGGCGGCGCCGGAGCGGAGGGCGCCGAGCACGCCGACCGGCAGGTCGAGGGTGCGCTCGGAGCACAGGGCGACGAGAGAGCCGGGGCCGGCGCCCAGGCCGCGCAGGCGGCGGGCGAGGTCGGCGGAGCGGCGGTCGAGCTCGGCGTAGGTGAGCCGGTCGTCGCCGGAAGTGACAGCGGTGGCGTCCGGCGTGGCCGCGGCCTGGGCCGCGAATCGCGAGACCACGGTGCGGTGCCGGAGCTCGGGCAGCGCGGTGTCGTTCCACTCGGCCGCGAGCTGGTGCGCCTCCGCGGGCGAGAGGAGCGGCAGGGCCTGCACGGGCGTGTCCGGCGCGTCGACCGCGTCAACCTCGGCCACCGCGGCGTCGAGCAGGGTGAGGAGGTGGCCGAGCCAGCGCCGGGCCGTGGCGCGGTCCAGGAGGTCGCGGTCGATCTCGATCGTGAGGCGCAGATCCCCGCGATCCCCGTCGCGCTCCTCGGCCACCAGGGAGACGTCGAGCTTCGCCTGGACCTCGCCCACGTCGAGCTGGCGGGCGCCGGCGAGGCCGGGCGCGGAGCGCCAGCGGTTGAGCGTCAGCAGGGCCTGGAAGACCGGCGCGTACTGAAGACTGCGCTCCGGCGCGAGCTCGCCGACCAGCCGGTCGAACGGCACGTGGACGTCGCTCCAGGCGTCCAGCGTGGCGGCTCGGGCGCGCCCGAGGAGGTCGCGGAACGCCGGGCCATCTCCCAGGGGGAGCCGCAGCGGCAGGGTGTTGAGGAAGCAGCCGATCAGCCCGGCGACCTCGGCGCGTCCGCGGTCGGCGACCGGCGTGCCGATCACCACGTCCTCCTGGCCGGAGAGGCGGGCGAGCAGCGCGCCCCAGCCGGCGAGCAGGGTCATGAACAGGGTCGTCCCCTGCCGCCGGGACAGCCCGGCGAGGCCGGCGGCGAGCCCGGCCGGCACCGGCACCGACACCGCGTCGCCGCGGCCGGCCGCGACCGCGGGACGCGGCCTGTCGAGCGGCAGGTCGAGCAGGCCGGGGGCGCCCTCCAGCCGGCGCCGCCAGGCCGCCAGGCCGCGCTCCAGGGCCTCGCCGTCGAACCAGGCGCGCTGCCAGGCCGCATGGTCGGCGACCTGCACGGGCAGGGGCGGGAGGGGGGCGGGCCGGCCTTCGGCCGCCGCGGCCTGGAATGCGGCCAGCTCGCGGGCGAAGACTTCGGCCGACCAGGCGTCGCAGGCGATGTGATGGAGCGTGAGCAGGGCCACGTGGTCGTCGCCGGCCAGCCGCAGCAGGCGCGCGCGCAGCACCGGTCCGCGCTCCAGGTCGAACGCCCGGGCCGCCTCCTCGGCTGCCAGGACGCGGGCCTCGGCCTCGCGCCGAGCCTCGGGCAGCGCGGCCAGGTCCACCAGAGGAACGGAGTCGGCCTGTGGGACCGGCCCCACGACCTGGACCGGACCGTCGGGTCCGTCGTGGTAGGTCGTCCGCAGCACCTCGTGGCGGCCGGCCACGGCGTTCACGGCCGCGGCGAACGCGGCCGGATCGAACGCTCCGGCGAGGCGCAGCGCGGTCGGCATGTTGTAGCGCGCGCCGTCCGGCTCCAGGCGCTGGAGGAACCAGAGCCGCTCCTGGGCGAACGAGAGCGGCGCCGGGCCGTCCCCGGAGCGGCGGACCAGCGGCGGGGCCGCAACAGATACCGAATCTCGCGCGACGGCGTCGACGAACGCGGCGAAGACGGGGCTCTCGAAGATCGCGCGCACCGGCACCTCCGCCACCTCGGCCGTGAGCACCTCGCGCAGGCGGGCCACGAGCCGGGTGGCGAGCAGGGAGTGGCCGCCGAGGGCGAAGAAGTCGTCCCGGTCGCGCACGCGGCCGACGCCGAGGACCTCGCACCAGAGGCCGGCGATCAGCTCGGCCAGCGGGGAGCGCGGCGCGGCGTCGAGGGTCTCCGTCTCCGCTTCGTCGTCGAGGGCCGGAGCGGGGAGGGCCTTGCGGTCGATCTTGCCGCTGGCCGAGAGCGGGAAGCGGTCGAGCACGACCCACGCCGCGGGCACCATGGCCTCGGGCAGGCGCTCGGCGAGGAAGGCGCGCAGGGCCGCCGTCTCGACTCCTTCACGTAAGGATACGTAGGCGACGAGCCGCTTCTGGCCGGGGCGGTCCTCGCGCGCCAGCACCGCGCACTCGGCGATGGCGGGATGGGCGGCGAGCGCGGCCTCGATCTCGCCGGGCTCGATGCGCACGCCGCGGATCTTGATCTGCTGGTCCAGGCGGCCGAGGAACTCGACGTCGCCCCCGGGCAGCCAGCGGGCGCGGTCGCCGGTGCGATAGACGCGCTCGCCGGCCCGCAGGGGGTGGGGCACGAAGCGCTCGGCGGTGAGCGCCGGCGAGCCGAGGTAGCCGCGGGCCACGCCGGCGCCGCCCACCACCAGCTCGCCGGGCACGCCGATGCCGCAGAGCCGGCCCCGGCGGTCGAGCACGAAGACCTCGCCGTTGTCGACCGGGCGGCCGATGGGGATGGCCGGCGCGCCCGCGGGCAGGCGCGACAGGGGGTAGCTCAGGCAGGCGACCGTGGTCTCCGTGGGGCCGTAGCCGTTGACCACGGCGGCGCGCTCGAGCAGGCGGTCGACATCGGTCGAAGCGAGCGCCTCGCCGCCGCTCAGGATCAGGCGCAACTTTCCAAGATCCCCGGCCACGTCGTTGAGGCGGGCGAGCAGCGACGGCGCGGCGCCCAGCACCGTCACCCCCTCGCGCACCACGAGGGCGGTCCAGCGGTCGAAGTCCAGGGCCTCCTCGTCCGGCAGGAGCACGGTGGCGCCGCCGGCCGCGAGCACGGGGAAGATCTCGTTGACCGACACGTCGAAGGCGATCGTGGTCTGCTGCAGCACGCGGTCCTCCGGCCCGAGCCGGCAGGCCGCGGCGAACGAGGACACGACGTTGGCCACCGCGCCGTGCGGCACGAGGACGCCTTTCGGGGTGCCGGTCGAGCCCGAGGTGTAGAGCACGTAGGCCAGGTTGTCCGCCTCCAGGGACACGGGCCGCGGCGCCTCCGGGCCGCGCCAGGTGGCGGGGTCGTCGAGGCGCACGAGGGGGGCCGGGCCGCCGGCCAGCTCCGCGGCCGGCTCGCCGGCCGCGAGCACGGCCACCACGCCCGCGTCGGCCAGCACGGTGCGCTTGCGCTCGGCCGGGGCGCGCAGGTCGAGCGGCACGTAGGCCGCGCCCGCCCGGAGCACGCCCAGGAGCCCCGCGATGAGATCCGTGGAGCGCGGCGCGCACACTCCCACGCGCGTATCGGGGCCGGCGCCGAGGTCCTGGAGCAGGCGGGCGAGGACGCCGGAGCGGTGGTCGAGCTCGGCGAAGGTGGTGCGGACCTCGCCGTGGATCACGGCCACGGCATCGGGGGTGGCCCTCGCCCGGCGCTCGAACCAGGAGTGGACGAACGGCGGCTCCGGCACGCGGGCGGCGGCGTCGTTCCAGTCGCGGCAGACCTGGTGGACCTCGGCCTCGCCGAGCACCGGCAGGCCCAGGGCCGGGTCGGCGGGCCGGGCCGCGGCCGCGGCGAGGAGCGCCTCGAAGTGGCCCAGGAACCGCTCCACGGTCGGCGCATCGAAGAGGTTGCGGTTGTAGCCCAGGGAGGCGGCGAGGCCCGTGTCCGAGCCGGAGACCGTGGAGATCGAGAGCGTCATCATCCCGAGCTGGTCGGGGCTCTCGGACGGCACGGCCGCGATCCGCAGGCCGGGCAGCTCCAGGGCGGCCGGCGGCGTGTTCTGGACCACGAGCATCACCTGGAACAGCGGCGTGGCGCCGAGATCCCGGCCGGGCGCCAGCTCGGCGACGAGGCGGTCGAACGGAATCTCCTGGTGGGCGAAGGCGTCGAGGGCCGTCTCGCGCACCCGCGCCAGGTGGGCCGCGAAGGCCGGGTCGCCATCCAGCCGGCCGCGCAGCACGAGCGTGTTGAGGAAGCAGCCGATCAGCGGCTCGGTCGCGGCGTGCAGCCGGCCGGCCACGGGGGTGCCGATCGAGACGTCGTCCTGCCCGGACCAGCGGGCGAGGAGCGCCTGGAGGGCGGCGGCGAGGACCATGAACGGCGTGGCGCCGCGCTCGCGGGAGAGGTTTTGCACGGCATCCGCCGCGGCGGCGGCCAGGGGGCGGGTGCGCCAGGCGCCGCGGGTGGTCTGCACGGCCGGCCGCGGCCGGTCCGTCGGGAGGTCGAGGACCGGCGGAGCCCCGGCGAGCTGCCCGCGCCAGAAGGACAGCTCGGACTCCATGCGGGCCGGGTCGAGCCGGGAGCGCTGCCAGGCCGCGTAGTCCGCGTACTGGATCGGCAAAGCTGGCAGAGCCGTGCCGGCGTAGAGCGCCCCGGCTTCCTTGAGAAGGATGCCGAGCGACCAGCCGTCGGCCGCGATGTGGTGGACCGTGAGCGCCAGGAGGTGGTCCTCCGGCCCGAGGCGGATCAGGAGGGCGCGCAGCAGCGGACCGGCCGCGAGGTCGAACGGCCGCGCGGCTTCGGCCTCGACGAGTCGCCGCGCCTCGGCCTCGCGTAGGACGGACGGCAGCGCGCCGAGGTCGGTCCGGGGCACTGGGACCGACGCGGCCGGCTGCGCGAGCTGGACCGGCGCACCGTCCGCGACCGGGAAGCGGGTGCGCAGGGCCTCGTGCCGGGCGACGATGCCGGAGAGCGCGGCTGCGAGGCGCTCCGGGTCGAGCGGCCCCGCGAGCCGCGCGGCGCGCGGCAGGTTGTAGGCCGAGAGGCCGGGCTGGAGCTGGTCGAGGAACCACAGCCGCTCCTGGGCGAACGAAAGGGGGAGCGGCGCCGTGCGCGGCACGGGCGCGGGCGGCGGGCCGGCCTCGCCGCCGGTCCCGGCCCGCTCCGATTCCACCCAGCGGCAGAGGGCCTCGACCGTGGGGCCTTCGAAGAGCCGGCGCAAGGGGATGTCGAGGCCGAGCGCGTCGCGCAGCCGGGCCAGCAGGCGCGTGGCGTGCAGCGAATGGCCGCCGAGGTCGAAGAAGTTGTCGCGCACGCCCACGGCGTCGCGGCCCAGCACCGCGGCCCACTGGCCGGCCACCAGCTCCTCCAGCGGGGTGCGCGGCGGCATGGAGTCGGACCCGGAGACCGGCGCCTGCGCCGCCGCGAGGCGGGTGAGGGCGGCGCGGTCGGCCTTGCCGTTCGGCGACAGGGGGAGGGCGTCGAGCGCCACGAAGGCGGACGGCACCATGGCCTCGGGCAGGCGGCCGGAGAGCCCGGCGCGCAGCTCGGCGGCCGGGACCGGAGGGGCGGCGAAGGCGACCAGCCGGGTATCGCCGCTGTCTCGGACTGTAACGACCACGGCCTCACGCACGCCGGGGTGGGCGAGCAGGGCGGCCTCGATCTCGCCCAGCTCGATGCGCACGCCGCGCAGCTTGACCTGGTGGTCGAGGCGGCCGAGGAAGTCCACGGCGCCGCCCGGGAGACGCCGGGCCAGGTCGCCCGTGCGGTAGAGCCGGGCGCCGGGCCGGGGCGAGGCCGGGTCGGGCACGAAGCGCTCGGCCGTGAGATCGGGCCGGCCTGCGTAGCCGCGCGCCACCTGGATGCCGCCGATGAACAGCTCGCCGGCCACGCCGAGGGGCACGGGCCGCCCGGCACGGTCGAGGAGGTGGATCGAGGTGTTGGCGACCGGCCGGCCGATCGGCACCACGGCGAGGCCGTCGTCCTCGCGCACCGGCCAGGCGGTGACGTCGACCGCGGCTTCGGTGGGGCCGTAGAGGTTCTCCAGCACGGCGCCGGTGACGCGGCCGAGGCGCTCGTGGAAGCGGCGGGCGAGATCGAGAGGCAGCGCCTCGCCGCTCGCCACCACCCGCCGCAGCGACGTCAGGCGGTCGAGCCCCGGCTCTTCCAGGAACGCGGCGAGCATCGAGGGCACGAAGTGGAGCGTGGTGACGCCGGCCTCCGCGATCGTCGCCGCGAGATAGGCGCCGTCGCGGTGCCCGCCGGGGCGGGCCATCACCAGCTCCGCCCCGGCGAGGAGCGGCCAGAACAGCTCCCACACCGAGACGTCGAACGAGAACGGGGTCTTCTGGAGCACCCGGTCTTCCGCCCCCAGGCCGTACTGCCGCTGCATCCAGAGCAGGCGGTTCACGATGCCGCGGTGGGTGTTGACCACCCCCTTGGGGCGGCCCGTGGAGCCGGAGGTGAAGATCACGTAGGCCGCGCCGTCGGGATCGGCCTGGACGCCGGGGGCCGTGCCGGACAGATCCCTCCAGCCTGGGGCGCCCTCGTCCAGGAGTACCTCGCGGGCGCCGTGCGGCGGCAGGGCCGCGGCCTCTCGGCGGCGGGTGAGGAGCACGGGCACGGGCAGGTCCTCGAGCATCCGCGCCAGACGCGCCGCCGGGTAGTCGGGGTCGAGCGGCACGTACGCGCCGCCGGCCTTGAGAACGGCGAGCAGCGCGACCACCATCTCGACGGAACGCTCGACGCAGACCCCGACCGCCGTCTCCGGCCCCACGCCGAGCCGGCGCAGGTGGCGGGCCAGCCGGTTCGCCGCGGCGTCCAGGCCGGCGTAGGAAAGGGCCTCGCCCTCGAAGCGCACGGCCGTCGCGTCCGGAGTCCGGGCCGCTTGGCGGGCGATGAGATGGTGGAGGAGGATCCCGTCGGGCGTGGTCTCGGCGCTGCCGGTGTCGTTCCACTCGACCAGGAGCTGGTGGCGCTCGGCGGGCGCGAGCAGGGGCAGGTCCTCGACTGGCAGCTCCGGATTCCCGGCCGCGGCGTCGAGCAGGCGTCCCAGGGTGCCGGCCCAGCGTTCGACGGTCGCGGCGTGGAACAGGTCCGCTGCGAACTCCCATTCGAGGTCCAGGCCGCCGGGTCCCTCGACGAAGTTGAGGTAGAGCTCGAACTTCGAGGCGCCGGTCGGCAGCGTGCGGGCCCGGGCGGGGAGGCCGTCGAAGTCGAGAGCGGAGCCCGCCTTGTCGAGGTTGAGGACGGCCGCCAGGGGGAGCAGGCGGCTGGCCTCACGGCCGTGCTGGACGGGCCGGCTCCCGCGGGCCGCGTCCAGCGCCGCCAAGGCCCCGCGGACCGTGTCCGCGAAGGACCGCTCGCCGGCCGCCGGCACCACGACCGGGAGCAGGTCGATGCAGTAGCCCACGAGCCCCTCGGCGCCGGCCGCGACCTGGCCCGCCGAAGCCACGCCCACGGCCGCCTCCGCGCCGCCGCCGAGGCGGTGGACGAGCGCCGCGAAGCCCGCGAGCAGCACGGCGGTCAAGGTGGCGCCGCTCTCGGCCCCGCGGCGGCGCAGGCGGACGGCGAGGTCCGCGCCCAGCCGCGCGTGCACCCGGCCGCCGCGGAACGTCCGCACGGGCGGGCGCGGCGAGTCGAGCGGGAGATCGAGCGGCGGCGGAGCCGCCGACGCCTCGCCGGTCGCGGGCAGGGCGCGGCACGCGAAGTCGCGGAATTTCGGCGCCGGCGGCAAGCCGGCCTCCCCTCCGCGGCGTTCGGCGCGGTAGAGCGTCGACAGCTCGCGCAGCAGCACGCCGAACGACCAGCCGTCCACGATCAGGTGGTGGAGCGTGAGGAAGAGCCGGTGGCGCTCCGGGGCCAGCCGCGCGAGGTGCGCCCGCACCGGGGGCGCGGCCGCGAGGTCGAAGGGCTCGCCCGCGATCCTGGCAGCCAGGCGTTCGACCTCCCCGGCCGGCGCGCCTGCGAGGTCGTCGACCGGCAGGGGGACGGAGGCCGCGGGCCGCAGCGTCTGGGTCTCGCCGGCGGGGTCGTCGAACACCAGGCGGAGAGCGTCGTGGCGGGCCACCAGGCGGGCGAAAGCGCGGGCGAGGGCGCCGGCGTCCAGCGGGCCGTCGATCGCCACCTCCACCGCCTCGTTGTAGGCGCGGGAGGCGTCGTCGCCGAGCCGGGTCACGAACCAGATCTGGCGCTGCCCCTCGGTCAGCGGCAGGGAGACCGGCTCGCTCCGGGGCTCCCGTCCCGGCTCGGGCGCTGGTTCGGGGAAGAAGCCCGCGGCGCGCAGGGCCACGAGACTGTCCGCGACCGCGGCGGCCACGTGGTCGAGATCGGCGTCCGTGTGGGCCGTGGCGACGAAGCTCGTCCTCCCCTCCCAGAGATAGACACCGCGCTCCAGCAGGTGGGCGTAGAACAGCTCCGGCCCGAGCCCGCGGTCCGGGAAGACCAGCCGGAAGAGCGACGCGAAGTGGACGGCGCGCAGGGGGTAGCCGCCGCGCTCGCAGAAGGCGTTGATGCGTGCGCAGAGGTCGGCGGCGCGCCGGGTGAGCCCCTCCTGGAGGGCGGGCCCCTCCTCCTGCATCCGTTCCAGCACGGCGAGCGTCGCCGCCATGGTGAGCGGGTGCTTGCAGAAGGTGCCGGCGAAGTACGTCTTGACCGCGCTCGGAAACGAGCCGTCGCCGAAGCTCCAGGCGCCGCCGTCGATACCGTCCATGTACGCGGCGCGGCCGGCCACCGCGCCGATCGGCATGCCGCCGCCCAGGACCTTGCCGTAGGTCGCGAGGTCGGCCTCGACGCCGAACAGCCCCTGCGCGCCGCGCGGGTGGGAGCGCAGGCCGGTGATCACCTCGTCGAACACCAGGGCGACGCCACGCTCGGCGGTGAGGCGGCGCAGGTCGCGCAGGAACGCGGCCGGCTGGAGGTCCGGCCGGCGGCTCTGCACCGGCTCGACGAGGACCGCGGCGAGCTCGCCGGCCTGGGCCGCGATCGCATCGAGCGCGGACGCCTCGGCATAGGGGAGGACGAGCACGTCCTGCACCGCGGCGCGGGGGATGCCCGGGGCCACCGGCACCGAGCCGGCGCGGGCCAGGGTGGTGTCGGCGATGCCATGGTACGAGCCCGCGAAGAAGGCGACCTTGTCGCGGCCGGTGGCGGTGCGGGCGAGCCGCAGAGCGAAGAGGACCGCCTCGGTGCCCGAGTTGCAGAAGGCGACCCGCTCCTGGCCCGTGAGGGCGCAGAAGCGGCGGGCGGCCTCGCCGGCCATGTCCGACTGCGGCCCGAGCGCCATGCCGCGGTCGAGCTGGCGGCGCAGGGCGGCGTCGAGGAACTCCTGCCCGTGGCCGAAGAGGTGGACGCCGAAGCCCATGGTGATGTCCACGTACTCGTTGCCGTCCACGTCTCGGATGCGGCCGCCGTGCGCCCGGTCGACGACGATCGGGTAGACCATCTCCTTGAGGAGCAGGCGGAAGCCGCTGGTGTTGCGGTTGTCCGCGAAGGCGCCGCGGTCTTCGGCCGAGCGCCGCTTCGAGCCGGCGGTGCGCGCGGTGAAGCGGGCGATGAACGCCTGGACGTAGGCCCGCTGCGCGTCGCTCAGCTCCTCCCGGCCGCCGGGATCGAGCGGCTCGTAAGGCACGTACGTCTCGGGCCCGGCGGGGCGCGGCGCGGCCGGCGCCGGGCGCGTGGGCGCAGGAGCGGCGGCGGTCTCGCCGCCGGTCGCGCGCAGGACGGCGAGCTGCCCCTGAATCACCTCGGACACCACGCGGAGCTGCTCGGCGAAGATCCGGTCGAGCGGCGAGCCCGGCGGCGCGGCGGGCGCCTCCGGCGCGTCTGGCGGGAGGACGGGGACCGGCGCGGGCGCGAACGCCTCGGCAGGGAGCTCCGCGTCGAGCCGATCGATCAAGGCGTCGAGCGTGGGGGTGTCCACCAGGAGCTGGCTCATGGTGAACGCGACTCCGAACCTCCCCTCGATGGCCCGCGCCGCCTGGATGAGCAGGAGGGAATCGATCCCGGCCTCCAGGAAGCGCTGCCGCGGGTCGAGATGGCTGGCGTCGACCCCCACGAGCGAGGCGAGGAGCTCGAGCAGCTCCGCGCGCAGCCGGCCACGGCGCGATTCTCCGGCCGTGGCGACGGGAGCCGGGCCCGGAGCGGTGTCGGCTGGCTGGGCCGGCAGGGCTGGCTGGACCGGCTGGGCCGGAGCGGGCGCGACCCAGAAGCTCTGGCGCTGGAACGGGTAGCCCGGCAGCGCGAGGCGGTGGCGGGCCTCGCCGGCCGCGAACGCGGCCCAGTCGATTTCGACGCCGGCGAGCCAGAGGCGGGCGAGGCCGTCGAGCACGGCGGCCTGCTCCCCGGTCCCGGGCGCGAGCGACGGCACGATCGCGCGCTCCTCGTCGGCGGGCGCGGCGCGGCGGGCGAAGCCGCAGAGCGCGGTGCCGGGGCCGACCTCCAGGAGGACGCGGGCCGGATCGGCGAGCAGCGCGCGCAGGCCGTCGGAGAACCGCACCGGCTCGCGCAGGTGCCGGACCCAGTGCTCGGGGTCGGTCGCCTCCTCCGGCGCGAGGAGCCCGCCGTCGAGGTTCGAGAGGAGGGGGATCTCCGGCTCGCGGCGCTCCACGGCCTCGACCGCGGCGCGGAATTCGTTGAGCACCGGCTCGACCGCCGGCGTGTGGAACGCGTGAGAGGTCCTGAGCCGGCGGTAGGGGATGCCGGCCGCGTCGAGCCGGGCGGCGAGCGCCTCGACCGCCTGCCCGGGTCCTGCGACCGTCGAGCGGCCGGGGGCGTTGATCGCGGTGACCGTGACGCCGTCGGGGAGGAGCGCCGCGAGCTCCGGCTCGCCGGCCCGCACGGCGAGCATCGCGCCGGGAGGGGTCCGCTGCAGCAGCCGGCCGCGCAGGGCGACCAGGGCGCAGGCGTCCTCCAGCGAGAACACGCCGGCGAGGCAGGCCGCGACCCACTGCCCCACGCTGTGGCCGAGCAGGGCGTCGGGCCGCACGCCCCAGCTCATCCACAGGCGGGCCAGCGCCCATTCCACGGCGAAGAGCGCGGGCTGGGTCAGCTCGGTGCGGGCGAGCCGCTCCTCCGCCTCGGTATCGCCGGGGCTTCCGAGGGCGTCGCGCAGGTCGAACCCGATGTGCGGCCGGAGGATCCCGGCGCAGCGGTCGAGCTCCCGGCGGAACACCGGCTCGGTGCGGTCGAGCTCCGCGCCCATGCCCGCGGCCTGCGCGCCCTGACCGGGAAACAGGAAGGCCACCGGCCGGTGCCGCGGCTCCTCGACCGCATCGAGCACGCGGGCGCGGTCGACCGGGTCGAGCGCGGCCAGGGCCTCCCCGTGGTCACCCCGGTCGTGGCAGACCAGGGCGCGCCGGTGCTCGAACGTTCTTCTCCCGACCCGCAGCGTGTGGGCCACGTCCGCGAGCGGCTCCTCCGGATGCTCGCGCAGATGGCGGGCGAGCCGGGCCGTGGCCTCCTCCAGCGCCGCGGCGCTGCGCGCCGAGAGCAGCAGGAGCTGGGTCTCCCGCGAGGGGCCGGAGGGCGGCCGCTCCGGCCCCTCCTCCAGCACGGCGTGGGCGTTGGTGCCGCCGATGCCGAACGAGCTGACGCCCGCGCGCCGTGGCTGGTCGCCCCGCTCCCAGGGCAGCGCCTGGCGGGGGACCACGAACGGCGTGGCGTCGAGGTCCATGCGCGGGTTCGGGGCCTGGAAGTGGAGGGCCGGCGGGATGCGGCCGTGCTCCAGGGCGAGGACCGCCTTGATCAGGCCGGTGGCGCCCGCCGCGGCATCGAGGTGGCCGAGGTTCGCCTTGACCGAGCCGAGGGCGCAGAAGCCGCGCCGGCCGGTGCGGGCGCGGAACGCGCGGGTGAGCGCCTCGACCTCCACCGGGTCGCCGAGCGGCGTGCCGGTGCCGTGCGCCTCGATCATTCCGAGAGTGTCCGGATCGACGCCCGCCACCGCCAGCGCCTCGCCGATCACCCGTGCCTGACCCTCGACGCTGGGGGCGGTGAACCCGATCTTGGCCGAGCCGTCGTTGTTGACCGCGGTGCCGAGGATGACGGCGCGCACGGGGTCGCCGTCCGCGAGGGCGTCCTCCAGCCGCTTCAGCGTCACCACCGCGACGCCGCTGCCGCCGACCGTCCCCTGCGCCGCGGCGTCGAAGGCTCGGCAGTGGCCGTCCGGCGAGTTGATCCCGCCCTCCTGGTAGACGTAGCCCGCCTTCTGGCGGGCGGAGACCGAGACGCCGCCGGCGAGGGCCAGGTCGCACTCGCCGTTGAGCAGGCTCTGGCAGGCCAGGTGGACGGCCACCAGCGAGGTCGAGCACGCGGTCTGCACGGTGATCGCCGGGCCGCGCAGGTTGAGCTTGTAGGCCGTCCAGGTGGCGAGATAGTCCTTGTCGTTGCCGAGCACCACGCGGAAGCGGCCGAGCGCGCGGGCCGCCTCCGGGTTGGCCTGGAGCAGCGAAAGATAGGAGCTGGCGCTCGTGCCGGCCCAGACGCCCACCACACCCCGATAGAGATCGCTGCCCGCGCCAGCCGACTCCAGGGCCTCCCAGGCGCACTCCAGGAACAGCCGGTGCTGCGGATCGGTGACCGTGGCCTCGCGCGGCGTGAAGCCGAAGAGCTGGGGGTCGAACAGGTCGATGCCGTCGAGCACGCCGCCGGCTCCGACCCAGGACGGATCGGCGACCAGAGCCGGGTCCGCGCCGGCCGCGAGGGCCTCCCCGGCGGTGAAGGCGGCGATGGACTCCACCCCGGCCGCGAGGTTGGCCCACAGCTCCGCCGGGTTGCGGGCGCCGGGAAACCTCCCGGCGTACCCGACGACCGCGACGGCGTAGCGGTTCGATCCGTCGCTCAAGAGCCCCCCCGGGGCCGGCGGGGGCCCATCCGTTCGCGGCGCTGGCGCGCCCGGTCGTCGGCCTCGTTCGGCCCGTCCGCCGAGCCGGACGCCGCCGGCTCGGCGAGGGCGCGGGCCAGGTTGGCGATCGTCGTCTTCGCCATCACCAGCGTGATCGGCACCTGACGGCGCAGGACCTCCTGCAGGCGGTGGTGGGCCTGGAGCAGGGTGATCGAGCTGCCGCCGAGATCGAAGAAGTTGTCCTCCACGCCCACCTTGTCGAGCCGCAGCACGCCGCGCCAGACCTCCGCCAGGTGGCGCTCGATCTCGCTGCGGGGCGCCACGAACGGAACCTCGGTCGCCCGCTTGTCGAGCGGCAGGGCGGCGAGGGCTGCGCGGTCCACCTTGCCGTTGCGGGTGAGGGGGAACGCGTCGAGCACGGCGAAGTGCGCCGGCACCATCGGGTCCGGCAGGCAGGACCGGAGGTGGCGGCGCAGGTCGTCGACGCGCGGCGGCGCCGCGGGATCGCCGGCGACGTAGGCGGCCAGGCGGATCTCGGCCCCGTCCTTGCGGGTCAGGACGACACAGCCGCGCACCGCCGGGTGGCGGGAGAGCGCGGCCTCGATCTCGCCGAGCTCGATCCGGTGCCCGCGCACCTTGACCTGATGATCGATGCGGCCGAAGGCCTCCAGGCTGCCGTCAGGCCGCCAGCGCACGAGGTCGCCGGAGCGATAGAGCCGATCGCCGGGGCGGTCCGAGAACGGGTGCGGCACGAAGCGCTGGGCGGTGAGGTCCGGCCGGTGCAGGTAGCCGCGGGCGAGGCCGGGGCCGCCGACCAGGGCTTCGCCGGGGACCCCGAGCGGCACCGGCTCGAGCCGGCTGTTCACGACGTAGATCTGGAGATCGGGCATGGCCACGCCGATCGGGCTGCCGGCGCCGGCGGCGGTCTCTCCCGGCGCGATCTCCCGCCAGGTGACGTGCACGGTGGTCTCGGTGATGCCGTACATGTTGACCAGCCGGGGCGGGCGCTCTCCCCGCAGCCGCCACCAGGGGGCGAGGCTTGCCAGGTCGAGCGCCTCGCCGGCGAAGACCACCCACTTCAGCGCCAGCTCGTCGCCGTCGCCGCGCCGGGATTCGGCCTGGATGAGCGGCAGGAAGGCCGACGGCGTCTGGTTGAGCACGGTCACCCCTTCGCGCCGCAGCAGGTCGCCGAATGCTTCGGGCGTGCGGCTGGTCCGAAAGGGGACCACCACCAGCCGGCCGCCGTAGAGCAGCGCGCCCCAGATCTCCCAGACCGAGACGTCGAAGGCGTAGGAGTGGAAGAGCGGCCAGACATCCTCCGGGCCGAAGCCGAACCAGGGCTCGGTGGCGCGCTGCAGGCGCAGCACGTTCCGATGGGTGATGACCACGCCCTTCGGGCGGCCCGTCGAGCCGGAGGTGTAGATCGCGTAGGCGGCGTTGTCGAGGCCGCCGGCCTGAGGGAGGGGGTCCGCGGGAAGAGCTTCGAGGTCTTCGCGCTCGCGATCGAGAACCACGGTCCGGGGCCGCGGCTCGGGGAGCTCCTCCCAATGGAGATGGTCGGTGATCAGGACCGGCGGCGGGCTCTCTCCGCCGGCGTCGCCGAGACCGGCGAGAATCCCGGCCCGCCGCTCCACGGGATCGCGCGAATCGAGCGGCACGTAGAACCCGCCGGCCTTGAGCACCGCGATCACCGCCGCCACGAGCCCGATCGAGCGTTCGAGGATGAGGGCGACCGGCACCTCCGGCCCGACGCCCAGCGCCCGCAGCCGCCGGGCCAGCCGGTTGGACAGCCGGTCGAGCTCGGCGTAGGTGATCCGCTCCGAGCCGTGGCAGACCGCCACCGCCGCGGGACGCTCCGCCGCGACCGCGGCGAAGCGTTCGGCGATCGAGGTTTCGGCAAGCTCCGGGTCGCAGCGCTCCACCCAGGCTCCGAGCACCTGGCGCTCCTCCTCGGGATCGAAAGGGGAGAGCGTCGCGTGGGGCAGGTCCGGATCGGCGGCCAGGGAGGCGAGCGCGCGGGCGTAGAGGCGGCCGAGCGACTCGATCTGGGCGGGTGGCAGGCTGGAGGTGTCGGCCTCCAGGGTGAGGAACGGCCGCCCGTCCGCGAGGCTGATGCGGAAGTGGGCGACGAGGAGGAAGTTGGTGTCCTCGTAGCCGCGGAAGTCGACCACCTGCAGCCGGCCGCTGCCGAGCAGCCCTTCGACGACGTGGAAGTGCACGTAGTTGAAGGCCGCCTCGAACAGCGTCACGCCCGGCCGGCTCGCCTGGAGGGCGGCGAGCGGGTAGCGGCGGTAGGGCAGGAGGTCGCGCTCGGCGCCGAACGTCGCCGCCACGAGGTCGCGCCACGAGCCGCCGGGCACGGCGAAGCGGACCGGCACCGTGTTGAGGAACAGTCCCCGTACGTCCTCGCCCCCCAGCTCCTCCGGCCGGCCGTGCAGCACGACCCCGGTCGTGACCTCGGCCCGGCCGGCGAGCAGCGACAGCGTCTTGAGGTGGACGGCGAGGACCAGGCTCTTGAACGGCAGCGCCGCCTCCCGCTCCAGCCGGCGCAGGCCGGCGTGGACCTCGGGCGGGATCTCCAGGCTGTGGTGCAGCCGGGCCGGGGTGTCCGTCGCGCCCGTCGCGGTGGCCGCGGTGGCTGCGGGGGGCGGCCAGCGCGGCAGGAAGGTGGGCTCGACGTCCGCCAGCCGCTCCTCCCAGAAGGCCTGGACCTCGGGCGACTCCAGGGCGGCCCGCTCCAGCGCCACGTACTCGCGGAACGCCACCGGCGGCGGCGGAGCCGGAGGCAGCGGGCGGCCGTCCTGATGCGCGAAGGCGCGCTCGAAGATCTCGTTGAGCGTCGAGTGGAGGCTCCAGCCGTCGAAGATCGCGTGGCACTCGGTCAGCGTGAGCTGGAAGCTGTCGCCCCCCCGGCGGTGGATGTGGAAGCGGATCAGCGGCGGCCGCGCCAGGTCGAAGAGGTTCCGCCGCTCCGCGGCCACGAAGCCGGCGATCTCCGCGTCCTGCTCCTCGGCGGCCATCCCCGACAGGTCGGTCACCGGCACCGGCAGGAAGGCCGCGCGGTGGACGAGCTGCAGGGGCTCGGACCAGCCGCTCAGGGCGAAGCCGGTGCGCAGGATCGCATGGCGGGCGACGACCTCCTGCACGGCCGCCTGGAAGGCCGCGGGGTCGAGCGCGCCGCGCAGGTGGGCGGTGTCGACGTTGTGGTAGAGCGGCACGGCGCCGCCGGCCTGCATGTGGAACAGCATCCCTGCCTGCAGACGGGTGAGGGGGTAGGCGTCCTCGACGTCCGCGGGCAGGAGGCCGCGGTCCTCGGCGGAGACCAGGGAGAAGGGCGCGGCCGGAGCCTGGACGGCGGGACTCTGCGCGGCCAGGGCCGCGGCGAGCTCGGCGATCGTCTGGTGCTGGAAGAGCTGCGGCAGCGACAGGTCGAGGCCGCGCTCGCGGGCGAGGGCCGCCACCCGGACGCTTCGGATCGAGTCGCCGCCCAGGGCGAAGAAGCGGTCGTGGGCCCCGACCCGCTCGACGCCGAGCACGTGGGACCAGATGCCGGCGAGGATCTCCTCGGCCTCGGTGCGCGGGGCCACGTAGCCGTCCTCGGATTCGCGGCGGGCCGCCTGCGGCTCCGGCAGGGCGCGGCGGTCGAGCTTGCCGTGCGCCGTCCGCGGCAACTCGCGGAGGACCACGATCGCGGCCGGCACCAGCGGCTCGGGGAGCTGGCGCTGGAGCGCGGTCCGCAGCTCGGCGGGCGAGGGGCCGGAGCCGTCGCGCGGCACCACGTAGCCGACCAGGCGCGGCTCTCCCGGGATGTCCTCGCGCAGCAGCACGACGGCCTCTCCGACGGCCGGCTGCGAGGCGAGCTCGGCCTCGATCTCGCCGAGCTCGATGCGGAAGCCGCGCAGCTTGACCTGGGCGTCGACGCGGCCCAGGTATTCCACCTCGCCGTCCGGCCGGTAGCGGCCGAGGTCGCCCGTGCGGTAGAGCCGCTCGCCGCCGTGCTCCGGCCAGGGGTCCGGGATAAAGCGTTGCGCGGTGAGCTCGGGCCGGTCGAGATAGCCGCGGGCCAGGCCGGCGCCGCCCACGTGCAGCTCTCCCGGGACGCCGACCGGCAGCGGCTGGAGACCCGGTCCGAGCACGTGCAGCGCGAGGTCCGGGATGGCCCGGCCGACGCTTCCTCTCAGAGTGCCCGCGTCGGTCCGCGCCAGGGGCCGGAAGGTCACGTGCACGGTGGTCTCGGTGATCCCGTACATGTTGACCAGGGTCGGTCGCGCGTCGCCGAAGCGGTCGAACCAGGGGACGAGGCTCTGCGGATCGAGCGCCTCGCCGCCGAAGACGATCCAGCGCAGGGCCGGGGCGGCGGTATCGGACGCCAGGGACGCCAGCGCGGCGCGGCTCACCTGGCGGAACGCCGAGGGGGTCTGGTTGAGCACGGTCACGCCGTTGCGCACCACCAGGTCCCAGAACGCTTCCGGCGAGCGGCTCACCAGATAGGGGACCACCACGAGTCGGCCGCCGTAGAGCAGGGCGCCCCAGATCTCCCACACCGAGAAGTCGAAGGCGTAGGAGTGGAACAGCGTCCAGACGTCGTCCTCGCCGAAGCCGAACCAGGGCTCGGTGGCGGTGAACAGGCGCGCCACCTGGGCGTGGGTGACGACCACCCCCTTGGGCTTGCCGGTCGAGCCGGAGGTGTAGATGACGTAGGCGGCATTCCCGGGCTCCGCCCCGCCGTCCACCGGCGTGTCGTCGCCCTCGGCCGCGGCCTCGGCGACGAGGAGCACGGCCGCGCCGTGCGGCGGCAGCGAGTCGAGGAGCGCGCGGTCGGTGAGGAGCACGGCCGGCGCGGCGTCGGCCAGCAGGAAGGCGAGGCGCTCCCGCGGGTACCCGGGATCGAGCGGCACGTAGGCGCCGCCCGCCTTGAGCGTGGCGAGGATGGCCACCACCGTGTCGAGCGAGCGGTCGAGACAGATCCCGACCCGCACCTCGGGGCCGGCGCCCAGGGCGGCGAGCCTGCGGGCCAGGCGGTTGGCGCGGCGGTCGAGCTCGGCGTAGGTGAGCCCCTCGCCGGCGTCATCGACGCAGGCGAGGGCGCCGGGCCGCCGCGCGGCCTGCGCCTCGAAGCCGTGGTGGAGACAGAGCACCGGGAAGTCCGTGCCGCCGGCGCGGCTCCAGGCGCGGACCTGGGCGAGCCCGGCCTCGTCGAGGAGCGGCAGCTCGGAGAGGCGCAGGCGGTCGTCTCCCGCGGCTCCTTCGAGCAGCGCGGCGAGCTGGTCGAGCATGCGCTCGACCGTCGGCGCCTCGAAGAGGTCGCGGTGCGCCTCGAAGCCCAGGGTGAGGGCGTCCTCCGTCTCCTGGCCGAAGAGCGTGAGCTCGAATTTGGCCGTACCGGTCCGCGCCGCGAGGGGTGCGGTCCGCAGCCCGGGCAGCCGGACCGCGGCGTCGAAGGCGTTCTGCAGCGCGAGCACGGCCTGGAAGAGCGGCGTGCGGCCGAGGTCGCGCGCCGGCTGCAGCTCCTCGACCAGCAGCTCGAACGGCACGTCCGGATGGTCGTAGGCGGCGAGCGTGGCGGCGCGCACGCGGGCGAGCATCTCCGCGAAGGTGGGGTCCCCGCCGGCCTCGGCGCGCAGCACCAGGGTGTTGGCGAAGTAGCCGATCAGCGCCTCGGTCTCGACCGGCCGGCGGTTGGCGATGGGCGAGCCCACCGTGAGGTCGTCCTGGCGCGTGAGCCGGTGGAGGAAGGCGGCGAAGGCGGCGAGCAGGGTCATGAACAGGCTCGCCTCGTGCCGCCGGCCCAGGCTGCGCAATCCCGCGGCGAGCCGCTCGGGCACCGGCCGCGCGAGGCGGAGGCCGCGCGACGACGGCACCGCCGGCCGTGGATGGTCGGTGGGGAGCTGGAGCACGGGCGGGTCCGCCAGCCGCTCGCGCCAGAAGGCGAGCTGGCGCTCCAGGCGCTCGCCGGTCAGCCAGCCGCGCTGCCAGACCGCGAAGTCGGCGTACTGGAACGGCAGCCCGGGCAGGGCGGGCGGGCGGCGCGAGAGCGCGGCCGTGAACAGCGCCTCGACCTCGCGCAGGAAGACCCCCATGGACCAGCCGTCGGCCACGATGTGATGGAAGTTGACCGCCACGGCGTGCTCCGCGGGGCCGAGCCGCACCGCGAGCGCGCGCAGCAGCGGGCCGGCGGCGAGGTCGAACGGCCGCCGCAGCTCCGCCTCGACGCAGCCCGGGAGGGCCGCCTCGCGCGCCGCCTCGGGCAGGCCGCCGAGGTCGACCACGGGCAGGGGTATCAGGGGCATCGGGCCTGGCGGATGGACCACCTGGACCGGCTGGCCGGCCGTTTCGGCGAAGGTGGTGCGCAGGACCTCGTGGCGGCGCGCCACCTCGCCCAGGACCGCGGCCAGGATGGGGAGGTCGAGCTCTCCGGTCAGCCGCAGCGCGAGAGGCACGTTGTAGGCCGGGCTGTCCGGCTCCATCTGGTGCAGGAACCAGAGGCGCTGCTGCGCGAAGGAGAGCGGCGCCGGCCCCGTGTCCCCCCGCCTCGGGACGGCGAACCGCTCGTCGAGGGTGATCCCCTCTTCCTCCGCGAGCAGCAGGCGCAGCAGCTCGTGCTGCTCGGCGGAGAGACCCCGCCCGGTCGCCGGATCGACGCTCATCGCTGAATCTCCTTCTTCTCGCTCTTCTCGGAGAGGAGGCTGCTGACCCCCTGGGCCGACAGGGCGCGCACGCGGCGGAGCACGCGCGCGATCGTCTCCATCTCGCCGGGCCGCGTCTCGCGGGCGGCCAGGGTCCGCGCCTGGCCCCGGACCGTGGGGTCTTCGTAGAGGGTGGCCAGGGGGAGGTCGCGCTGGAACGCCTCTCCGACCCGGCCGAAGAGCTGCATGGCGAGGAGCGAGTTGCCGCCCAGCTCGAAGAAGCTGTCCTCGACCCCGACCCGGTCGAGCCCCAGGACCTCGCCCCACATCTCGGCGAGGACGGACTCCAGGTTCCCCTCGGGGGCGACGAAGCGGGCCGCCAGGTCGGGCCGGTCCGGCCCGGGAGTCGGCAGGGCGCGGCGGTCCACCTTGCCGTTCTGCGTGAGGGGCAGGGCCGGCAGCACCACGAAGGCCGACGGCACCGTGTACTCGGGCAGCGAGGCGCCGAGGCGCTCCCGCAGCTCGCTGACCGACGGCGCCTCGCTGTCGTCTTGCAGGGTGATGTACGCCACCAGGCGGCGGTCGTCCGCCGCGACCTCGCGCAGGACCACGACCGCCTCCCGGACTGCGGGGTGGGTGAGGAGCGCGGCCTCGATCTCGCCCAGCTCCACGCGGAAGCCGCGGATCTTGATCTGGTGATCGATGCGTCCGAGGTAGTCCAGCTCGCCGTCCGTCCGGCGCCGTACCAGGTCGCCGGAGCGGTACAGGCGGAGCCCCGGCGCGGCGGCCCAGGGGTGCGGCACGAAGCGTTCGGCGGTGAGGTCCGGCCGGCCCAGATAGCCGCGGGCGAGCCCGGCGCCGCCCACCAGGAGCTCGCCCGGCACGCCGTCCGGCACGAGGCGGCCGGCGGCGTCCACCACCCAGCCCTCCAGGTCGGGGATCGGCCGGCCGATCCCGGCCGGCGTCCCGGCATCGGCGGCCGAGAGCGGGCGCCAGGTCACGTGGACCGTGGTCTCGGTGATGCCGTACATGTTGACGAGCCGCGGCGCATCTTCGTCATGGCGCTCGTACCAGGGCGCCAGCGTGCGGGAGTCCAGGGCCTCGCCGCCGAAGATCACCAGCCGCAGGGCGAGCGGCCGGGGGGCCGACCGCGCGGCCTCGCTCCACATGAGCTGCCGGAAGGCCGAGGGGGTCTGGTTGAGCACCGTCACCCGCTCGTCGGCCAGCAGGTCGTAGAACGCGTCGGACGAGCGCCGCACGGCCGGCGGCACGATCACCAGCCTCCCGCCGTGGAGGAGCGCGCCCCAGATCTCCCAGACCGAGAAGTCGAAGGCGAAGGAGTGGAAGAAGGTCCACACGTCGTCCGGACCGAACCCGAAACGGTCCCGGGTGGCGTGGAAGAGCCGCAGCACGTGCGCGTGCGGCACGGCCACGCCCTTGGGCCGGCCCGTGGAGCCGGAGGTGAAGATGACGTACGCCGCCTGGCCGGGATCGGTTCCTGGGAGACTGTCGTCGGGTCCATCCGCTCCCGGGTCTACGACGGCTACCCCGGAATGGTCCAGAGGCGTGCCGCCGCCCGCCACCACCACGGCGATGCCCGCATCCTCGATCATCCCGGCCAGCCGGTCTGCCGGGGAGGCCGGATCGAGCGGCACGTAGACCCCGCCGGCCTTGAGGGCGGCGAGCATGGCGGCGAGCAGGTCGAACGACGGCCGCAGGTGGATGCCGATCCGGGTCTCGCGTCCGGCGCCGGCGCGGCGTAGCGCCCGCGCGAGGCGGTCGGAGCGGCGGTCGAGCTCGGCGTAGGTGAGGGTCTCCCCCTCCAGGACCGCGGCCACGGCGTCCGGCCGTTCCGCGGCCCGGGCGGTGAAGCGGACGTGGAGCGGAGCGCCCGGAGCGAAGTCCGCGGCGGATCTCTCCGCCGCGACGAGTTGGCCGCGCTCGGCGGGCGAGAGGAGAGACAGGTCGTCCAGCCGGGCGAGCGGGCGGTCGGCGATCTGCGCGAGCAGGGCCGACCAGCTCCGGAGCAGGCGCGACGCGCCGGCCGGGTCGAGGCGGGCGGGGTCGGACTTGAGGCGCAGCGTGAGGCCGCCCCGGGGGATGGCCACGCCGGTCAGCGGATAGTTGGTCTTCTCGACCAGCCGCACGTCGTCGAGGTCGAAGAGGCCGGCCTCGCGGGACGGGAGCGAAGTTTCGACCGGATAGCTCTCGAACACCAGGAGCGTCTCGAACAGGGGTACGCCGCGCGGCACCTCGCTCCACTCCTGGATGCGGACGAGCGGCGTGTGCTCGAAGCGCAGGCGGTCGAGCTGCCCCTCCTGAAGGGCGGCGAGCCAGGGGAGGATGCGCTCCTCCGCCGGTACGCGCACCCGCGCCGGCAGGGTGTTGATGAACGGCCCGACCGTGGCCTCGGCGCCGGCCAGGTCCGCGGGCCGGCCCGCGACCGTGATGCCGAACACCACGTCGTCGCGTCCGGCGAGGCGGGCCAGGAGGAGCGCCCAGGCGCCCTGGACGACCGTTGCGAGGGTTACCCGGTGACGCCGGCCCAGCGCCTGGAGGGCGGCGGCGAGCGGGTCGTCCAGGCGCTCCTCGTGCTGCGCCGCGAGGCCCTCGCCCGCCTCGCCGTCGCGCCGGGGCGAGAGCAGGGGGAGGGCGGTGGGCTCGCGGAAGCCGGCGAGCGCCGCGCGCCAGGCCTCGCGGCCGGCTTCAGGATCCTGGTTGGCGAGCCAGGCGAGGAAGGCGCGGAAGGGGCGCACCGGGGCCGCGGGCGGCTCGCCGCCGAGCACCCGCGCGGCGTATCCCGCCACGACCTCGCCCAGGATCAGCGGCACGCACCAGCCGTCGAGCAGGATGTGGTGGCTGGTCCACACCAGGCGGTGGACCCCCTCCTGCCAGCGGACGAGGAGCAGGCGCATCAGCGGCGGCCGCGCCGGATCGAAGCCGCGGCGCCGGTCCTCGCGGAGATGGCTCTCCAGGCGGGCCTCGCGTTTGGCCTCCGGCAGGGCGCTCCAGTCCTGCCGCTCCAGGGGGAGGAGGGCGCGGCGGTGGACGCGCTGCAGGGGCCGGTCGAAGCCCTTCCAGAGGAACGAGGTGCGGAGCACCGGCTGCCGGTCCACGACCGCCTGCCAGGCGGCTGCGAGGGCGTCGGCGTCGAGCGGGCCGCGCAGCCGGCAGTGGACCTGCTGTACGTAGTGGCCGGCTTCCGGCGAGAGCACGGTGTGGAACAGCATCCCCTCCTGCACCGGGGCCAGGGGGTACAGGTCCTCGACGTCGCGGGCGGAGCCCACGGCGCGGTCGAGGCGGGCCTGGTCGAGCTTCGCGAGCGGGAAGTCGGCCGGGATGGCGCCGCCGGCGTCCGGCTCCTGGGCGTGGCGGACGAGCCGTCCGATCTCGGCGAGGAAGCGGTCGGCGAGCGCCTGCACCGTGTCGGGGTGGTCGGTGTCCGCGCCCCAGATCCAGTGGACCCGCAGGCGGCCCTCGGTCACCAGGGCGCTGATCTCGAAGCGGTGGCGGCGCTCGGAAGCGGGATCGCTCGTGGCGCCGACCGGCTCGGAAGCCAGCCGGAAGGGGGCGTCGTCGCCGAGCGCCGCGTCCGACTGCCCGAGGTAGTCGAAGACCACTTCCGGCTCCGGCGCGGATGCCAGGCGGCCGGAGGCCTCGCCCCCGGCCAGGAAGCGCAGCAAGCCGTACCCGAGGCCGCGGCCGGGGACGCGATGGAGGACGGTGCGCACGGCCCGCAGCGCGGCGGCCGGCCCGACCTCGGGATCGACCTCCAGGCGGACCGGGTAGAGGGCTGTGAACCAGCCCACGGTGCGCGAGAGGTCGAGGTCCTCGAACAGCTCCTCCCGGCCGTGCGCCTCCAGGTCCATCCGCCGGCCGGGCCGGCCGGTCCAGGCCGCGAAGGCCAGGGCGAGCGCGGCGAGCAGGGTCTCGTCGGGGCGGGCGCGGAACGCCGCGGGCAGGTCCTGCAGGAGGGCTCGCGTCTCCGCCTCCGGGAGATGAAGGACGAGGGTCCGCGCCCTTCCGCGCAGGCGGGTCCCGGGGAGGGCGGCGGGGAGGGGGGCGTCCGGCTGGGTCATCTCCTCCCAGAACGGCTCCTCGGCGGCGACCGCCTCGGAACGGGCCAGCTCCTCCAGCCTCTGACCCCATTGCCGGAATGAGCTGGTGCGCGGAGGGAGGACGCCGCCCGTCCGTAGCGCCTCCAGATCTTCGACCAGGACGCGCCAGGATACGCCGTCCACGGCGAGGTGGTGGACGGTCAGGAGCAGCCGGTCGGGAGTGCCGTCGCCCCACGGGAAGTGGACGACGCGGACGATCGGCCCCCGGGACAGGTCCAGGCTGCGCTGGACATCGCGGCACGCGTCCGACATCGCGGCGGCGCGGAGCTCCGCCGGCAGGTCGGAGAGGTCCACCGCCGTGAACGGCACGGGACCGCCGGGAGGGGCGAAGTTCTGCGACCAGCCCTCCGCCGTGCGGGTGAAGCGCAGGCGCAGGGCGTCGTGGTGCTCGATCAGTCCGGCGACCGCGGCGGCGAGCGGCGCGGATTCGAGCGGCCCGCGGGCCTCCAGCAGCAGGGCCTGGTTGAAGTGGTCCGGCCGGGGGAACGCCTGAGTGAAGAAGCGGCGCTGGATGGGCAGGAGCGGCGCGGGACCGGTGAGCGGGCCGGGCTCGGCCGCGATCTCCCGGGACGGCCGGGAGGCCGCCGCGGCCAGCTCCGCGACCGTCGGGCGCTCGAAGAAGTCGCGCGGCCGGAGGTGGAGACCCTCGCGGCGGGCCCGCGACACGATCTGGAGGCTGAGGATCGAATCGCCGCCGAGGGCGAAGAAGTCGTCGTGGAGACCCACCCGCTCGACGCGCAGCGCTTCGCCGATCAGCCGGGCGAGCGCCCGCTCGGCGTCGGTGCGCGGCGGTGCGTAGGACTCTCCGCCGGCCGCGTCAGCCTCCTCCGGATCAGGCAGCGCGCGGCGGTCGACCTTGCCGAAGGCCGTGAGCGGCAGGGCCGGGATCGGCGCGAAGAGCGTCGGCACGAGGGGCGCCGGCAGGCGCCCGCGCAGGAAGTCGCGCAGCTCCGCGCCGGACACGGGCCGGCCGGGGACGGGGACGATCCAGGCGACGAGGCGCTTCTCGCCGGCCGCGTCGGCGCGCGCGTCCACCGCGCACTGGCGGACGCCGGGATGGGCGGCGAGAGCCGCCTCGACCTCGCCGGGCTCGATGCGGAAGCCGCGGATCTTGATCTGATGGTCGCGGCGGCCCAGGAACTCGATCTCGCCGTCGGCCCGGCGGCGGCCCAGGTCGCCGGTCCGGTAGAGGCGCGCCCCGGGAACCGGGCCGAACGGATCGGGGACGAAGCGCTCCGCCGTCAGGTCGGGCCGGCCGAGATAGCCGCGCGCCTCCGAGCCGCCGAGCCAGAGCTCGCCCGGCAGCCCGGCGTCCTGGAGCGCGCCCCAGGCGTCGACCACATGGGCCGTGCGGCCGCCCACCGGCCGGCCGATGGACACGGTCCGCGCAGCATCGCGCGGATCGAGCGTGGCCACCGTGGCGGTGACCGTGGTCTCGGTGGGGCCGTAGGCGTTGAGCAGCGCGCACGAAGGCGTCGCCGCCCGCGCCCAGCGCTCCAGGTCCTCGGGCGCGATGCGGTCGCCGCCCGCCACCATCAGCCGCAGCCCGTCCGGCGTCCGCAGGCCGCGGTCGGCCCATTCGGCGAGCGCATGGCGCCAGTAGGCCGTGGGCGGGTTGGCGACGGTGATCCGGCGCTCGGCCAGGGCGCGGTGGAGCTCCTCCGGCGTCCAGGGCTCGGGGTCGCGCAGCACTACGGCGGCGCCCGCCAGGAGCGGCGCCAGGATCTGCTCCAGCGAGGTGTCGAACTGGAGCGACGCGAACTGGAGCACCCGGTCCGTCTCCACCAGGCCGAAGCGCTCCACGATCTCTTCCATGTGCACGGCCATGGCGCCGTGGGAGATCACGACCCCCTTGGGCCGGCCCGTGGAGCCGGAGGTATAGATGACCCAGGCGGCCTGCGCGGGGTGGATGGGCGCCCGGTCGAGCCCGCCGTCCGCGCCGGGAACGTCCTCGACGATCACGGTGGCGATACCGGCTGGGACCCGTGCGGCGAAGGCCCGGGAGGTCACGACCACCCGCACGCCCGCGTCCGCCAGGAGCGCGCGCAGGCGCTCGTCCGGGTCCTCGGGCGAGAGCGGCAGATACGCCGCGCCCGCGGCCAGGATGCCCAGGAGCGCCGCGACCGTGTCCGGCGAGCGCTCCAGGAGCACCCCCACCCGGTCGTCGGTGCCGGCCGCGAGCATCTCCAGCGCATCCGCGAGCCCCGCGGCCTTGCGGACGAGCTCGCCGTAGGTCAGGCTCCCGTCGCGGCCGTCGACCGCCACGGCGCCGGTCGCGCGCGCCGCGCGCCGCGCCACGGCCGCGGCCAGCGGCCCCGACCATCCCCTCCGGCCCCTCCGGCCTCTCCGGTCCGGGGACGCGGTGAGCCGTTCGCGCTCGGCCCGCGGCAGGGTCTCGACTCCGGCGAGCGGCAGCTCCGGGCCGGCGGCGAACGCGGCGAGGACCGCCTCCAGCCGTTCCAGGGCGGCCTCCACCGCGGCGCCGGTCGTGCGGCGGCCGTCGCAGCAGAGGCGCAGGGAGAGCGGCGGCCCGGGGTGGACCACGAGGCTCACGGGGTAGCTGGTGCCGTCGCGGAACGCGGCGCCGGCCGTGCGCTCGGCGGCCTGGTCGTCGACCTGATAGTTCTCGAACACCACCAGCGACTCGAACAGGGGGAGCCCGCCGGGCAGGCCGCTCCAGCGCTGGATGCGCACCAGCGGCGTGAGCTCCCACTGCCGGGCCTCGGCTTGGCGCTCCTGGAGCCGCCGGAGGAAGGCGAGCACGGTCTCGCCGTCGCGGAGCCGCACCCGCACCGGCAGCGTGTTGAGGAACGGACCGACCATCGATTCGAACCCGTCGAGCTCCGGCGGCCGGCCGGAGACCGTGGCGCCGAACACCACGTCGGCCAGGCCCGCGGCGCGGGCGAGTAGCAGCGCCCAGGCCCCCTGCACGACCGTGTTGACCGTCAGGCCGCCGCGGCGCGCCAGCTCCTGGACGGCCGCGGACAGCTCCGGCGAAAGGGTCCTCCGGCGGTCGGTCGGCCCGCCGGCCAGGCCGGTGCCGAGCGGCAGGGGCGTCGGCTCGGCGAAGCCCGCCAACTCGCCGCGCCAGAACGACTCCGCGCGCCGCAGGTCCTGGCGGCGCAGCCAGTCCACGTAGTCGCGGAACGGGCGCCCGGCCAGGGCCGGCACGGGCCGGCCGCCGCGCAGCGCCTCGTAGACCGCGAGCACCTGCTGCAGCACCAGCGCCACGGACCAGCCGTCGAGGATCAGGTGGTGGAAGCTCCACACCACGTGCCACGCGTCGTCCGCCGTGCGCAGCAGGGCGAGGCGCAGGAGCGGCGCCTCGCCGAGCGCGAAGCCGCGCCGACGGTCCCGTTCCAGGAAGTCTTCGAGCCGCGCGCGCCTCTCCTCCTCCGGCAGGCCGCGCCAGTCGGCGCGCTCGACCGGGACCTCGGCGCCGCGCACCACCACCTGGAGCGGCTCCTCCATGTCCTCCCACACGAACGCCGAGCGCAGCACCGGGTGGCGGTCCACGACGGCCTGCCAGGCCCGGACGAAGGCGTCCGGCTCCAGGTCGCCGGGCAGGACGCGGACCGCCTGGCGGAAGTAGACGTCGGCTCCCTCTTCCTGGCCCGGGTCCGAGACCGCGTGGAAGAGCAGGCCCTCCTGCATGGGGGAGAGCGGGTAGAGGTCCTCGATCCGGTCAACCTGCATCGTGGGTCCGATCCTTGGCGGTGCCGACCTGGCGGGCGATGCGCGCGAGCAGGTCCCCTCCGGGCCCGGCCAGGACAGAAGGCTGTGCGACCCGGCCGGCGGGATCGAGCAGGCGGCGAAGGGCCGCGGCGAAGGCGTCGACCAGCCTTTCCGCGGTCGCCGGGCGGTGGAGGGCCGTGCTGTAACCCCAGGTGAGGCACAGCCGGCCTCCGAGCACATAGGCCCCGACGTTGAACGGCCGCTCGCGGTGGCCGCTGCCGCTGCGGGCGGTCCGCGCGGCCAGCGGGTCTCCCAGGTCGGCGCGGCCGAGCGCGCCCTCGCCCGCCGGGCCGTCGAGCTGGCCGAGGTAGTTGAACGAGACGTCCGGCGCCGGCAGGGCGGCCAGCTCGGCTCCCCGCGGGGACAGGTGGCGCAGCACGCCGTAGCCCAGGCCGCGGTGCGGGATGCGCCGCAGGCGGTCGGCCACGGCACGCACGGCGGCCGCGGGATCGTCCAGGCCCGCGTCGAGGTCGAGGGCCACCGGGTGGTGGGTGGTGAACCAGCCCACGGTGCGCGTGAGGTCCAGGTCGGGCGCGATCTCCTCGCGGCCATGGCCTTCGACCACCACGCCGAGCCCGGTCCGGCCGGTCCAGCCGGTCACGGCCTGGGCGTGGCCGGCGAGGAGCACCTCCTGGATCTCGGCGCCGAGCGCGGCCGGCGCCTCCTGGAGCAGCCGCCGCGTCTCCTCCTCCGAGAGGGAGGCCGTGGCCGCGGCGCCGGTGGCGACGGCGGGCCGGTCTACAGGCTGATCGAAATCGAGAGGGAGAGACGGCGCCGCCGACATCTCCCGCCACAGACCCAGCTCGCCGTCGAACGCGCCGTCCCGGGCGAGATCGGCCAGCCGCCCGGCCCAGGCTCCGAACGAGCTCGTCCGCGAAGGCAGGTCCGGGGTGCCGCCGGCTTCGAGGCTGGACACCAGCGCCGCCAGGTCCTCCGTCAGGATGCGCCAGGAGACGCCGTCGACCACCAGGTGGTGGGCGGCCAGCAGGAGCCTCTGGCTGCCGCGGAGGTCGAAGAGCACGGCTCCGAACAGCGGTCCCCGAGCGAGGTCGAAGCTCCCCTGGAGAGCGCGGGCCGCGCCTTCCAGGGCCTCCCCGGGCTCCGCGAGGCCGGAGAGGTCGTGGTGGACGAGGAGCGGGGCCGTCTCCGCCTCGGCGTAGGTCTGGCGCCAGGAGCCGTCCGGTGCTGCGGTGAAGCGCAGCCGCAGGGCGTCGTGATGGGCCGCGAGGCGCGCCAGCGCCGCCGCGAGCCCGCGCTCGGAGAGCGGCCGGGCCGGCTCCAGGAGCACCGCCTGGTTCCAGTGGTGGGAGTCGGCGAAGCCCTGGTCGAAGAACCAGCGCTGGATCGGCGTCAGCGGGAAGCTGCCGGTGGCCGGCCCCGCGTCCGTGCGCACCGCGGGAGCGCCGGCGGCGCCCGCCAGCTCGGCGACCGTCTGGTGCTGGAACAGGTCGCGCGGCTTGAGCGCGAGCCCGGCGCGCACGGCCCGGCCGACCGCCTGGATGGCGAGGATCGAGTCGCCCCCCAGGTTGAAGAAGTTGTCGTGGATGCCCACGCGCTCGACGCGCAGCACCTGCGCCCAGACGCCCGCGAGCAGCTCCTCGACCGGCGTGCGGGGGGCGGCGAACGCCGTCCTCTCGCCGCCCCTTTCGGGTGCGGGGAGGGCGCGGCGGTCGAGCTTGCCGTTGGGCGTCAGCGGCAGCGCCGGGAGCGTCACGAACGCGGCCGGCACCATGTACTCCGGCAGCCTGTCGTGCAGGAAGGCGCGCAGGTCCGCGGTCGAAGGCTCCTCGCCGCGCCGCGCGGCCAGCCAGGCGACGAGCCGGCGCTCGCCCGGGGCGTCCTCGCGCAGCAGCACCGCCGCGTCGCGCACCGCCGGGTGGCGGCGCAGCGCCGCCTCGATCTCGCCGGGCTCGATGCGGAAGCCGCGGAGCTTGATCTGGCCGTCGAGGCGGCCGAGGAACTCCAGGCGGCCGTCGGGGAGCACGCGCGCCCGGTCGCCGGTCCGGTAGAGCCGGCCGCCGGCCGGGCCGTGGGGATCGGGGACGAAGCGCTCGGCCGTGGCGTCCGGCCGTTCGAAGTAGCCGCGGGCCACGCCCGCGCCGCCGATGCACAGCTCGCCGGGCACGCCCCACGGGGACAGGCGGCCGACACCGCCGGCACCGTCGGTATTGCCGAGAACCAGGACCCGGGCTCCGGCCAGGGGCCGGCCGAGCGGCGGCCGCTCCGGCCTGCCGTCCGGCTCGCCGGCCTCCAGGCGGCCGGCCACGGCGCCGACCGTCGTCTCCGTCGGCCCGTAGTGGTTGAACACCGCGGGGCCGCGCCCCGGCCCCGCGAGCCGGTCCACCAGGTCCCAGCCCGCCGCCTCGCCGCCGAGCACCAGCAGGCGCCGCGGCAGCACCCGCTCCGCACCGCCGCCGCCGGTATCGCCGACATCGCCGACATCGCCGGCCAGCAGGGCCTGGAGCTGCGAGGGCACGATCTTGAGGGCGTCGATGCCGGCGCTTTCGACCAGCCCGGCGAACGCCTCCGGCTCCATCGCCTGGTCCTGGGTCACCACCTCCAGGCAGCCGCCGGCCAGGAGGGCCGGGAAGACCATGGTGTTGCCGAGGTCGGCCGCGAGGGTCGTGACCGTGGCCCAGACCCGGCCCTCCGGCGAGCCCATCCGTTCCAGGATGGCGGCCGTGTAGGCGAGGATCTGGCGGTGCTCGACCCCGACCCCCGTGGGCCGGCCGGTCGAGCCGGAGGTGAAGAGCACGTAGGCGAGGCTCTCCTGATCAGCCGTGTCCGGCGGCGCCCCGGCGGGAAGCGCCAGCAGGACCTCGCGGTCGGCGTCGAGCCGCACCAGCTTTGCGCCGGTCGCGGGGAGCAGGTCGGCGTGCGCCGCGTCGGTGACGATCACCTTGGGCGCCGCGTCCTCCAGCATCAGCGCCAGCCGCTCGCGCGGGAACGACGGGTCGAGCGGCACGTAGGCGCCGCCGGCCGCGAGGATGCCGAGCAGCGCGACGACCGCCTCGCCCGACCGTTCGAGGAAAAGGGCGACCCGGTCTTCTGCGGAGACCCCCAGGGCGCGCAGGTGCCGGGCGAGCCGGTCGGACTCCTCCCGCAGCTCGGCGTAGGTGAGCCGCCGGCCGCCGCAGGACAGGGCGGGCGCGTCCGGGGTGCGCTCGGCCTGCCGCGCGAACGCCCGGTGGACCGTGGGCTCGACGGGCGGAAGCCCGGGTCCCTGGGCGACGGTCGTCAGCAGCTCCCGCCGCTCGCCGGGAGCCAGGATGTCGAGGTCTGCGATCGCCGCGTCGGGCGCCATGGCCGCAGCGGACAGGAGCCGGGCGAGCCGGTTCGCGAGACGTCCGGCTTCCAGGGACGGCAGGCGCGCCGCGTCGTAGCGCAGGCTCGCGGTCCAGGCCTCGCCGCGCTGTTCGGCGACGAGGGCGGCGGTGGCGCGCTCCGCCACGGACCCGGCGGATTCCAGGATGAACGTGATGCCGCCCAGCGTCACGGGCGCCACTGCTGTGTGGACCTCGAAGAGCCAGGCGAAGCGCTCGTCCGCCGCGTCCTCGTCGCCGATCCCGTACTCCTGGAACCGGGCCGCCTCGGCCTCGGCGGCGGCGGCCCGCCGCGCCAGCTCGGCGAACGGCAGGGCGTCCGGACAGTCGAGGCTCGCAGGGAGGGGCCGGGAGAGAGGACCCACGGCCGTGGCGAGGTCGTCGAACGGCCGGCCGTCGAACACGCGGCCGACGACCACAGACGGCTCGCCGGTGGAGCGGGCGAGGAGCGTTGCCCACCCCGCCAGGAGGACCGCGGTCGCGGAGCCGCCGGTCGCCTCCTCCAGCGTCCGTACCGCCCCGGGATCGACCGGCACCTCGACGGTCTCCGGCGAGAACCGGTCTCCGGCGCGGCGGATTTCGCCGGGCAGCGTGCGCTGCGCCGCGGACGCCAGGTCGTGCCGGGCCCAGAACGCGCGCGCGAGCACGCCTTTGGAGTCGGCCGGATCGAGGAGGTCGGCCTGCCAGGCGGCGTAGTCGGCGGCCTGGAGGGGATCGCCGCCGGGCGCCTGGCCCGCGTAGATCCGGGCCAGGTCCGGGACCAGGGTCGCGAACGAGCGCGAGTCGACAGCCAGAGCCGGCAGGCGGAGCGTGAGCCGGTGCCGGCCGGGGCCATCGGCTCCAAGCGCGGCTTCGAGTGAGGCGTAGAGCGGCTGCGCGTCGAGGTCGAAGGGCTCGCGGCCGGGCGGCCGGTCCGTCCAGGCGATCTCCGGCACCTCTTCGATCATCTGCGACGGCACCTTGCTCCAGGCGGGCTTGGGGAAGCGCGTGCGCAGGATCTCGAAGCGGCGCGCCAGGTCCGCGAGCGCCCGGCGCAGGCGGTCCGGATCGAGGTCCCCCTCCAGGCGGACGACGGCCCGGGCTTCCCAGACGCCGGCCGTGCCGGCGACGCGCCAGAGGCGCCGCTGCTGCGGCGCGAGCTCGAAAGACATGGCCTCTCCCTTCCTTCCCTGTCAGCCCGGTTCACCCGGCGAGCTGCGCCGCGGTCGTGATCTCGCCCATCGCCACCACGATCTTGCGCGGCCCGGAGTAGGGGTCGCGCGCATGGGCGGTGAGCATGTTGTCCAGCATCACCACGTCCCCCTGCTCCCAGGTGAAACGGACGGCAAGCTCCTCGTACAGCCGCCCGATCTCCTCCACGACCTCGTCGGGGATCGGCGTGCCGTCGCCGAAGAGCACGTTCCTCGGCAGGTTGCTCTCGTCGCCGAACGCGGCGCGCAGCGAGGTGCGCGTCTCGGGGTCGAGGCAGGCCGGATGGTGGAGCTGGATCTGGTTGAAGAGGACCTTCTCGCCGGTCTTCGGGTGGACCGCCACGGCCAGGGCGCGCTGCCGGGTCTCCAGCCCGTCGTCCTTCCAGCTGTGCTCCATCCCGGCCTGCGCGCACCAGGCCTCGACCGCCGCCCGGTCCGAGGTGCGGAAGAACGCCTGCCAGGAGACGTCGAGGCCGTCGCTGAAGTTGCGCACGTAGATCAGCCCCTTGGCTTCGAGCTCCGCCGCCAGCTCCGGCCGCAGGGCGCGGTAGGAGCGGCGGCAGTCGAGCAGCGGCGTCGCCCCGCCCACCGGCGCGGGGGTCACGCAGTAGAACCACTGCTTGAGCGGCCAGCGGTGCATGTGCGAGCTCTCGTTGTGGAACAGGATGCTCTTGTCCTCGGGGTACGGCGTCGAGTGGTAGACCTTCTCGCCCTCCTGCTCGCGCGGCAGGTCGCCGTACTCGCCGTAGAGGTCCGGCGCGATCGCCGCGGCGAAGCGCTCGAACTCGCCGATGCCGCCGGCCTGCCCGCCGATCTGCCCGCCGATCTGGAAACCGCGGAACAGCAGGCCGCCGTGCACCCGCAGCTTCGCTTCGAGCAGGTCGCGCTGGCTGGCGGCCCAGCCCACGAGGTCGTGGTCGCGCGAGCGCGGCCGGACGACCAGGGGGAGCGCCTGGCCCGGCACGAGCGGCTCCATCTCCACGAGGTCGCTCACGGCGGGCTCGGCCGTGCGCCGCCGCGCGCCGCGCAGGCGGCCGAGGCTGGACTCTTCCTGGGCTTGTGTCTCCATGGCGGTCACCATCTCCAACTCGGACAAGCGGGCTTCGGGCCTGGCGAGCAGGCTCGACAGCAGGGTGGAATAGCGCCCGCCGAAGCGGGCGACCGTGGCGGCGTCGAACAGGTCGGGGCGGTAGCTCCAGTTGGCCGTCCAGGCGCCCCCCGTCGCCGGACGGAGGAACAGCGCGAGGTCGAACTTCGCCGTCTCCACGCCGAAGTCCAGGCGCTCGACCTCGATGCCCGGCAGCGCGAGCTCCCAGGCCGGCGCGTTCTGGAGCACGAAGAGGACCTGGAACAGCGGCGTCGTCGACAGGTGCCGCTTCGGGGCCAGGGCCTTGACCAGCCGGTCGAACGGCAGATCCTGGTGGGCGTAGGCCTGGAGCGTGGTCTCGCGGACGCGGGCGACCAGCTCCTGGAAGGTCGGGTCGCCCGACAGGTCGGTGCGCAGCACCAGGTTGTTGACGAAGAAGCCGACCATCCCCTCGAGCGCCAGGTGGTTGCGGTTCGCCACGTCGGTGCCCACGGGCAGGTCGACCGCGCCCGTGGTGCGGTGGAGCAGGGTGGCGAAGGCGGCGAGCAGGACCATGAACGGCGTCGCCTTCTCCTTCCTGGCGAGCGCCTCGATCCCCTGCCAGACCTCGGCCGCGATGGGCTCGTCGTGGACCGCGCCGCGGAACGAGGCGACCTGCGGCCGCGGCCGGTCGAGCGGCAGCTCGATCCGTTCGGGCGCGCCAGCGAGCTGCCGGCGCCAGTGCTCGATCTCGGCCTCCAGCGTGGCGCCGGAGAGCCAGGAGCGCTGCCAGGCCGCGAAGTCGGCGTACTGGAGCGCGAGCGGCGGCAGGGAGGTTGACCGGCCGGCATAGAACGCCGTCAGCTCGCGCACGAAGACGTCGATCGACCAGGCGTCGCCCACCACGTGGTGCAGGGTGATGAGGAGCACGTGGTCGCGGGCCTCCCGGCGCAGCAGCGCGGTGCGCAGCACCGGGCCGGCGGCGAGGTCGAACGGCCTGCGGGCCTCGGCCTCGGCCAGCCGCCGGATCTCGGCCTCGCGGGCCTCGCGCGGCGCCGTTTCCAGGCCCGAGAGATCGATCACGGGCAGGAGCCACCCCCGCGGCGGGTCGACGACCTGGACCGGCAGGCCGTCCTGCTCGGCGAAGCGCGTGCGCAGGACCTCGTGGCGGCGGACCACCTCGCCGAGCGCCGCGCCCAGGGCGGCGGCCGACAGCGGGCCGCGGAAGCCGAGAGCGCCCGGCATGTTGTAGGCCGGGCTCTCCGGGTCGAGCTGGTGCATCAGCCAGAGGCGCTCCTGGGCGAACGACGGCGGCAGGGGCCGGTCGCGCGGCGCGGGCGCGAGCGGCGGCACCTCGGTCTTCGACCCCGAGCGCAGGGCGGCCTCGACCCTCTCGGCGAAGCCGGCGAGCGCCGGGGCGTCGAAGAGACTGCGCAGCGGCAGCTCCACGCCGAACGTCTGCCGCACCCGCGAGGCGAGCCGGGTGGCGAGCAGCGAATGCCCGCCGAGCTCGAAGAAGCTGTCATGGGCGCTCACCCGCTCGACGCCGAGCACCTCCGTCCACAGGCCGGCGAGGATCTGCTCGACCGGGGTGCGCGGGGCCACGAAGGCGCCGCGGTCGAGCTGGCGGATGGCGTCGAGCCCCGGCAGGCCCGCCAGGTCGACCTTGCCGTTGAGCGTCAGGGGCATCCGGCGCAGGTGGATGTAGACGTTGGGCAGCGTCTCGGCGAGCAGGTACTCCGAGAGCAGGGCGCGCAGCTCGGCGGTGTCCACGGGCTGGCGGGAGACGTAGTAGGCCGCCAACACGTCGCGCCCCTGGTCGTCGCGCAGGACGCGGGCCACGGCGTCGCGCACCTGCGGGTGGCGCCGCAGCAGGGCGCGGATCTCCTCCAGCTCGACGCGGAAGCCGTGGTACTTGATCTGGTGGTCGGCGCGGCCCAGGAACTCCACCGTGCCGTCGCCGAGGAAGCGCGCGAGGTCGCCCGTGCGGTAGAGGCGCGTTCCCGGCTCGCCGGAGAACGGATCGGGCAGGAACCGCTCCGCGGTCAGGTCCGGCCGTCCGGCGTAGCCGCGGGCGACCTGGGCGCCGCCGATCCAGACCTCGCCGGGCGTCCAGCGCGGCACCGGCCGGCCGTCGTGGTCCAGGAGATAGACGCGGTCGTTCGGGAGCGGCCGGCCGAGCGGCAGCGTCGCGGCCCGCGGGTCCACCGGGCCGTCGACCTCGTGCGTGAGGACTCCGACGGTGGTCTCGGAAGGGCCGTAGTGGTTGAAGATCCGGCACCCGCCGGCGCGCTCCCGTAGCTCCTCGATCCAGCCCGGCGGCGAGGCCTCGCCGCCGAGCACCAGCCGGCGCGCCGGCAGGAACGGCCGGCTGCCCGCAGTATTGGCGGCATGCAAGGCCTGCAAATGACTCGGCACGATCTTGAGCACGTCGACCGGCGTGCGCGCCGCGAGCTCCGCCATGGCCTCGGCGTCCGAGGCGCACTCGGCCGGCACGATCTCCAGCGTGGCCCCCTGGCAGAGGGCGGGGAAGACCACGGTGTTGCCGAGATCGGCCGCGAAGGTCGAGACGATCAGGTAGCGCCCCTCGGCCGGCAGGTCGAGCCGGCCGGTGACGCCCGCGGTGTAGCTGGCGAGCTGGCGGTGCTCCACGGCCACGCCCTTGGGCCGGCCGGTGGAGCCGGAGGTGAAGAGGACGTAGACGAGCTGTTCGCCGTGCACCGGCAGGCCGGGATCGTCCGCGCTCTCCGCCTCCAGAGCGGGGTCGTCGAGGTCCACGACGGCGCCCGCGAACGGCGGCAGCGTGGAGCGCACGGCCTTGCGGGTGACGATCACGGGCGCGGCCACGTCGGACAGGATCGACGCCAGGCGCTGCCGCGGCTGGCCCGGCTCGACCGGCACGTAGGCGCCGCCGGCCTTGAGGATGCCGAGCAGGCCCACCACCAGCTCGACCGAGCGCTCGGCGTACAGGGCGACGGGCACGTCCGCTCCCACGCCGAGGCGCAGGAGATGGCGCGCGAGCCGGCTGGAGCGCCGCGCGAGCTCGCCGTAGGTCAGGGACGCGCCGCCGCAGGCCACCGCGGTGCGGTCCGGGTGAGCCGCGGCCGCGCGCTCGAAGCGACGGTGGACCCAGGGCTCGGCGGGCAGCTCCGCGAAGGTCGCGTTGGCCTCGTCGACCAGGGCCCGGCGCTCCGCGGCCGTGAGCAGGTCGATCCGGCCCACCGGGATGCCGGGATCGGCAAGCACGGCCTCGAACACCGCCAGGAGCTTGCCGGCCAGGCGCCCGGCGTCGGCCTCGTCGACGCGGCCGGCGTCGTAGAGCAGGTCGAGCGCCAGCCCGCCGCCGCCGGAACGGGCGCGCAGGAGCACGGCGAAGGCGTCGTCCGCCGACTCTGCGGACACGACCCGCAGCTCGGCTCCGGTCCCGGTGCGGATCGATGCGGCGGGAGCGGAGGCTGAGAACCCGATCTCGGGGTGTCCCTGGGCCGCGTCCCAGACGAAGGCGGCGGCGTCCTGCCGCGCGGCCTCGCGGGCCGCGGCCAGGCCGGCGACGAGATCGCTCCACGGCGTCTCCGGCCCGTCGGGGCCGGCGAGCGGCAGCCACTTGGCGAACAGGCCCACCGCGTCCGCCAGCAGCTCGTGCTCGCGGCCGTGGAAGCGCTCGGCCACCACCGGCCGGCCGTCGCAGACCCGCGCCGCGAGGGCCGCCCAGGCGGCGAGGAGCACGGCGTCCCGGTCCACGCCCAGCCGCCCGGCCAGCGCGGCGAGCCGGCCGGCCATGTCTTCGGGGAGATCGACCGTCACGGCCCGCGGCTCGAACGGTGCCGCGCCCCGCCTCCTCGCGAACGGGAGGTCCACTCGCTCCGCCGCCAGGGCGGCGAGGGGGTGGGGCTCGCCGCCGGACTCGGCGAGGAAGTCCTCGACCACCTGGCTCTGCCACTCGGCGAACTGGGTGTAGGGGACCGCGGCCTCGTCCTCGCTCCAGGTGCGGAACAGGTCGCGGGCGATCACGAACAGGCTCGCCTCGTCCGCGCAGAGGGCCGGCAGGTCGATCGCGAGCAGCGCCCGGTCCGGCTCCAGGACGGTGAAGGTGGCGCGCACCCCGGGGGCCTCCTGGAGAGGGGTGTCCGGGGTCTGCCAGGCGAGTTGCGGAGCGTCCTCGATCACCTGCACCGGCACGGTCATGCCGGGCAGGCTCTCGAAGCGCGCGCGCAGGCTCTCGTGGCGCTCCAGCACGGCCGTGAGCGCGGCGCGCACGGCGGCGGGATCGACGCCGCGCGGGTCCCTGACCTCGATGGCGAGCCGCGCGCGGTACGACCCGGCGCGAGCGCCGGCGAGCCGCCACAGGCGCTCCTGCTGCGGCGCGATCCGGAAGCCGACGATCTCGGAGGCGAGCGTCCCGTCCACGGTCGCCTCCATCAGGCCCCGACCCCCGCTGCGACCGCCGCGGTCACCGCGACCTGCGGCAGGCCGAAGCCGTCGAGGGCGGCGTTGGTCACCATGGCGCCCATGGCGACGAGGATCTTGCGCGGCCCGGCGTAGGGGTCGCGGGCATGGGCGGTCAGCATGTTGTCCACCACCACGCAGTCGCCGCGCTGCCAGTCGAAGCGCACCGCGACCGCCTCGTAGACGGCGCGGATGGCATCCATCTCGGCGTCCGGGATCGGCGAGCCGTCGCCGTAGTAGACGTTGCGCGGCAGGCGGTGCTCGGGGAACAGCGAGCGTAGCGAGTCGCGGGTGACCGGGTCCAGGCAGGAGATGTGGTGCGCCTGGATCTGGTTGAAGAACACCGCCTCGCCGGTCTTCGGATGATGGGCCACGGCGCGGCAGCGGATGGCCGTGCGCAGGCTCTCGCCGCCGTCGAACCACTCGCAGGTCATGCCGGCGCGGCGGCAGTGCTCCTCGACCGTGGCCGGGTCGGAAGTGTGGAAGAACTGCCGCCAGTCCACGTCCACGCCGGGGATGAAATTGCGCACGTAGAGGACTCCTAGCTCCTCGAAGCGGCGGCGCAGCGCGGGGTCGAGCCGCTGGTACACGAGGCGGCAGTCGGCCACCGGCGTGGCGCCCCCCTCGGCCGCCGGCAGCGCGCAGAGGAAGAGCTGGCGCAGCGGCCAGGAGTGCATCTGCGAGCTCTCGTTGTGGAAGAGGATCGCCTTGTCCGGCGGATAGGGCGTGGAGGTGTAGACCTTCTTGCCCGCGTCCTCGGCCGGCAGGTCGCCGTACTCGCCGAACAGGTCGGGGACGAGCGCCGAGGCGAAGCGCTCGAAGGCCTCGGCCGAGTCGAGGCCGAAGCCGCGGAAGAGGATCGCGCCGTGCTCGTGCAGCCGGCGCTCGATCCAGGCGCCGTTGGCCTTGGCCCAGGAGGCGAGGTCCACGGCGCCCGCGGCGGGCTCGGCGAGCAGGGGGAGGCGGACCCCCTCGGCGAGCGGCCGGCTGCGGACGAGGCTCGCCTGCGAGACGCTGATCGTCTTCGGCCGGACGTCCAGGAAGCTCTTGACCTTGGGTTCGCGTCGGACGGGTTCCATGGCGGACTGTTTCCTTTCGCTGGGCGTCGTCATGTCGAGCTGGCGCAACGGGAGATCCGGACTGGCGGCAGTATTGGTGGCGCCGTCCAGAAGCGCGCAGAGCCGCGCGCCCAGCCGCTCGACGGTCGTGCTTTCGAACAGGTCGGTGCTGAAGTGCCAGGTGCCCCGCAGGCCGCCGTCCGCCTCCTCCTCGACGCTCAACAGGAGGTCGAATTTCGAGGTGCGGTTTTCTACCAGATCGACCGGGGTGAGGGCGAGCCCCGCGGGCGCCACCGTCCTCTTCGGCGTGTTCTGCAGGACGAACATCAGGCGCACGAGCGGCACCCGGGCCACCCGGGCGGGGTTGCGCTCGGGGGCCACGTCCTCGACGATCTTCTCGAACGGCAGGTCCTCGGCCGCGAACGCGGCCAGCGCCACCTCCCGGACCCGCGCGAGCAGGGTGCGGAACGGCGGATTGCTCCGCGCGTCGAAACGGAGCGGGAGGATGTTGACGAAGAACCCGACCAGATCCTCCACCTCGACCCGGTTGCGGTTGGCCACCTCCGTCCCGAGGACCAGGTCCTCCTGGCCGGTATGGCGCACCAGCAGGGCGCAGAGGGCGGCGGTCAGCACCATGTAGAGCGTGGCCCCCTCGGCCTGGCCCAGGCGGCGCAGGGCCTCGGCGCCGGCCGCCGGCACGGCGAAGGACAGGCGGCGGCCATGGAGCGACGCGGTGTCTCCTGCCTCCCGATCCGTGGGGAGCCGGAGCTCCGGCGGCGCCTCGCCGAGCACCCGGCGCCACGCCGCGAGGCGGCGCTCCAGCGGCTCGCCCTGGAGCCAGCGCCGCTGCCACACGGCGAAGTCGGCGTACTGGACCGGCAGAGGCGGGAGGACCGCGGGCAGACCGGAACGGCGTGCTTCGTAGAAGGCGGAGAAATCGCGCAGCACGACCCCGGCAGACCAGCCGTCGCCCGCGATGTGATGAAGCGTCAGGAGCGCCACGTGCTCGCGCGGCGCCAGGCGCAGGAGCCGCGCGCGCAGCATCCGGTCCGCGGCGAGGTCGAACCCTTCGTCCAGGTCCGCGGCGGCCAGGCGGCGCAGCTCGGCGTCCCGCAGACCTTCGGGCAGGCCGGAGAGGTCGCAGAGCGGCGCCTCGAACGGGCCGGGAGGCTGCACGATCTGGACGGGCTCGTCGCCGTCCAGGCGGTAGGTCGTCCGCAGCACCTCGTGGCGCTCGATCAGGTCGCCGAAGGCGCCCAGGAAGGCCGGCAGGTCGAGATCGCCGGTGAGGCGCAGCGGATGCGGGATGTTGTAGGCCGCGGTGCCGGGCTCCAACTGGTCGAGGAACCAGAGGCGGGCCTGGGCGAACGACAGCGGCAGCCGGCCCTCGCGCGGTGTCTGCGTGAGCGGCGGAACGTCGGAAGCGACGGCGGTCCGTCCATCGAGATACCGGGCGAGGTCGCGCAGCACGGGCAGGCCGAAGAAGGCCGGCGCGTCGATCTCGATCGACAGCTCGCGCTGGATCCGGGACACCACCTGCACCGAGTGGAGCGAGTTGCCGCCGAGCTCGAAGAAGCTGTCGCGGGCGCCGATGCCGGCGATGCCCAGGACCCCGCTCCAGATGCGCGCCAGCGTCTCCTCGGTGGCGCCGGCCGGCGGCTCGTAGGGTGTGCCCAGCACGGGCCGCGGATGGAGGTCCGGCGCGGGCCCGGCCGGTGTCTCTTCCGGTGCGCCGAGCGCGCGCGACCAGGCCTCCGCGGTGCCGGCGGCGAGCAGGTCGGAGAGCCGGACGGGCGACACTACGACCTGGGCGAGCCCCCGGGCCAGCACCCGCTCCAGGGCCTCGGCCCCTTCCTCGGCATGGATGCCGATGCGGCGGCGGTTCTCGACCAGCGCCTCGCGGGCCGCTGCCGGCAGGGCCGCCAGACCGTCCTCCCAGGCGTTCCACTGCCACTCGCCCCAGGCGATGGAGACCATGGGCCGGCCGAGCGCCGCCTGCTGCCCGGCGAAGGCGTCGAGGAAGGCGTTCGCCGCCCCGTAGTCGGCCTGCCCGGGGCTGCCGGCGACCGCGACCACCGAGGAGAAGAGGACGAAGAGGTCGAGGGGATCTCCGATCTTTTCCCCGGTTAGGGCTTCGGCCAGCGCGAGGGTGCCCTGGACCTTGGGCGCGAGCACGGCCGCCGCCTGCTCGGCCGTCCGGTGCCGCAGCAGGCCGCCCCCGGGCACGCCCGCGGCATGGAGCACACCGTGCAGGGCGCCGAAGCGGGCGCGCAGCTCGTCCACGGCCGCGCGCACGGCGGCCGGGTCGGTCACATCCGCGGTCAGGAGCAGAACCTCGGCGCCGGCCGCTTCCAGCTCCCGGACGGCGTCCGCCCTCCGTCCGGAGCGGGAGAGTAGACCGAGCTTCGCCCGATAGCGCCGGGCCAGGTGGCCGGCCAGTGCGAGACCGAGCCCGCCGGTGCCGCCGGTGATCAGATAGACGCCGCCCTCGCGGAACCGCCGGCTCACCGGAGACGCTTCCGGCAGCGGGAGCGGCTCCCAGGTGTCCAGCCAGCGATGCGCATTGCGCAGGGCCACGACCGCGTCCCGCGCCCCGTGGACCAGCTCCCGCGCCCAGAGACGCACGTCGTCCGGTCCGGCGTCGATCAGCCGGCAGCGGACGTGCGGCGCCTCCAGCGGCAGGGTGCGGACGAGGCCGAGGACGGTCGCCCGCTCCGGCCGCACCGGCTCGCCGCCGAGCACGTCGAAGAGGCCGCGGGTCACGACGGCCAGCTCCACCGGCCGGCCGTCTCCCGCGGCCAGCTCGCGGGCGATCGGGAGCGCGTCGAAGAAGCCGTCCGCCAGGACCACGGTCCGGTCCGGCGTTCCGCCGTCCTCTGCGACCTCCTGGCCCAGGTCGCGCAGCGCTCCGGCGAGCGCGTCCCGCACCTCCGGGGGGCCGCCGAGCAGCCGCCAGCGCTCGCTGTGCGCCGGCGTTACCGGCAGCGGCGCCGCCCGGCGCCAGCCCGGCACCGAGATCCAGTCCGCGAGGTCCGGCACCCGCGCGAGGCGGGTCAGATCGGCCGGCGGCTCGACAGCTGCCGTCGAGGTCATTGCCGGCAGCGCGTACCGGCGCCGCTCGAAGGGATAGGAAGGCAGCGCCAGCCGGCGCCGTCCCCGGCCGGCGTCGACGGTGTCGACTCCCGCCAGCCAGGCGCGGCCGAGCGCCTGCCGCAGCGCCGCCTCGCCGGAGCGGCCCTCCCACGCCGCGGGCAGCGTCGCCAGGGCGGCGTGACCGCGGCCGGCGTCGAACCCCGGGTGCTGCTTGGCGAACGAGGTCAGGGCGCCGCCCGGACCAAGCTCCAGGAGGACCCAGTCGTCCTCGTCCCAGAGCCGGCCCAGGCACTCGCCGAAGCGCACCGGGCTCACCGTGTGGGCGACCCAGAAGGCCGGGTCGACGGCCTGGTCCGCGGTCATCCACGCGCCGGTGTGGTCGGACAGGAACGGGATCTCCGGCGCCCGCGGCCCGGCCTCGCGGACCAGGTCCGCCAGGCGGTCGCCGAGCGCGGCGAGAGACGGCGAGTGGAACGCCTGCGCCGTGGTCAGGCGTACAGCCGAGACGCCGGCCTCGCCCAGCCGGCGCTCCAGCGCGGCGATCTCCTCCTCCGGACCGCCGACCACCGACGCCGCGGGAGTGTTGAGCGCCGCCAGGCTGAGCGGTCCGCCCAGGTGCGGCGCCAGCTCCTCGCCCGAGAGCGCGACCGAGAGCATGGCCCCGGCCGGCATGGAGGCGAGCAGCCGCGCGCGGCGGACGACGAGAAGCACGGCGGCTTCCACCGGGAACACCCCGGCCGCGCAGGCCGCGGCGTAGGTTCCGAGGCTGTAGCCGAGCACCGCGTCCGGGCGCAGGCCCCAGGCCCGGAGCGTCCTCGCCAGGGCCACCTCCAGGGCGAACAGCGCGGGATGCGCGAGGTCGGTGCGCGCCGTCTCCGATGCCGGCGGGGTCGCGCCGCGGCGGCGGAAGGGTCCCGCAGTCGCGGGCTCCGGCACGGCGAGCAGCAGGTCTCGCGGATCGCTCCCGAGGAGCGTGGCCAGAGGCTCGCAGACCGCGTCGAGCTCGGCGCGGAAGACCGGCTCGGCCGCGTACAGGTCGCGCGCCATGCCCGGGTAGTGGTCGCCGACGCCGGGGAAGAGGAAGGCCACCCGCCGCCGGCCCGGACGGACCACGCCGTCGAGCCGCGTCTCCTGCTGCGCGCCGCGCAGGGCGGCGATCAGCCCCTCGCGGTCCTGAGCCACGATCGCCCGCCGCCGGTCCAGGCGCCGCCGTCCGGCGTCGAGGGTCGCGGCCACGTCCGCCGGCTCCGCGTCCGGATGGTGCTCCAGCCAGTCCGCGAGATCGAGCGACAGCCGGTCGAGCGCCGCGTCCGTGCGCGCGGACAGCGGCACCAGGTGCCAGGAGCGGCGTGACGGCTCCGGCTCCTGCCGCACCGGCGGCGCCTCGATCACCACGTGCGCGTTCGTGCCGCCGAAGCCGAACGAGCTCACCCCGGCCACTGCCGGCCCGCGATCGTCGACCGGCCACGGGGCGGCCTGCCGCTGCACCTCCAGGCCCAGCTCCGCGAACGGGATGCGGGGGTTCGCCTCGGCGAAGCCCAGGCTCGGCGGCACCACGCCGTGCTCCAGCGCCAGGACCACCTTGATCAACCCCGCGATGCCCGCCGCGGCCTCCAGGTGGCCGAGGTTCGTCTTGACCGAGCCGATGGCGCAGCGCCGGTCCGCGGCCCGGCCGCCGCCGAGCACCGCCCCCAGGGCCCGCGCCTCGATCGGATCGCCGAGCGGCGTGCCCGACCCGTGGGCCTCGACGTACCGCACCCTTCCGGGCTCGACTCCGGCGCGCCCATACGCGGCCCGCAGCACCGCCTTCTGCGCCTCGGGGTTCGGCGCGGTCAGGCCGTTGGACCGGCCGTCCTGGTTCACGGCGCTGCCGCGGATCACGGCATGGATGCGGTCGCCGTCCGCGAGTGCCCGGGAGAGCGTCTTGAGCAGCACGAGACCGGCACCCTCGCCCCGCACATATCCGTCCGCCGCGGCGTCGAACGCCCGGCAGGCGCCCTGGTCCGACAGGAGTCCGGCGCGGGCGAAAGGCTCGTCCGTCTCCGCCGCCAGCAGGAGGTTGACTCCGCCGGCCAGCGCCACCGTGGACTCGCCCTCGGCCAGGCTGCGGCAGGCCAGGTGGACGGCCACCAGAGACGACGAGCAGGCGGTGTCCAGGGCCAGGCTCGGTCCCCGCCAGTCGAAGAAATAGGAGAGGCGGTTCGCCGCGATACTCGCGGCGCGGCCGGTGCCGGAGTGATCCTCCGCGGCCAGGTCTCCCAGGCGGGAGAAATCGTGGTTCGCCAGTCCGACGAAGACCCCGGCGGCCGAACCGGCGAGCGTCTCCGGGGCGATGCCGGCATCCTCCAGCGCCTCCCAGGCGACCTCCAGCAGCAGGCGCTGCTGCGGGTCCATGGCCTCGACCTCGCGCGGCGCAAGACTGAAGAGCGGCGCGTCGAACCCCTCGACGTCGTCGAGGAAGCCGGCCGGGCGCCGGACGGGCTGCGCCGCGCCGGTCCGCCCTGGAGGCGGAGCGCCCACGGCGCTGGCGCCCTCGATGAGGAGGCGCCAGAACGCCTCGGCCGAAGGCGCGCCCGGGAAGCGGCAGGCGAGCCCGATCACCGCGACCGGCTCGTCGAGAGCGGGCCGCTCGTACGCCGGCCGGCCTGCCAACCGGGCGACCGGCCTCTCCTCGCCTGCCAGGGCGCGGGCCAGATCCTCCACGGTGGACGCCTCGTAGAGGAGAGTCGTCGGCAACGGGCGTCCGAGGAAGTCCGAAAGCTCGGCGGCGAAAGCGGCCGTTCCGGCCGAGTCGAGGCCCAGGCGGGAGAAAGGCTCGCGGGGGTCCAGGGACTCGAGCGGAATCTCCAGGCGCGCGGCCAGGCGCCGCCGGATCTCGATGGCAAGGGTACGCGGATCGAGCGAAGGGAGCCGTACCGGAGTCTCGACGGGCCGGCGCCACTCGCCGGCGGCGGCAAGGGAGCCGTCGAGGAACGCCGCCCGGCAGGCGCTGCGCTGGATCTTGCCGCTCGACGTTTTTGGGATCGAGGCCGGGCGGAGCAGGACGACGGCGTACGGCTCGACCCCGTGCTCCTCGGTCACCGCCCGCCGGATCGCGGCGAAGATCGGGGAGAGGTTCTCGCGGCGTGCCTCGCGCTCCACCTCCTGGACGATCACCACCTGCTCCTCGCCGTCGGCCTCGACCGAAAAGGCGGCGCCGCAGTCCGGCCGCAGGTCCGGGCAGGCGCGCGCCACCGTGGCTTCCAGGTCCTGGGGGTAGAGGTTGCGCCCGCGGACGATCAGCACGTCCTTGAGGCGCCCCGTGACGTACAGGGAGCCGCCGTGCAGGAAGCCGAGGTCGCCGGTCCGCAGCCAGCGTGGACCGGCGGCGCCGGAGCCGGGCAGGAGAGCGCGGAACGTGCGCTCCGACTCCTCCGGGCGCCGCCAGTAGCCTGCCGCCACCGAAGGTCCGGACAGCCAGACCTCGCCGATCCGCCCCTCCTCGCAAGGCTCGCCGGAGGCCGGGTCGACGACGGCCAGCCGGTGGCCGGGGACGGCGGGGCCGCAGTCGGTGATCCACGTGGAATCGCGCTCGTCGTGGGCCGGCATGGCCAGCCCCAGCTCCAGGGACGCCCGGTCGGCGGCGAAGGCGCGCGCCGGCGCGGCCTCGTGCCGGCCGCTCGCCATCAGCGTGGCTTCGGCCAGCCCGTAGAGCGGCCGCAGGGCGTTCGGACGCAGGCCGCAGGGGGCGAAGCTCTCCAGAAAGGCGTCGAGCGTCGCCTTGCGGACCGGCTCGGCGCCGCAGAACGCGACCTCCCAGGTGGAGAGGTCGAGCTCCTGCCGCGCCTCGGCGCCGATCTTCCGGACGCACAGCTCGAACGCGAAGTTGGGGCCGCCGCTCAACGTGGCGCCGTAGCGCGAGACCGCCTTGAGCCAGCGCTCCGGGCGATGGAAGAACGCCGCCGGAGTCATCACGACCGACTCGTAGCCGCAGACCAGCGGAAGAACGACGCCCGCCATCAGACCCATGTCGTGGAACAGCGGCAGCCAGCTCACGCCGCGTGAGCCGGTGCCGAGGCCCAGGGCGGCGGCGATGGCCTGCGCGTTGGAGATGAGATTGCCGTGCGTGACCACCACTCCCTTGGGAGACGACGTCGAGCCCGAGGTGTACTGGAGGAGCGCGGGCCAGTCTTCCTCCACTGCCACCTCTGGAGGCACATCGGCAGACACCTGTCCAGGCGTGAGCCATCGCGCCGGCGCCACGCCCGGGCACGCCGTGGCCAGCTCGTCCGCGAGCGGCAGGAGCTTCGTGCCGGCGATGGCCACGCGCGGCGTGGCATCGGCGAGGATCGCCTGCATCCGGGCCAGCCCCCGTCCGAGGCGCGGCGTGGCCGGCGCATTGGCCGGCACGGCGATCACCCCCGCGAGCTGGCAGCCGTAGAACGCCGCGGCGAAGTCGAGCGGGTCGGGCAGGAGCAGGAGAGCGCGATCGCCCGGCGCGGCCATGGATGCGAGGTGCGCGGCGAGAGCGCGGGCGCGGCGGTCCAGCTCCCTCCAGGTGACGAGGCGCGGCTCCGCGCTCCCATCCTCCAGTCCGAGGAAGGCATGGTCCTCCGGATTCCGATCCAGGCGTTGCCGCAGCAACTCGAGGAGAGTTCTCTTCATCTGGCTCCCCGCACCCCCAAAACCAAGTCCCGGTTGTCGTGACGCGTTCGTAACAACCTCAGGTGCCCGATCCGCCCCCGGACGGGACAAGCCCGGATTCTTGGAAGCTGACCATCTGGCCGTAATCGAGCTTCAGGACGCGGTCGGCCACGTCGTAGTAGGCGTCGTCGTGGCTGATCGCCAGCACCGTCTTGCCCTGGCGCCGCAGCTCCGGCAGCAGCTCGCGGTAGAAGATCCGCTTGAAGACCGGATCCTGGTCGGCGGCCCACTCGTCGAAGATGAAGAACGACCGGTCCTCGATGTAGGCCGTCAGGAGCGCCAGGCGCTTGCGCTGGCCGCGCGACAGGGCGGTGGTCGAGAACGTCCCCTTCGACACGTCGAGCTTGTGCTGGAGCTGGAGCTGCTCGAGCAGCGAGGCCGCCTTCTGGTCGAGGTCGGCCTGGGCGAACCCGAGCAGCTTGTCGAACAGGTAGAAATCCGAGAACACCACCGAGAACAGGCGGCGGTAGATGTCCACGTCTCCGGCCTTCACCGGCTTGCCGTCGAGGCGGACCTCGCCGCTGTCCGGCCGGTAGAGGCCGCAGAGGATCTTCGCGAACGTCGTCTTGCCGCTGCCGTTGCCGCCCACCAGGAAGACGAGCTCGCCGCGGCGGAACGTGAGGTCGACGGGGCCGAGCTGGAAGCCCTCGTCCTCCTTCTCGCCGCGGTAGGCGTGCGTCACGCCGGCCAGCTCCAGCGTCTCCCAGCGGGGCGACGCCGAGGCGCCCGACTCGCCCAGGCGCTCCGAATGCCCTTCTAGCTCCCTGTCGAGCTCCTGCAGCCGGCGCACGGAGATGGCGCCGCGGGTGAAGGCGGGCAGGCTGTCCAGGAACTGCTGCAGCGGCGTGCGCAGGTAGAGGAGGAGCAGCACGAAACCGGTGAGCATCCCGACATCGCCCTTGGAGAGGAACAGGATGCCGCCGATCACCGCGAAGGAGAGCCACCAGCCCCAGGTGGCGGCGGCCGTGAACAGGAGCTGCGCCCGGATGTTGAGGTCGCGCAGATCCCCCGAGGTCTGATCGATCTGGCCCAGGAAGGCGGTCAGGCGCTTGCTGTGGAGCTTGAGCTCCTTGGTTCCCTGCGTCATGCCCTGGAAGTGGGCGAACAGCTCGTCCTGGGTCTCGCGCGACCGGCGGAACAGCCGGCCGCCCTTCTTCATCGGCAGGCGGTAGCTGACCGCGCCGATCACCAGCGTGGCCAGGGTGACCGCGAAGAGCAGCGGGGTCAGGAAGCTCATGTAGATCAGGCAGCCGACCACCACGGCGAGGTTCACCGCGAGCGACGGGATGAGGCTGAGCGCGTTCGTCAGCACGTCGATGTCGCCGGTCAGGGCCACCATCAGGCGGTGCGTGCCCACCTCCTCCAGCCGGGCCAGCGGGCTCGCCAGGATCCGGCGACTGAGCTCCGTGCGCATGTCGTAGACGATGCGCTGCCCGAGCTGCAGCAGGGCGTACTGCGAGTAGACGCGGCTCGCCGGCACCAGGAAGAGCAGGGCGAGGAAGGCCCATGGCAGCCAGTCGAGCGTGCCGCGGCGGCTCAGGCCCAGGTGGATGACCGCCACCGAGGCCGCCGTGCAGAGGCCGCTCAGAACGCCGGTCGCCACCGCGAGGAACAGCAGCGCGCGGGAACGGCGCACCAGTTGGAAAAGCCAGTTCATGGAGTCCTCCAGCAGATCGTCAAGGGAACGAAGGGACACCGGTGGGGAGCCTTCGGGGCCTACGGCTGATGAACGGAAAAAAACGATCTACCCCTTAGGTGCCGTCAACCGCCAAAAGAGGGAAACTCTTCTCGCAGTCCCGCAAAGCCCCTCCAATCGCATTCCCCTTTTCTGGAGCTACCTGGAACCATCGTCTGGAACCATGAAGTCGGGCAAGGAGAAAGCCATGAGCGGGAAAGCACCCTGCTGCATCGTCATCGGGTACAACGAAGTGCCGTTCGAGCGGTACGAGGGGCTGCTGCGCCAGTATGGCGAGGACTCCGAGGCCTACCGCGACCTCAAGCTCAGCTTCGTCCAGGCGGGCGGCAAGAAGCGCCTCTACACCGACCTGATGAACTATGCGACCGACCTGGCGCGAGGCGGGAGCGGCGAGGCGCCGGCCAACGTCTTCCGGTCGGGCGACATCCGGAACCTGGCCGCGGCCTACCTCACCAACCACCTCAACCGCAAGGGCCTGCCCACCCGCTACGTCAACCTTTTCCAGGACGAGAAGGACGCGGCATCGGGATGCTCCGGAAGGCCGGCATCCTGACCTTCGGCTCCTTCATCACCGGCTTCCCCGGCGCGCATGGAAGCCGAGCTGGTCCAGGATCTCGTCGGCGTGGCGAAGCGCTGGGAGTCGGTCGTCTAGCGCGGCAAGCTCGCTGAGCCTCCCATCGAGCTGGACGAGACGCCCCCTACCAGCGGACCGAGGCGCCGATGCCCGCGAACCAGTCCGGGTCCGGGTCGTTCAGGCCCGTGCCGATGCGGGCGTCCACGATCAGGTCGTTGTTGATCAGGTAGGAGATCCCGCCGTTCACGTAGTGGGTGGACGGGCCGTCGCTCTCCTCCTCCGAGAAGCCGTACCACTCCACGAACGTTCCCAGCCGGTCGGTGGCTGAAAAGCCGGCGGCCAGACTGCCGAACGCCTGGGCGAAGCGGTCGCCGGCGCCGTCCGCCGCATAGCTGGCACCCAGGTTGGCGCCGAGGGAGAAGCGGGAGCTGAGATCCCATCCGAAGGCCAGGAGCGCGGCCGGAATCCACTCGTCGCTGGTCAGCTCCTTGTCGCCCACGGGCACGCTCGTGGCGAGCACCAGCGCGACGGCGGGCTGACCCGGGGCGAGCTCGCCAGCTTCGTCCGTGACGCGGACCTTCAGCTCCAGCGCCGGATCCTCGAAGCCGGAAATGTCGCCGGTACCGCCCGCATCCGTGTCGATCCGGCTGTAGGAGCCCAGGCCGAGACGGGCTTCCACGCGCTCGCCGAGGCCGATGCGCACCAGCAGCTCGCCGAAGGAGGTCGCATCCACGTCGTCCACCCGGGTCAGGGTGAAGCCGCCCTCGACCTGGACGTGGCCGACCGGAATGGTGCCGGTGCCCTCGGTGAAGTCCGGCCGGTCGGGAGAGAGGGGGTCATCGAGCCCCGACCAGCCTCCCAGATCCTGCCCGGCCGCGGGCAGCGCCACCGTCAGCATCGTCAGCATCGCCAGCGCCGCCAGCGTCGGTATCGTCAGAACAGCGGCCAGGCCGGCGCCGAAAGTTGTTCTCTTCATGGGTCTCTTCATTGGGTTGATCCCTCCCTCTCTAGGTCAGCTTGTGGGCGAGCTGTGCGCGCCCGGTCGTTTCCAGGATCTCGGCGCCCCTGGCGGTGAGCCGCAGTCCGTCCCCTTCCTTCTCCACGAGCCTGTCCCGCAGCAGGCGGGACGCCACCCGGTGCAGCCGCCGGCCGGTCCAGCCGAACCGCCGCTCCAGCATGGCGGTGGTGACCGCCTCTCCCTCCTTGCGCAGGTGGAGAAGGAGGAGCTGTCCCGAGAGTCGCGAGCCCATCTTCCGGAGCTGAAACAGCCGCGCCAGCAGTCCGTGTCCCGGAGACAGCAGCAGCGCGGCGACGAACAGCAGCCCGGCCACGGTCGCCATGGCGCCCGCGATCGAGACGTCGAGCGCCCGTGCCATCAGGTAGCCGAGCACCGCCGAGGCGATACCCGTGCCCACGGCGATGGCGAGCATCGCCTCCAGCCGCTCCGTCAGCAGGTACGCCGTGGCCGGCGGCACCACCAGCATGGCCACCACCAGGATCGCCCCCACCGACTCGAACGCGCCGACCACGGTGATCGAGACCGCGCTCATCAGCAGGTAGTGCAGCAGGAGCGGCGGGAAGCCGAGCGTCGCGGCCAGGCCGGCGTCGAACGTCGAGAGCTTCAGCTCCTTGTAGAGCAGGATCACGAACAGCAGGTTGACCAGCAGCACCGCGCCGTTCACCCACAGCGCCTTGGGTCCCAGGTCGCTCCCGAAGAGCGTCAGCGTGTCCCACGGAGCGTAGGCGATCTCGCCGTAGAGCACGCAGTCGAGGTCGAGGTCGACCTGGGCGGCGTAGCGGCTGATCAGGATCACCCCGAACGAGAACAGCGCCGGGAACACCACGCCGATCGACGCGTCCTCGTGCAGCCGCCGGCTGCGGTTGAACAGCTCGACGAGCATCACCGTGACCACGCCGACCGCGCCGGCTCCCAGCACCATGGGGAGCGCCGAGCGCTGGCCGGTCATCAGGAACGCGATGGCGATGCCGGGCAGCACGGCGTGGCTGATGGCGTCGCCGAGCAGCGCCATCTTGCGCAGCACCAGGAAGGAGCCGACCAGCGCGCAGCTCGTGGCCACGCAGCTCCCGACGAGAAGGATGACGAGGGTCGGGCTCATGCGCTTGTCCTCAAGGGGTCGACCCTCCGGGGGGGAATCGGGCTGCCGTGCGGATCGACCTTGGGGAAGCCCAGCGCCTGCTCGAGATCGGACACCGCCGCCTCGGACAGCGTGTGCTCCATGGCTTCGGCGTCGCGGTGGACGTGGTCGCTCGGCAGCTCCAGCCGCCGGGAGAGATAGACCTCCCAGATGCGGTGCTTGCGGACCAGCTGCTGGCCCTTGGCGCGGCCGTCGGCCGTCAGGCGCAGGGCGTCGTCCGTGCGCTCCGCGAGACCGCGGCCGAGGAGAGGCCGGGCGCTGCGGGCCAGATCGCGCGACGACTGTCCCCGGATTCCCATGAGGTAGGGCCAGGTCAGCGGCTTGTCCCAGCTCTCCGTGCGCTCGCCCTGGAGATAGAGATCCTTGAGCAGGTTCTCGCCGCGGATGCGCTCGGCCACCTGCTTCTCCCGCAGCCGCGCCCACAGGATGCCCCGGCTCGGCGCGAGCAGCAGCGAGACGATCAGCACGCAGCTCGACACCAGCACGATCACCGGCCCGGTCGGCAGCTTCGGCACCGAGGCGCTGGCGAGCGATCCGGCCACGCCCGCGGCGGCGCCGATCGCGGCCGAGAGCAGCACCATCGCTCCGAGCCGGTCCGTCCACTGCCGGGCCGCCGCGGCCGGCGTGATGAGCGTCGCCACGATCAGCACCACGCCCACGGTCTGCAGCCCGACCACCACGACCACCACCAGCAGCAGCGTGAGAAGGATCTCCAGCCGGCGCATGGGCAGCCCCAGGCTGGAGCCGAAGGCGGGATCGAACGACAGGAGCTTGAACTCCTTGTAGAAGAGCGCGATGAAGAGGACCACCACCGCGCCTAGCGCGGCCATCACCTGGAGATCCTCGGTGACCAGCGTCGCGGCCTGGCCGAAGAGGAACTTGTCGAGCCCGCTCTGGTTGCCGGCCGGCAGCTTCTGGATGTACGTGAGCAGCACGATGCCGATGCCGAAGAACACCGACAGCACGATGCCGATGGCCGAGTCCTCCTTGATCCGGCTCCAGCGCACCGTGGCCAGGATCAGCATGGCGCCGAGCAGGCCGGCGAGGAGCGCGCCGGTGAAGAGCGGCAGCGGCGACTTGGCGCCGGTGACCAGGTAGGCGAGGCAGACGCCGGGCAGAGCGGCGTGCGCCAGCGCGTCCCCGAGCAGGCTCTGCCGGCGCAGCAGGGCGAAGCTTCCCAGCGTCCCGCCGAGGGCGCCGAGCAGCGTCGCCCCGATCAGGACGTTGCGCGCGGTGAACGACAGCTCCAGGATCACTCTCCTTCTCCCTCTTCCCGTGCCGACTCCAGGGAGCGCTGCTGAAGCAGGGCCTCGGTCGCCTGGGTCAGCACCGTCAGCCGTCCGCCGTAGGTTCTCTGAAGGATGTCGGCGGTGAACGTGGTGGACACCGGGCCGGACGCCACCAGCCGCATGTTGAGCAGCACCACGTAGTCGAAGTACTCGGCCACGGTCTGGAGGTCGTGGTGGACGGCCACCACGGTGCGGCCGGTGTTGCGCAGCTCCTTGAGCAGCGTGAGGATCGCCCGCTCGGTCGTCGCGTCGACGCCCGCGAAGGGCTCGTCCATCAGGTAGAGCTTGGCGTCCTGGGCCAGGGCGCGGGCGAGGAAGACCCGCTGCTGCTGGCCGCCGGAGAGCTGGCTGATCTGGCGGTGGGCGAGGTCGCGCATGCCGACCTTCTCCAGGCAGTCGAGGGCGGTCTCCCGGTGGTGCTTCGAAGGCCGGCGGAACCAGCCGATCTGGCCGTAGAGGCCCATGGTCACTACGTCGAGGGCGCTGGTGGGGAAGTCCCAGTCCACGCTCTCGCGCTGCGGCACGTAGCCGACCCAGGAGCGGCGCTTCGCGTAGGTCTCGCCGAAGATCTGCACCCACCCGGTGACGGGCGTGACGAGCCCCAGGATCGCCTTGAGCAGCGTGCTCTTGCCGGCGCCGTTCGGGCCGACGATGGCGATGAGCTTGCCCTCCGGCAGGGCGAGGTCGACGTCCCAGAGCACGGGCTGGGTGCGGTAGGCCACGGTGAGGTCGTGGACCTCGATGGCCGGCGTCTGCGCCTCCGCCTGGGCCTGGGCCTCTTCTTCCTCCCGGGCGGCAAGGTTCACGATCTGGGAAATCGGCATCGGATCACCTCAAGGCCTTGACGATGGTGCCCACGTTGGCGCGCACCATGCCGGGATAGGTTCCTTCCGGGCTGTTCGCCGCGCCGAGGGAGTCGGAGTAGAGCTGGCCGCCGATCGCCACCTCGTGATTGCGCGACCGGACCGCCGCCTGCACGGCCTCGATCGACCGGCGCGGCACGCTCGACTCGACGAAGATGGCCTTCACCTTGCCGTCGACCACCGTGTCCACGACCCGGTCCACGTCCGCGAGACCCGCTTCGGAGAGGGTGCTGATCCCCTGGATACCCATGACCTCCATGCCGTAGCGCTGGCCGAAGTAGCCGAAGGCGTCGTGGGCGGTGACGAGCACGCGCTGGGACTCGGGGATGGTGGCGATCTGCTCCTTCACCCAGACGTCGAGCTCGTTGAGCTCCTTCTCCAGGGCCGCGGCGTTGGCCTTGAACTCCGCGGTGTGCGCCGGGTCGAGCTTCGACAGCTCGCGCTCGATCGGGCCGAGGGTCTTCACCCACATCGAGACGTCGAACCAGACGTGCGGATCGTGCTGCCCCTTGAACTCCGGGGGCGTGCGGAGCAGATCCTCGGGGATGCCCTGGGAGACGGCGATCACCGGCCGGGTCCTGGACATCTTCTCGAGGATGTCCTGCATCTTCCCCTCGAGGTGGAGACCGTTGTAGAGCACGAGATCAGCCTCCGAAAGCCGGCGGACGTCGCTCTCGCTCGCCTTGTAGAGGTGGGGATCGACACCGGGGCCCATCAATGCCTGGACGTCGGCATGCGGTCCGGCGATCCGGCGCGCCACGTCCGCGATGATGCCGGTGGTGGTGACCACCCGGACCTGGCCCTCGCTTCCAGCGGGCGCTTCGCCGCCCCCGCATCCGGCGAGGGAGAGAAGGGCGACGAGCGAAAGCTTGGCAAGGAGAATTCGGTTTTTTGGCATGCCAAAAATATTGCTCTCCATCCGTCCAAATGTCAAGGGTGCCGGCGCGGCGCGGAGTGCGGTACCCTTTCCTCATGGCGACCAGCACCGTCGAGGACTACCTGAAGCACATCCTGCTGGAGCAGCAGCACGACCCGGAAGGCCTGGTGCCGATGGGGCAGATCGCGGCCGCCCTGAAGGTCTCGCCGGGCACGGTGACCGCCATGGTCAAGACGCTGGCGGACGGCGGGCTGGTCACCTACGAGCCGTACAGCGGCGTGCGGCTGACCTCACCGGGCCGGCAGCTCGCGGCGCACGTGCTGCGGCGCCACCGGCTGATCGAGCTGTTCCTGGTGAAGGTGATGGGGATGGACTGGAGCGAGGTCCACTCCGAGGCCGAGGAGCTGGAGCACGCGGTGTCGGAGCGCCTGGTCGAGCGGATGGACGAGATGCTCGGCTACCCCTCGGTCGATCCGCACGGCGACCCGATCCCGGACGCCCAGGGCGTCATGCCGGTGATGGTGCGCCCGAGCCTCCTCGCCTGCGAGCTCGGGGAGCCGGTCCGCGTGGCGCGGGTGGCGGACCAGAGCCGGGAGTTCCTGCAACTCCTGGAGCGGCGGAACCTGAAGCCGGGAAGCACGCTGATCGTGGAGCGCCGCGACGAGGCGGCGGACACGGTCGACCTGAGGCGAGAGGGCGGTGCGGAGCTGAGCCTGGGGTTCCGGGCGGCGTCGAAGATCTTCGTGGAACCGGGTTGAATTGCCGGGTCACGACGCGCGCAGTTCTCGCAGTACCTCTTCGGCGTCCACGAGGCGGCCGGCGTCGACATCTTCCTGAGAGCTGGCGAGAGCCCGGTGCAGGGCAGCGCGGTCCGAGGCCTCCAGCCAGTCTCCCGGATCGAGCGGCAGGAGAGCAACTTCTGTCCCCTCGGGAAGCTGAGTTGGCACGTCCACCAGAAGACGGCCGTTGTGGACGTGGGCTTTCAGAGTCATGGATAAAGGATACCGCGAGCCCCGGCCGACGCGACGAAGCGTGTCTGTTCAGTTATAGCTCAGGTCGCCGTAAAAATCGGGGAGGTCTGACTTTCGCGGAGGCACCCCCGGTCATCAGAGTCATGCGCAGCCTCCGATCTCGCCTGCGCACACCTCCGGCCTTTTCCGCCCCCTCCCCGGCAGGCGGGCCTCCTGGGTCGGGACGGCGGTGGCCTTGGACTCGGCAGCCGCCATCCCTGGCAAATTGTCAAAGTCTTACACCGACGGCTTTCAGCCGCGACCCTGAGCCATAAAACGGGTTAGAGTTGAAGTGGATCGGTGCCTGCGTCGAGGTCGTAGGTTCAATGGCGCGCGTAGCCCGTGTCAAAGTCCGACCCGGAGCCG
>JANMTS010000152.1:0-1910 GCA_031390755.1 Holophagales bacterium
CTCCGAAGGGAGACAGATGCCGGCAAGGAGACTCAGTATGCGGAAGGTCCAAGAGGTGTTGCGTTTGCTGCTGGTGTGCGGTTTGAGCCAGCGACAGGCCGGTCGGGCGAGCGGAGTCGGGAGAGCGAGCGTGGCGGAGTACGTTGAGCGGGCGCAAAAGGCCGGCCTGCTGGAGACGTGGGAGAGCTTGAGCGAGGAGGAGTTGGAGAACCGGCTGTATCCGCCGGCCCGAAGATCGCCGGCGCAGGCCGAGCGTCCAGAGGCGGACTGGGCGGCGGTGCACGAGGAGCTGAAGCGCCGGGACATGACGCTTTCTCTGGTCTGGCAGGAGTACCGGGAGCAGCATCCGGACGGCTACCAGTACAGCCGGTTCTGCGACCTGTACCGGTCGTGGCGCGGCAAGCAGGACCTGTGCATGCGCCAGGTGCACCGGCCGGGGGAGAAGCTGTTCGTGGACTATTGCGGCGCGACGGTGCCGGTGGTCGATGCGGGCACAGGCGAGGTGCGGGAGGCGCAGGTGTTCGTGGCGGTGTGGGGCGCCAGCAGCTACACCTTCGCGGAAGCGACGTGGAGCCAGGGTCTGTCGGACTGGATCGGCTCGCACGTGCGGGCCTTCGAGTTCTCTGGCGGCTTGCCGGAGCTGGTGATCCCGGACAACCTTCGCACTGGAGTGACCCGGGCGTGCCGGTACGAGCCCGAGGTGAACCCAACCTATCAGGATCTGGCCGTGCACTACGGTGTGGCGGTGATGCCGGCGCGGGTGCGCAAGCCGCGCGACAAGTCCAAAGTCGAGGCCGGTGTGCAGTTGGTCCAGCGCTGGATCCTGGCGCGTCTGCGCAACCGGACGTTTTTCTCGCTCGGCGAGCTCAACCAGGTGATCCGCGAGCTTTTGGGCCCGTTGAACCAGCGGCCATTTCGCAAGCGTCCCGGCTCCCGGCGGTCGCTGTTCGAGAGCCTCGAGCAACCGGCTCTTCGGCCGTTGCCCGCCGAGCGATTCACCTACGCCGAATGGAAGAAGGCGCGGGTGCACATCGACTATCACGTGGAGGTCGAAGGCCACTACTACAGCGTGCCGTACCAGCTGGTGAGCCAGCAGCTGGACGTGCGGGTGAGCGCCCAGACGGTGGAATGCTTCGCCAAGGGCAAGCGGGTTTCGAGCCATCTGCGCAGCCTTCTGCGCGGAGCTCACACGACGCAGAGCGGTCACATGCCTCATGCGCATCGGGAGTACGCGGAATGGACGCCCGAGCGCCTGGTGCGGTGGGCGCGGGAGTCGGGGCCGTCGGTGAGCGGGCTGATCGAACGGGTGATGGCGACGCGGGCGCATCCGCAGCAGGGCTTCCGCTCGTGCCTGGGGATCATGCGTCTGGGCCAAAGCTATGGTGGAGAGAGGCTGGAGGCGGCTTGCCGACGGGCTCTCGAGGTCGACGCCGTCTCGTACCGTAGCGTGCGCTCGATCCTGCAGGCAGGGCTGGATCGGCAGGAGGTGCCGGCTGGCGAGCCGGCGGCGGCCCTGCCGCAGGTGCACGAGAACCTCCGGGGCGCCTCGTACTACGGTGAGGAGGAGTGGCCATGCTGACCCATCCGACGCTGGAGAAGCTCCAGGCGCTGCGGCTCAGCGGCATGGCCAAGGGCCTGGAGGAGCAGATGCAGATGACCGGCCTGGAGGAGCTCGGTTTCGTCGAGCGTCTGGGCCTGCTGGTGGATCGCGAGATGACGGAACGCGAGAACCGCCGGCTGAAGGACCGCCTCGCCAAGGCCCGCTTGCGCCAGAGCGCAGCGGTGGAAGACGTGGACCTGCGAACGCCGCGCGGCCTGGATCGGTCTCTCTTCGTGTCTCTGTGCTCGTGCCAGTGGATCACCCAGCACCTCAACGTGCTGATCACCGGCAAGACCGGCACCGGCAAGAG
>JANMTS010000164.1:0-21800 GCA_031390755.1 Holophagales bacterium
CCATCCCCGGGAGAGGGGGGACGTAGCTGAGGCGGTGGAGCAGGATCGTAGCGACGGACTTTCGGATGCGTCCCCCCTCTCCCGGCGGGGGACGGCCGAAGGCCGGGGCGGGAGATGGGAGAGGGGGACAGGGGGTGAGGATTCAGCGCGATGCATTTCCGATCTCTCCCTCACCGGCGGACCACGACCGCCTTCAACGCCCCGAACACCAGCTCGGCGCCGGGCTCGACCGGGACCACGTCGTCGGGAAAGACCCGCTTGCCGGAGAGCGTGGTCTGGTTGGTGCTGCCGAGGTCGACGACGCAGACGCGCTCCTCGTCCGCCACGAGCTTGGCGTGCCGGCGGGAGAGGCCGCGGTCGTCGATCGGGATGGCGCAGTCGTCCGCGCGGCCGAGCACGTGCTCGCCGGGGGGGAGATCGAAGACGCGCGGGCCGTCCTCGGTCTCGACCTGGAGGGCGAAGCGCGAGATGGGGATGGGCGGCGGGGGAGGAGCCGCTTCGGCGACCTCGGGGAGGATCCAGTCTCCCAGGGGCTCGGCGAGCGTGCCGCCCGGGGCCGGCGCGGAGAGCGCGGGCGGCAGGACGAAGGCTTCCCTGTCCACCACCGTGCCGCCCACTCCAGGAGCCGCCGGAGTCGAGAGGAAGGCCGGCAGCACGAAGGCCTCTTGATCCACCACGGTTCCGCTCGGGATCGGCGGCGGAACCGGGATCGGAACGGACATCGGAACGACCACGGCCTCGCCTTCCAGAACCTGGAAGAGGAAGTCGAAGGCCCCCGCGAAGTTGACCACGTCCAGCCGGCCCAGCCGCTCGGGCTCCCGGATGCGGGTTCCGGCCAGGAAGGTGCCGTTGCGGCTGCCGAGGTCTTCCAGGACGAAGCAGCCCTCCTTGGGATCGAACGCGATGCGCGCGTGCCGGCCGGAGACGAGGCTGCCGGGGAGCACGACCTGGTTTTCCGCGGCGCGGCCGACGGTGAGCTCGTCGGTGATCTCGAAGCTGCTGCCGGCCAGCTCGCCGGTCTTCGCGAAGAGGCGGGCTCTCACGGCACGCCTCCTGAGGGGGCTGCCTTGTAGACGGTGAGGTCGGCGTAGCGCCCCTTGTCCGGATGGAAGAGATGACAGGTGGCGCAGCGGTTCGAGGCCTCGCGCGGCGTGTGGCAGTCCTGGCAGCCGGCGATCGTCGGGAGGTTCTGGATCGCCGCGGTGTCGAGCTTGTCGGCGGCTCTCTCGGCGCCCGGCTTTCCCTTCTCCCCGAGACCGGGGATGGCGCCGTGGCAGTCGACGCAGAACGGTCTCTGGAGGAGATGCACGCGGTGGTTGAACTCGGCGCTGGTGAGGGTGCGCTGATCGGTCTGGACGCGGAGGATGGCCGCGTCCGACACCATGTGGCACTGGCGGCACGGCGTGGTGAGGTCGAGGGCGAGCTGCTTGAGCGCGGCCGTCTGCGCGCCCGAGAGCGCCGGGTTGAGTTTGGCGCTGGCGGCGAACAGCCCCTCCGGCAGCGGCTCGCCCTTGTCGACCCGGGCCTCGGCCGCGGCGAGCAGGGTTTCGAGGGCTCGCAGCTCGTCCTGCACCGCGGGCTCGGGCCGGCCGCGAAGCGCCGTTACCTGGTCGCGCAACGTGGCGATGGCCTCGCGCGCCAGCTCGGCGTCCGGCGTTCCGGCGGCTCCGTGATCGACCGAGGTCTTGAGCAGCTCCGCCACGCCCACGCCCGGGTAGAGCGTGCGCCGGATGCGCCGCAGGTTCTCCATCACCCAGGGATCCTCGTGGTAGAGCGGGCTCTTCGAGACGTTGGCGCCCAGGCGGCGGAACTCCTCGGGGTTGGTGAAGAAGGCCCAGCGCACGCCCGGCCCCTGGCGCTGCTGGATCGCTTCGAGCGTCTCCACGCCCGGCGCCTGCGGGTTCGCCGGATCGCCGATGGGCAGCGGCGGCGTCTCGTCGCTCCCCATCAGATGGCACTGGTCGCAGTGGCCCGCGAAGCGGATCGGCGCAAAGCCGGCCCCTTGGGCGTCGGGCTCGTGGCAGAACAGACAGGCGCGCTGGGGATCGGCGAACGCCTGGGCCTCCTGCACCCGCTGCACGTGGGGACGGTGGGAGAACTGGAGGTGCGGATCGTCCGGGATGCGCTCGCGGGCGAAGCGGAACTCCGGGTGGCCGGCGTTGAACGAGCCGAAGCCATGGCAGCTCGCGCAGGTGGAGTCGGACGCTGCTGTGATTCCAGAGATCGACGCGTCCCGGCCGCGGTGCTCGGGATGGCAGGCGGAGCAGGGCTGCTCGCGCGAGGCGTCGGGCTTCGTGCCCGGGTGCGCGGAGCGGTAGGCATAGTGGGCGGCGAAGGAGTAGGTCCCCTGAGTATCGCCGACCTTCTCATGGCAGGTCCGGCAGCCGTCGGCCGGCGCGGAGGCCGACAAGACGCCGGACGTGTGGCAGGCCGCACAGTTGGCTTCGAAGTTGGCGTGGTTCGAGGACAGCGGCCCCGGCGAGAGCGGCGCGCGTCCGCCGGTCCAGAACGCGAGCGCCAGCCAGAGCGCCGCGGCTCCGCAGGCGATCAGGCCGGCGAGGACCATCCAGCGGCGCGAGCCTGGGATCAGATAGCGGCCCGCGACCGGCAGCCGCGTGCCGGTGGTGAACACTCCCTTGGTCGGTCTCTTGTCAGCGCCTGCCATGTCCCATCCCGTTCAGTAGGCGAGCACGGTGACCACGTGAATCGCGGCCAGGAGAAGAAGGACGAAGGAGACCGGGACGTGCCCGTAGAGCCACCAGCGCAGCGCACGCTGCAGCGTGTAGTGGGCATCCATCTCCAGCTTCGCTTTGTAGAGGGACTGAAGCTCGTCGAGGCGCGCCTGGTCTTCGGCGCCGAGCAGCCGGCGCAGGAAATCCAGCTCGCGCAGGCGGTCCTGGATGCCGGCCTTGGGGTCCACGAAGTAGATCAACCGCGCCCGGGGCCGGACGAGATCGGGCGCGAGGCGGCGGCGGAACATGTCCTGGAGCGGCGTGGAGCCGGCTGCGGCCAGCGCCTCGCAGCGCGTGCGGACGCCGGCGATCAGCTCCGGGATGCGCTCGTAGAGAACCTCCAGGCTCAGGCTGGAGGTCAGCAGCCGCGGCACCCACTTGCGCAGCGCCACGCCGAGCACGCCGCTCGCCGCGACCCAGACGCTCAGCGCGAGCAGCCAGGCGGAGAACGCCGTCCGCGGCAGGCGCGGGCCGGTGTGCATGAGCACCAGGACGAGGAACAGCGTGCCGCCGTAGACGTGGAGCTGCACCCAGTCCTGGGTCTTGCCGATCGGGAGCCGGCTCAGCCGCATCGTCCGCCGCCGCACCCCGAGGAGCGCCGCGGCGAGCATCAGGAGGACGGCGAGCGTGCCGTAGGTCCGGCCCCAGCCGCTGCCGGGGCGGACCTCGGAGACGAGCGCGTTGATGAGCAGCGCCACCAGGCAGAGACCGAGCGCCACGGCGAACGCGGCCAGCCAGTCCGGCCGCTGAACCCAGCGACCCGCCGAGGCGGCGAGACGGGCGGCGCGCCGCGGGAGGCGCCCGAAGGACCGCGAGGAGAACGGGAGCTTCACCGCCTCCCCTTCTGGAGAAGCAGCTCGAACTCCTCCAGCGAGCCGACCCGGTACGCGCAGCCGTTCGGGCAGTTGCGCACGCAGGCCGGTCCGGCGGCCGAGGTGTGGCAAAGGTCGCACTTGCTCGCCACCAGCCGCTCCTTGCCGCGCAGCCCCTCGGGCACCATGTCGGCCGGCCACGTCTCGCCGGTCTCGTGCATGACGATCGAGTCGTACGGGCAGCTCCGGGCGCACGACTGGCAGCCGATGCACACGTCCTCGTCGATCACCACGACGTGACCCGCTCCGGATCGGTGGATGGCGCCGGTAGGGCAGCCGACCAGGCAGACCGGATCGCGGCAGTGATAGCAGGAGCTGGCGATCTGGAGGTTGCCGACCTTCTCGCCTTCCCGCAGAAACCGCGGCCGGCCCTCGTGCGTGTCGGCGCAGGCGCGGACGCAGTCGTCGCAGCGCGTGCAGTTGTCGAGGTCGATGACCAGGATGCTGTTGCCCTGCACGAGCCCCTGGTCGAGCGCGGTCTGGAGGAACTCCGAGTGGCCGATGTTGCGCCGGCCGGCCCCGGCCTCGCGGACGCGCGCCACCACCGAATCCCAGAGCCGGCGCTCGACCACCGGGAAGCGGCGCAGGACGTTCTGAAGCTCGGGCGCGCGAATCTTCACCAGCTCGGCGTACTCGACCGACGTGGCGGTGACCGTCCAGCCATTCGTATTTCCTACCAGCAGCTCGACCTCGCCGAGCGTCATCCCCTTGGAGAGATAGTTGACGACCACGTTGCCCTCGCCCACGCGCTGCGACAGCTTCACGAAGCCGGAGCGCACGAGGTAGAGCGCGTCGGCCGGCTCTCCCTCGCGGGTCACCACTTCGTCGGGCGACAGCGAGACGAGATCCACGACCTCCTTGAGGATGTCGAGGAACGCGCGGTCGCAGCCGGCGAAGAGCGGCGTGGCTTCGAGCTGCTCGGTGAGCGACTGGGCCCGGTAGACCGCGTCGAGCCGCTCCTTGAAAGCCGGCGAGCGCTTGCGCAGCGTGCGCAGCGCAGGCAGGCGGATCTGCAGCAGCGTGCAGTCCGACGCGGCCCGCGCCGTGACCGACTGCGGCCAGCCGCTCATCGCGCCGATCTCGCCGAAGACGTCGCCGGCCGAGAGGATGCGGCTGCCGCCGGCCGGCAGGTTGAAGTCCATGTTGGCCAGGAACGTGATCCCGCCGACCCCGCCGGTCCCGCCACCTACCGCGGTGGGGGAGCGACGGGCGAGGATCGTGCCGTCGCCGGAAGCGTCGGAAGGAATCGGCGGCCGGTTCATCGATCCCGAGAGATCGGAGCCCGCGGACTGGAAGCTGGTGCGCTGGAGGTCGAAGATCGGCTGCCGCACCCGGCCCGGGCCGGTCAGCTTGTTGAAGACCTCCACCGTGCCTTCGACAAGATAGAAGGCGATGTCGATGTAGGTTCCCTCTTCGAAGAGGACGGCGCCCTTCTGCCAGCGGCCCACGGAGATGTCGGGGCTGAGCTTTTCGAGGAACCGCTCGTCGTACTCCGCGAAGATCTCGAAGCGGGCCAGCTCGGCGGCGGAGGGCCGCTCGGAGAGCGACTCGATGCCCGTTCTGATTCCAAAGGAGCTCCAGCGGTCCCGGTACTGCTCGCTGCGCCGGATCGACGTCCGGCCCATGTCCGGCATCTCCGATCGAGGCTCGCCGTTCATTCCCCGCCTCCCGTCTGTTCGTAGAGAGCCTTCAACCGTTCCTGGATCAGCTTGAGAACCTGGTCGACCGGCAGCTTGTCGGCCCCTTCGGGCAGGGGAGGAAGGTCGACCCGGCGGCCGGGGGTGGAACCGCCGCTGCCTCCCGAAGAGGTCGGTCCGGACGGCTGCGCGTACGGGCGCGGCGCGGGCGGGCGGCCGTTGACGGCTCCCATCCTGCGGGCTGCTGCGGCGCCTCCGGGGAGGAGGGCCGAGGGACCGGCGGCCGGTGCTCGCGTACCCGGAGACGCAGCCAGCGGCTGAGTCAGCTTCGCCACCTGAACCTGCGGCACCGCGCCGCGCTTGGCGGCGGCCTGCTGGAAGGCGGCGCGCAGGGCGCCCGCGTCCGGTCCGCCCTTCCAGTGCCTGATCTTCTCGCTGCGCTCCCAGAGGTCGAACGGCTTCGGCACGGGGTGGCCGCTCGCCAGCAGTCGCGGGTCGGTCATGTAATGACAGCTCGCGCAGACCTCGGCGCGGCGGGCCGGGTTTTCGAGGTCGACGATCCCGGCCTGGATTCGCGCGGCGCGGTTGGCGGCGCTCTTGTGCGGCTCGAAGAACGCGCCGGCCGGGCCGTGGCAGCTCTCGCAGCTCACCCCGGCCTCGATATTCCCGCCCTTGACCGTGCCGTGGCAGTCCATGCAGACGGTCGTGCCGGTGGCGAGCAGGTCGTTGGCGGGCTTGCCGTAATAGAGGGTCGCGATCCGCAGTGCGGCGGTGTCGCCGTTCTCGAACGGCTCGGCCGTGCGGAAGTGGGCCTCGCGGCGCCACTTGTCGATCTGCTCCCGGTGACAGGCCGCCTGGCAGCTCGTGTGCCCCTTGATGGCGCCGCGGGGAAACGGCTCGCGGATGTGCTGGCGCAGTTTTCCTGCGGGGCCAGCCGGTCCCGAGGAACCTGCCGATCCCGAGGAGCCGGCGGGGCGCGCAGTTGTTCCCGATGTGGGTCCCGACGCGGGTCCGGCCGCGGGCCGGGTTCCCGGGCCTGCGCCTGCTGGTCCACCCGCCGAAGCCCCTGGCTCGGCACCGGCCACCTCTTCGTCATCTTCGGCCTCCCCGGACGCGGTCTCGTCCGGCGGCGGCTCTTCTTCCTCCTGGGGCTGGAGCAGGGGATCGAGCGCGGCGAGCCGCGAGCCGTCCTCCTGCTCGGCGAACGTCCGGGCCGCCGTCGAGATCCTGCGCACCGCGGCGTCCAGCTCGGCGGCGTTGCCGGCGGCGAGCCTCAGACCGTCCACGGAGGAGAGCGCCGCGGTGATCTGGGGCAGCCCGCCCTGCTGCGCCGCCTTGCGCAGGCGCTTGCGCGTGTCCTCGATCCGCTCGGCCAGGCCGTTGGCGTAGTCGCCGTCCTGCTTCGCCGCGGCGAGCCCGCGCAGGCTGTTTTCAAGCTCCAGGGAGAGCCCGAGCACGTAGAGCTGCCGCTTGCGCTCGGGCGAGACCGGGGCGTTCTCCTTGCGCTGGCCGCGAACGAAGTTGTGGCGGATCGCGTCGAAGCGCGCGGGCAGGTCGATCTCGCCGCCGGTCACGTGGCCGCCGGCATTGACCAGCCGCTCGTCCGGCACCAGGTGGCAGCGGTAGCAGCTCGACAGCAGGTCGTAGAGGTTGGCGCCCGAGCGCATGCCGATCGAGACGTTGCGCTCCCACCGGCGGCGGCGCTGGTCCGCGGTCTCCGTCCGCCGGTCGACCTGCCGGCCTTCGAACGTGTTGTGGACCGAGATCCAGTCCCGCGCCGCGCCGTGGCAGTGCTCGCACGAGACCCCGGCGCCGGCCAGCGTCTTGCCGGAGAGCAGCCGCGGCGTGAAGTGGCAGTCCAGGCAGAGGCTGTCCACCTTGATGAGCGGAATGTTCAGGTTCTTCGCGATCTGCTGCGCCCGCGGGCGCTGGTGCAGCGGCTTGTCCGAGGCGTAGAGCCGGGCGTGCGCCGTCCCCTTCCAGACGGCAAACTCCCGGTCGTGGCACTTCGAGCACGCCTCGGGGCCGGCCGTGAGCGCGGGGTCGAGGCGGGCGGGGGCCGCAGTTGCCCGGGAGACCGCCCCGGAGACCGGCAGGAGGCCGATCCCCAGGGCGAGCAGCAGCGGGAAGAGACCGGAGCGCGGCATCAGAACTTGCGCCGGATCTCCACGCGTCCGCCGAAGATGTCCTTGACCGGCACCACCTGGCCGAGGGCGCTGCGGCCGTCGTCCCGCAGGCCGTAGATCGCGTCGAGGCGGAGGATCCAGGCGTTCGTGAGCGGCTCCTGGAAGCGCAGGCCGAAGCCGATCTGATCGCCGGTCGCGATGCTCCGATCCTCCATCCTGCGGACCGCGGCGACCTCGAAGACGATCTGCCGGTCCAGGTTGAACAGGTACTGGACGCCGAACGCTCCGCCGTAGGAGTCGCGGCCGGAGTCGTCGAGGGTGGGGAAGCCGGTCAGGCCGTCGCTCTCGAACGTGATGCCGGTGTTCACGAGCGCGCCGCCGGTACCGGCCGCGCGGGCGAGCGGCTGCGGCCGGTCGAAGCCGGCGAAGAGGTTGAAGTAGGGGACGAGCGTGTAGGGCTTGCGGGTGATCCAGGAGTTCTCGATCAGCACGAGCGTGCCGTCCGCGGTTTTGATCCCGGCCGCGCCGTCCTGCCCGGAGTTGTTGATGATCCGGACGCTGTTCGTGAGGTTCGCGCCGTAGCGCTTGGAGAAGGCCACGGTGGTGTTGTGGTAGGCGAGGCCCTCGATGTCGGAATCGACGAACGCGTAGCCGTACTCCCAGTAGCCCTGGTTGGCCTCGGCGAACCCGGCGATGCCGTAGAACTGCGCCGCGTCCTCGGGCACGGCCGGGGTGGTGATCTTGTCGAAGCCGGCGAAGAAGGTGAGGTCGGCGTTGCTCACGTCGAGCGTCCGGCTGTTGAACGCCGGGATGGCGATGGCGCCGCCGTAGAACGCGTCGTTGATCCAGATCCCGTTCTGGGTGAACAGCGGCACGAAGCCCAGCGTGAACGGCAGGTCGAGCTGGTTCTCCCGGCCGGTGAACCCCTGGAGCATGGCGCCCCAGTCGCCCTCGAAGAACAGGGTCTCCAGGTTCGCGTCGAGCCCGCCTTCGCTGCCCGCGTCGTTCTTGCCGTCGAAGTCGTAGCGCAGGAACGAGCCGTCCTTGTCGAACGGCCGCAGGAACGCGTGGATGCGCTCGTTGGCGGTGATCCGGAAGTCCACGTCCAGGTTCAGCCGGGTGGCGACCGTGGCTTGGTGCGTTTCGCCGTTGACCTCCACGCCGTCGTCGTTCCAGGCCGCGGCCGCGCGCAGGTCGCCGTAGACCAGGAGCTGCGGCGAGGCCGGGTTGAGCGCGCCGAACCACTCGTAGCTCTTGGGGAGAGGACCGCGGTCGTAGAGGTCGTGCCCCCACTCGATCGGCGGCCGGGCCGTGCGGTTCAGGTGCTTGCCGCCGTAGATGACCTCCTGGGCCGCGGCGTCGTAGGGCTTGTCCTCATAGGCAGGATCGGGGCCGAACACCGCCGGGTCGTGCTCGGTCATCTCGACGCCGGGCGGCAGCTCGACCGGCTTTTTGGTTTCATCGGTTTCTTCAGCCCGGGCGGCGGGCAGGCCGAGACCGATCAGGAGAGTCAGAAGGGAGATTCCGCGGAGGATGCGCTTGGTATCGATCATGGCGGCTCCTCAGCGGACCTCGAACTTGACCGTGTAGGGGTGGATGTCCACCATCCATTCGTTCATCGACCGTTCCATGTCGGCGGTGGCATTGACGAACGTCATGAAGTACATGGGCTCGGCCCGGCTGCGCAGGCGCACGGCCAGCCTGTAGGTACCGGGCTTGGTGATCTTGCCGGCCGGCACGGAGTACTCCGCGTCGCGGCTGCCGAGCGGCGGCAGGCTGCGCTTCTCCATGCGGATCGTGGGCGGGTGGTTGAGCACCGAGTTCGGCGTGCCGGGCGGCCGGATGAACGGGATCTGGTCGGCGTCGAACGGCACGGGCAGCACCATCTCCCGGTCCGTCCCCTTGAGGTTCGTGGTGAGGAACTTGCTCTGCAGGTTGAAGAGCTGGCCGTCGTGCGCCAGCTTGCCGTGCTGCACGTCGCGCGAGTGGACGTCGGCCATGTCGCCGTAGCTGTCCACGTAGCCCGACTCCCAGACCCGCTGGCCGTCCGGATCGACCAGCGCCACGTTCAGCCAGAGCTCCGGCTGCGCGCCGAGCGAGCCCGAGGGGAGGTTGTGGCCGCGGTTCAGGTTGGTCACCCGGTAGTGGAACTTGAGCCCCCGGCCCGGCTTCGGCGAGCCGGAGAAGAACGGCCCGTCGATCCGCGAGCCCGCCTCCATCAGCTCGCGGCGCAGCTCGCGCTTCTTCTCCAGCGTCTTGAGATTGTCGTCCACGATCAGCCGCGCCTCGACCCGGTCGTCCGCGGAGCCCCAGGCTTCCGGGAACGCCGTCTTGTCCGAGCCGTCGGCCACGCGGGCCTCGAACGCGTCCGTGCCCCAGCCCGCCCGGTAGTCGAAGGCCAGCCAGGTGTCGATGGGGAAGCGCTCCTGCTCGGGATGGTGGGGGAAGATGCCCGGATGGGTGATGGCGTAGCCCGGCCCCACGAACGCATGGTTCGTGCGCTTGCGGTCCGTGTTGACCGAGCGGCCGTTGACCACCGCCGCCGGCCCCCGCGCATACCCGCTGTTCTGGCCGGGCCGCGTGCTCATGTGGCAGTCCTGGCAGGAGGTGCCTTCCTTGAAGGCGGGGGAGGCGCGGTACTCGTCCCACACCGTCTCCAGCTTGATGCCGGGGTGGACCGCCACCTGGTGGCAGGAGACGCACAGCTCGGACTTGCCGATCTGCGGCATCTTGATCCCCTCGGCGTGCATCTTGAGGCCGAACTGGTCCGGGGTCACGGCCACGTTGTAGGCCTCGCCGTCGGCCACGACCTCGCGGACTCCTTCACCGCCAATACCGCCGTAGACCGGCTGGTGGATGTCGCCCGGGATGATCCGGCGCTCGCCGTTCACCTTGCCGTACTGCTCCTCGACGCGGTGGCAGGTGACGCAGGTCACGCCCTCGCGGGAGACCTTGCTGCGCTTCCAGAGCGGCAGGTCGCGGGTCTCGCCGAGAGAGGTGCCGACGCTCGCGTGGCAGCGCATGCAGAAGTAGCCGACCGTGCCCTGGGAGAGATCGTTGATCGACTGCTCGAACTTGTGGAACATTGGCGAGATCGAGGCGTAGGCGTGGGAGGAGTACCGCCACTCCTCGTATTGCGACGCGTGACAGGTGGCGCACTCCGCGGCGGAGGGGTAGAGGCTCGCGGCGAGGACGGCGGCATGGGGGTTGTCCCCGGCCGGGTCCGGCGGGGTGGCCGGTGGAGAGCCGCCCTGAGGCGCTCCCTCCTGGGAAGCGGCCACCCATCCTCCCGCGCCGAGCGCGAGAACCAACAGACAGACCACGGAGACAACGGTGCTCACCTTCATCGTGACACGTCTCCTTTCGGCGTCGAGGCCGCTCTTCATCCGGCAGGCCGACGCGGCACGGCCGTTTCCCTCAGCTCTTTCGTCAAGTTTAGATGATCCTTGACTTTCACGCGAGATCGCGCGAGGTGGAACGGCCCTCCGGCTCGTTCCTTCTCTGTAGACACCTCCCTGGAGGGACAGGCGTACCCTGTATACTGGAAACGGTGTCTCTTTCCCTGTAGGCGTCGTGAGGAGACCGGTGACCGCGATCCCTCTGAAGCAGATCGAAGGCAAGTACGAGATCCTGGAGAAGCTCCGGGAGGGTGGGATGGGTGCGATCTACAAGGTCCGCCACGTCCTGCTCGACGAGGTCCGCGTCATCAAGGTGATGCGGCAGCAGCTCGTGCAGGACGAAGAGCTGCGCGGCCGGTTCCAGCGCGAGGCCCGCCTCGCGATCAAGCTCCGCCACCCCAACATCGCCCAGCTCTACGACTTCACGGTCGACGACGACGGCACCGCCTTCATCGTCATGGAGTTCATCGGCGGCCTGACGCTGGAGGACGTGCTGAAGACCAGCGGTCCGCCGCCGCCCGGCCTGGCCCTGGAGATCGCCCAGCAGTCGCTGCGCGCGCTCGGCTACCTGCACGGCAAGGGCATGATCCACCGCGACATCTCGCCGGACAATCTCATGCTCACCGAGGACGCGGACGGCGACCCGCTGGTCAAGCTGATCGATCTCGGTATCGCCAAGAGTCTCGCGGGCGGGGAAGGGCAGCGCACCGCCACCGGCATGTTCCTCGGCAAGGTGCGCTACGCCTCGCCCGAGCAGTTCGGCATGGACGGCGCGCCGGAGATGGACGCCCGCGGCGATCTCTACTCCTTCGGGCTCGTGCTCTACGAGCTGCTCACCGGCCGCTATCCGATCTCGGGGCGCGATCCGAACTCGGTCATCGCCGGCCACCTCTTCCGGCCGCCGCTCGACTTCGCGGAGTCCGATCCGCAGGGCCGCGTCCCCGAGGGCGTGCGCGAGGCCGTCCTCGCCGCCCTCGCCAAGACGCCGGCCGACCGGCCGGCCGGCGCCCAGGATCTCTCGCGCCGCCTGGCCCGGTTCCGCTCGCCCGGCGACGTCAGCCAGGCGGATCTGCGCCGCGCCCTCAGCCGGTCGACCGGCGAGACCGGCCGGTTCGCCAAGCCCGAAGAGCTGGAGGAGCCGATCCCGCCGGGCAGCACGCAGCAGCGGCTGAACGAGCACTTCCGGCCGGGCACCACTCCGAAGCCGGCGCCGCTGGAGCTGGTGCCGCCCCCGCCGAAGCCCGTCCCGCCGGTATCGCCTGTCGTGCCTGTCACGGCGGCCTCAGCGGCCTTGGCCGTATCGGCGACGGCGGAGACCCAGCCGCTGAGCCTCGCCGAGCTGGCCGCCGCGCTGACGAAGATCGACACCGCGCTCGGCCGCGGCGACTACCGCGCGGCCGAGGCTCTCCTCTATGGCGCCCAGGCGAGCTTCGGTCCGCAGAACGCCTTTTCGGCCCTCTTCGACCGGGTCGAGGAGCTGAGGCGCCAGGATCTGGAGGCCAAGTCGGCCGCAGCGGCTGCGGCGCGCCAGAAGGCGGAGCCCGCGTCCCCGGAGCCGATCCTGGAAGAGGAGTCCGCCTCCGAGGAAGTCTCCGAGGAGCTGGAGGAGACCCGCGTCCGCGAGGCCCGGGCCAAGCGCCGCGCCGAGCAGCTCGAAGCCGCGGTGGGGAAGATCCGCACCGCGCTCGACGCGGGCGACCTCGACGGCGCCGGCCGGCTCCTGGATCACTCCACCGCGGCCTTCGGCGGCGCCGAGTCCCTGCGCGAGCAGTGGCTCCGCCTCGAACAGCTGCGGCACCAGGCCCCGGCTCCCGTCGTCCCCTCCGTCGTTGTCCCCATGGTTGCCCCGGTTGCCCGGCCGGCCGTTCCGCCGCCGGCTCCCGCGGCGCCCGCGATGCCCGCAACGCCCTCGACGCCCTCGACGCCCTCGACGGTGCCGGCCCCTTCGCTGGACGACACCCGCGTTTCCACGCGCGCCACCCCCCCAAGCACACCGAGCCCGCCGCGGGAGATCACGACTCCGACCTTCGGCCTGCTCGAACCCGAGCCGCCCGCTTCCGACCGCCGGCGCCGGCTCATCCTCGGCGTGGCGGTCGGCCTGCTCGTGCTCATTCTGGCCGGCTGGCTCCTGGGACGGATGCTGTTCTCGAAGCCGGACGCTCCGCCCCCCGCCGGAGACGCCGCCGTGCCCTCGGCGGCTGCGCCCGGCACGCTGGTCATCGACGCCGCGCCCTGGGGACAGGTGACGGCGGTCACCGGTCCGGACGGTCAGGCCGTCGAGCTGCCGGCGGACGCCTACACGCCGCTGCTCCTGACGCTGCCGCCCGGGCGCTACTTCGTGAAGGTCACGAGCGAGGGCCGTCCGCGGCCCGTCACGCTGGAGGTGGAGGTGCTCGCCGGCACCACCGTGCGCAGCGTCGCCGAGCTGAGCAGCGTCGATCCGGACGATCTCTTCAAGGATCTGGGCTGGTAATTAGATGTATAGGAAGCCCGCGAGCCGGCTGGCCGGCGCGTTCGTCCTCCTCCTCGGTCTCTGGGCGCCGGCCGTCCAGGCCGACTATCGGGAGAGCTACCGCAAGGGGATCGAGGCCGCGGACCGCGGCGAGTGGGCGAGCGTGGCGCGCTGGATGCGCCAGGCCGCCCAGGAGCAGCCGCGCGAGGGCGGCGAGCCGGTGAAGATCTACGGCATGCGGATCCTCACCTACCTGCCGCACTACTACCTCGGGCTGGCTCTGTCCGAGACCGGCGACTGCAACGGCGCGCTCGCGGCGTGGAGCGTGTCCGAAAGCCACGGCGCGATCAACGGCCGCTCGAAGGAGCACAAGCGGATGCTGGAGGGCCGCTCGACCTGCGAGCGGCTCGCCTCCCATAGCCCGGCTTCGGTTCCGGCGACAATCCCGGCGTCGGTCCCGACGCCAGTCCCGACGCCAGTCCCGACGCCAACGCCGGTGGTCGTCGCCACGCGGACCACTCCCGAGCCCACGCCCGCTCAAGCCGCGAGCGAGCCGGCGGTAGACCGCGACCGGCAGGCCCGCGAGGAGCAGGCGAAGCGCCAGGAGCAGGCTCTCCGGCAGACCCTGGAGCAGGAGGTCGGCCGCGCCGCCCGCGAAGCCCGCCGCGTCCTCGACCGTTCGGCGAAGGACGACCGGCCGCCGATCCGGAGCCCGAAGATCCGCGTCCGGAGCCTCCTCGACCAGGCCGACTACCTGGACAACCTGAGCCTGGACGCGCTGCGGCGGCTCAAGACGGACCTGATCGCGGGCGCCTCCAGGATCGAATCGGCCGCCTACGCCGGTCCGGGCGGCCCCCCCTCCGAGCTGCGCACCGCCGCCCGGGCGTACTTCCGCACCGACTACCGCGAAGCCATCCGCGCGCTCGAAGGCAGCGCCTACAGCGAGCAGCGCGCCCGCGTCGCCGCGAACCTCCTCCTCGCCGCCGCGCGCTACGCCCTGTTTCTGGAGAGTGGAAGCAAGGACGAGGGGCTGCGCCGGCAGGCGCTCGACAACATCCGCACCTGCCGGCAGCTCGATCCGAAGCTCAGCCCGGACGCCAGGATGTTCTCGCCCCGGTTCCTGGATCTCTACACAAGTCCGGCGGGTAAACCTCAGAACCGATAGACCGACGACAGCGAGAACGTATCGATCCGGTCCGACAGGTCGAACGCCGCGTCGAGCTGCACGTCCTCCCCGATCACGAAGCCCAGCCCGCCCGCGTAGTGCCAGTCGTCCTCGCCGCGCGGGAAGCGGATCGACTGCGCGCGCTCCACGTTCGTGCCGTCGGGCAGGCCGCGGTAGGACGCCTGATGATCCGGGTCGTACCAGGCGCCGGCCCGCAGGCTGACCGGAACCTTCGTCAGCAGGATGTACTCCAGGCCGAAGTGGATCTCGTCCACGTCGTCGATGCGGACCTTGGCCCCCTCGTCGAAGGTGTCGGACCAGTTGATGTGGTTCAGGTCGACGCTCACCGTGACCTGCTGCGTCGGCTTGAACGCCGTGCCGAACCCGTAGACCTCGGGGATCATGAAGGGATCGGTCGACGTCTGGCTCGTGCTCGGCGTGAGCGTCAGCGTGGTGTCGAATTCCGCCGACTGCCGGTAGACCGCGCCCAGGCTCCAGTTGTCCGTGACCTTCCAGAGGACGCCCGCGTTGAGGCCCACGTCCGTGTCGTCCCCGCTCTCCTCGAGCAGGTTCACCTGGTTCGAGTCCGAGAAGTCCGGCGGACCGAAGAACGCCCCCGGATTCCCGTTGAGGACGTTGGTCAGGCCGTACCGGCGGCTCTGCACGTCGAGCGAAAAGTCGTAGTAGGACACCCCGAGCCCGGCCGACAGCCGGTCGTTGATCTTCCAGGCGCCCGACAGGCCGTAGTTCACGATGTCCACCTCGGCGTGCGTCCGGGACGGACGGAACCGGAAGAACAGCTCGTTCGGCGCCACGGCCAGATCGTAGGCGTTGAAGAAGACCCCATGGGTCTCCACGTTCGCCTCGAAGTTCGCCAGCTCGTGACGGTAGAGCGCGAACGACCACTGCTTGATCGGATAGACGAAGGAGAGGAAGGACGCGCCGGCCGCCGTGTCGCTGTCCTCGCCCTGGACGAGCCCCTGCGCCGTGTCGATGCCGACGTTCGTCACCGGACCGAAGACGTGGCCGCCGGTCGTGTACACATGGGTGTACTTCCAGCTCCGGCCTTCCACCGAGATCTCGGGCCGCGAGAGGTTCGAGAGCCCCGCGGGGTTGGCGTAGGCGGCGGTGGCGTCGTCCGCCACGGCCACGAAGGCGCCGCCCAGGGCCAGGCTGCGGGCGCCGGGATTCGAGAAGCTCAGCTCCAGGCGGTAGTCCCTCTGCCGCTGGGCCTCGGCCGACCCTGCGGCTCCCACGAGAAGCAGCAGAAGAATCGCGGGCGTGGATCGTTTCATGACCGTTCTCCCTTTCAAGACGTCGTTACAAGGACAAGGCAAATCGACATCGAGCGCCGCCGGAGGAAAGCCGTGGGGGCCAGTACAGCCCGTGGAGTCGCTTATTTTAGCAGCTCGCCGTCCGCCCGGAACGATGGCAGCGGCCCGGCATCCCCGCATTCCGGTACAATTGAATCGTCCAGCCCTGAGACCCGATGACCGAGCCACGCCGGATCACCGACCAGTACCGCCTCGACAAGCTCCTGCATTCGAGCTCGTCGGGCAGCGTCTTCCGCGCCACGGAGCTGGAGACGGGCGGCACCGTCGTGGTCAAGCTCATCGTCGGCGACGACTCCGCCGCCGATTTCGAGGAGCAGCTCAGCCGCTTTCTCACCGCCGCCGCCGCGCTGCGGGAGCTGGGGCACCCGGCCATCCCGCGCATCCTGGACTTCGGCCTCACCTCCGCCGGCAGCGCCTTCCTGGTCCTCGAGCTGCTCCCCGGCATGGCGAGCCTCGAAACCCTGATCGGCTCGCGCCCGGCGCGGCTGGTCCCGCTGCTGACCCAGGTGATCTCCGGCCTGGAGGCCCTGGAATCGAAGGGCGTCGCCCATCGCAATCTGACCGCCGCCAACATCCTCATGGCTCCCGGCCTGGAGGAGGTCCAGGTGAAGCTCCTCGGCCTGGGCCACATCGCGGCGGACCCGGAACCCCGGCGCACCGACCTGCCGGCCTTCGGTCTCCTGGTCTGCCGGATGCTCGGCGTCACCCCTCCGGTCGATCCGAAGGCGGCCGAGCTCCGGCTCCCCGCGCGTCTGGAAGACGAGGCGCGCGGTCCCGAGCTTCTCCGGGCCCTGCTCGAGATGCTCCTGCGGCCCGCCCGGCAGGAAGATGCGTTGCCGTCCTATGAAGAGATCCGGCGGACCCTGGCCGAGTCCCTCGCGTCCGCCCCCGATTCGGACCGGACGATCATCCTCCCGGCGAGCGCGGAGCTGCCGGCTCCCGTCGCGCCGCTCCCGGAGGCCCCTCCTCAGCTCCTGCCCGTCGCGACCGTTCCGATCCACGTGCCTCCGGCACTTCTGATCCCTCCGCCAACGGAGCCGGCGTCGCCTCCGCCGGAGCCCATCGCTCCGCCGGCACCGCCGGTCCCGCCGGTCCCGCCGCTCCTCACGGTCCCGCCGCCGGTCCCCCCGTCGGCGACCCTGTCCATCCCGCTCAAGAAGCGCCGGCCGAGCCGGCTTCTGCTCGTCGGAGGCGGTCTGCTCGCCCTGCTCCTCGTCGCGGCCACCGCCGCCCTCTTCGTCGGGCAGCGCTTCGAGTCCCAGCACGCCGCGGTGAAGAAGCCGGCGCCGGTCCAGGCCGCAACGCCGGAACCGGCCCCCCCTCCCGAGGCCGTGGTGGAGGAGACCCCCGCCGAAACGCCGGACCCGGCCGTACCCGAGGCGGATCGCCCCGCGGCCCTGGCCGCGAGTCTCGCGTCGGCCGTCCGCTCCGGCGACATCCGGAAGCTCCGCGCCGCCGTCGCCGGAATCAACGCTCTCACTCCCGAGGAGCGCCAGGGGCTCTCGACGAAAGCCGCCCGGGATCTGGACACCGCCGGCCGCGCCCTCGCCGCCGAGGCCAACCTCACGGCGGCGGAGAAGGCCGGCAAGCCGGAGGACATCCTCGCCCAAGCCGCCGAGCTCGCGAAGCTGCTGCTGGCGTCGGCCCGCGTCCGCACCGTCCGCGACAAGGCCGCCGGTGCGCTGGAGACCGAAGCGGATCAGGCCCTGGAAGCCGGCCGCTACGACGAGGCGCTCCGGAGTCTCGAAGCCGTCCGCCGCACCTGGCCCGAGCGGGCCGGCCTCGACGATCGCCTCCGGGCTGTTCAGTCCGCCCGTTCGGAAGAGGAGGAGATGGGATCGATCCTTGCCCAGGCGGAGAAGGCCGGCCGGTCGCACGAAGGCCTGAAGCTCCTCGCCGGAGCGGCTCCCACCCCGCGCTACGCGGACCGCTTCCGGCAGGTCCGGGCCGGCCTCGAAGCCCAGCTCACCCGTCAGGACCAGGAGGCCCCCACGGTCACGCTCGTCGGCACCCCGCCGCAGGTGGAGAAGGGCAAGAGCGTCCGCCTCGTCCTGCGCTTCCAGGACGACTACGAGGTGACCGACGCGACGCTCTTCGTAAGGCGGGAGGGCGCCCGCTTTGAGAAGCTCACCCTGCGCCCCCTCACCGCAACCGACTACGAGGCGCAGGTCCCGGCGGACTTCCACAAGAACGACGCGCTCGACCTCTACGCCATCGCCACCGACCGCTCCGGCCACACCGGCCGCCTCGCCTCGCCCGAAGCTCCCCTGAAGCTGAAGAAGAAGGGCTTCTTCCAGAGAGTCCTCGGCCGCGACGACGGCTAGCCTCGCCCTCCCGAGAGCGGCCGTCCGCCGCTGCCGCGCGCCCGCATTTTGATGTGACTCCCGGGTTTTCTGCTGCGACTCACGAGTTTGTCGCAGCAGAAATCTTGTTTGTCGCAGCAGAAATCATCCGAGTCGCATCAGAATACTGGTTTGTCGCATCCGCAGCCTTGGATTCTGATGCGACAAACCTGGTTTCTGCTGCGACTCGGATGTGAGTTGACGCGAACTACGAGGTTGCGGATGCGACTCAGGGGTATTCTGATGTGAGTTGGGCGTGGTTGCTGTGAGAAAACCCGGTTGCCGATGCGAGTTGCGGGATGGTTGCAACAGAATTCGGGCCCTCACCCCCGGCCCCTCTCCCGGCCGCACGCCCGGACCCCCGGGAGAGGAGAGAGCGCGGCCGGGCGGCGTTTGCGCCGTCGATCTCCGCTTGCGACTTCGCTTCAGCGGTGGGAAAAGTTGGAACTGGGAGGGCGGGAGGCGCCCTCTCCCGCGCGTAGCGCGGGGGAGGGAAGGGGAGGGCCGTTATTTGTCCGCCGCGCCTTCGATCTTTGCCAGCAGGAAGGCCAGATTTCGCTGGCTAAGTTGGGTGCTTGGATGATCGGCCCCGAGGCTCTGCTCTTTAATTCCCAGCGCTCGACGCATCATAGGCACGGCCTCGGTCAGACGGTTCGTGTCCTTGAGCAACTGAGCCAGGTTGTTGAGGCGGATGGCGACTTTGGGGTGTTGGGGTCCTAAGCTGGCCTCGTCGATGGCCAGCGCTCGACGCATCAGCGGCTCGGCCTCGCTCAGGCGGTTCGTATCCTTGAACAACAGAGCCAAGTTGTTGAGGGCCACGCCGACGTTGGGGTGCTTCTCGCCCAAGCTGCTCTCAAAGATGATCACCACCCGCTCCATCAGCGGCTCGGCCTCGGTCAGACGGGTCGTATCCTTGAGCAACTGAGCCAGGTTGTTGAGGCGGATGGCGACATTGGGGTGTTGCGGTCCTAAGTTCATCTCGTCGATGGCCAGCGCTCGACGCATCAGCGGCTCGGCCTCGGTCAGACGGTGCGTGGACTGGAGCAACTGCGCGTGGTGGTTGAGGGCCAGGGCGACGTTGGGGTGATCCTTGCCTAAGCTGCTCTCAAAGATCGTCACCACCCGTGCCACCAACGGCTCGGCCTCGCTCAGCCGGTTCGTAGTCTGGAGCAGATGAGCCAGGTTGTTGAGGCGGATGGCAACATTAGGGTGATTATTGCCGGAGGAGGCCTCGCCGATAGCTAGCGACCGCCACATCAAGGGCTCGGCCTCGGAATAGAGGCCCCTGGTAACTAGGTAGAGGGCCAATTGACCCATTAGCCGCCCCGTCGGTTCGGCAAGACCGACTGTGTCAGCAGTGAGGGCCACCCTCGCCGCATGAGGACTGAGCACGTTCCAGATCGGCCAGGTGCGGACATCACTAGGCCTGTCGGGCGAGTAATCGTCTACGATCTTTGACGCGGCCTCGATCCACTTCGCTCTCTCTTCGGGTGGTGTCCGGTTCTGCATAACCTCCTGAACAACTCGATGAACCGAAAACGCCCCTCCCTGCCGTGAGATCAGCGAGTAACTCTCCAACTCAGCCAGAGCCTCCGGAATCGAGCCAGGGCCCGCCTCCTGCCCGGTCTCGGCTCGCAGCATCTCGACGGCTTCCTGCACACGTCGCATTTCCGACTCGAACATCTCTTGAGGGATGGGCTCCGGAGCGAGGAACGCCGAAAGACGGAGAAGCGTGGCGGCGGTGGGCTGGAGCCGATCGAAGCTGGTCTTCCAGGTCGTGGCCACGGACGCGGGATAGCCCATTGCGGCCTCGTCATGCCACACCAGCACCCGTTCCTTCTCTTGATCCCAGATCTTTAGATATGCAGAGAAAGAGAGCCGGGTGTGGGCGATGTATGCGCCGGCCTGCTCCAGGGCCAGAGGGAGACCGTCGAGCTTCTCGGCGAGATGCCCGGCCTGCGCTTCGTCGTCGTTGTCGGCGGTGCGTTCTCCCTCCGTTCTCTTCAAAAGGAAGGACCGCGCCTCGTCCAGAGAGATCGTATCCAGCGCCTGCTTGTGGATCGTCTTCGGCCAGTCTCTCAGCCGCGATGTGATGAGGATGTGACCGCCTGCCAGTGCGGGAAGGATCTTCACAACTTCCGACTCCGCTTCCTTCGAGTCGACGTTGTCGAGGATCAGCAGCCAGTTGGCGTTCGCCTTCAACCAACGACGGACGGCCTGAATCGTTTCGTCCTGGGATTGCGCCGTCCGCTCCGGCAGGTCGAGCAGATCGATGCTCGCGAGCGCGGCGAGGCCATTGTTCAGGGTCTCCGAGGACTCGGCCCGAACGAAGAGCGCGGCCTTGTAGCGCGCCCCCAACCGCCAAGCGTATTCGACGGCTAGGCGCGTCTTGCCGATGCCGCCCAGGCCGTAAAGAGTTCGATGGCCTTGGATAATGGCGGTGGGATGGCCGTTGCCTTGGAGGCTTTCCGCGAGTTTGGTCAGTTCATCATCTCGGCCTTTGAGAAGGTCGCCAAGAGGAGGGTAGGGGAGATTGTGGATTGGTGGCGGACCGATTGGAGGAGGCGGTGAGGGCTGGACGCGCGCCCGGGCCTTGGGCTTCTTGCCGGTGATCCCCCAGACGAGGAGATCCAGGCCGGCGGGAGTGATGCCAGTTGTTCGAAGATCCACCCAGGTGCGCTGGCCCAGGAAGAGAGGAAGGTCCGACTGTTTCGGAGCGCCGGGAAGAAGGACGGGGATGACGGCGAGCCCGCGTTTCACCGCTTGGCCCAGGCAGGCCCTCATCTCCTCGTGCTCCCACGGTCCGATGCCGTTCGGCCCTACGAACACGGCGGCAGCACGACAGGTTCCGATGGCTTCCTCCGCCAAATCCTGCCAGGACCGGCCTGGAGTGAGCTCGTCGGCATCCAGCCATGGGTTGAAGCGTCTCTTCCTTAAGGCCCGCGCGATCTCGCGGACGGCTGGCTTGTCGTCAGAGTTGTGGCTCAGGAAGAGATCGAAGGCGGGCATGGGGTAACGCAGGATTTTACCAGGAGTCGAAGCGCAAAGGTTGGCCGGCTTGAGCCCCGAAGGGGCGCCGGGGTACAGCCCGGCAATTCATTGCCGGGAACGGAATCCCCCAAACCCTCGAAGCCCTGAAAGGGCGCAGGGATGGCCAAGGGCTTCAGCCCGCAAGGCGGGCGGCGGACGGCCTGAAATCCCTGCGTCCCGTTGGGACTTGGGGGGAAGGGGAGGGACCGTCACTTGCCCGCCGCGCCCTCGATCTCGGCGAGAAGGAGGGCCAGATTCCCCTGAACGGTCCTGGTGCTGGGGTGATCCGCCCCGAGGCTCTGCTCGAAGATCGCAACCGCCCGGCGCATCAACGGCTCCGCCTCCGAAAGACGGTTCGTGGCCTGGAGCAACTGAGCCAGGTTGTTGAAGTGTCTGGCGACGTTGGGATGTTCGTTTCCGAAGGAGGCCTCGTCGATGGCCAGCGCCCGGCGCATCAACGGCTCCGCCTCCGAAAGACGGTTCGTGTCCTGAAGCAACTGAGCCAGGTTGTTGAGGTCTCTGGCGACGTTGGGATGTTCGTTTCCGAAGGAGGCCTCGTCGATGGCCAGCGCCTGGCGCATCAACGGCTCCGCCTCGCCATGGAGGCCTCTGGTAGTGAGATAGAGAGCCAGCTGGCTCATCAACACGCCGACAGGGCCAGCGGCTCCGGTTTCATCCGCAAGGGAAACGATTCTCGTGGCGTGAGGCCTGA
>JANMTS010000165.1:0-7393 GCA_031390755.1 Holophagales bacterium
CGATCGACGAGACGAGCTTCGGGCCGCAACATCCCGACGTCGCCAGAGACCTCAACAACCTGGCGTCGTTGCTCCAGGCGACGAACCGTCTCAGCGAGGCCGAGCCGCTGATGCGTCGTGCCCTGTCGATCGACGAGACGAGCTTCGGGACGCAACACCCCGACGTCGCCAGAGACCTCAACAACCTGGCGTCGTTGCTCCTGGCGACGAACCGTCTCAGCGAGGCCGAGCCGCTGATGGCGCGGGTGGTGACGATCTTTGAGAGCAGCCTCGGCAAGGATCACCCCAACGTCGCCACGGCCCTCAACAACCTGGCGTCGTTGCTCCTGGCGACGAACCGTCTGAGCGAGGCTGAGCCGCTGGTGCGCCGAGCGTTCTCCATCATCCAGGACTTCTCGCTCAGTACTGGTCATGAGCACCCGAGCCACCGGTTATACAGCGACAACTATCGCGTGCTGTTGAGGGAGATGGGCAAGTCCGAGGGAGAGATCCAGGCCGCGCTCGCGGAGTTTGACCAGCCGATCCCTTGACTTGGTCGTTCCCTTGGTCCACCGTCTGGTCATGGCCGAAGTCAGCGTCCAGGAAGCCGAAGCGCACCTCTCCCGGTTGCTGCTTCGCGTCGCCGGTGGCGAAGTGATTGTGATTACCAGGGCCGGAACGCCGGTCGCCCGATTGCTTCCTGTTGAGCCGATGCGAAAAAGGATCATCGGCCAGGATGACGGACTTTTCGAGATTCCCGAAGACTTCGATGCGCCTCTGCCGGACGAGGTGCTGGCTCTGTTTCACTCTTGAAACTCCTGCTCAACACGATGGCTGTGGATGCAGGCCAGGGCGACAGCCAGTTCGAGGCCTATGAGGCCGAGCTGCTCAAGGCGTAGCAACCACCTCCGCCAAACTCTCCCGCACCATCCGCGTCGTCGGATGCTCCGCCCCGAAGCGCCCCTCACAGATCTCCAGCGCCCGGCGCAGCAGAGGCGCGGCCTCGGCGGTCCGGCCCGTGCCGCGGAGCAGGGAGGCGAGGTTGTTGAGATGCCAGGCGACGTTGGGGTGGTCCGGGCCGAGGGTGGTTTCGGAGATCTCCAGGGCTCGGCGGACCAGCGGCTCGGCGGCTCCGGACCGGCCGGTGTCCATGAGCAGCGAGGCCAGGTTGCCGAGGTCTCTCGCGGTGTGGGGATGGTCGGCTCCGAAGGCGGCTTCGTGCAGGGCGAGCGAGCGGCGCATCAGGGGCTCGGCTTCGGCGAGACGGCCGGTGGCCCGGAGGAGTTGGGCGAGGTTGTTAAGATCGCGGCCGACGGCGGGGTGATCGGCTCCGAGGGCGGCTTCGTCCAGCGCGAGAGCCTTGCGCATCAACGGCTCGGCCTCGCCCGGGCGGTCCTGGGCATGGAGCAGCTGGCCCAGGTTGGCGAGGCCCGTGGCCACGTTCGGATGATCGGCGCCGAAGGTGGCCTCGTCGAGCGCCAGGGCGCGGCGCATCAGCGGCTCGGCGTCGGCGAGGCGGTCCGTGGCCTTGAGCAGCAGGGCGAGGTTATTGAGGCGGATGGCGACCTCGGCGTGCTCGGGTCCGAAGAGCGACTCGACCAGGGCCAGGGATCGGCGCAGCGGCGGCTCGGCCCGCACGAAGTCGCCCCGCGACATCAGATACAGAGCGGACTGGCCCAGCATCTGAGCGGTGAGGGTGGAGAGGGACGCGGCGCCGGACTCCTCCGCAAGCTCGCAGATCCGCTCCGCGTGGGGAAGCAGAACGCTCCAGACCGGCCACGTGTCCGCGTCGTCGGCGTCGAACGGCAGCGCCGAGCTCACGAGGCTCGCGGCGGCCGAGATCCAGTCCCGGCGCCGGTCCGGAGGGATCTGGGCCTGCACGGCTTCCCGCGCCTTCGGGAGGAGAGTGAACGTCTCTCCCTCGCGGGCGATCCAGGAGCCGTTCTCAAGCTCGATCAAGGCGCTTTCGATCGAGCGGTCCTTCTGCCGCTTGTTCGGGACGAGGCTGCGGCACCGGCGGACGAGATCCTCTCTCGCCTGGAACGGGGAGACGGGGAGGGGAGCCGGTGCGAGGTAGGCCGCGACGTGGAGCAGCGCCGCGGCGGTGGGCGTCAGCGAGGCGATCGGGGTTCTCGGCATGGGTGGAGGGAAGGGTATCAGGCCGTCACGGAGAGGGGAGCGTGGCGACGCCCAGCGTTGACCCCATCCATCCTCCGCTTCGCCGCCGGCGAGACGCTGGCGGTCCCAGGGACCAGATGATCGCGGAAAGGTTTGGGCTGGAACTTTCTCTTCCTGGTCCGTCTATCTCCTTAGGGATCTTCTCGCGGAGCAGTATGCTATCGTCGACTCAAATAGAGAGAAGAGGACTGGATGAGAAAGGCCGAGGGTCGCTCCACGGGGCGGAAGCCGCTGAAAGTCGCTCAATTCCTACAGCGCCATGCAGCCTTCCTGCGCCGCGCTCGCGACACTGCGCACCAAGCCCTCTTTTTCGTAGGGCTCCTCTCCGACGTAGTGGGGCGGCGGTCTGCCCAACGAGCTGTCGAGCTTTACCGACCCTTCGGCCTTGACCAGATCAAGACGCTCGTCCGCGGCGTCCACCTCCCAGACCATTACAATCGAGCGGCCGAGGCCCTCGACCATGATGTCGACGCAGAACCGGAGGATCGCCAGCGGGTAAAACGCGCGGTCGACATCTACCGGAGTTGGTACCGCATTTTCGACCAGCTAGACGACCTTGAGACAGTCGACCTCGACAAATTCCGCCAGGATCTCTTCGATTTCCTTTCCGAGAGTTCGGCGGAGAGCTGGCTGGATCGTTTCCAGCTCCAATGGCTCCCAAGCTTCCTGCTCTTTCTGCGCAAGCACCTCGCAGTCCTCTGGGCGGCGCTCTTTGGCTTGGCCGTCATCTGGAAGGTCGAAGCGGTCCACTCCCTGCTTTGGAATGAGGGGTGGCGGGTGCTCCTCCCATCGGTGCTCCTCGTTCTGCCCGTGGCCCTGCCGCTTCTCGCCACCCGGGTACGCAAGTGGCATCCCTGTGTGCCGTTCTGGGATATCGGGGGAAGCTCTTTCCGTCGCATCCGGCACCAAGCCCAAGAGCCCGGGCGTCTCATCCGCCGTTTTGACCGGCGCCCAAGGCCGAGCCTCCATCGCGAGATCATCGTCGGCCAGGGTATGCGGCTGATCTTCTTGATCTTGGCCTGGATCGTCGCGCTGGCAGGCGTCTATGGCGGCTACGCCTGGTTTGAGAACAGCAGCACCTCGGTTACCCTTTTCCTCGTCCTCTCCAATCTCTATGCCCTGCTCATCCTGGCGCGCATCGTCGATTTCTGGGAGTTCCTGGACGCCCGTCCGATCCGCTTCGGCCTCCTGCTCGCCGCCGCTGCGATCCTGATCTCCCTTCTTTTCGGGTTGGGCCGGGAGTTCTTCATCGTCGCCTTCGCGGCCACGGCACTGATGCAAGCGGGGCTCCTGCGCATCCGCTTGCGGAATCGGATAGTTTGGGGCCTTGCCCTGCTGGTGCCCGCCATCATTCTGGCCTCCGGTCGCCATACCCTCGCGAAGGAGGCTTGGAAGAACGATGAGCGAGACTGGCAGCGGCTGACTACGAAGGACTGGCCGTGGCCTGCGCGCGAGGGAGAGCTTGAGCCCCCGGTCGTCATGGTCGCCGCCTCCGGGGGCGGCTCCCGGGCAGCGGTCTACGCCGGTCTCTTCTTTGAGCGTCTCGAAAAGGAGCATCCTGAAATCGCCCGGGAGCTTCAGGCGGTAAGTAGCGTTTCGGGCGGGAGCCTCGCCACCGCAGCTTACGTTTCCCGCCGTATGGAGCGGACGAGCCAGGACGTGATGATGGGAGAGGCGGACGACCAGGCGCGGAGCCGAGCTATTTCCGGCCTCCACAAGGCGCTCTCCGAAGACTTCATCTTCCCGACCTTGAAGGGGGCGTTTATGTGGGGGCAGACGCGCAGCTCTGCTATTGAAGGCGCCTGGCGTACGGGGCCGGTCCAACTCGGCTCCTACCGTCTGAGCGACCTCGCCCAGGAGTGGCAGCGTGCTCGCGGCTCTGCACACCCACCCTTTCCGATTCCCCTCTTCAATACCGCGACCCTGGACGGGCACAACCTCGTGGTAAGCCCGTTCGCCCGCGAGCTCTACACCCGGCCCGACCTCGACGAGGCGGCGCGCGAGCTGAAGCTCAACCTCTACCGGCAGAAGGCGTCGGGAAACCATGACGAGGACCGGCTTCCGAAGGCTCCCTCCACCTGGGTCTATTACCGCGATGGCACCTACGCGCTGGAGGATCTCCTGCCGCACTTCGATCCTCTGCTCTCCTCCGCCGTCCGCGCTTCGGCCAACTTCCCGTTCGGTTTTCCGCTGGTGCGGATCGAGACTCGGGAGCCGCTCTTTTTCAGTCCGGTCGACCCAGAGGGCGAAAAGCGGGTCTATTTGACCGATGGCGGAGCGCTCTCGAACTCCGGCATGTGGTCGCTTTTCAATCTGATGATGCGGCCGGAGTCGGTACCCGAGCTCCGGCGTCGAGGGGTGCTCCTCTTCATCATCGACGCCAGCAAGATGCCGACCTTCAGGCGGGTCGACCTGGCCTTCAATAGCCTGGTAGGAACGATCGAGGATCAGTGCCCGGTCGGCCAGCGCCTCCACCGCGAGATGTTCGACCTTCTGGAGAAGACCTACAACGACCGGATCGCCATCGTCCAGCTCGATCTGGTGCCGCAGGAGAGCTACAACGTCCTGACCACCTGGGCCTTGGACGATGAGTCGCTCGACACCTTGAAGCGATCGTTCAATCGACGCTGGCGGGAGGAGGAGCCGAACATGGCCGCGAGTTGGAATGCCCTGCGGGCTGGCCGGCCTGCTCCGGACGGCTTGCCCGGCAGCGGTGTGGCTCGCATCCCGAGACTGCGGCCGCCACTCGATTGAGGGCGCCCTGCAACGACTACCGCTTCACGATCTCCACCACCACCGGTCCCTTCGCCCGGACCATGCAGGCGAGGCGGCACTCTCCGGGCTTGAGGTCGCAGAGATCCTGGAGGGTGTCGGACTCGGAGCCGTCCGGCGGGTTGAGGTGCTCGGCTCCGGCGAGGATGCGGATGGGATCGCTGCCGCAGATGCCGGCGTGGCACTCGGCGTTGAGCTTGATGCCGTGCTCCTCGGCGACCTCGCAGAGGGTTTGACCGGGACGGACGGGGTGCGGGCCTCCGGCTCCCTGGAAGGTGACGGACGGGAGGGCGGGCTCGGAGGCGGCCGGAGCTGACGGGACCAGCGGGGGCGGTGGAGAAGGGACCGGCGGTGGCGGAGCCAGGACGACGACCGGAGCGGGCTTGGGTTCCGGCGCGGCTCCGGGGAGGAGGAAGCGGAAGCTCTGGCGGCCGAGGCGGATCTCGGCTCCGGCGGCGAGCGGGGCTTCCTTCTGGATCTTCAGATAGGTGCCGTTCACGCTCTTGAGATCCTTGAGGAGGATCTTCCCCTCGCGCACGGCCAGGGAGAGATGCCGGCGGGAGAGGCTCGGATCGGCTGCGTCGAGGATCACGTCCGGGGTGTCGCGGCCGAAGAGCAGTGTCTTCTCTCCCAGCGCGTGGCGGCCGGCCTCGCGGCCCTGGTGATCGAAATGCCGGGCCTCGAAACCGCCGCCTCCCTTGTCGCCCCTATCTAAGACCAGGAACTGCCGGCCGGCCCGGACGATCGTTCCGGGCGCGAGCTCTTCCACCTCACCCGGCCGGGCGCGCAGGAAGACGCCGGTCGCGGCGCCGTCGTCCCGCAACAGCCAGCCTTCGGAGGTGTGGACGATCGAGGCGTGGCGCTCGGAGAGCGTCGGATCCTCGGGATAGGAGAGGTCGCACCCCTGGCGGCCGAGCGTCAGCATCGCACCGGCGAGGAGCGGCACCTCGTTCTCTTCGACGTCCCCGGAGAGCAGGCGGACCAGCCGGGCCTCGATCAGCGGCTCCGGAGCCGGTACGGTCGGGGAGGGGCTCTCGACGACCGGCGGACCGTCGCTCTCGATCGGACCGATCCGCACGCCGGTCAGGGTGACGGGCCGCACGGCGGGCGCGGGCTCGTCGGCGTCCTCGGCGTCCTCGATCTCGACGCGGATCTCGGTCTTCCCGGCGAGCCGTTGCGCGATCACCTCGGCCACGAACACGCCGTCGCGCAGGGCGCTCTTGATGTTGCCCTTGTGCTTGACCTCGCGGAAGGTCGCGGGGTCGGCGGCGAAGTCGGAGGTCTCCAGGTAGGCCTGGCTCAGGATGTCGCCGATCAGGTAGACGCCGGGCTGGACGGTTTCGAGCAGCGGCGTCACCACCATGCGCTTGCGGTTCGGGCCGACCGTGACGAGCGAGATCCCCAGCGTGTTGAGCAGCGACTCCGGAATGTCCTCGCCGATGCAGGCGAGGCAGCGCTCCTTGAGGAACTCGAGCTGCGTGGTCTCGCTCGGCCGCCCCTCGATGCGGCGGCGGTCGATGCGGATCGAGAGGTAGTCCTGGCGGTCGTCCTCCGTGATCACCGCGACCGGCTCGCTGTTCGGGTAGTAGCGGATGTTGCCGTTGCCCATGTAGGCGTTGAAAAAGGCGTCCGCGAGCGCCTTGGAGACGCGGGGCATCTTGTCGCCGCGGTAGCTCCAGTAGACCGCGGTGGGGTCGCCCGCCTCGGACTTCGCGCACGAGATGGCGATGACCGCCTCCGCCGCCGACGTGCCGCCGCCGAGCACGCAGGCCGGGCCGCCCACGTAGAGCGCCGGATCGCTCAGGCGGAAGGCGACGCCGTCCGTGTTGCCGGGGATGTCGAAGCGGCGCGGCACGCCGCGGCCGAGCGCGAGCACCACGTGCCGGGCGAGGAGAATCTGCTCGGCGCGGCCGGTGTGGTCCCAGCAGCGCGCCTGCCACCCATCGCCCTTGCGCTCCAGGCCGGTCAGCTCCAGCCCGGTCCGCACCGGGACGCAGCACTCGGAGTAGAGCCGCTTCCAGGAGACATGCATGTCGTCCTTGTCGATCGGCTGGAAGTGCAGCCGGCGCACGAGGTCGCCCCCCTTGGGGAACCGCAGCGAGTCGCCGCCGCCGAAGTCGGGAAGGATCAGCTTGTCCTTCGAATAGTCCCGGATGCGCTTGAGCACGTCGTCGTAGTCGACGACCAGACTGGTGAGTCCCAGCTCGCAGGCGCGGAAGGCGGCGGCCGTGCCGCCGGGGCCGCCGCCGACTACGAGGAGGTCGAGGAGATCCAGGGGGGCGGGGACGCCGGAAGAGGTGGCTGGGGCGTTCATGGCTTCGAGTCCTCACCCCCTGTCCCCCTCTCCCATCTCCCGCCCCGGCCTTCGGCCGTCCCCCGCCGGGAGAGGGGGGACGCATCCGAAAGTCCGTCGCTACGATCCTGCTCCACCGCCTCAGCTACGTCCCCCCTCTCCCGGGGATGG
>JANMTS010000005.1:0-2209 GCA_031390755.1 Holophagales bacterium
AGGAAAGCTTCAAGCGGTAGTGGCGCTACGGGAGGACTGAGTCGTAACGCTGATCCTCGAAGCCCGCCTTGCACGAAATGCACGAAGAGGTTCTGGGCGAGTCTTATGCCACTGGCGAGGCCAGCTTCATAGAATGAGAACTAGCCAAAGCGCATATTCGCTGGCGTGTTTTGGGAGACTCGCGAATCTTTCCGTCGCAGCGGAGAAACGTGGATAGAGACTAGCTCCGCCTCCATATAATAGCGACAAGATAAGCGCTAGCGATCAAAATAAGCACTAGATATGCAGAACAGCTACGCGCACCATCTAATTTGAGTCGGGCACGGTGCCACCAGCGTATGCCGTAAAATTCCGGGAACTTATTAGCCTGAGCTACCCTGAAGTCCAAATCGTCATGGTTCTCGTAGCGAGCCAGGATTTCCTCATACCGGGCCTGAAGATCGCGTAGGTTTGTTGTATCGGAGCCTGACTCTTCAATTTGCAGCTTAACCTCGCGCCCCAGCGCATTTAGCTCGAGAGCACATCGATGCATCTTCTCTGCTCTCTCTGCAAAGTTACTTGAGTTTACAAGGATTGATATCATGAGAATGACGATTGCCGCCACAATATTGAGCAGCTCAATTGTGGGTGGGCTAAAATTTGTCGCAACGCCGAAGCGCGATAATAACGGGACTATTATCAATACGAGAGAGAAAGCCGAGACCGCCCAAAGCGAGGCGTTCTGATGAACCCGCAACCGGCGACTCGCGTTGAAACGTGCGCTGGCCGTAATTGTCATAGCCCTCAGGAGGTGTTCCGCGGGAGATTCTTTTTGGTTGGCCATACTCTTACTCGCCTCACATAGACATGGGCGCGACGGCGACACCCCAATCAGGTGTTAAAGTCGAGACAGGCGTCATAAAGAAGGGCTTGCCATACATCCTCGGCTTCCAAGTAGGGATACTCGGCAACGATCTCCTCGGGAGACATGCCGTTTGCCGTCAGGTTGATGAGTAACAAGACCGTGACCCGCAGGCCACGAATGCAGGCGCGACCGGCCATCACGGCGGGATCAAAGGTGATGCGATCGAATCCGAGCATGGCGTCGGCGGAAAGGCGCGCCGTCTGGGTATCTGATGAGATCGGCTGCATAGCTCACAACGTTCCGAACCGAACTTACCACGCCGCTCCTACTCCGGGGTGCGCTCCAGCTCCCACGGTCCCGGTCCGAGGGTGAGTGGAGTCATGTGGTTCTCCTCAACGCTCAGCTCAACTCGGAGGAATGACCTCGCGGAGAGATTTGACCGGGCTCCGATACCCTCGCGCAACCATTTCCGCGAGAAGGGCGTCGGCCCGCGGAAGAGGGAGCATCTCTCGTCGAACGAGGTCCACCAAAGTTCCGATGGTGCCAGAGATCTTCAACTTCAAGGCACCTGCCAAGCGCCGTGCGGCGCTGTCGTCCGTGAGCACCACGCCGCCGCGAGCCTCGGCGACCGCGAGGCAAGCAGCTTCCCCGGCCTGGAGATGCCGTTCGAGGTCAGCCGCGCGCAAGCGCTCGGTTTCACTGAGATCGACAAACTCCAACCAAGACCAATCGCCGACAGGGATTCGGCCCAGACGTTCACCGGCCGACAGCTCCTCGCGAACCGCTCTTGGGACGCTCAGCTTCGGGAACACTCGACGGAGGAGATCTTGCCTCCCGGTGTGGGCAAAGTTACTCAGAACCGTCGTGTCGGCCAGGACCAGGCTCACGTTGAGCCGCTCAATCGACGTTCAGGAGAGCTGCGACCTCGGCCCGGGCCTCCTCGATCGTCGCCGGCCCGAGGCGCAGGGGAACTCCGAGTCGGAAGAATCGGTCTTGAAGCTCGAATCGAGAGAGACCTAAAAGGTCGGCCGCCTTCCCGAGGCTGATCTCCTCTGCCAAATAAGCCTGCAAGGCCACTACGTCGGGATCGCTTGCAATTGCTCGCTCTCGACCTTCGATCGCACAATGGGCCAGTGCTTGGAGCAGCCGGAAATCCACGGGATCTAAAAGGACTGCCAGCTCCCGCCCAGAGGTCTCTACGACAGCCACCTCTCCGGACTGCACCCGGCCGACTACTTCCTGTGTCTTATTGGCCAGATCGATGCTTGAAATCGAGGTACGGGTCATGGGCCTCTGAGCCTCCTGCTGCCAAAAGCCTATAATGAATTGGCTTACCAGGTGTTCGTCCACCTCGCCCGGATAGGC
>JANMTS010000015.1:0-72858 GCA_031390755.1 Holophagales bacterium
GGCTTCAAAGAAATACGGCCGGCTGGAAGCCGGCGCTCCCAGCGGTTCAAGTCTCTCGAAGCGGCGTGCGACCAACCCGCTCGATCTGACGGTCCTGAATCCCCGAAAACAGCGTCAACGCCACGACCGATCCGATGAGCGCGAGAAACATGTCGGACTGAGTGTCCCAGGGATCGCCCTGGGTGCCGAGGAACTCGTCGACTCCCTGGCCGAGGGCGAGGGCGGCCCACCACTCCACCAGCTCATAGGTGGCGCTGATCGCGAGCACGATGCAGATGACGATGCCCGCCAGCATCTTCCGGCCCCGCACGAACTGGCCTCGGAGGAGCACCTCCCGGGCGACGAGCGCGGGAACGAAGCCTTGGAAAAAGTGGCCGATCTTGTCGTAGGGATTTCGATCGAGGCCAAGGATCTCTGCCATCTGAAATCCTAGCGGCACGCGGGCGTAGGTGTACGCGCCTCCGACCAGGAGGACGACCGCGTGAAGAAAGATGCAGACGTACAAGAGGGTCGTGAGAGGAAACCGCTTGTAGGTGGCCCAGAGAATGGGCACGGCGATGACGATGGGAAAGATTTCCAGCATCCACGTCACGCGGTCGTAGGGCTTGATCCCCGACCAGGCCAGGAGCCCAAGCAGCACGGCGAGGGTGAGCAGAAGGAGCTTCGAGCGGTCCTCCGATCGTTCTATCGCCATTGCAGCTCCAGCGCCTCCCCATCCTCGGGAATCAAAAGTTGCAAGTCCTGAATCCGCGCCGCCCTCGCCTTCGCGCGGAGGCCCTGCCGCGAGACCTCGCCGTGGTCGAGTGAATCCAGATGGATGGCCACGACCCGGCTTCCCGGCGCGGACTGACAGACCGCGATCGTCTGCTCGGCATCCATCACGATCGGGCCGTTTCCCTTCCACATCGCTCCCGAGGAGTGGGTCACGATGACATCCGGACGGAATCTCTCGATCGTCTCGGACACCGGGCCGTACAGGATGGTGTCGCCGGTCCAGTAGACCGTGGGTTCTCCTTGGGCCTGGAAGACGAAGCCCGAGACCTGGCCCATGTCTGCCAGCTCTTCCGGTCCGGTTCCGTGCTGACCGGGGGTTCGGGTGATCGTAATGCCTTCCCAGGTGATCGAGTCGGACACCGGCGTCACGCTTGCGAAGCCGTGGTCTTGGATGACTTCCTCGTCTCCCGGCTGACAGAGCACGGGAAGGTCTTTCTGGAGGAGGCGCTGGGCCTCGGGGTCGTAGTGGTCCGAGTGCAGGTGCGAGACGATCAGCAGCTCGGCTCCGGCCATGACCTCCTCGGTCGAGCAGGAGAGATCCACGAGTGGATTCGGCGAGCGGTCCGCGAACGAGGGCCGCGAGTGCTTCGGTGCAAAGAAGGGGTCGAGCAGCAGCTCGCGTCCCGCATAGTGAAGGCGTTGCGTGGCGTTGCGGATGAGTCGGAGTCGCATGGGTCGATGATTTCCGGGTCTTCAGGCGGCCTGCGCTTTGCGCGCTACGTTCTCGATGTGATGGAGATTGTGGAAGAGCGTGAAGAAGAGCATCTCGCGCACCGTGAGCTTTCCCAGGGCCGGATGCGGCAGCCTCAGACGATCCAGTTGCCACTCCTGCCAGCGCGACGCGGCGGATGCGAGATTGCGGAAGACGGCATCCAGATCGACCATCAGCGAGGCCCGCTTCGCCTCGTTCATCTCCGCGGGCTCCAGCGGCGCGGGGCCGAAGCGGCCGGCTTTCTGTCCCGCGGCCAGACGCTCGTAGTACCGCTTTCGAAGACCCTCATAGGAGGCCGAGGCGCCCAGGCTGAGTCCGAAACGGACCGCTATAAGCGCCTTTGGCATGCCCAACGCCCGCGCCACCGGCCGGTTCGACTTGAGCAGGTGGCGGACGTTGTCGGCCGGTGACCAGGCCTCTCCAAACGGAGTGAAGAACTCGTGCGTGGGAAAGTCACTCCAGAAGGCCCGGCTGTTTTCTTGCAGCGCCCGCAGCTCGCGGACGATCTCGTCCCTGCCGGACGGTTCCTGAATGGTGATCGGTTGCATGGTCTCTCCTTGGGTACGCCAGGAGAAGCATGCCACAAAGCCGGAGGCGGAGCGCCGGGCGAGAGGCTGGAATCAGACCTCCCCCTCTCTCACCGAGTGAGAGAGGGGGCCGGGGCGTGAGGATGGGATCAGCCGAGGATGGGATCAAATCGCGGACCGGCCGGATCTCGATACTTCCCACCCGCGCCGGCGGGATCTTCGCCGCCAGCTGGATGGCTTCGTTCAAGTCCCGCGCCTCGAACAGATAGAAGCCCGCCAGCTGCTCCTTGGTCTCGGCGAAAGGACCATCGGTGAGCGACAGCCGGCCGTTCCGGACGCGCAGCGTGGTGGCCGTCTGCACGGACTGGAGCGCCTGGCCGGCCAGGAAATGGCCGCTCTCCCTCAGCTCGTCGCCGACCGCCATGCACTCGCTGTCCTGAATGGTCTCGATCTTCTCTTCTTCACCGTAGACGAGGCACAGATACTTCATGGCGACCTCCCAGGCCGGATCTCAGCTCTTCGGGCCTTCGGCGACGATCATCCAGGAGACGCCGAACTTGTCGGCCACCATGCCGAAGCTCGGGGAGAAGAATGTCGGGGTCAGCGGCGCCTGCACCTGCCCGCCGCCTTCCTGCAACGCGGCGAAGTACTGCCTGGCCGTGGCCTCGTCGGGTACGGTGATCGCCAGCGAGATGCCGGCGAAGTTGGGCTTCCCGGAACCCATTCCGTCGGCGGCCATGATCGTCGTGTCCCCGATCTTGAAGCTGGCATGCATGACGTTGTCCTCGGCGCCCGGAGGGCACATCTCCTTGGAGGGCGGCTCCGGACTGTCCTTGAAGCGCATGAGCGCGGTCACTTCGGCGCCGATGGCGTCGCGGTAGAAATTGATCGCCTCTTCGCAGCGGCCTTCGAAGAACAGGTAGGGTTCGACGTACATGAAGATCTCCTTCTCCAAGAGTGGTTTGTCGTTGACGGGGTGCGGTTTGACTCGCTCCACTCTGTTGTCGCGCGAGGCGCCGGGAAATCGACAGCCTCTTCCAACTTCGTCAAGATTCTTTCGGCAGCTCGGCCAGTCGCCTCTCGAGGAACCGCCGCTCGGGCTCCTGTTTCGTGAGACCGAAGGCCCGCACGTAGGATTCCCGGGCCGCTGCCGTCTGGCCCAGCTGCCGGCACAGATCGGCCCGGACCGCATGCGCCAGGTGGTAGTCCGCCAGCTCGCCCCTCTCCAGGATGGCGTCGACGAGGGCGAGCCCCGCCTCGGCGCCATCGCGCATCGACACGGCCACGGCCCGGTTCAAGTCGATCACGGGCGATGGGGTCGCCTGCGCGAGCACATCGTAGAGACCCACGATCTGATCCCAGTCCGTGTCCGCCGCGGTGGAAGCCTCGGCATGCACCGCCGCGATGGCGGCCTGGACCGTGTACGCGCCAATCTGCCTCGCCGAGAACGCCTGCCGCACCAGGGCGCTCCCCTCCGCGATCAGCTCGCGGTTCCAGAGCGAGCGATCCTGGTCCTCGAGCCGGATCAGATCGCCGGACGGCGACGTGCGCGCCGTCCGCCGGGATTCATGAAGCAGCATCAGGGCCAATAACCCCTGAACCTCGGCCTCCGGCAGTCGTCCGAGCGGCAGCAGGCCGAGCAGCAGCCGCCCGAGCCGGATCGCCTCGTCGGCCAGATCGTGCCGGATCAGCGATTCACCCAGAGAGGCCGAATAGCCTTCGTTGAACACGAGGTAGATGACCCGCAGCACGCTGTCCAGCCGGTCGGGCAGCTCGGCCATGGGAGGCACTTCATAAGGAATGCGAGCGTCGCGAATCTTCCCTTTGGCGCGCACGATGCGCTGGGCCAGCGTGGGAGGCGGGGTGAGGAACGCACGGGCGATCTCCTCGGTCGTGAGCCCGCAGACCTCGCGAAGCGTGAGAGCCACCTGGGCGTCCGGAGCCAGGGCCGGGTGGCAGCAGGTGAAGATGAGCCGCAGCCGGTCGTCCTCGACGCTCTCCCCCTCCCAGACCTCGGGATCGACCGAAGCGACCTCCGAGCCCTCGTCGAGAGCGTCGAACCGGGACTGCCGGCGGATGCGGTCGATCCCCCGGAACCGCCCTGCCGACACCAGCCAAGCCCGGGGATTCGAGGGAACCCCATCGCGAGGCCACGTCTCCAGAGCCGACCGGAACGCGTCATGAAGCGCCTCTTCGGCCAGGTCGAAGCCGCCGAGCAGCCGGATCAGCGTCGCGAAGACGCGCCGCGACTCCTCGCGGTAGAGGGTGTCGACCAGCTTGCGAATGGAATCGGCTGATTCGGCCAACAGGGATACCCTTCTGCCTCACAGGCCTGCTCGACGCACCGGCGGGAAGTCCGACACGCCGCGGCGGACAATTATCCGCCCCGACGACTCGGACGATAGCAAAGGGTCGCGGCTCGGCGCAACGCGGGGCGCGGCCAATCAACCGGCCTTCGGGCCCGGAAGGGGCCTTCCACTGGTAGAATGTCCCCATGAGCGAGCCCGTTTCAGGTATCAACCCCCGGATGCTGATCTGGGCTCGGGAGAGCGCCGGCTACACGCCCGCGGAGGTGGCAGCCGCGTTCAAGAAAGATCCCCGGGTCATCGAACGCTGGGAGCAGGGCGAAGCGGCGCCAACCTACGTTCAACTGGAGACGCTCGCCTACAAGCTCTTCAAGCGTCCCCTCGCGCTCTTCTTCTTTCCGGAGCCGCCGCCGGAGTCGGATCCCCGCCAGGAGTTCCGGACCCTCCCTGAAACGGAGATCGACGAGCTTGAGGCCGACACGCGGCACAAGGTTCGCGAGGCGCTCGCCTCTCAGATTGCGCTCGCGGAGCTCACGGGCGGTCAGAATCCTGTGACACCAAGGCTCCTGCGCGATGTCCCTCTTGCGGTGCCCGCTGATTCGCAGAAGGTGGCGAACCAGGTACGCCGGTATCTCGGTATCGGCCTTGACGAGCAGATCGGCTGGGGCCGTAAGGACGAAGCGCTCAAATCCTGGCGGGCTGCGGTCGAAGAGGCCGGCGTCTTCGTCTTCAAGGACTCCTTCCGACAGAAGGACGTATCAGGCTTCTCGCTCTATCACGCGGAGTTCCCGCTCATTGTCATCAACAACAGCACGACGGCCTCCCGTCAGATCTTCACGCTGTTCCATGAGCTGGCGCACCTCCTGCTGCATGAGAGCGGGGTCACGAAGAAGGACGATCGCTTCATCGAAGAGCTTTCCGGAGAGGCGTACCGGGTCGAGACCTTCTGCAACCGTTTCGCCGCGGATTTTCTCGTCCCCCAGGCGGACATGGCCGAGCAGGTAAAGCGCCTCGGCCTCGATCTTCGCGCCGTCGAAACCCTGGCGGATCGCTACAGCGTCAGCCGGGAGGTCGTGCTCCGGCGAATGCTCGACATGAAGCTCATCAACGCCGATCGTTATCGCAAGCAGGCCGCCGAGTGGGGAGATGAATTCGAGGCCACGTCCGCCACGCGGAAGGGATCTGGCGGCGGAAACTATTACAGCACCCAGGCCACGTATCTGAGTGAGCGGTATGCGAGCCTCGCGTTCTCCAGCTACTACCGCGGCGCCATTACACCGGAGACCCTCGCGGGGTATCTGAACGTCAAGGTGAAAAGCCTGCCCGGCTTGGAGCAGGCCGTCCTGCAACGGGCTGCGAAGCAGGTCGCATGATCTACGTCTTCGACACGAACAGCGTTCGGGTTCTCGGCAACTACTATCCGGAGAGGTTTCCCACCTTCTGGGAACGCTTCAACGAGGCCGTGGACCAGGGCTCAGTCGTGTCTGTGCGCGAAGTTCTCAACGAGCTCGAAACCCTGGTGACTCAGGACTGGCTGGCCAAGTGGATCGCGGGCCGCCGATCGATGTTCGTCGTGCCTGGCTCGGAGGAGACGGCCTTTGTCGCCGAGATCTTCCAGGTGCCGCACTTCAGGTCCCTCGTAGGAGGAGCCCAGCAGTTGAAGGGGCAGCCTGTGGCGGATCCATTCCTCATCGCCTGCGCCAAGGCGAGAGGCGGAACAGTCGTCACCGAAGAGGCCAGGAAGAAGAACGCTGCCAAGATCCCCAACGTTTGCGAGCACTTCAGCGTCTCTTGCTCCAACGTCGAAGGCTTTCTGACGGCCAACAACTGGAAGTTCTGAGACCCAACAGTCCTATCCGCGCCGATCTTTCCCTTGGGGGAGGCGGAGTGAGAAATGCGCGGGCTATCTCTCGTCGGTCGTGAGCCGCAGACCTCGCGAAGCGTGAGAGCGTCCGGAGCCAGGGCCGGATGGCAGCACGTGAAGATGAGCCGCAGCCGGCCTCCTCGACGCTCTCCCTCTCCCAGACCTCGAGATCAACTGAAGAGATTCGCCTCCGCCTCTTCGTCGAGGGTATCGAACCGGGCTTGCCGGCGGATGCGGTCGATCCCTCGGAACCGCCCTGCCGAAACCAGCCACGCCCTTGGATTCGAGGGAACTCCATCGCGGGGCCAGGTCTCCAGAGCGGACCGGAACGCGTCATGAAGCGCCTCTTCGGCCAGGTCGAAGCCGCCGAGAAGCCGGATCAGCGTCGCGAAGACGCGGCGGGACTCCTCGCGATAGATGACGTTGACCAGCTCTCGAACGTGCTCAGTAGTTTCTCTGAAAAAACTCGTACTTATGGGTAGCGGGAGTCAGTACTTACGGGTAGCGAAAGTCAGGCGCTACAGATCCCGTTTTATGGCTCAGGGTCGCGGCTGAAAGCCGTCGGTGTACGACTTTGACCAACAGGGATGCCCTCTGCCTCTCAGGCCAATCGGGCGCGTCGGCGAGAATCCGACACGCCGCGGCGGACAATTATCCGCCCCGACGACTCGGACGATAACAAAGGGTCGCGGCTCGGGGCAACGCGGGCGAGCGTCCTCCCCGCGCTTCCCTACTTTCGCGAGGCCATACTATGCTCAAGACAAGGAGGGCCGCATGTTCGTCAGCACGCTAACGTCGAGGGGTCGGATCACTCTTCCCAGAGCCTTCGTTAAGATCACCATATTTTTTTCAGCGACGGAAATTTGCCTCTGCGATTGCAGCCACTTTATCTAGCCCCACCTTAACCTTTTCGCAGCACTCATCCCAAAGATCCTCGACTGCTTCTTTATTCGCCTTCATTCTCTCGCACCGCGCCAAAAGCGAATCGCTTTCAACTTGCAACTCAGCGATTTTGGCTGAAAGCAACTGTTTCTCTTCCTCTAGCTGAGAGACTCTTCGGGTCAATCGCTTGACTTCCTCGTCGTTATTTACATGAACTTCGCAAGCTGACTTCCAGCGCCTCGCATCACTAATTAAACGCTCCAAACCCTGCGGAGTAGGTGGATATCCAGCAACTTTAAGCCGTGTTTCCCACATCTGCATCACTCCTCTCTTTAAGCCAAGGCCAATCTAACGTAGGACTCCTCTAAATCCCCTCGCGTATAGCGTATAGTCAACCCGACTGGTTCGACCTATTGGTACTTGTCTCCCTTCGTCCGGCTTCGCTTCGTGGGCATAAGCCCGCCCGATCAGTGGAATCCTCTCTTCGTATGCAGAAGTGACAACCCAGGGCCTCACTTCAATCAGTGCCGCTTAAGGAAACATCCGTCGCTTCAGCAGATCGAGAAATCCGATACTCGACATCCCGAGAATCTCTGCTGCCATTCCCGCCGAGACTTGACCTTCTCGGAACATTCCAAGAACCGCCCATTCCTTCACTCGCTCGGCGACATCGCCCTCGGGGATATTCAGAGCAGCTATCAAGTCCCCCGGCAACTCGATCTCGATTTTAAGGGAGTTCATCCCAACTCCTTCCTGGTCATTCTATAGCCTCTGATCAGCAAGACCGCCCCCGTCCAATCCAGGCCCGGAGTGGTCGCGTCTTGCAGAGGAGACGTCATGCGCCGACTTGCCTTCCTCATCCTTGACCTCGTCAGTCTCACCGCCTCCTGGTTCGGGTCGCCAAACCCGGAGGGTGCTGACCCTTCTGCGGACAGCGGGTGGGAGATCGATCCCAACGGCTAAGGCTCGTCGTTCCGCAGATCTTGTTCCGGGTGCCTCGTGCACCCGCTTTTTATTTGTGGCAGTATTTTACCTCCGGAAGAGATGATGTGCTTCCGTTCCTTGAGGGGAAACATGGACGAGATCCACTTGACTCGCGAGTTGCTGCTTGCGGTCTCTGCAGGAGAGCTGCCTGCGGCATTTCTGGCTCAGGTTGGCCTTCGACACCTGATGAGCCTCTGCCCTCGCTGCCGAAGGGAGTTCGAGGCATTCCTACAGCAGAACGGCCCAGAGGGCGCCAAGGTGGACACGGGGCTCGCAACAGCGCTGGCGCTCCAGGTCGCCCTCTTGAGGGAGGAGCATCGCCGGGCCGAGCGCGACCTGAGGAGCCTGCTGGCTCTCGTCCCGGACGAACGGTCCGCGCGGATCCGCCGCTCGCGGACCCGGTTCCGGGGCAGCCATCTCGTTCACCTTCTATTGGAGAAGGCGCAGGAGGCGCTGGCACTTGACGCACGCACGGCCCTGCACCTAACCGAGCTCGCCTACTTCGTCCTCCAGCAGTCGGTGGTTGAGCCTGAGACGATGGAGCTTCTGGCCCTGATCTATGCATCTCTCGGGAACGCCAGCCGTGTCGCCGGCGAGCGGCGGAGGGCCGAGGAGTATTTCAGACAGGCTCGATACCTCGTCACCCGGCGCTCGGTGACGAATGCCGGCCTGCTCGCCCGGATCGACGATCTGGAAGGCTCGCTCTGCAAGGATCAGCGCCGGCTCGACAGAGCCGAGACGCTCTTCACCCGCGCCGCACTGCTGTACTCGATGGCGGAAGACCGGGCTGATCTAGCCCGCGTTCTCCTCAATCTCGGATCGACCTACAACCTCCAGGGCCATGTCGGTCGTGCGCTGGAGGTCACCCGGGCCGCCCTCGCCGAGTTGTCCGTCACAAGAGAACCTCGCCTCTACCTGAGCGGCCGGTACAACCTGGCTCTCTTCCTGGTCGAAAATGGGGAGCCCAGACAAGCCGAGCAGGTTCTGGAGGAAGATCGCGATCTCTATGAGAGCTATCCGGAGCCCTGGCTTCAGCTCCGACTCACAGGCTTGCGCGGCAAGATCTCCGTTGCTCGCGGGGATTTCATTGCCGCCGAGACTGCCTTCCTGGAGATGCGAAGTGGCTTCCTGGAACAAGGGCTAGGGTACGACGCCGCCGTCATATCCATGGACTTGGCCCTCCTGTACCTGAAGCAGGGCCGGACAACCGAGCTGAAAACCCTTGGGCGAGAGATGCTTCCGATCTTCAGGGCTCAGGACGTACACCGCGAGGCGATTGCCGCCCTGGTACTTTTTCAAGAGGCTGTGAGAGACGAGCACGTCACCACCGCTTTCGTCCGAGAGCTGGCCGCCTATCTGGACCATGCCCGTCATGACCCATCCCTACGATTTCGATAGCCTCGTCGGTCTCTTGCGGCATCGGGCCAGGGATCGGCCGACGACTGTTGAGGAGATGAAGGAGGCCATCCGCGCCAAGGCCGAGGAGAAGTTTGGAGACGGAACTCGGAAGCCCACTGGCCAGAAACATCTCGACCCTCTGAAGACACCCTGAAGGGGTTACATCCCACTCCCGTCCTCCCGCGACTGCGCCAGGCCACCCCAAGACCCGTCCCCTTCCTCCTGAAAGCAGCCCGAAGTCTCTGCGCGGACACGCCCGCCCTGGATCACCACCGTTGACAGACTGTGTGGCGCATAGTACTGTGTGGTCCATGGGTGATGAAAACGCTTTCGGCAAATTGGAGCTCGAGCTGCGGCGCGGGGTGGTGGTGCTGGCGACGCTCTCGCAATTGCGGACTCCGCGCTACGGGTATGAGCTGCGGCAGGCACTGGCGGACAAGGGCATGCCGATCGAAGAGGGCACGCTGTATCCGCTGCTGCGCCGCCTGGAGACGCAAGGCTTGCTGACGAGCGAGTGGAGGATCGAGGACGGACCGCCGCGGCGTTATTACGCACTCAACTCGGACGGCCGGACATTGCTCAAGAAGCTCACCGAGTCCTGGCAGGGCATGAACGAAGCCATGGACCGACTCCTGAAAGAGGGCTGACCATGAACGCGAACGACGTGATCGAGTCCTATGTCACCGAGGTGGCCTTGCAGCTGCCGCGCAAGCAGCGCAACGATGTGGCGTTTGAGCTCCGCGCGCTGCTCAACGAGGAATTGCAGGCCCGGGCCGAGGCGGGAGGATCCCCCTCCGGTACCCCTGACGCGGCCATGGCCACCGAGCTGTTGCAGGCCTTCGGCCGGCCCGAGGATGTGGCCGCGCGCTATCGGCCGACGCTGACCATCATCGATCCCGCGGACGGCCATGCGTTCCTGCGAGCGACGGTGGTCGGTCTGACGATCCTCTGGAGCCTCGGACTGCTGGCGAGCCTGCAACCCATCGGTTCCGGATGGGACGTACTCACGATCCTTGGCCATTGGTGGGTGGCCACCGTGATCCCGTCGCTGTGGTGGCCCGGCGTGCTGGTCGTGGGCTTCGGCCTGTCCGCCTGGGCACGCCGCCGGCGGCCGCAGACCGCCGCGTGGAAGCCGCGGGCGGCCGACCGCATCGGGGGCGGCCGCGCGGCCATGGTGCTGGGGCTCATCGGCATCCTGTGCGGGCTGTACGTGCTCCTCGAGCCCCGCTGGCTGCTGGATGTCCTCTGGAGCGGTCAGGCGGCGCCCGCAGCTTACGAGGCGCTCACGTACACCGAAACGTTTCGCCAGCGCCAGGCCCCCTGGCTGCTCGGGCTCCTGCTGCTGAACATTCCCATGTTCACCGCCGTGATCGTGAAGGGCCGCTGGCCGGCCCTTCTGCGGCGCCTTGAAACCGGGCTGAGCCTGGTTACCTGCGCGGCGATGGTGTGGACCGTCCTGGACGGCCCGGTGTTCATGACTTCGAGCAGCGATCGAACGGTCAAGTTCTTCCTTGTGCTCATCACCGCCTTCTCGCTGATCGCCATGGCCCTCGAGCAGCGCCGGAGCGTCAAGCCGGCTCCGAGCTCACAGATTCAAGCCTAGTTCGCTTCGATTCAATAGCTGCCGCGCACTCGGGAGGTCCAGAGCCTCATTCCACTCCGGACCTCCCGCTCGCGTCGGGACATAAAGGCTTGCGGCTGGCATTACACGGCGTTGATCGACTGCTCAGCTGCGGCCAATTGAGCCATGACTCGATCGAAGGATGGCGGCTCCTGCAGAAACATGGGACGCATTGCCGCATAGTCCTCGGCCAGCGCAGCCCGCCTATGCTCTGGCGGCACCAGTCTGAAGTTGCCATGCCGCGCCAAGTCATAGCGCGCCCAGGTCCGGGCGAACACCCGGCTCTTCCATTCCACAACGCGCGCGCACAGCGCTACGTCCCCCATGAACGACGACGCCTCCGAATGTTCGAGAAGGCGAGCCACGTCGGCATAGTGACGCGCGTATCGTTCCGGGGTTGGTTGATCGGCCGGGCGATGGTACTCGGCGTAAAGAAGGAATGGACGGCTTCCTCAAGAAGAGGTGCGATGGTGTCTTCAGTCTTGACCCTGCACTGGCGCTGCATCTCCGCCATCGCCGCATCGCGCTGAGTCCGCTTACTCAACGCATCAAAGGCTCGCCCGTCCGCGCCTACGAACTCGGGCGACACCGACAGGTCGACATCCTCCGAGAATCGATCGATCACACCGAAGACTTTGGACAGCGACGTTCCACCCTTGAACACCAGATGGGGTCCAAGAGCAGTCTGGGAGAACAGCACGCCCAGCAGCCAGCACACCCAGAAGTCCTTCTCGATGATCACGCTGTCTACCGACCTCCGGGTAGCCGCTTCCTCGAAGACCAGCGCGCGGAGTCGGGGCACCAACGCAAGGAATTGTTGAGCCGGATTCATTGCAGGGCCGCCGAGCCCGCCGGCTGGTCCTGGGCCAGTTCGCGGAGCATTGGGCGCATCCAGCCCGGAGCGAGATCCAGGTCGGCCAGAAGCCGCATCCGTTCGGCGATCGGTAGCGTTTTGCGCAAGTTCGCCAGATGCTGCGGCGTAATGTGCTCTTGTCCCAGGCTCTTGAAGGCTTGGATCACCAGCCCACTCAGCCGATTGGCGGCCGCCATGTTGCGCGGCGATGTCCGGATGAGCATGATGTGCATGGGCCCGGCATGCACCGAACGACTCGCGCCGTCGGTCAGGAACTGCACCTTGGCCGGCACCTGCTCCGACAGACCCAATAGATTGGCCGCGTACAGCCCGGCGGGCTGCACCCGGAGCTTGTCTTTTCCGACCAGCGCCTTGACCACATCTTCGACGGACGGCCAGAGGATGCCCAGCAGCTTGTCCTGCCTCGGCTTGTCATAGAGGCCGCGCGCAAGACGCCGTAGCGCGCCCTGCGCCACCTGCCTCTGCAACGCCTTATCGATGGCCGCCCGGCTGCCCAGCGCAGCGAACGTCGATGGCGTGAACACCGTTCCAGGCCGGCTGTGCTGCACACGCCGGGCGATTCGCGTCTCGGTGCTTTGGAGAGAGGGTGTACGTGGCATAGGGTGTACGGGTTACCGCCTTCTATTTGTCCGAAAAGTAGCACGTTTTTCGGACAGATAAAAGAGGAAGCGCACTCGGGAGGTCCGGAGCCTCATCCCACTCCGGACCTCCCGCTCGCGTCAGACACACAAAACCCGTCCCTCCTCCTGAGAGCAGGTCGGAAGACGGGGCGGGATGGCGCGGCCTTGGACACGGCGGCGGACATCCCTCCTAGTTTTCAAAGAGCGCTGGCTGGCGGCCGGGTCATGGCGTGCGCTACGCAACGGACCATCCGCTGTCGGCCAGGGCTGCAGACAATACACGAAGCACGGATGCAGTCAAGCACCAATTTGTCCATATTCTGGACGCCCCCATGACTCTGATTGAATCGATTCTTGGTTTTGCGGCCGTCGATGCCTGATCTCTGCGCTTCCGGGAGACTTCGACCGCTGGCCGTGAAGGTTATCCCGCGGCCGAGAAGGTTATCTGGCGGTGGATAACCTTATCCCGTGGCCGATAAGGTTATCCCGGTGTGGATAACCTTATCCCGCGGCCGTGAAGGTTATCCGGCGGCGGAGAACCTTATCCCTCGGCCGATAAGGTTCTCCCGCGGCGGAGAAGGTTATCCCGCGGCCGGGGAAGCTTATCCGAGGCGGGAGAAGGTTATCGACGACGGGAGAAGCTTATCGGCCGCGGGATAAGGTTATTGGCGGCGGGATAACCTTATTGGCGGCAGGAGAAGGTTATCTGGAAGGGGGATGCCCCTCCCCGACCCTCCCCAGCTTCGCTGGAGAGGGCGCCGCCCTCCCGATCAGGAGGGAAGCACCGCTCACCGGACCTGCACTTCGTAGGTTTCCAGCTCCACCCGCTTGCCGGCCTCCTGGGCCGCGATGCGGAGGGTGTAGGCGCCCGGCTTCAGGGCGGGCAGCAGGACCGGGAAGTCTCCCTGGGCGCTGCGGCGGAGGCCTTCGGCGCTCCAGACGACCTTGCCGGCGGCGTCCACGGCCTCAATGCGGTGGTCCTTGTGGGTTTCGGCGTGGGCCGGCTGGAGGATGGCGGCCGAGACGGTTCCGGCGGGCAGGATCGTCGGCTCGGCGGTGCCTCCCCGGACCACGTCGGCCGTGGGCCTGAGATCGGCGATGGCCAGGTTCACCTGCGGCGTCGGGCCGGCGACGATGCGGGAGAGTTGGTCCTGCATCTCCGTGGTCTGCCGGCGCATGTCGGCCTCGGACTGGCGGAGGCGGTCGATCTCGGCGGCCAGGGAGGCGAGACGGTCGCTTTCGGAACCGGCGCCGCTGGGACTCGGCGGGGCCGGCGGGGCTGACGGGGGAACCGGGGCCGGGGCTCCAGTAGTACCGGCGGCGGTGGGCTCCGGCGCCGCCGAGACGGAGGCGAGGCGGGATCTCATATCCTCGGCCTGGCCCGCGCTCCAGATCCAGCCGCCTCCAGCCACGATACAGGTGAGCCCGGCGGCGAGGGCCGCGGCGCGCCAGTTGCCCTGCGGGCGGGCCTGCCGAAGCTGCTTTTCAGGAGCCTGGGCAGGCTTGGAAAAAACGGCGATCCGGTCATCCTCCTCCAGGCGGCGGCTCATGCGGACCAGCTCCAGCTCGGCGGCGCACTCGGGGCAGGACTGGAGGTGGGCTTCCAGGGTCTCGCGGAACCCCGGAGACCCCGGAAGATACCCTTCCGGTTCCTCGCCCCAGGCCAGGGCGACGAGCGCTTCGGACGGGATGTGCTGGTCGAAGATCGTCCACGCGCGGCGGGTGTCGTCGAGCGCCTTCCGGCAGCCTTCGCAGGATGCCAGGTGCTCGCGAACCTCGCGGCTCTCGGTCGCGTCGAGGGTGTTGTTCAGGTACCAGGGTAGGAGCTCGGTGGCTCTTTCGCAGTTCATGGGTTTGTCGCCTCTCTGCCCGTCTTGGGCGTCCTTGCGACAACTTTGTTACGCGGCGGGACGGACTTCGGGCTTGAAGACGGGCTCAAAAGCTCGTCGCGCGAGGCGATGGCCTTCTCCCGGCAGCGCAGGACGCGCACCCGGAGCGTGCCCTCGGCCACGTCGAGGCGCTGGCTCATCTCCCGGTAGGAGAGGCCGAGCACGAGCATCCTCCAGAGCCCGCGGCACTCCGGAGAGGAGCGGTCCAGGACGCGCAGCAGGAGATCCCGCTCCGCGGCGTCCTCAATGGCGGCGTGGATTGCCGCCCCTCCGCTTCCCCGCCCCCCCTGGGAACCGCCGCCGTCCTCCTGCTCCAGCGTCTCCAGGCCCGCCCACTGCCACTTCGACTGGGAGCGGATCTGGTCGAGGCAGGTGTGGCTGACCACGCGCCAGAGGTACGTCCGGAGGCTCGACTCGCCGCGGAACTTGCCATCGCGCAGCAGCCGGGTCACCTCCAGCTGGATGTCCTGAAGGGCGTCCTCCCACCGGTTCGCCAGGCGGCGCTGATACGGCCAGGCCGCGCGCTGGATCCAGCCGCTCAGGGTCGCAACGGCATCCGGCTCCCCGCGCAGGAAGCGCTCCGCAACCTCGCGATCCCCGCGATCCCCGCGATCGTTTCGCTCGTCCCCCATCGAGGCAATCCTATCCTTCTCTTCCGAGCGAAAGCTTGGCCTTCTTTCGACCCTTCCAGGCCTCCTCTTCCTCATCCTACGCAAACCGCCGGGAAACCCGCCACGGCTCCCGAACCGTGGGGTATGCTCCCGGGGAGCTCAGGCAATGCAACAGGCCGTAACCTCCCTGTCCGTTCGACCGACATGGCGTACGCGAGCCCTCCCCTGGCTTGCCGGTCCCCTGGCGGCCGGGCTGCTCGCCTGCTCGTCGGCTCCCCAACCAACGAAACCCGCCGCGGACACGTTTCCCATCGCGGCCATGGCCCCTGCGGCCCGGCCTCTCCCCCATCTGGAGACGGGCGCTCCCCAGGAGGCCGAGGTCGCCGCCGGAGACTCCCTGGAGTACCCGGTCACTCTCGCGGCCGGCGACTACGTCCGCGCCCAGGTCGAGCAGACCCAGGCCGACGTGGTACTGCGGCTTTTCGACCCGGCCGGCGTCCAGATCGGGGAGGCCGACGGGCCGGGCGGGCGCAAGGAGCTCGACCAGCTCTCCTGGATCGCGGCCGCCGCGGGCGACTACCGGCTGGTGGTCGTGGCCAAGGAGGCCGGGCGCACCCGCCTCACCCTGGAGGCGCGGAGACCGTCGCGCCCGGGCGACGTGCAGAGGATCGAGGTGGAGCGGCACATCTGGGAGGCGGATCACCTGCGCTCCGCGGAGGACGTGCCGGCGAAGCGGCAGGCGCTGGCGCGGCTGGAGGAGGCGATTCCCATCGCCCAGGAGAGCGGCGACCTGGCGCTGGAGGCGGACCTCCTGATGCGCTGCGGGGCGATCCGGCGCGTTCTCGGAGAGACCGAGGCCGCGATCGTCCAGTGCGAGCGCGCCGTGAGCCTCGCCAAGCAGTCGGGCGACCGCAGGATCGAGGCCTCCGCCCTCAACAACCTGGCCGTCATCTACGGCCGGACCGGAAACGAGCCGAGGGCGCTGGAGCTTTACCAGGAGAGCCTGACGATCTGGGAGAGCCTGGGCGACGGCGCCGAGACGGGAACGACGCGCTACAACCTCGGAGCGCTCCTCCTGCAACGGGGCGAAATCGACGCCGCCCTTGTCCACCTGGAGCGCGCCCTGGAGCTGCGCCGCGCCAACGGCTCCCAGGATCAGACGCTGATCCTCACCGGGATCGCCCGCGCCAGGCTGGACAAAGGGGATCCCGACGGCGCCCTCGAGCTGCTGCAACAGGCTCTCGACATCAGCCGGCGCCTGGGCCAGCGCAACGACGAGGCCAACGTGCTCCAGCACACGGCCAGCGTCTACTTGCGCCGCGGCGAGCTTCAACGGTCGCTGGAGGTGTACAACGACGCCCTGGATCTGTACCGGCGGGTCGGCGACCGCGCCCACGAAGGGCAGATCCTTTCTAGCCTCGGCACGGTCGCCCTCTACCTCGGAGACCGCGACCGCGCCCTGGAGCTCCATACCCAGGCGCTCCAGGTCCACCGGGACATGAAGAGCCGCGCCTGGGAGGCCCTGGCGCTCTGCGACATCGGGTGGATCTACGAGCTGCGGAAGGAATCCCAGGCAGCCCTGGAGAATTTCACCAGCGCCCTCGAAAGCACCCGCGAGAGCGGCAATCTCGGCACCCAGGCGTTCGCCCTCCTTGGCCTGGGGCGGGTGAGGCTCACTCTCGGGCTCCCCAGGGAAGCCATCGCCGATCTGGAGGGCGCCCTGGCACTCTTCCGCAAGACTGACAACTCGATCGGGGTGATCGGCACGCTCGTGGATCTGGGCCGGGCCGCACAGGCGCTCGGCGACATGGATCGGGCCGCCGAGCTCTTCCAGCAGGCCCGCGACCTCAGCCGGCAGAGGAAGACACTGATGGCCGAAGCGGTGGCGCAGGCGGCGGTGGCCCGCCTGGAACGGGACCGCGGCGACCTGGCCGGCGCGGCCGGGGCCATGGAGGAGGCGCTGCGCATCCTCGAATCGGTCCGCCCCAAGGTGGCGAGCCAGCGGTTCCGGGCTTCCTTCTTCGCCTCCCGCCGCGACTATTTCGACTTCTACGTCGATCTCCAGGTACGGATGGAACAGGCCGAGCCGGGCTCCGGCCACCTCGCCATGGCCCTGGCCACCAGCGAGCGGGCGCGCGCCAGGGCTCTCCTCGACCTGCTGGCCGAGGGCCGGATCGACGTGCGCCAGGGCGTGGCGCCCGAGCTGAAGCGGAAGGAGACGGAGATCGCCCAGCGCATCACCTGGCTCCAGAGCCGGCTGCTCGACGACCTGTCGGGACGCGGCCGGATCGGCTCGCCGCAGGGGATCGAGGCCGAGCTCGACCAGGCCGAGGAGGAGCGGGAGCGCCTGGAATGGCAGATCCGGCGGGAGCACCCGCGCTATGCCGCGGTGAGCCATCCCCTTCCCTTGCAGCTCCAGCGCATCCAGGAGCTGCTCGACGACCGCACGGCGCTGCTGGAGTACTCGGTGGGCCAGGAGGGATCCTTTCTCTTCGTCGTAACCCGCGGCGGATTGTCCAGCTTTTCCCTCCCGCCCGGGCCGGAGCTGGCCAGCCAGGTGGACATCCTGCGCCAGACCCTGGCCGAGCCGGGCCGGCGCCTCTACTCGCGCTATGTAGATACCGCCTGGCAGCTATACCGGACGCTGATCCAGCCCGCCGAAGCCCTGCTCCGCGACAAGCCGAACCTGATCCTGGTGCCGGACGGACCGCTGCTGCTCCTGAGCTTCGAGGCCCTGCTCACCGCTCCGCCGGACCCGGCGCGAGGGGGATACGATTCGCTTCCCTATCTCATCCTCGACCGGTCCGTGACCTACGTCCCGTCGGCGAGCGTGCTGGCCGAGTTGGGCGCGCCGCGGCCGGCCGGAGCGAGACCTCCCGAGGCCAAGCTGTTCCTCGGCTTCGGCGATCCGGACTATGGAGGGCCGGCGAAGCCGGCAGATACGGCGAGCCCATCCAGCCCGTCCCCTGAAGGCACGCTCACCCGCTCTCTCCAGAAGGCCGGGCTGCCGCATCCGCATCCGCTTCCCGAGTCGCGCAACGAGGTCACCCGGATCGCGGGCCTGTTCCCGGCCGGCCGGGCCCAGCTCTTCCTCGGCTCCGAGGCTTCCGAAGAGGACGTCAAGAACAATCCCTCGCTGAAGGATGCCTGGCGCATCCACTTCGCGGTCCACGGCTTCACGGACGAGACGCGGCCCGAGCTGTCCGGCCTGGTGCTGGCGCTCGACGGCGACCACGCCGAAGACGGCCTCCTCCAGGTGTACGAGATCTTCAACCTCCAGCTCGACGCCGACCTCGTGGTGCTTTCGGCCTGCGACACCGGCCTCGGCCTGAACGTCAACGGCGAGGGTCTCCTGGGCGTGACCCGCGCTCTTCTGTATGCCGGCGCGTCCAGCGTGGTGGTCAGCCTGTGGCAGGTTGCGGATATTTCCACGTCTGAGCTTATGATTCGCTTCTACGAAAACCTGGAGGGGAAGGACGACAAGGCGGACGCGTTGCGGCTCTCGAAGCTGGCCATGATCCGCGGCGGCCGGTTCGGTCATCCCTACTTCTGGGCACCGTTCATCCTGATCGGCCAGCCCGGAGTATCGGAGGGGGTCGACCAGGTAACGGAACCGGGCGTTGTGCGCCCATGAGCTGAGAGTCCCGCAAGCCATTCAACGCTGTTTTTACTTGGAAGGGGGGAAACAGGATGCCAGAGCAGGACAGGACGGGAGTGCCTGGCCACGAGTTGCCGCCGCCCAGGCCGATGTTCGCGGCCATCGCCGCGGTCGGATTCAACCTGGCGGCCCTGATCGCAATCCTTCTGGATTATTGCGATGCCGCCTTGATCCTCATCATTCTCGCAATTCTGTTCGGCGGCTTCGTCGTCAAGCGCATCAGCTCGCCGAGCGACAAGCAACCCGTGGATGGCCACGAGCTGCCTCCTCCCTAACCACGAAAAAGACCACGAAAGACTCTCCGGCGTCCCGTTGGACGCCGGAGAGTCACCTATACTTCCGAGCGGTATGAAAGAGATCGATCCGATCCTCTCGGCCGAGGAGATCGTCAACCTCCTCGGCCTCGCTCCCCATCCCGAAGGCGGTTTCGGGACCACGACTACGAGAGCGGCAGGCAGGAAGACTCCTAGCGGAAACCGCGCCGCAGCTCGCGCTTGAAGACCTGGAACGCGTCGTCGCCATAGAGGCAGATGACGACGCGCTCCAGCTTGGTGCCGCCCTGGAGGAAGCGCTGGACCTCGGTGAGGATGATCCTGGCGGCGCGGTCGATCGGAAATCCGAAGATCCCGGTCGAAATGGCGGGCATGCCGATCGACTTGAGGCCCCGGCGGTCGGCGAGGGCCAGGGCGGCGCGGACGGCGGCGGCGAGCTTCTTGTCCTCGTCCCCGTCGCCCATCCGGGGTCCGACGGCGTGGATCACCCGCCTGGCCTTGAGGTGGCCTCCGCCGGTCATCACGGCCGTCCCCACCGGAGTGCCGCCGATCCGGTTGCACTCCTCCTGGATCGTGGGCCCGCCTTTCGCCCGGATCGCTCCCGCCACGCCCCCGCCGAGCTGAAGCTGCTCGTTGGCCGGGTTGACGATCGCGTCCACGTCGAGATCCGTGATGTCCCCTTCGAGGATCTCGAGCTGGGTGTGGTCCATCGGGATGACCAGGCGGTTGGTGGAATCTTCGACGGGCAATGCATCCTCCCGGGCCGGCGTCGGACGCGGCCTCTTCCATAACCTATAGTGTAGACTCCTGCGCGCCATGTTGACGGAATTGAAAGCTCAACTCGCCGACGAGCTGGCCCGGGCGATCCGGGAGACGTTCGGCGTCGACCATCAGCCGGTGGTGGAGGTTCCCCCCCGGCGCGAGCTGGGCGACCTCGCCTCCCCGGCTCCCATGCAGCTCGCCCGCGCCCTGAAGCGCAACCCGCGCGCCATCGCCGAGGAGCTGGCCGCCGCGTTCCAGCGGCCCCCCCTCGTGCGCGAGGTGCAGATCCAGGGTGCCGGATACCTGAATTTCTATCTCGACCGGGCCGCCGTGACTGCCCAGCTGCTGGAGGGGAGTCTTCTTCCCACGGCGACGCCGCGGCCCAAGATCGTCATCGAGCACACGAACATCAACCCGAACAAGGCGGCCCACATCGGCCACCTGCGCAACGCCGTGCTCGGCGACGTCCTGGCGCGCGCCCTCAAGAGCCTGGGCTATCCCGTCGAGATCCAGAACTACATCGACGACACCGGCGTGCAGCTCGCCGACGTCATCGTCGGCTTCGTCGACCTCCGCGGGCTGTCCAAAGAAGAAATCGCGGCCATCCCCGAGCCGTTCGACTACTACTGCTGGGATCTCTACAGCGAGGTCGGCCGCTGGTACGAGGCGGACAAGAGCCGCCAGACCCTGCGGCGGGACACCCTCCACCAGCTGGAACGGGGCGAAGGCGACCGCGCCGACCTCGGACGCTTCGTGGCCCGGCGGGTCGTCAGCCGCCACCTCGCGACCATGCGCCGGCTCGACATCTCGTACGACCTGCTGACGCGGGAGAGCGAGATCCTGAGCCTCAACTTCTTCTCCAAGGCCTTCGAGCTGCTCAAGCAGAGCGGCGCCGTCCACCTGGAGGCGGATGGAAAGAACCAGGGCTGCTGGGTGATGCCGCTCTCGCAGAGCGAGGAGTTCTCCGGTCTCGAAGATCCGGACAAGGTGATCGTCCGCTCCGACGGCACCGTCACCTACGTGGGCAAGGACATCGCCTACCAGCTCTGGAAGTTCGGGCTTCTCGGGCTCGATTTCGGCTACCGCTTCTGGCAGGAAGAGGGCGTCTGGGAGACCCTCGGCGCCGATCACGGTGACACCCATCCCGTCTTTGGCCGGGCGCACCGGGTGATCAACGTCATCGACGCCCGCCAGAGCTATCTCCAGAAGATCGTGCGCGCGGGCCTCCAGTCCCTCGGCCACACGGCGGAGGCCGACCGCTCCGTGCATTTCGCCTATGAGATGGTCGCGCTGTCCACGGCCACCGCCCGCCTGCTCGGCTACATCGGGGAAGGCGAGGACGAGGGCAAGGCGCTGGAGATGTCCGGCCGCAAGGGGATCGGCGTCAAGGCCGACGACCTCATGGACCAGCTCATCGCCAAGAGCCGCGAGGAGATCGGCAAGCGCAACCGCGATCTCTCCGAGGCCGAGCTCGACGGCCTGGCCCGGCAGATCGCCACGGCCGCGCTCCGCTTCTTCATGGTCAAGGCGACCACCAACCGGGTGATCGCGTTCGACTTCGACGAGGCCCTGAGCTTCGAGGGCGAGTCCGGCCCGTACCTCCAGTACTCGCTGGTGCGGGCGAAGAACATCCGCCGCCGGCTGCGCGAGGCGGACCTGGCCGACGACGTCACGGCCGAGGAGGTCGCGGCGCTCCCCGCCGAGGTCTTCGGCGAGGATCTCTGGGATCTCACCCTGGCCGTGGCGGAGACCGGCGAGATCGTCGAGAAGGGAGCCGAGAGCCTGGAGCTGTCGATGATCGCCCGCCATGCCCTCGGTCTGGCCCAGCGGTTCAACGGCCTCTACCACAAACATCCGATCCTTCAGGAGAAGGACGAGGCGGTGCGGGCGGCCCGGCTGGCCACCGTGCAGATCTTCCGCCGCGGCCTGGAGACGCTGGGCGAGCTTCTGGGGATCCCACTTCCGGAGAAGATGTGATGCAACCAGGCGCGCCCAAGAAGCAAACCTCGGTCTGGGTCTATGTCGGCTGCGGCTGTGCAGGGCTGGTCATCCTCGCGATGCTCGCCATGGCCGGCGCCACGTGGTTCGCCTACCGCGAGGGGCAGGAGCTCAAGAAGGCCTGGACCGACCCGGCCACGCGCGAAGCCCGCGCCAAAGAAGTGGTCCACTACGACAAGCTGCCCGAGGGCTACTACCCCATGGGATCGTTCTCCATCCCGTTCCTGATGGAGATGGCGCTCTTCACCGACGATCCGCCGAAGCCCGGCACTACGCCCGAGAAGAACCAGGAGGCGGGCGGGTTCAAGGAGCGCGGCTTCATCTACGTGAACGCGCGGCAGATGGGCGACAAGGCGACGGAGCTGAAGGACTACGTGGAAGGCAAGGGCAAGGCGCCCGACTGGCTCGACGTGAACGTCAAGTCGGACGCGGGCGAGGTGGTCGCGCAGGGGGATGTCGAGGTGAACGGCACGAAGGTCGTCTACCGTTCGAGCCGCGGCCGGATCACCCACGACAACAAGACAACCGAAGGCATCACCACCATGATGCTGTTCAACTGTCCCGGCGACGGCCGCGTCCGGGTCGGCATCTGGTTCGGACCGGATCCGGACCCCGCCAAGCCCAAGGAAGAGATCGAGCTGGCCGGCACCAACGCCGACCCGGAAGAGATGAAGGCGTTCGTCTCGCACTTCCGGGTCTGCGGCTAGTAGGGCGGCCACAAGGGCCGCCCCTACAGCCCTTCCTTGGGCTCCTCCAGAGCGTTGGCCGTCGTCGGCATCGACGCCGGCCGCGCCAGGCACTGAACCCAGACCACCCGGAAGCCTTCGGGCGTGCGCTCGAAGGCGACTCCGATCCCCATCTGCGTGTAGCCGCCGCCGAGCAGGTTGGAGGTTCTGCCTCCGCTCGTGTCCAGAAGGGCCGACATCGCCTGCTCCGGGGTCAGCGCATCCACCACGATCCGCTCTCCAATGGCCCCGATGGCTCCGGCCGCCCGATAGCGCTGCTGCTTGACCTTGAGCGCCAGCGGACCGGCCTCCTTGAGCGGCCGGCCGTCGCGGATCGTCGCCAGGACGGCCTCGGCGTGCAGCTGGGCGGCTCTCTCCAGCGCCGGATGGCGGGCGAGCAGCTCGCGCTTCGCCCCGGCCCGCGCCTCATTGACCCGGAGCAGCAGCTCCTTCCGCAGGTTGTCGAGATTCTGGAGGGCCAGCGTCTGCCGCTCGTACAGCTCGGCGACGTACCGGTCGAGATAGCTCTTCTCGGATCGGGCGAGCACGAAGCTGTAGACCGGCGTCCCGCGAACCTCGCCGATGCCGACGCCGAGATCGCGGACGTCCGGGTGGAGAAGGCTGTTGCGGTTGGACTCCGGATGCTCCGCCCACCCCCTGGCGAGAGCCTCGGGCGGCTCGGGCGTCGTGGCCAGCTTCGCGGTGACGAGCTGGAAGGTGTAGCCGGCGGCCCGCGCCCAATCCTCGACCTGCTTTCCATCTCCGGTGGAGAACGCGACGGTCTGGCGCGCCGTCATGTCGTCCGCGTGACTCTGAGCGGCGCGGGTCAATGCCGGATCGAGCGCGAGCGGCTGGAGATCCAGGCGTGCCCGCTCGGCGTTGATCAAATCCAGAAAGGTGCGCCGCAGCGGCTCGGGGTCGGGTCCTGCGAAGGCGGAGGAAACAGAGAAGGCGGCGCCAAGAAGCAGCGCCACCCCTAGAGAAAGCACCCTTCGATCAATCTTCCTCATAGCTGATCTCCATGGTACGGATCTTCCACGCCGCGAGGGCGAGAAGAGCCCCGGAGACCAGCAGCAGACCCGGAATCGCCACCCAGGGCGACGGCGCATCCGAGAGGACCGCCAGCGGGCCGTGATCGAACGGCACCGGACAGAGCGACTGGATGTAGTGGATGACGCTGACCTTCTTGAGCAGCGGCGGCAGCAGGAAGTTGATCCCCTCCCAGCCGAACACCAGCAGCGCCGGGATGGCCGGGCTCTTGAAGAAGAACCCGAAAGCCAGGAACGCCGCGCCGTAGCCGACGCAGCCGAGCGCCGTCACCAGCAGGTAGGCGCCCAGATGCGCCAGCCCCGGTCCCTGGAACAGGAAATGCTCGACGCCCGTGTGCGGCAGGTACGCCAGGCCGAACGAGACCAGGGTCGAGGTGCCGAACAGCACCACGGCCACCAGCAGGCCGGTCAGATACTTCGCCACCACCAACAGCTCGCGCCGCATCGGCGACAGGAAGTAGTAGTGGAGGCTTCGGTCCATCACCTCGCGCCGGATCAGGTTGCCGAAGATCAGGACGCAGCCGAGGAACACCACCATGCGCAGGATGAACCCCTGATAGACGGCCGAGAGCTCGTTCGTGGCATCCGCCAGGTTCGAGGGATCGCTCACCGCGCCGGGGATCATCGCGCGCAGGGTCAGGATGAAGACCGGCATCAGGGCGAGGACCAGCAGACCGATCGCCCGCTTGCCCAGGAAGCTCTTGCGCAGCTCGAGCCGCATGACGGCCAGCAGCTGCCGCCGCCACAGGGCCCAGGGCCGGCCTTCCGCCGCCGGAATGGGTATCGCCGATACTGCCATCTCTCGCGCCGTCTCTCGCGCCGTCTCTCGCAGGGTCTCGCTCACGACTTCTCTCCGATCAGGTATTGGTAGACCGCATTGACGTCGGCGTCGGTCGGCATCACCGTCTCCACCGCGAGCCCGGTCTCCAGGATCACCTGGTTGAGCAGCATGTAGAACCGGTCGGCGCTGCGCGTCCGCACGAGCAGCCCGCCGTCGTCCTGGATGCGCGCCTCGACCACGTGGTCGCTCTCGAACACCTTGGACGCGAGCAGCGACGGACGGTCGCAGCGGATCAGCACCTGGACCGGGTGCTCCTCCTCCATCTCGTCGCGCACGCCGCCGATCTCGCCCTCGGCCACGATGTAGCCGCCGTTGATGAGCACCACCTGGTCCGAGATCAGGTCGACCTCGTGCAGGATGTGGCTCGACACGATCACGTGCAGGCCGGCCTCGGACAGCTCGCGGAACAGCGCGATCACCTCGGCCCGCGCCATGGGATCGAGACCGTTGAGCGGCTCGTCCAGGATGAGCACGGACGGCCGGTGCGAGATCGCCTGGGCGAGCTTGATGCGCTGGCGCATGCCCTTGCTGTAGCCGGCGACCTTGCGGCCCGCGGCCTCGGTGAGGTTGACCCGCGCGATGGCTTCCCAGGTCATCGTGTCCGCCTCCGCATGGGCGAACCCGTGGATGCGCAGGAAGGAGTAGATGAACTGGTAGCCGTTCAGCCCCGGCGGAAAGGCGTCGTACTGCGTCGAGTAGCCGACCAGCCGGAACAGCGCCTCGGGGTTGTCCGTGGGGATGCCCAGCACGCGGAGGCTGCCGCGCGTCGGCCGGATCAATCCCACCAGGAGGTTCATCAGCGTCGTCTTGCCCGAGCCGTTCGGCCCCACCAGGCCGGTGATGCCCGGCGGGATCGACAGGTTGACGTTGTTGATCCCCAGCACCTCGCCGTAGAACTTGGAGACGTTCTCGATCACCACCCGTCGGTCGGCCGGCACCGGGACCGGGCTCGACGTGAGGGGGGTCCGCTCCGGGATCGCCGGGGTTGCCGGTGTCGCCGCCGTAGCCACGGCGCTCACCGGACCACCTCGTACGCCCGGATGCGGCGGGAGAGGAGCCAGAGACAGAGCAGGCTGCCGCCGATCAGTGCGGCCCACGCCGCTCCGGGCGGCGGAAGCTCGTCTGCCGATACCGGGATGCCGAACAGGCTCGCCCAGATCGAGCCGATCACGTACCAGGCCGAGAACAGGTAGCCCCACCAGGTCGACAGGATCTCGTTCAAGGCATTCGCAAATCCGATGCTCACGAAGAAGAGCACGCCCAGAGCGATCCGGGCCACCGGCTTCCACTTCACCAGGGCCGAGACCGCCAGGGCCATGAGCGACAGGAAGAGGATCCACGCCCCGTTCCCCACCAGGATGGCCAGCCCCAGGTCCAGGTTCTTGCCGAGCCAGCTCGGCTCCAGGATCGACTGGAACAGGAAGAGCAGCATGCCCGGCACCCAGGTGATCGCGGAGAGCAGGATCAGCAGGACGGACATCTTCCCGAGCACGTATTCCGTGCGCGAGAACGGTCTCGACAGGTAGAGCGCCAGCCCGTTGTTCCTCAGGTCGGGAGCCACCAGCGCCGGCCCTACCAGGAAGACGAGGATGAACGCGAGCCCGCCTTGCAGCCATGTGCCCCGGAAGAAGAAGCTCTTGCCGATCGGCAGGAACTTCTTGAGCTCCTCGGGCGGAATGTTCAGAAAGCTCAGCGCGCTCAGGTTGTGGTGCAGATAGATCATCAGCAACCCGGCGAACGGCACCAGAAAGCAGACCGCGAAGAAGATCAGGAACAGCTTGCTCTGGAACACCGTCTCGTAGGCGTACCGGGGCAGGATGAGAAAGCGCGACCACGGGGGAGTCAGCTCCCCGGCATAGCGCCGATAGTTGCGACCGTAGACCGCCATGGCCTAGCCCTCCATCGCCTTCAGGAAGATGTCTTCGAGGGAATCCCTCTTGTAGTCGAGGCGCCGGATCTGCACTTTCCGCTCGACCGCGATGCGGTAGAGATCGCGCACCTTGACGCCGTCGGGCAGCACGACCTTGAGGCGCTGCCGGGCGCCCGAGGCGATCTCGGCGCCGAGCGCCTCCAACGCCTGATTGAAACCGGGATCGGCCGAGCCGCCCTGTTCGTTGCGCAGCTCCAGCTCCAGGAAATTGCGGTTGGCGCGGCGCTCCGCTTCCAGGTTGCACGTCACCGCCACCTTGCCGGCCTTGAGCACGAGCACCTCGTCGCAGCACTCCTCGACGTCGCGCAGCAGGTGGGACGAGAGGATCACCCGCACGTTCCCGGCCTCGGTGATGTCGCGGATCAGCCGGAGCATGCGCTCGCGGGCGACCGGATCGAGGCCGTTCGTCGGCTCGTCCAGGAAGACCAGCCGCGGACCGTGAGCCAGGGCCTGGGCGAGCTTCGCGGCCTGCCTCATGCCCAGGGAGTAGCCGTCGACCGGGCGATAGCGGGCCTCGCCCAGGCCGACATAGAAGAGAACCTCGTGGGCGCGCTCGATGGCCTGAGCCTTCGGGAGACCCGCGAGCTCGGCCATCTGCCGGACGAACCGCACGCCGCTCATCCCCTGGATGAAGGCGTCGTTCTCCGGCATGTAGCCCATGAAGGAGCGGATGGCCCGCGTCTCGGTCTTGACATCCTTGCCGAGGACGCGGGCGGAGCCGCCCGAGATCGGGTAGAACCCGAGCAGAGTGTGGAGGAGCGTGGTCTTTCCGGCGCCGTTCGGACCCAGGAGCCCGATGCAGCGTCCGGTCAGAGTGGCGTTCAATCCTTGCAGGATCGGACGCCCTCCGAGCTTGACCTCAAGGCCTTGGAGCTCCACCACCGGGACGGATGCTTCCGCCGCGGGTGCCGGGGCCTCCAGGGCCGTCTTCGTCGCCAGATTGACCACGTTTCTCTCCTCTCCGTCTCTGTCCGGTCCAGCCTGGTTGTCTACCCTGCCTGCTTACTTACCGCGCAACCTGCTTGCGAGTTTCATCGGCCTGCGACTCGTCGTCGTGCGACTCGCCGTGGTGCGACTCCATCGCATCGCCGTGCGCCTCGTCCATCACCCCCAGGATGCTGCCGAACCCGGCCAGCGTCTGGAGGTTGAGACCCAGCGGGCTCGTGCTGCTGCTCGCGAAGAGGATGCGGTCCGCCTCCGCGTAGCTGTAGATGAGCGTCGGACCCTGGCCCAGGAAGAGGCTCTTGAGCGACGCGGCCTGCTTGCCGCCATGCGCTTCAGCCGCGGTGCCCGCCTCGGTCGGGATCAGCCCGGAGGCGGCGTCGAGCACCGGCGCCAGGTTCTGGTAGAAGAAGGCCGAGACGTTCACCTGGCCGTCCTGGCCCAGGAGATCCCGGAACTTGGGGTGGTTCGCCAGGCTGACGCCCGACGCCCGCTGCTGGAGGGACCGCTCGAGCAGCGCCCGGCTGGCCGCCGCCACGAGGTAGCCGTCCTCGAACAGGTAGTGGACAGACATCGTCGCCGGCTGGCCATTCTCGTTCTGGCCCGCGCTGCCGACCATCGAGTAGAACGTCCGGCCGCCGACCTGCTGGCGGTCGATCCGCAGGCTGCCCTTGCCTTCCTTGCGCAGCTCGACGTTGATCCGCTCCACCGCGCGCTCGAAGGTCTGCTGAAGGCGCGTCGGGTCGTAGACCTCGGCGATCAGCTTCCAGGAGGGCGTGGGGACGAGCGGACCGTCGACCGCCATGGCGATCTCACCGCCGAGGGGCGCGGCCAGATCCTCGCGGACGTCGAAGCCCTGCTCCTGGCGGAGCTTCGCCAGCTCGGCCGCCATCTCGGGGCTGGACGCGATCAGGTCGTCCAGCAGGCTGACCGGCTGCTTCACGATGAAGGCCGCGGCCAGGTTCGCGTCCGGAGAGATGAAGGTCAGCGCGCCCATCGGACCCGGTGCCGCCAGCCACGAGGCCACGCCACGACGCTGCTGGCTGAAGCTCAAGGCCGCGCGGGTGTCGACCCGGCCTTCGACCTCCTGCCGGTTGACGATGAAGTGCTGCATGTCGCGCATGCCCAGCGCGGTCTCTTCCGCGTGGTCTTCATTCGGCTCGTTGTTGTCGTCGTCGGAGAGGAAGCCGGCCAGGTCGGCCGCGAACAGCCAGCCGGCGCCGTCCTCGTACTCCTGGGCGATGCGGGCGCGGAACGTCGTCGCCGTGAAGGGGTTCGTCCCCCCCGCGGAGAGCGCCGCCACCCGGGCCAGGCTCGCGCCGTCCGGCGAGGCCACGAACAGGCCGTTGCCGATCCAGGCGTAGAGCGCGTCCGAGTCCCCGGCGGGCAGGCCCGTGGGGTTGTCGACGATGTGGATCACCGTCTTGCCGCCGTTCTTGGCGGCGAGGTCGGCAGCCTCCTGCTCCAGCGTGGCACGGAAGGAAGCCTCGTTCGTCACCTCGGCGAGGATGACCGGCGCACCGTCGTGAGCACCGTTGTCCCCGTCGCTGTCCCCGCCCACCGCGATCGAGACCTCTTCACCCAGGAAGCGTCCCAGGTCGCCGATCTTCGCGATCATCTCGCGGAACTTCTCCTGCTTCTCGGACGTGCCGAGGGTCTCGTTCCACCACTGGTGGACCGTGGCGTTGGTCTCGATCCGGTCGTCGAGGATGCGGTGCGTCTCGCTCAGGCTCTGGGCGAGGTTCGGCAGCGCGATCCAGGCGCGGGTGCCTTCGGGAGCGAGGTCCAGAAGACGCGTGGAGTAGCGCAGGCCGGGGCGCTCGACCTGGGAGTCGATGTCCTTGCCCAGGGCGGTCAGCTCGGCGAGCAGCTCTTCGTACTTGGCGGCGTTGCGGCTCCAGGCGATCTCGCGGGCGATCGGCACCGCCGACACGCTGGCGTGCGTGGCCACCTGGTCGCCCGGGTGGAGCAGGTCGTCGCGGCGGGCCTGCTTGACGCGGACCTCACCCTCGACCACCGACACGCGGGTGCCCTTCGTGCCGTGGTTGACCGAGAAGATCGTGCCGACCACGGAGACCATGGCATCGTTCGTGTCCACGAACAGGTGCTTGCGGTCCTTCTGCCTGGCGGCCTCGACCATCACCTTGCCGCCGTCGAGGTGGACCGTGTTGCCCTTGCGGCTCGCCTCCAGCGTCAGCGTGGCGCGCTCGCTCATCTCGATGCGCGAGCCGTCCTCCATCCGGACCACGGCCGAAGAGCCCTTGGCCGTCCGGATCTCCTGCCCCTCGTCGAGCGCGTCACCCGCGCCGACCGGCCGGATGCTGGCGCCGTCGACCTGGAAGAGGAAGCCCTCGACGGATTCGATGCGGGCCATCTTCGAGCCGCCGGCCATCATGTCCTGGATGGCGAAGAAGATGCCGACGCCCAGGCCGATCATCAGCGCGGCGGCGAGCGCCTGCCAGATCACCCGGCTGTTGCGGCCGACCCGGCCGGCCACCGCCGGACGCTCCACCGTCTTGGCCTGACCCTCGCGGGCCTCGCGCAGGGCGCGGCGGCAGGGGATGCAGGTGCGGGTGTGGTCCTCGAGGAGCATCGCCTTGGCGGGCGCCAGCTCGCCGCGGACGTAGGCCGGGATGGCGGCCTGGAAGCCCTCGCAGCCCTCGAAGCTGTGGATCTCCGAGGCGACTGCGTGGGGGGTGGAGGCCGCGGCGGACTCCATCTTGTGGACGGGGGCACCCTGAGACAGGCGCTCCCAAACCCGGGCCGCGGCCGCTTCGACCACGGTGGGATCAACCGGCTCGCCCGTCACTTCGTCGACGGCGCGGTCCAGAATGTCTTCGTTCTTCTTGAAGAGGCTCATGACAATTCTCCTTCCAGCGTCCCCAGCTCCTTCTGAAGCCGGTGACGCGCACGGTGCAGAATGACGGCAATCGACGTCTGAGTGGCTCCGAGCGCCTTGGAGATCTCCAGGTTGCCCAGCCCCTCGAAATAGCGCAAGGTGAAGATCTCGGCCTGCCGGGGCGAGAGGCGCGTCATGGCCTCCCGCAGCCGCTTGGCGAGCTCGCGGCTCCCCTGGCGGCGCTCCGGTCCGATGTCGGCCTTGTCGACGAGGCTTTCGCTCACGCCGTCGAGGTCGACGGTACGGGCACGCTTGCGGGCCCGGATCAGGTCGAGAGCGGCGTTGACCGCCGCGCGGTGCAGGTAGCTTCCGGCGCTCTCCGAGAGATCCGGCTGCTCTTCCCGGCGCAGTAGCCGGGTGAACACGGTCTGAAGCACGTCCTCCGCGTCGGCCGCGTCCCCGGTGATCCGGTAAGCGGCGCGGTAGACCGCGCCGTGATGCTCCCGGAACAGCGCTTCAAGAGCGTCCGGGGGCTTGATGGGTTCTTTCACTAAGGCTGCAGCTTGCACGGCCTTGGCCCTCCTTTCTCCTTCGCTCATAGAAACGCACCTCCTGGAGGATTGTTACAGGGGAGGAGGGGAGATGGGGCGGCGAGGATCGGCGTTGATCCTCAGAGGGGTGGTCTTCCCCCTTCAGGCGGCTTCGTGCTTGGCCGGGTCGGCCGGGTCGAAGGCGTAGATGAAGACGTTGGTGTCGATCAGAACGCGGGTCACGCCTTGGAGCCCCGGTCGTAAATCTCATCTCTGGTGGGATAAGGGGGGCCGCCAAGGGATAGCCCGGCTCGCATCCGCGCGAGCATCCGGTTGCGCGCCTCCTTGCGAGCTTTCTCCCCGGTCGTGAGCGGCAGGAACGTGACGATCACCCGAGCTTCCCGCAAGCCTTCAGGCAGCTCCAGAAGCTCAACCTGCCCGTCTCTGTAGATTCCCTCAATGGCTGTGAGCACCTTGGGCTCCTTCCGTGTTTCGTTCCCGGCCGAGAGGCCCGCCTCTCCGCATGAGGCGATATCATCTCATAGCCGCGGCCACCCCTACGGGCCGCCCTGCCTGCGCCGCCTTGCCCCGTGAGATGGCATCCGTCATATTCTTACATCAGATGGGATATGACTCTGGAGACAGTTCAATGCGCGTCACAATTTCCGTACCCGACTCGGTCTACGCCGAAGCCCGGCAGATTATGGGTGCCCGGCCGTTCAGCGAGTTCGCGAGCGAGGCCATCCATGCCCGGGTCCAACAGCTCAGGAGAGACCAGCTCGCCCGCGAGATGGCGGAAGGCTATCGCGCCGAGGCCGAGAGCCCATCCCTTGATCCCGAGTGGGCCGACTGACTTCCGAGCAGATGGAAGAGGTTCGCGCCGCTCTCGACCGCCATCTCTGGTTCTAGCCTTACCGAAGCAGGAGGTTCATCATGTGCCGAAACATCAAGACCCTGTACAACTTCGAGCCGCCCGCCTCGGAGGATGAGGTCCGCGCGGCGTCTCTTCAGTTCGTCCGCAAGCTGAGCGGCTTCACCCGGCCGTCCAAAGCAAACGAGGCGGCGTTCGAGACGGCGGTCGAGGATGTCACCCGGGTTGCCCGGACCCTTCTCGACAGCCTCGTGACGAACGGCACTCCCCGCCTGCGGGAGGTCGAAATCGCCAAGGCCCGCGCGCGGAACGCCAAACGGTTCGGCACGGACCTGGCGCAGTCCGGGACGGCAGGCTGACTTGGGCTCCGACGCGCTGCTCGACCGCATCCGCCAGCTCGAACGCGCCTCCCGGCCGCTGGACCCGGGGGCCACCGGCCGCAAGCAGTTGCGGAACGCCGTGGTCGCCTCGTCCGAGCGGTTCCTCCGGACGGTGGACGATCTCAAGGGATACCAGGAGACCGCGGACAAGGGGCTCGGGCTCCTGAAGCTGCCGATCTCGGAGCACGGCATCCCGATCGAGACCGCCCTGGAGATCCTGGACCGGGAGGTGGTCCATCCGGGCGGCAACCCGGCCTCGCCCGCTCATCTCGCCTACATCCCGGGCGGCGGGATCTACCACTCGGCCCTGGCGGACTTCCTGGCCTCGGTCCACAACAAGTACGCGGGGATCTTCTTCACCGGGCCGGGTCCGGTCCGGATGGAGAACCTGGTCATCCGCTGGATCGCGGACCTGCTGGGCTATCCGGCCACGGCCGGTGGCAACATCGCGTCCGGCGGCAGCCTCGCGAACCTGATCGCGATCGTCGCGGCCCGCGACGCCCACGGCCTCAAGGGGGCCGACTTCGCATCCGCCGTGGTCTATCTCACCAACCAGGCCCATCACTGCATCGAGAAGGCCCTGCGGATCGCCGGCCTGGGCGAGGTCCAGATCCGGCACGTCCCGATCGACGACCGTTTCCGGATGCGGACCGACGCGCTGGAGGAAACCATCACCGCCGACCGTGCGCAAGGCCTCAGGCCCTGGCTGATCATCGCGGCGGCCGGCACCACCGACACCGGCGCGGTCGATCCGCTCGACGCCATCGCCACCATCGCCCAGCGCGAAGGCTGCTGGTTCCACGTCGACGCCGCCTATGGCGGCTTCTTCCTGATGACCGAGCACGGCCGCAGCCTGCTCAAGGGCATCGAGAGATCCGACTCGGCTGTCCTCGATTCGCACAAGAGCCTCTTCCTCTCCTGGGGGGCCGGCGTCGTGGTGGTCCGCGACGTGAAGACCCTTATCGCCTCCAACACCTACTCCGGCGCCTACATGCAGGACGCCCTGCGCGAGTCCAACGAGATCTCGCCCTCCGACGTCTCCCCCGAGCTCTCGAAGCCCTTCCGGGCGCTCCGCCTGTGGCTGCCGCTGATCCTCCTGGGAACCAAACCCTTCGAAGCCGCGCTCGATGAGAAGCTGCTCCTGGCTCGCTACTTCCACCGCGAGATCCAGACCCTCGGCTTCGAAGTCGGCCCGCCACCCGACCTCTCCGCCGTCCCCTTCCGCTGGTCTCCCCCGGGCGTCAGCCTGGAAGACTCCAACCGGATGAATCAGGAGATCGTGGACACCATGAAGAAGGACGGGCGGATCTTCCTCTCCTCGACGACGCTGGACGACCGCTTCATGATGCGAATGGTCGCCCTGTCGTTCCGGACGCATCGGAAGACGATCGATCTGGCGCTTGAGCTGCTCGGGGAGCAGGTGGCAGGGCTCAACGGCTGACCCTCAATGGACAAGCGCATCGGACGGCTCGCCCTGAGCATCGCCCCTCCGTGGCACGCCCCTTGCGGTGCCCGCCGACCAGGGCTCGCTCCGTGAGCCATTTGATCCCGCAAGGACCGAAAGGAGTGCGTGCATGCAGGTACCCCTCGAGATTTCCGCCCGCTCGGTTGAGCTCTTCCCCGCTCTTGAAGCCGAGCTGCGCAAGCGCGCGGAGAAGCTGGAGCGTTACTACAGCCGGATCACCAGCTGCCGGATCGCCGTCGAGTCGCCGACCGGCAACCACCACCACGAGGGCGGCCCCTATCGGGTGCGGTTGGACGTGACCGTCCCGGGTTCCGAGCTGATCGCCGACAAGAGTGCCGAGGACCCGTTCGCGGCACTTCGCGACGCCTTTGACGCCATGGAGCGCCAGGTTGACGCCTTTTCCCAGAAGCAGCGCGGCGAGGTGAAGATGCCGGCCGAGGGACCGTCCGTGGGCACGGTCGCCCGCGTCCTCCATGGGCAGGGGTTCGGGTTCCTCGCCACCGCGGACAGCCGGGAGATCTACTTCCACCGCAATGCCGTGCTGGAGCCGCCGGGCTTCGACAGGCTGGAGGTCGGCGCCCGGGTCCGGTACGTCGAGGAGCAGGGCTTCGAGGGGCCGCAGGCGAGCACGGTCAGCCTGCTCGAGACGGCCGAGGAAGCGAAGCCTGAGGATCCCGTCACCTACGAGGAAGTCATCGTGACCTGACCGTCCTGCTGCAAGCCGGCGTGCCCGCAGACCTGGGCACGCCGGCCGCTCTTCGAACCGACCCTCACTTCATCTTGCGCAGCATCGGAGTCACCGAGAACGACGACTGGCCGTAGCCGACCGTGGTCTGCCAGAAGGAGCAGTTGGCCCCCGTGAGGACACTGCTGTTGCTGGCCGACGCGATGTTGAGGTTCAGGTCGAGGTGGTTGCCCGACGAGTAGGCCGGCCAGGTGACCGGTGACGATCCGGGGGCGAGCTGCTTGGTGAAGGTGGTCCAGTAGCCGGCCATCGAAGCGGAGAGAGCCAGCTCCTGCGAGGAAAGATCCGCGGTGTCGTGGAAGACGAAGGGCAGCTCGGCGCCATGGCAGACCTGAGTGGCGCACGGCGGGAGGAACGGCCACATGTTGTCCGAGGGGACGCGGGTGAACTGGTAGCCGTACGGGCCGACCGCGGCCGGGACGCTACGCTTCGCCAGGTAGTCGTTGCCGCAGGTGAAGAAGTAGTCGCCGATGACGTTCGAGAGCTGGCCCGCGTTCTGGCTCTCGCCGCTCGCCTTGTAGCGGTCCATCGCCAGGACCGGCGCCGCGTTGTCGCCGAGCAGCTCGGCGAGCAGGACCGTATAGGTGAAGTCGGTCAGCTTGGTCTGGGTGGCGAGACCGTAGCCGAACAGGGTTCCCTCGTTCAGGTTCGTGCCGATCACCGTCGGCAGGGGCAGCGTCCCCTGGACCGGCTGCGAAAGGACCGTGATCGAGTCCTGGATGGGCCCCCAGGCGAGCAGGTCGCCGAACCCGGAGTAGGTCTCGTTGTTGTCGCCCGTCAACAGATCCTTCGAGACCACGCCCTGGGCGGTGACGATCTGCTCCTTCGTCGCCGTGGCGAGATTGTGAGTCGGAACCACGTTCGTCAGGTAGCCGACGAGGGCCTGGGCCTCCGTGGTGGACTTGTAGGTGATCCCGAGAGGGTTGCTCTCCATGATCGCGGCCCGGAACGGCCACTTCCGGTTCTGACCGCTCGGCGTCGCCATCATGTGCAGGCCGACCGACATCGCGCCCGCGCTCTCCCCGGCGAGCGTAACCTGGTTCCGGTCGCCGCCGAAGTAGTAGATGTTGCTCTTCACCCAGGCCAGGGCCGCTTCCTGGTCCTGGAGCCCGAAGTTCCCTGACGTCTGCGCGTTCTGATAGAGGGTGCCCAGGGCGCCGAGGCGATAGTTGAACGTGACCAGGACGACATTGTTGACGCCCGCGAGATACTGGCCGTCGAACGAATCGCCGAGGCTGCTGCCGCCGCTGCCGGAGACGAACGCTCCGCCGTGGATGAAGACCATGACGGGAAGGTTGGCTCCCGGCTGGGTGCCGGCCGGAGCCCAGACGTTGAGATAGAGGCACTGCTCCTCGCCGATGACCTCGTTCACGACCGGCAGCATCTGCGGGCAGACCGGACCGAACTGGCTCCCCACATTTCCGCCGGGCTGCATCAACTGGCCCACCGGAGCCTGCCACCGGTTGGCGGTGGCGTACTGGATGCCCTTGAACGCACAGGCGTTGCCATCGGGCGCGCCGTAGAGCTTGCCCGCGTAGCCGGCGATCGTGATGTCGGGGCAGGTGCCGATCTGCGGCGGGGGCATCGAGCCACAGCCGGCGAGGACCGACAGGCTGCACGCCGCGAGAATCAGGGTCAGCGAGAGCCGGACGGCGAGGCGGGATGAGACAGGACGAGGATGGACGTCGATCGACATGGGACCGTTCTCCTTTTCAGTTGGTTGCGTGGAGAACCTGTCCCGAGACGGGGATCTATCTCACCCCTCTCTTCTACAGCGCCGCCCTCCTCCCGCCCCCTTGTCCGCCTCCCCCATCGCCCCGAATCTTGTTGTAACCAGCCCGCAATTCGCAGCAGAAACCTCTCCGTCTCGCAGCAACTTGCATCAATTCGCAGCCGCTCACCCGTCTGTCGCACCCATTTACATCCAACTCACATCAATTCACATCCGAGTCACATCAAAATCCCTGTTTGTCGCAGCAGAATACTCGGCTGCCGATGCGACAAACTGGGATTCTGATGCGACTCACGGGGTTTCCGCTGCGACAAACGAGGTTTCTGCTGCGACAAACTCGTGAGTCGCAGCAGAAATCCCGTGAGTCACATCAAAAAGGCGGGGAGAGGCTGCGGCCGGGCTACTCGAACCAGCCGCTCACGTCGAGGAGCAGGTGGACGGTTCCCGCGCCCACGACGAAGGGGCGGATGGACAGGTCGCCGTTCCCGAGGGAGAGGAGGACGTTGTTCGCCCGGGTCTGGCCGGCGGCGAAGTTCAGGACGCTTGCGGTTGGGGCCGCGCTTCCCGCGGGCCACGCCACGAAGTTGCCCTGGCTGGCGGAGGCGACGGCCTTCGCCGAGGCGGGGATGCATGTCGTTTCAAGTTTGACGCCCTACTGGCTCCCCTCCACCTCGTCCAGCATCTCATCCACGATCCGGTTGAAGTGCTCCGGCCGGTCCATCATCAGCCAGTGGCCGGTGCCGCGCATCAGGCGGGTCGACAGGTCGGGCTGGAGCCGGTGCAGGCTGTACGGCAGGCTGTTCATGCCGCTCACCACGGACAGCTTCGGGCCGGCGTACCTGTTCAACGCCTCCAGGACCGGGTAGTCCAGCGAGCCCTCCAGGGCTTTCACGATGGCGTCCTCGTCGGTGAGCGGGAGATCCTCCATCACCCAGCGGCCGGCGTCCTTGTCCCCTCCTACCACGAGCTGGCGGAAGTAGGTGGTCAGCTCGCCGATGGGGTCCCGGCGGACCTGCTCCAGGAGCTCCTCGCGCTGGTCGGCGGGCATCCGGGTCAGGTCGCCGTTCGGATCGACCAGCAGCAGGCCCGCCACCCGCTCGGGATGCCGGGAGGCGTAGTCGATCGCCACCATCGCGCCCAGGCTGTGGCCGGCCAGCAGGAACCGGCGCAGACCGAGCTGGTCCGCCACCGCCTCGATGTCCGCCGCGAGGCCGCGGATCGAGTAGTCGCCGTCGTCCGCGGGATCGGACTCGCCGTGCCCCCGGAGGTCGATGGCCACCGCCCGGCGATGCCGGCGCAGATGGTCGAGCTGCAGCGCCCACTGGCCGCCGTTGCCGGCGAGGCTGTGGATGAAGAGGACAGGGAGAATCCCCGGCTGCGCCTCGTCTCCGCCATCCCGCACGTAGAGGTTGCCGGACGGCCCGGGCACCCAGACGCCGATGCTCTCCGGCGGCTCCGGATGAAGGAGCTCCTCGTCGAGCGGCTCCAGCTCTTCGGGCCCGGGCGCCGCGGCCGTGGTCCGGCGGCTCCCCCGACGCCCTCCCAGCAGCACGCCCGCGATCGCTCCCAGGCCCACGACTCCGAGGAGCGTCCAGAAAAGACCCCGGGGTCGCCGGGGCCGCCGATATCGGAAGTGTCTCTTGCTCATGGCCTTCTCTTCATGGTCGGTGACCTCGCATGGGCATGAAGCCCGCTCTCCAACGTAGCACGGCGCCCCCGGAGGAGGAAGCCGGCGAGCTTCATCCTATTCTGAAGTGACATTCGCAGCCCGTTTCCCGTCTTTTTACCTGGGCAAAGACGCACAACCCAAGGAGACGCGAATGCCCAGCTTCTATGCCTTCTTCCGCGAGCTGTTCCAGACCTTCCTCGTCGACTTCCTCAAGCTCGCCGAGCCCGACTACATCCCGCACCTGATCCTGGAGCAAATCCGGTACCCGGTCCTCGACCTGACCGGCTGGACCGACGACGAACGCGCCGCTCTCGGGGCCGTGGCCGACATTCCGGCCACCGACGGCACCTCGGTCACCATCCTGATCCACACCGAGCCCGCGCCGCTCGATCCCATCGCGACCGCGCGGCTCCTGGCCCGGCCGTTCTTTCATCTGGAGGCCGCCTACTCGCAACCGGTGCTCCTGACGACGGTCTACCTCCATGGCGGCCGGCCGGGGATCAACCTGGAGTCGGCGGCCATCCGGCGGGTCTTCGAGATGGAGCTGGTGCGGATCCTCTACACCACCTTCGGCCTCTCGGAGTCGCGCGCCGAGCACTACCTGGAGCGGCCCGAGCCTCTGGCCTGGGCGCTCGCCGCCCTCATGCGGCCCACGCAGCGCAGCCGGGCGGAGCACCGGAAGGCCTGCCTGGAACGCATCCTCGGCGCCGGGTTGCCGGCGAGGGAAACCCGCCTGCTCGTCACCTGTGTCGAGGAGTGGATGGAGCTGAGGGCCGAAGACCGGGCCGAACATCTGACCCTCGCGGCGCGCGACCGGAACCCGGCGGAGGTTTTTCCGTAGACAAGCCGGGACCGGGGCTTCCCGAGGAGGCTTCCCTGCGGTACGGTGTCCGGCAAGGCCATCAAAGGAGATCAGGCACTTTCCTCCGGAGGATTCATGCAGCGAAACCGCCTCACCGTCGCCCTCGGCTGTATTACCGGCCTGCTCGCCGGCCTGCTCGCGCTGAGCGTGCCGGGCGCCGACGCCGCGCCGGCAACGTCCTCCAAGACCGCGGAGGCCTCAGAGATTGACGCCGATCTCCTGCTCACCGCCATGGCGCCCCGGTCCGTGGGGCCGGCCGGCATGAGCGGCCGCATCGCCGCCGTCGACGCGGTCGAGGCCGACCCGGACGTCATCTGGGTGGGCGCGGCCACGGGCGGCGTCTGGAAGTCGGTGGACGGAGCGCTGACCTGGACGCCGGTCTTCGACGACCAGCCCGTGGCGTCGATCGGCGCGCTGGCCATCGATCAGTCCAACCCGAACATCGTCTGGGTGGGCACCGGCGAGGCGAACCTCCGCAACAGCATCTCGATCGGCGACGGGATCTACCGCACCCTCGACGGCGGCAAGACCTGGAGCCACCTCGGCCTCGAAAAGACCGAGCGCATCCACCGTATCGTGCTCCATCCCTCCAACCCCGACGTGGCCTGGGTCGCGGCCGTGGGCGGCGCCTGGAGCGACAACCCCGAGCGGGGCGTCTACAAGACGGAGGACGGCGGCAAGACGTGGAGCCGGGTGCTCCATGTGAACGAAATGTCCGGAGCGTCCGACCTGGTGATCGATCCGGCGAACCCGAACCACCTGATCGCGTCGATCTGGCAGTTCCGCCGCTGGCCGTGGTCCTTCAAGTCGGGCGGCCCGGGCTCCGGCCTCTACTCCACGTGGGACGGCGGCCGGACCTGGAAGAAGGCGACTCCGGAAGACGGCCTGCCCGCGGGCGAGATCGGGCGTATCGGGCTCGCGTTCTCGCGCTCGAACCCCGAGATCGTCTACGCCATGGTCGAGGCTTCGCCGAGCGCCCTGCTGCGCTCGGCCGACGGCGGCAAGAGCTGGGCGACGGTCAACAGCCGGTGGGACGTGAACCCGCGGCCGTTCTACTTCTGCGACATCCGCGTCGATCCGCGCTGGCCGAACCGGGTCTACAGCCTCGACTACGATGTCCGCGTGTCGGACGACGGCGGCAAGTCGTTCACGCAGGCGATCAACGGCCGGGTGATCCACGGCGACTTCCACGCCCTGTGGATCAATCCCAACAACCCCGAGCACCTGATCTCGGCCGGCGACGGCGGCCTGGGGATCAGCTACGACCGCGGCAAGACCAACCGCGCGGTCGGCAACCTGCCGGTCGGCCAGTTCTACCACGTGGCCGTGGACAACGACGTGCCCTACAACGTCTACGGCGGCATGCAGGACAACAGCTCCTGGCGAGGGCCGAGCTCGTCCTGGAGCGCCGGCGGAGTGCGCAACCACAACTGGTACGGGGTCGGCTTCGGCGACGGCTTCGAGACCCTGCCGGACCAGACGGACTCGATGACCGGCTACTCCCAGTGGCAGGGCGGCAACCTGCTGCGCTGGGATCTGCGGACCTCCGAGATCCGCGCCGTCAAGCCAGCGCCTCCCGAGGGCGTGAAGCTCCGCCTCAACTGGAACGCCGGCCTCGCCACCGACCCTCACACCCCGGGCACGGTGTACCTCGGCAGCCAGTTCCTCCACAAGTCCACCGACCGCGGTGAGACCTGGACGGCGATCAGCCCGGACCTGACCACCAACAACCCGGAGCGGCAGAAGCAGGACGAGAGCGGCGGTCTGACGCTGGATGCGACCGGCGCCGAGAGCTACACGACGATCATCGCCGTCGCGCCGAGCCCGATCCAGAAGGACGTGATCTGGGTGGGGACGGACGACGGCCGCCTCCACGTCACCCGCGACGGCGGCAAGACGTGGGACAGCGTCGAGAAGAACGTCAAGGGCGTGCCCGCGAACACCTGGATTCCGGAGGTCCGGCCCTCCAAGCACGACCCGGCCTCGGCCTTCGTGGCATTCGACAACCACCGCCGCGGCGACATGGCCCCCTACGCCTACCGCACGGACGACTGGGGCAAGACCTGGACGAGCCTGATCCCCGGCGGAGCGGACCGCGGCAGGGTACGGGGGTACGCCCTGAACGTCGAGCAGGATCCGGTGAACCCGGACCTCCTCTTCCTGGGCACCGAATTCGGCCTCTGGTTCAGCCAGGACGGCGGCAAGCGCTGGACGAAGTGGAGCCAGGGGCTGCCCACAGCCTCTTACATGGACATGGTGATCCACCCCCGGGACCACGACCTCGTCCTGGGAACCCATGGCCGCTCGATCTACATCGTGGACGACATCCGGCCGCTGCGTGAGCTGACTCCGGCCGTGACCACGGGCGCCGGCGCGAAGCCGATCCACCTCGTCACCCCGGGCGACGCCGTCCAGCACCAGCTCTCGCAGGACGCCGGCAGCCTCGCGCTCGGCTCGACCGAGTTCCGGGGAGCCGACCGGCCGTACGGCGCAATCCTCAACGTCTGGCTGAGCGACAGGACCCTGCCCCACCCGGTCGACGTGAAGGAGAGGGAACGCAAGGAGAAGGAACGGAGCGACGCCCAGGCCAGGCCGAAAGCCGAGCCCGAGCCGGAGCCGGAGCCGACCAAGCCGGAGAAGGAGCCCGCGACGCCCCGCGAGATCCTGGTCCGGATCGCCAACGCGGACGGCAAGGTGATCCGCAACTTCACGGCTCCGGCCAGGCAGGGGCTCAACCGGATCGTCTGGGATCTGAGCCGCGACGCCAGCCGGCAGTTTCCGGCTCCCCCCGAGGCCGGAGACCGGAACGCGCATCCCGGCGGTCCCGAGGTCACGCCCGGTACCTATCAGGTCACCGTGAAGCTTGGCGAAGCCGAGGCTTCGGGAACGGTGAAGGTTCTGCCCGACCCGCGCAAGCCGCGCCAGAAGACCACGCCGCAGGACTGGGCGATGCGCGAGCAGTTCGTCCAGAAGACGGTCGATCTCCTGGACCCCCTCGCCCTCGCCGTCGAGCGCCTCCGGAGCACCCGCTCGGATGTCGAAGCGGTCACGGCGCTGCTGGAGACGAGGACGGCGGAGACCAAGGCGAGAGAGAGGGAGGCCGCCCGGGCCCAGGGCCAGCCGGACCCGGAGCCGAAGCCAACGCCGGGGAAGGACGAGAAGCCGGACGCCCTGGCCGAAGCGGCGAAGGCGGTGCTGAAAGGCCTCGACGGCCTCGAAAAGCGGCTCTGGCTCCGCTACGACGAGCCGGGAATCCCGCCCGAGATCGACGCGGCCTCCCTGGTGTTCACCGCCCAGAGCTACGCCCTGTCCTCCTACGACGCTCCAAACGCCACCCACCTGGAGTACCTGCGCCAGGCCGAGACCGCCGTCGGCAAGATCCTGGCGGACTTCAACCAGTTCTTCGGCAAGGAGGTCGCCGACTTCCGCCGCCAGGTGGACGAGTCGGGCCTCCGCCTGCTGCCTCCGGTGGAGCCGATTCCGGTGCCAGGTACCTCAAGGTAGCCTCTGGCCCTCCAGGGGCCTGCTTCGGCAGGTCCCTGGACAATCTCCCTGGACAATCATTCACGCCGTGCATGATAATCATTCACGCCGTGAATAGATTTCATCTCCTGCCTCGGACTCTCACTCCGATGCTCACGCAGGCGCTCCGGTCCTTCCCGGTTGTGGTGGTCACCGGCTCGCGCCAGACCGGAAAGAGTACCCTCGTGCGGGATCTGGAAGACCGGCACTACCTGACTCTGGACAACCTGGAGATTCTGGAACGGAGCCGGGCTCAGCCGGACGCCCTGGTCCGCAACTACGACCGGGTGGTGCTCGACGAAGTGCAGCGCTCCCCGGATCTCCTCCTTGCGGTCAAGCGGGCCGTGGACGAGCGCAAGATCCCTGGACGCTTCCTCCTCACCGGCTCGGCCAACCTGCTGCTGATGCAGAAGATATCGGAGACCCTCGCGGGCCGGGCCGCTTACCTGACCCTCTGGCCTCTCAGCCGCCGGGAGCAGCTCGGCCTGGGACAGGCGGGAGCCTGGGAACGGCTCTTTGCCGCTCCTGAGCCGGACTGGAAGGATCTGCTCGCCGCCGAATCCGCGCCAGAAGAGGATTGGCGCGCTCTCGCGCTCCGGGGCGGCTATCCGGTCCCTGCACACGAAATGGAGGACGGCCAGGCGCGCCTCCTCTGGTTCGATGGCTACACCCGGACCTATCTGGAACGCGACCTCCAGGATCTCTCGACCGTGACCTCGCTGGTCGACTTCCGCCGGCTGATGCGGGCCGCCTGTCTGCGCCTCGGCGGCCTGGTGAACCAGACCGAGATGGGCCGCGACGTCGGTCTCCCCCAGCCCACGGTCCATCGCCACCTCTCCTTGCTGGAGACCTCCTACCAACTCGTCCGGGTGCCGGCGTTCGCGGTGAACCGCACAAAACGGTTGATCAAGACTCCCAAGCTCTACTGGTGCGACTCGGGCCTCGCGCTCCACCTGGCCGGCGAATCCGAGCCGCGTGGCGCGCATCTCGAGAACCTCATCCTGACCGATCTTCTGGCCTGGAGGGACACCCTGGTCCCCCGGCCGGAGATCCTCTATTGGCGGACGACTTCCGGGGATGAGGTGGACTTCGTGATCGAGTGGAAGGGAAAGCTGCTGCCCGTGGAGGTCAAGGCGACGGGCAAGCCCAGGCTTGCCGACGCGCGGCACCTGACCCTGTTCCGCTCCGAATACCCCGACCTCGCCCTTCCCGGTCTCCTCCTTCACACCGGTCCGCACGTGGAGTGGATCGCGGAGGGGGTGCTGGCGGCGCCGTGGTGGCGGGTGATCTGAGGTGAAGCGGCTCCCCAAGGCCAGCACGGTCTCGGCAGGCGTCGCCGTCCTGCTCACCCTGCTGGCCGTCGGCCTTCACGTCCATCGATTCCTCCACGCCGGAGCCCTCTGGCGGGACGAGGCCGGGGCCGTGCAACTGGCCACGCTTCCCACCGTGGGGGAGGTCTTCGAGCGCTTTCCCCACGAGGCGTTCCCGATGGCGTTCCCGCTCGCCGTCCGGTCCTGGGTCGGCGCGTTCGGAGACACCGACTTTGCGCTGCGGCTGATGGGCCTGCTCGTGGGCGTCGGCATCCTCGGCGCGCTCTGGCTCAACGCCCGGGCCGCGGAGACCTGGCCTCTCGTCTCCCTGGCCCTGCTCGGATTCCATCCGTTCTTCCTGGTCTACGGCGACTCGATCCGCGGGTACGGCCTCGGAACCCTGGCGATCCTGTTGACCTTCTGGGCGTTCGGCCGGCTGGTGGCCAAGCCGGACCGCCGCTCGATCTTCCTGGCCACGGCTACCGCCGTGCTGAGCGTCCATCTTCTGCTCCACAACGCGGCGCTGCTGCTGGGGATCGGCCTGGCCGCCGCAATGACCGGAACGGCGGGAGCGCTCGGGAAGCGCGGGCGGGTCCGCTGGCAGGTGATCACCGCCGCGCTCGGAGCGGGCCTCGTCGCCGCCCTCTCCCTCCTTCCTTACCTGGGACCGCTGACCGCGGCGCGGTCCTGGGACGTGGTGGTCCAGGAGAAGGTAGGGCCGGGAGCGATCCTGGAGGCCGCGGCCAACACGCTCGGCCAGCCAGCGCTCTGGGGGCTTTTCCTCGTCGGCGGCCTGGCCGTCTCGTTCGCCCGCCGGAGCGAGCCGGACCGGCTCTTCCGGCTGCTCGCCATTCCGGCGGTGCTCGCGAGCCAGTACGGCCTCTTCCTGGCTCTCGGATATGCGCCGAGGATCTGGTACTTCCTGCCCCTGATGGCGGTGGTGGCCAGCGCTCTCGACGGGCTGCTCGCGGTGCCCGATCGGATCGTACGGATCGCCGTGCCAGCCGCGGCCGGGCTCGTCGCGCTGCTCCTCCTTCCCGCCGCCTACAAACAGGCAGGGGTCCGAATGACGAACGTCGACGGGGCGGCTCAGGTCGTCGCCGCCCAGGCGGGACCGAGGGATCTCGTCCTCGTCAATCCGTGGTTCGTGGGGATCAGCTTCAGCCGGTATTACGAAGGCTCGGCGCCCTGGAGAACCCTTCCCGATCTGCCGGACCACCGGATGCACCGCTACGACCTGCTGATGGACCGGATGCGCTCGACCGCGCCCATCGCCGACGTGCTGGAAGCCGCCGAGCGGACCCTGGCCTCGGGAGGCAGGATCTGGGTGGCCGGCAGCTTCCAGGCCCCGCCTCCCGGCCAGGCGCCGCCCAAGCTGGGACCGGCGCCCGAAGGCTCACCGTGGGGCTGGCAGGACGTGCCCTACTCGTCGTCCTGGTCGCTCCAGCTCGGTGCGTTCCTTCGGGATCACTCGGTCCAGGGAGGCGAGATGGAGCTGCCTGCATCCGGGCCGGTGAGCGACTTCGAGCGCCTGCGGCTCTTCATGTTCGAAGGGTGGAGGTAGGCAGGCCTCCGAAACTCGGACCCCGGGAGGGCGCGGCGGACCACGCCCTCCCCGGAATCGACCCTCGGGCTACTTCTTCGTCGCGGCCTCGATCCCCGCCTGGGTCTTGATCGGATCGGCGGGCTTCTTCGGCAGCTTCCGGGGCTCGGCTTCCATCTTCTTGAGGACTTCCGCCACGGCGCGCTCCAGCTGCGGGTCCTTGCCTTCGAGGACGGACTTCGGATCGTTCTCGACCACGATGTCGGGATCGACGCCGTAGCCTTCGATGATCCACTCGCCCTCGATGGACACCGTGCCGGCTTCCGGCACGAAGACGGTGCCGCCGTCGATCAGCGGGCCGTGGCCCGAGATCCCCACCACGCCGCCCCAGCTCCGCTTGCCGATCACCGGCCCGAGCTTCGCCTGCTTGAACATGGCCGGGAAGATGTCGCCGTCCGACGACGAGCCTTCGTTGATGATGCAGGCCATGTGGCCGTAGAAGGTGACCTGCGGGTAGGTCGCGGGCTCGTCGCTCTGCCGGCCGAAGTCCACGGCCAGCAGCTTGCGGCTCAGGCGCTCGATCAGGGTCTGGGAGACGAAGCCGCCGCCGTTGTCCCGCACGTCGATGATGAGCCCTTCCTTGCGCACCTGGCCGTAGTACCACTTCACGAACTCCCGCAGGCCGTCCTCGCCCATGTCCGGGACGTGGAGATAGCCGATGCGGCCGTTCGACAGCTTGTCGACGCGCTCGCGGTTCTGCTTCACCCAGTTGAGATAGACCAGGCTGGTTTCGGTGCCGATCGGGTTGAAGGTGATCTCGCGCGAGCCGTCGAACGCCGGCTTCGAATTGACGGTCATGCGCACCGGCTTGCCGGCCTTGTGGCGCAGCAGGCGGTAGGGGTTGTCGTTGGCGACGAGCTCCTCGCCGTCGATGGCGAGGACGTACTCGCCGGCCTTCACGTCCACGCCGACCTCGGTCAACGGGGAGCGATAGATGCCTTCCTCGTTCTGGCCCTGGAAGATGCGGGCGATGCGGTAGCGGCCGGCCTTGGCGTCCAGCTCGAAGCGGGCGCCGGGCAGGGCCACCCGCGGGCGCTCCGGCAAGTCGAAGTCGCCGCCGGTCACATAGGCGTGGGAGATGTTCAGCTCGGCGATCATCTCGCCCAGCACGTAGTTGAGGTCCGAGCGGTGGCCGACGTGCGCCACCAGCGGCCGGTACTGCTCGCGCAGCGCCGCCCAGTCGTAGCCGTGCATGTTCTCGACGTAGAAGTAGTCGCGGTAGCGGCGCCAGACCTCGTCGAAGACCTCCGCCCACTCCTCGGAAGGCACGCGGTCCACGGCCAGGCCGGCGGTCGAGACGGTCTTCTTCGAGTCGCCTCCGCCCGGAGCCGCGTTGTAGAGGTTGACCTGCTCGCCCTGCTGGACGAGCACCTTGGAGCCGTCCTGGGAGATCTCGTAGCCGCCGATGCCTTCGGCCAGGGTGCTCTCCTTGCGGTCCTTGAAGGAGAAGACCTGGAGCGTCGGCTCGCCCCCGCCGTCCCGGCCCAGGAAGAAGGACGGGGCCTTCACATAGAGGAGATTGCCGTCCTTCGAGACGGTGAGGCCGTCGTAGTTGTCGCCCGCCACGGGCACGCGGACGACGCGCTCGGACAGGCCGTCGAAGTCGATCTTGATGTAGCCCTTCTTCTCGAGAGCCTTGGCGGCGGCTGACTTGTCGCCGTCCTTGTCCTTCTTCTCCCCGTCCTTGTCCGCCTGCTTGTCCGCCGGCTTGTCCCCATCCTTCTTGGCGTCGTCCTTTCCGTCTGCACTGTCGACGGTCACCTCGTCGCTCTCGAAGGGCAGCGGGCTCTTCACGTCCTTGCGCAGGGCGAGGCCGAGGATGACGATGTTGCGGTCGTTGGCGTAGTTGAGCTCGACGCCGTCGAGCTGCGGCGAGAACTCGCGGGCGCTCAGGTAGTAGAGGAAGTTGCCGTCGTGATCCCAGGCCGGGTTGGCCTCGTGGAACATCTCGGAGGTCACGCGGCGCAGCCTGGCGTCCGCGGCCCCCTCCACGCTCCAGATCCAGATGGACCGGAAGGAGCTCGGGTCGGTCATGCTGAACGCGAGATGGCCGCCGTCGGGCGACCAGGTGTAGTCCCGGATCATGCCGTAGACGTTATCGGCCACCTGGACCAGCTTCCGGTCGGCCAGGGTGAGGACGAACAGGCGTCCGTCCTTGTCGCCGAAGGCCAGGCGCTTGCCGTCGCCCGCCCAGGCGGGGGCGAAGCGCATCGCGGGAGTATCCGCAGGGGTCCCCTTGGTCAGCTGCTCGGGCTTGCCGGAGCCGTCCTGGTCGATCCACCAGACCTCCTCTTCGCCGGAGCGGTCGGAGATGAAGGCGATCTTGCGGCCGTCGGGAGACCAGCGGGCCCACTTGTCGTGGTAGCGGGAGGTCCGCGTCAGGTTCCGCGTCGGACCCTTCTCGATCGGGGTGGTGAAGATGTCGCCCCGCGCCGTGAACAGCGCGCGCTCGCCCTTCGGAGACAGCGCGAAGTCCTCGATGTTGTCCGCCGCCGAGACCCGGGACGGCCGGTCGTAGAGGCCCTCGTAGGGCACCTGGATGGCGATCTGCCTCTCCTGGCCGGTCCCGGCATCGAGCACGTCGAGCACGTGCAGCTCGCCGTCCATCTCGAAGACGATCTTGCCCGCATTGTCGGAGCTCGGCCAGCGCACGTCCCACTTCGTGCTCTTCGTGATCTGGGTCAGGGCGCCGCTCGCCACCTCGTAGGAGTAGAGGTTCAGCGTGCCGGTGCGGTCGGAGTTGAAGAAGATCCGGCCGCCCATCCACATCGGGTCGCGGTCGGTGCGGATGTTCGAGGTGATGTTCTTCGTCTCGTGAGAGGCGAGGTCGAAGATGTAGAGATCCTGCGCCCAGCCGCCCTGATAGCGCTTCCAGGTGCGGAAGTCGCGCGCGATCGGGGTGTAGACCATCTGCTTGCCGTCCGGCGAGAAATCGCCAGCGCCGGAGATCGGCATCGGCAGGGTCTCGCCCAACCCCGCGCTCATACCGCCGTCGACGGGCACGGTATACAGATGCGTGTCGGTCAGATCCCAGCCGTCCCGCATCGAGCGGAAGAGCACCGACTTGCCGTCGCGCGTCCAGCCGAGCACCTGGTTGTCGTAGCCCCACCGGGCGGGCAGCGGTCCGCGGGCCGGATACCAGGTGAGCTGCTTCGGGACGCCGCCGGTCACCGGGATCACATAGACCTGCTCGTCGCCGTCGATCTGGCCGGTGAAGGCGATCCACTGGCCATCCGGCGAGAACTTCGCGAACAGCTCCAGGCCCGGATGGGCGGTGAGGTGAACGGCCGTGCCGCCGGACGCCGGAGCAGTCCACAGGTCGCCGGCATAGGTGAAGACGACTTTGTCCCCGTGAATGTCCGGGAACCGCAGGAGCTTGGCCGGGCCCGCCGGGGCCGCCGCCGATACCGCGCCGGTGCCTAGAAGGGCCAGAAGCGCCGCCGCGCAGAGAGATTGGATCTTCGACATGAAACCTCCGCAGGGATGACAAGAATCGGAATGAACCCTCTCCGGGTCCCACCCTGGTACGAAGAAGCCGGCGAGGGGTTGCAGGAAGACCGGCCGCGTCTCCCAAACTCTTACCGGGCGTTCAACGTATCTTCAGTGCGAGAGATCTTGTTCCCTCCCTCGCCGCGCGAGGGGAGGGCCAGGAAGGAGAGAATGGGATTCAAACCCTCCTGACGGTCCCCTGACGATGGGCTGACAGACTTTGCCCAACAAGACGGACAATTTTCGACAGCCTGAAGATGACCTCTGAAACGAAGCCGACCCGAACCGCACTCAATGGATGGATGGGAGCCGCGATGCTTGTTTCAGCCCGCACGAACCTCGAAGGTGGCCCCCGGCGCGGCCCAGGCCACGCGCGCTTCGCCGGCCGTTTCGGCGGCTTCCTCGGCGGAGCGGCGCGGATCGAAGGTCGGCCAGACGTGGGTCAGCACGAGGTCGCGGACGCCCGCGTTGCGGGCCCGCTCGCCGGCTTGCCGGGCGGTGAGATGGACGGGCGCTCCCACGCGGCCTTCCTGATAGGTCGCCTCGCAGAGCAGCAGATCGCTGCCGCGGGCGAAGGCCGCGAGATCGGTGCCGGGACCGGTGTCCGCCGAGTAGGTGAGGACGCCGTCCTCGGACTCCAGGCGCATGGCCAGGCAGTAGTTGGGGTGCTCGGTGCGCAGGAAGCTGACGCGCAGGCCGCACACCTCGACGGTATCGCTGGCGCCGCCGGCGGGGCCGGCCGAGACCGGATGGTGGTCGAACGTCTTGGCGAAAGCCTCCTCGCCCTCGGGGGCATCGCCGAGCAGCAGGGGCATCCTCTCCCAGACCTCCTGAGGACAGTGGAGACTCTTTCGGAGGACGCCCTGCTCGTGAAAGCGGAGGGCGACGTTGAGGGGATAGAGGTCGGAACAGTGATCCGGATGAACGTGGCTCACCAGGATCGCATCGACTGTTTCAAAACCTCCGAGCCTCTGCATGGCGCTCAGGGTTCCGCTGCCCGCGTCGATCCAAAGCCTTGCCCCGGCGTGCTCCAGAAGGAAGCCGCTGCTCGGGTTTTGGGGTCCGGGATAGCCCCCTGAGCTGCCAAGAATTGTCAGCTTCATAAAGTGTTGAGGGGAAGCTTACTCAGAAAACGTCCTGTGTCAATGAGGCTTTAATGCGGAACCTAATCTGGCACTGGTCATGCACGCATTCCTGAGTCCAGCGGACCATGGAATTCGGCAAGCAGGCGCCCGAACCGCGCAATTGGAAAGAGAGGACCCCATGCTGTATGGCAGGAGGCTTCAAGAGCGGAAGGTGCAGTCGGAAGGGGCGCGTCGCCAGGCCGTCGTCATCGGCGGCAGCATCGGCGGCATGGTTGCCGCCCGGGTGCTGGCCGATCATTTCGACGAGGTGTGTCTCGTCGAGCGCGATTATCTGCCCGCTGGCCAGGAGAACCGGCCAGGTGTTCCGCAAGCCCGACATCTTCACTTCATCCTCGAGCGGGGTCTGCAGGTTGTCGAAGAGCTGTTCCCGGGTCTGAAGGCCGATCTTCTCGAGTCCGGCGCCCACCTGGTCGATCAGGGCAAGGATCTGCGGATCCTGTACCGGTATGGCTGGTCTCCGTCGGACCCCACGGGGCTCGTGGCCTGCACGTTCACGCGGCCGCTGCTCGAATCGACGATCCGCCGTTACCTCCTCGCGCTGCCGAACGTCTCGGTGCTCGAAGGTCACGAGGTGAGCGGGCTCGTCGCGGACGACTCCCGCCAGGGCGTCACCGGCGTCAAGGTCCGTCCGCGCAACCGGGTGGACGCCGAGGCGACCGAGGAAGCCATCCTTCACGCCGACCTCGTCGTGGACACGAGCGGCCGGACTTCCGAGACGCCGTCTTGGCTCGCCGATCTGGGCTACGACGTGCCAGAAGAGACCGTCGTGGATGCCTTCTGGGGCTATGCCTCGCGCATCTACGAGCCGCCGGCCAACTGGCAGGCGGACTGGAAGGTTCTCCTTCTCCTCAACCGGCCGCCCTACCAGCCGCGGGCGGGCGTCATCCAGCCCATCGAAGGCAACCGCTGGCTGGTCAGCGTGGCCGGCGTGATGCGCGACTATCCGCCCACGGACGAAGAGGGCTTCCTGCAGTTCGTGAAGAGCCTCTCCGCCCCGGACATCTACAACGCCATCAAGGACGCCCGGCCCCTGAACGGCATCCGAGGCTTCCGGCGCACCGCCAACCGCATGCGCCACTACGACAAGCTGGAGCGGATGCCCGACAACTTCGTCGCTCTCGGCGACGCGGTCTGCGGCTTCAATCCGGTCTACGGCCAGGGCATGACGCTGACCTGCCTGTCCGCCCTGGAGCTCGGCCCCTGGCTCGCGGAGTGCGGCGACGGCCCCCTCCACAGCGTGCCGTTCTTCCGCAAGATCGCCAAGCTGGTGGCCGATCCCTTCGCTCTCGCCACTGGCGAGGATCTCCGCTGGCCCGCCACCCAGGGCGGCGAGATCACCCCGAAGGTGAAGGTCATGCACTGGTACATCGACCAGATCATGCAGTTGATCCCCGGGAACCCGGACGTTTTCCTCCGGTTCCAGCGCGTCAACCACATGCTCGACGGAATCGGCACGCTGTTCCACCCGACCGTCCTCGCGAAGGTCATGCGCAACTCGCTCTTCCCGGCCCGCACGACGAAGGCCGAGAGGAAGCGGGCGAAGACCGCTCAGGAGGCTGCCGTGCGGGAGCACAAGTCATCGACTGTCACGCTGCAAACCCGGACCCGCTGAGCGGGCCCGGGCGCAACACCCCTCCGCGGCCGGGAGTCATCGACTTCCGGCCGCCTTTTTTTCGAGCCCAGACGCGCTGCGGATCAGATCCACGACATCCTTCTTGAGCTTCGCGTGGTCCACCTCGCGGATGTACATCATGTGGCCCGACTCGTAGTAGGTCAGGCGGACATGGTCGCGCAGCTCCTCCGTCAATCCCAGGTGGTCCGCCGTGTAGACCGAGTCGAAGTACGGCGTCGCCAAGTCGTAGTAGCCGCAGGCGAACAGCACCTGGAGGTCCGGGTTCCGGGTCATCGCCTTGCGCAGCGACTCGGCCAGGTTCACGTACTTGTTCTCGAACCCGGCGAAGCTCCACGGCCAGACCTCGGCGAGCCGCTCATAGGGCCGGTCGTCCTTGTAGCCGAGCTCGCGGCGCAGGTAGTCGTTGACCATCGCGACATAGGGGCCGTCCGTCGACGCCGAGGCCGGGTCGTACTCCGGCTCCTCGCCGGCCGAATCCAGATCCGAGCCCGTGAAGCGGGTGTCCAGCCGCCCCACGGTCTTGGCCTCGGCGCGCAGCAGCTCCTTCGTGAAGCGGTAGATCTCGACCCGCAGGTTCGAGCGCTCGATGTAGTCCTGCGACAGGCCGGTGTAGCGCGACAGCTTCGCCGCCATCGCGCGCCGCTCCTCCGGTGAAAGCCGGTCGCCCTGGAACAGCGCCAGGGCGTATTCGCCGCGCGAGAACGCCTCGACCTCGTCGAGCGTCCTGCGCAGGTCCTGCTGGAGATCGGCCGCCAGCTTCTTGTGGTACCACGCGGTCGCTGTGTAGGTCGGCAGGTGGAGGATGTACGGCATGTCGTTGCCGACGTTGAACTCCTGGTTCTGCCAGTTGAGGACCGACGAGATGAGGATCACGCCGTTCATGTTCATGCCGTAGCGCTCGGCGAGGTACTGGGCGAGGCCGGCGGCGCGCGTGGTGCCGTAGCTCTCGCCGGCGATGAGCTTCGGCGAAGCCCAGCGCTCGTTGCGGGATACCCAGAGGCGGATGAAGTCGGCCACCCACTGGATGTCCTGGCGCACGCCGTGGAACTGCTTCACGTCCTCGCCCGGGGCGGCGCGGCTGAAGCCCGTGCTCACCGGATCGATGAACACGAGGTCGGTCTCGTCGAGGATCGAATACTCGTTGTCCACCAGCCTCCCCGGCGGCGCGAGCGCCATCCCTTCCTTCGTGCGCTCCACCCGCCGGGGCCCGAACGCGCCCAGATGGACCCAGAGCGACGCGGCGCCCGGGCCGCCGTTGAAGCTGAACGTCACCGGCCGGCTGGCCGGATCCTTGACCCCGTCCTTCGAGTAGGCGACATAGAAGAAGGACGCCTTGGCCTTCCCGTCCGCGTCCTTGAGCACCAGCGTGCCGGCGTTCGCGGTGTAGGCGAGCGGCTGGCCGCCGAGGTTGATGGTGTGCTTCGTGGTGGAGACCTTGTCCTCGATCGGAGCCGCCGGGGGTGGCGTGGCGTCCTTGTCATGGGACTCCGCGGACGGCTTCCCGGCCGGCGGCTGGGCCTGGGACGGCGCCGGGAAGAGCCCCGGAAGCAACGTGAGCGCGAGAAGCGGGAGCAGCGAGCGGACGTTCCGCATGGTGGCGATTCCTCCTGGAAGGGGCGATTCTATGCCCGGCGCCGAAGGCGCCGGAAGCACCGCGCCGGGCGTCAGGCCTTTTTCGGCTTGCTCGCCTCGTGGTGGATATCAAGGAGGAGCCTGCGCTCGGTGCCCTTGAGGGACCATATGCGCTGGCGCAGGGTTTCACCGCCGACATCGCTCCGGGCAGGATCGGTCAGGAGTCCGACGAAGAGGGCAGCTGAGGCCCGGCCGAGGTTTCGGCCCGCGCTCCCACCACCATCACCAGCTCACCCTTGATCGAAGCCCGCTTCCGGAGATCCTCCAGGAGCGTGGACAGCGAGCCGCGCAGGATCTCTTCATGCATCTTCGTCAGCTCGCGGCCGAGGGCGGCGGGGCGGTCACCCATCTCGGCGAGGGCGTCATCCAGGCTGGGGAGGATGCGGTGCGGGGACTCGAAGAGGATCAGCGTGTGGCCGAGGGTCGACCAGGTGCGGTAGAAGGTGCGGCGCTTGCCGGTCTTCGGCGGGGGAAAGCCCGCGAAGGTGAAGGGATAGGGCGGCAGGCCCGAGGCGACCAGGGCGGCGAGAATGGCGGATGGGCCGGGGATCGGCTCGACCCGGATGCCCTGGGCCGCAGCTTCTCGTACAAGGACATAGCCCGGATCGGAGAGGAGCGGCGTGCCTGCATCGCTCGCGACCGCGACGGTCTTGCCCTCCTCCAGGTCGGCGAGGAGGCGGGGGACGCGCTGGCGCTCGTTGTGCTCGTGGAGCGAGACGAGAGGCTTCTTGATCCCCAGGTGGGCCAGCAGGCGGCCGGTGTGGCGGGTGTCCTCGCAGGCGACCAGATCCGCCTCCTGGAAGGCCGCCTGCGCCCGGGGCGAGAGGTCGTCCAGGTTGCCGATCGGCGTTGCGATCACGACCAGTTTTCCGGGCATCGGTGCTCGCCTCTCGTTTCAGTCTCTCGGAATTTCCAGGTCGAGGTTCACCGCGCTCCCGGAGAGGCGCGCGATCAGCATCAGCCGCCGCTTGAAGCGGAAGCGCTCCTCCAGCGACACGATCCGCTTCACCGAGCGCTCGTCGTAGCCGCGCTCGACGACCTCCTCCGGCCGGAGGCCCTCCTCGAAGAGCAGGTAGAGAACCTCGTCGGCCGTGGCGTAGTCGACGCCGAGGTCGCCCTCGTCGGTCTGGCCCGGCCAGAGATCGGCGGAGGGCGCCTTGTCGATCACCTGCCCGGGGAGGCCGACGTGGCGGGAGAGCTGCCAGATCTGGCCCTTGAAGAGGTCGCCGAGCGGGTTGAGCGAGCTGGCGTTGTCGCCGAACACGGTCGAGTAGCCGAGCAGGATCTCGGTCTTGTTCGAGGTGCCCAGGACCAGCGCGTTGAGCTTCTTGGCCTGATCGAACAGGATCGACATCCGCTCGCGCGCCATCTTGTTGCCGCGCCGGCCAGGATCGGCCTCGGTCTCCACGGCGAAGTAGGCATCCACCATGGGAGAGATGTCGATCTTGCGGTGCGGGATGCCCAGGTGCTCGGCCACCGCGCGGGCGTCCTGCTCGGACGACGGATTCGAGGTGCGATAAGGGAGGAGAAAGCCGTGGACCCGCTCAGGACCGAGGGCGCGCGCGGCGAGGGCGGCGGAGAGCGAGGAGTCGACGCCGCCGGAGATCCCCACGACCACGCCCGCAGTGCCGGACGTTTCGACCGCGTCCCGGATGAAGCTGGTGAGAACTCTCACGGCCAGCGGAGCGTTCAGGAGCAGACGCTGGCGGGTCTCGTCCCGGAGCTTCGACAGCTCGGGCCTCATTCGGGTCCCTCCGCCGGTCCCTCAATATCTTGCCGCTGGTCGGCCAGCAGAGGCAGACGCCAGCGCAGCCGGTCGGCCTCGCGCAGGTCGATGTCTGCCACCAGAAGATGTTCGTCGAGGACGGGCGCGCGCTCCAGGATCTCGCCGCCGGGGCGGACCACGTGGCTCACGCCCGGATAGAAGGCGCCCTCTTCCCAGCCCACGCGGTTGCAGTAGAGCACCCAGCAGGTGTTGAGCAGCGCGGTCGAGCGGGTGAGCAGCTCCCATGACTCCTGGCTGGCAGGCAGCTCACCGGACCCGACCCGGCCGGGGCCGGCCGAGGGGACGATCAGCACCCGCGCCCCGGCTCCGGCGAGCTTGCGGGCCAGCTCGGGGTGCCAGAGATCCTCGCAGATGAGGATGCCGGCCGTCCCCCAGGGGAGCCGGGCCACGTCCAGGCGCTGGCCGGCGCGCACGAAGCGCACATCCTGGAAGATGCCGTAGTTTGGCAGGTAGAGCTTGCGGTGCAGCAGGTGCGGACGGCCGCCGTGGAGGAGGACCGAGGTGTTGTGCAGGATGCCGAGGTCGCTCTCCTCCACGAAGCCGGCGACGACGGACATGGTGCCCGCAGCTTCGGCCAGACGCCGCAACTCGGGGGCCGCCGCGGTCATGGCCACCCGCGCGGTCAGGTGGAAGAGACGGTACCCGGTCAGGGAGAGCTCGGGGAAGACCAGAAGCTCGACGCCGCGGTCGCGGGCCTCTTCGATCCAGCGCAGATGCCGCTCGACGTTGCCGGCGACATCGCCGAGCCGGGCGTCGATCTGCGCCAGGCCGACCCGGAGGACGGAGGCGCTGGTTCTCTCTTCTGGCATGACCGCAGCGATGCTAGCATGCCGTCCAATGAAGTCCGTTCCGATTCTCCCGTTCGCTCTTCTCGTCCTGTCCGCGGTGCCCGATCCCCTGGCCGCCGCGGCTCCGAAGCCGGCACCCACGCCCGCAACGCCCGCAGTACCCTCGACGGCGAGCCTGCCCGCCGCCGGTCTCGATCCCAAGCTCCGGGACCGGGTGATGGCGGTGGTGGACGAAGACCCGGTCCTCGCCTCCGAGGTGGATCGGACGATCGCGCTCGGCCTTGCGAAAGCGAACCCCGGGGAGGCGGAGCCGGCCTTCCGCCGCCGCGTCCTGGACGACCTGGTCGAGCAGCGCCTGCGCTTTCATGAGATCGACCGCTTCGGGTTCGAGCAGGTGCCGGTGGATCTGATCGAGGCGAGAGTGGCGCAGATCCGCGCCCGCTTCCCGAGCGAAGACGCCTTCAACAAGACGCTCCGCGACCTGAGGCTGACCCGCCAGGCGCTGCGTCAGCTCGTCGCGCGTCAGCTCATGGTGCTCACCCACGTGGAGGAGCAGCTCGGACCGCGGGTGTTCGTGAGCCTGGACGACATCACCCAGTACTACCGCACCGTCCTGACCCCGGAGATGCAGAAGCGCAAGCAGCCGGTCCCGCCGCAGGACGACGTACGCGACCAGATCCGCACCGTGCTCAAGGAGCAGCGGCTGAATCAGGAGCTGGACAAGTGGACCGAGGAGCTGCGCCGGAAGGCCGACATCCAGGTCTACTTCGACAAGCCGCCGGGAGACCTGCCGCCGGTGGTGAAGCGAATCGAAAAGAAACCCTGAGGGGGATCTTTCTGAGGGGGATCCGGGGAAGAGCTGCTCCCTCCCCTCGCCGTGCGAGGGGAGGGCTGGGGAGGGGAGAATGGGATCAATCCTCCCTACCAGAGATCCTGGTAGTGCGCCTGGCTGGTCAGAACCTTCCTCATATAGCTCCGCGTCTCCTGGAAGGTCACCTTGGTAAAGAATTCTTCCATCTCCGGTCCGAAGCAGTAGCTTCTCCAGAGCGCGGCCTGGGGCTCGCCCGCGTTGTAGGCCGCCACGGCCACGTGGTTGGCGCCGTCGAAGTCCTTCAGGAGGAGGGCGAGGTAGGCGGCGCCGATGGCCAGGGAGATCTCGGGCCGGTAGAGATCCTCGGGATCGAAGCGCTGCAGGTTGATCTGCTCGCCGATGCGCCGCGCCGTGGGCACGGTGAGCTGCATCAGTCCCCGGGCCGCGGCCGGCGACAGGGCGAGGCGGTCGTAGCGGCTCTCCTCGCGGACGATCGCGGCCAGCAGCTCGGGCGGAGCGCCGCGCAGGCGCGCCTGTCCGGCCAGCGTCTCCCGATACGGCAGCGGGTAGAGGAGATGGTGAAACTCCCGCGGCTGGAAGATCAGCGGCACCCAGTTTCCCGCTCTCAGCCGGATCGCCTCGGCGAGGAGAATGGAGCGCTCGTGCTCGCCGGACCTGGCCAGCAGACGGCTGCCGGTGAAGGCGAGCGACGGATCGCTCACCGGGAAGTGCTGCCGCACCGCGGGCGCGCCCTCGTGAAGGATGCCGAGAGCGAGCAGCTTCTCCTCCGGCCGCTTGAGCAGAGCGCTCCAGATCGGCCAGGCCTTGACCGGAACCTGCGCCAGCTTCACCAGCGGGGCTCTGCGTGGATCGGCCGTCAGGGCATTGCGCGCCCGGAACCAGCAGGCCTTGCCGGTCTCGGAGGCGTTGCCCAGCAGAAGCCAGGCGTTGTAGAGATCCTCGAACCGGTTCGACGCCGAAAGGCGGCGACCCTCCGCGGACGCGGCGCGCACCAGAGGCTCGTCGTCGAGGCGTCCGCGCGCCGCCTGGGCGAGCGGGTGGTAGTAGTCCAGCCGCATCGCCTGCAGGTAGGCGGACACGGCGCCCGGACCGTCGCGATCGAGCTCGGCCAGACGGCCCCGCCAGTAGGCGACCTCCAGCAGCTCGTCCGGGGAGTCCGGTGCGGAGCGGTCGAGCCAGGCCCGGACCCGGTCGCGCCGGCCGCGGACGATGTCCGAGGAAGCCATGAAGAGGCTGGCGCGGAGGGCCTGCTCGCGCCACTCCCGCCGCGAGGTCAGGAGGTCGTAGAAGGCGATGGCGTCGCTCTCGGCGCCCGCGCGCCAGCGCAGGCGGAGGCTGGAGAACAGCGCCGCCGCGGCCCACTCGCCATCGGGCTGGGCGAGATAGGCGCGGCTGAAGCTCTCTCCGGCCAGGGGCCAGCGGCCGAGAAGCTCGTACGACCGGCCCTGCTGATAGAGGGCGCGGGCGCGCTCGTCGGGGCGGTGAGAGACCGTGGCCAGGCCGCCGAACACCACGGCGGCGGGCGCGTAGCGCTCCAGCCAGAAGTGGGCGCGGCCCTGGGCGTAGCGGCCGTCCGAGATCTCCTTCTCGTTGAGCCCGTCGGTGGGGTCGAGGGCCACGCGCAGGTGATTCAGGGCGCGCTCGAAGTCGCGGTGCTGGTGGTAGACGAGGCCGAGAAGCAGCTGGGTCCGGCCGCTCTCGTTGTCGGCGACCAGGTTGTCGAGGCGCTCGGCGGCGATTCGCGCCGTGTCGTCGGTCCGGTTCTCGACCAGCAGGCCGGTAAGGATGCCGCGGGCCAGCTCCTTCGAGCCGGAACGCAGAAGACAGTCGGCCTGGGAAAGGCTGAGGATGCGGCGCTGGGGAGCGGGAAGGGTTTCGAGCTTGAGACCGCCGAGAAGCCGGCAGTCGCCGCCCTTGGACAGAGTGCGGGCGAGGAGCTGGGTCGATTCGGCGAGGAGCGCCGGGGGGCGGGCGTCGACGACGCTCGCGATCAGGCCGGCCGCGACTTCCGGGTGGCCGGTGCGCTCCTGCTCCACGGCGAGCCGGTAGCGGCTGTACAGACCGAGGTCGGGGGAGGACGCCATGGCCGCGGCGAAAGCTTCGCCTGCGGCCACCCGTTCGCCCAGGAGGTCGAGGAGATGTCCGCGGAGGTAATCGAGACCCAGCCCACGGGAGGGCTCCGGCTGGGCCTCGATTTCCCGCTCGGTGCGGGCGAGCGCTTCGCGCCGGTTCCCGGCGAGCTGAAGCTCGACGAGGCCCGGTCTGGGATCCGCGGTGCTCAGGGTGAGTAACAGCGTTACGGTTGCGATCATCCAGAGCCCGGCGAGCACTCGAAGGGCTTTCTTCCATCTCATCCCACCGTTCCCTCTTCTCCCAGCGGGGAGGGGTTCTGAGGGAGCCTCCCTGGTTTTCTCCCTCTCCCCCATCGCTGGGGGAGAGGGCCGGGGAGAGGGGGGATGGGATCAATCAAACCACCCAGCGAGCCACTCGCGCTCCGAGGTTCTGCAATTTCAATTCCATCCCCTCGTAGCCGCGCTCCAGGTGGTAGATCCGATCCACGACCGTCTCCCCTTCGGCGGCGACGCCGGCCAGAACCAGGCAGGCCGAGGCCCGCAGATCCGTGGCCATCACCGCGGCTCCGGCGAGCGGCGTCGGCCCATGAACGTGCGCCGTGTTGCCCTCGACGCGCACGTCGGCACCCATGCGGACCAGCTCCGGGGCATGCTGGAACCGGTTCTCGAAGATGGTTTCGCGGATCGTCGACACCCCGGTGGCGGTCGTCATGAGCGTCATGTACTGCGCCTGGAGGTCGGTGGGAAAGCCGGGATGCGGCTCGGTGTCCAGGTCGCTGGCCTGAAGCTCGCCCTCGGCCTGCACGCGGATGCCGTCGGCGTCGACCGAAACCTGCGCGCCGATCTCCGCCAGTTTGTCCAGCAGCGGCGCCAGATCGGCCGGGTTGGAGCCTTCGAGCGTGACGTCGCCGCGGGTCAGCGCCGCGCCCACGAGATAGGTGCCGCCCTCGATCCGGTCGGGGATGATCGTGTGCTCGCCGCCGCCGAGGGAGTCGACGCCGTCGATGACGATCGTCTCCTCGCCGGCGCCGGAGATGCGGGCGCCCATGGTGTTGAGGAGGTTGGCGAGGTCGACGACCTCGGGCTCGCGGGCGCAGTTCTCCAGCACCGTCGTGCCCTTGGCGAGGCAGGCGGCGAGCAGCAGGTTCTCGGTGCCGGTGACCGTGGCCACGTCGAAGCGGAAGCGGGCTCCCTGGAGACGGCTGGCGGTGGCCTCCACGTAACCGTGCGAGAGATGGACCTCGGCGCCGAGCGCTTCGAGGCCCTTCAGATGCTGATCGATGGGGCGCACGCCGATGGCGCAGCCGCCCGGCAGCGAGACCCGGGCGTGGCCGAAGCGGGTGAGCAGCGGGCCGAGAACGAGAACGCTGGCGCGCATCGTCTTGACCACGTCGTAGGGCGCGTCGTGGTCCGCGGTCGGCCGCGCGCGGCGCAGCACCACGGCGCCGTCCGTGTCCTCGCAGTCCACCCCGAGGTGGTCGAGCAGCCGCATCATGGTGCGGATGTCCCGGACCCTCGGGATGCGATGGAGCGTCAGCGGCTCGCCGTCCGCGAGGAGGCTGGCCGCCAGGGCGGGGAGAGCGGCGTTCTTCGCGCCGCTCGCCTGGACGCGGCCGACAAGCCGCGACGGTCCGACGATGTGGAACTTGTCCATTCGATCAACCTTGCCGGCAGTATCCGGCCGTTATCCAGCAGTATCTGGCGATACCCAGCGTTCAGGGGCGTTCAAGAATGACGACCCGGGGGATGTCCGCGTAATCGTGCCGCACGTCCGCCACCCGCAGTCCCGCGGCCTCGGCATGGCGCCGGACGGCGTCGAGCTGGCCCTGGCCGATCTCGACGAGGAGGCGGACGCCGGGCCGGAGCGAATCCCAAGCTTCCCGGGAAACATCCTGGAAGATCCGAGCATAGAGGGAATCGCCGGAGCCGGGAGGAAAGAGTGCCACGTGCGGCTCGAAGTTGTAAACCTCCGGCGAGAGCGTGGGAGCGTCCCCGCGGTCGACGTAGGGCGGGTTGCTCACCACGAGATCGAAGCGGGATAGATCCAACCCGCGGGCGAGGTCCGTCCGCACCGGAAAGACCCGGCCGCGCACCCCGTGCCGGCGAGCGTTTCCGGATGCCACCGCCAGCGCTCCGGGCGAGATGTCCGTAGCCACGGCGCGGGCGCCGGGGATCTCCAGGGCGAGCGTCACCGGGAGGATGCCGGAGCCGGTGCCGATGTCCAGGATCCAGGGATTTTCGGGCAGCGGAGCTTCGAGCGCCGCGTCGATCAGGTGCTCGGTCTCCGGCCGCGGAATGAGCACGCGGGAGTCGACCTGGAACGGCCGGCCGTAGAACTCGCGCTCGCCGAAGAGGTAGGCGGCGGGCTCGCCGGTCAGGCGCCGTTCGAGCAGCTCCCGGAAGCGGCGTTCCCCCTCCGCCGGCACCTCGCGCTCGCCGAACGCCAGGATCTGGGCCTCGGACATCCCGAGCACCCGTCCCAGCAGCAGCGCCGCCTCGCGGGCCGGCGCCCCGAACGAGGTGGCCGCGAGACGCGGCCGGGCCTCGGCGAGGAGCTGGTCGAGGGTCGGAGGCACCCGGGGAGTCTATCGCTCCGGGCGGGCTGTCGGTCGTTATAATCGTCAAGAGACCTGATCAGGAGAGCGGAGAGCCATGCCACGCAAAGTAAGAGAGTTGATCCGCGACCTTCTTGACGCGGGTTTTGCTGAGATCCAGGGCGGAAAAGGATCTCATCGCAAGTTCACCCACGGCCAGTACCTCGGCGCCGTAACGCTGAGTGGTGGCTCGGGCGATGACGCAAAGCCCTATCAGGAGAAGCAGGTCCGGCGAGCTATTGAGGAGGTTGGAAATGAAGCCCAGTGACCGCTACCACAAGTGGATCGAATGGAGCGACGAGGACACCGTCTACCTCGGCAAGTGCCCCGACCTGATCACGGGCATTCATGGGGACGACCCGGTTCGACTCTTCGCCGAGCTTCAGGACGTCATTGAGGATGTCATCCGCCATTTCCAGTCCGAGGGGCGCCCTCTGCCCGCCCCCCGTGTCCGACCCATGCAGGAGGTTGCTTGAAGAAGACCATCGTCGCCGCCCTGTTCCTCTGCTTCCTCCCCCTGTCTGCCAACACCGCCGACGCTGAGTCCGAGTGCCAGGGCCTGGAGCCCTACCTCCCGGCCGGTGCCGGTGCCGTGACTCCGCTCGCCGCGTTCACCGGTCCGGACGGATTCCGGACCTACCGGAGCGCCCTGGCCGAGGCCGCGCGCAAGGCGGGCAATCCGTCGCTGGCCGGCCGGGTCGAGGCGCTCGAAGGCGGCAAGGCCGTGCCGGCCGAGTCGGCGGGCCTGGCTTCCTGCCTCGTCCGGCACTACCTCGTGGCGCGCTACGGCGAGCGCATCGTCTCGGATCTCCAGGAGATGGTCGGCTTCCGCACCTTCGCCGAAGAGGGCAAGGAGAACTGGACGGCGCCCGAGTTCGTCAAGCAGGGCCGGTGGCTCGCGGAGCGCGCCAGCCAGCTCAAGCTCGACTACAAGGGCTTCGACGGTCGCGTGGAGGAGATCACCCTGGCCCGGAAGGGCGACCTGAAGCCGATCCTGGCGGTCCTCACCCACGGCGATGTCCAGGGCGTCGAGGGGCAGCACTGGGCCTCGTCCCCCTGGGAAGCGAAGATCGTCGACGGCCGCATCATCGGCCGCGGAACCGAGGACGACAAGGGTCCGATCGTCGTCACCCTCTATGCCCTGGCCGCCCTGCGCGACACGGAGTGGCCGATGGGGTGGAGCCTCCGCCTGCTGATCTCCAACGCCGAGGAGTCGAGCTGGGAGGAGATCCCCTACTACCTGGCGCGGGCGCCCATGCCGGACCGGACGCTCGGCGTCGACGCGAGCTATCCCGTGACCCATGCGCAGAAGGCCTACGGTCTCCTCCACTTCAAGGCGGAAGCGGTCAATGCTCCAAGTGGAGGCTCCTGGCGCGTCGTGCGGATGGCCGGCGGCAGCGGCAACTCGATCATCCCCGAGGGCGGCGAGGCCGTTCTGGAGTGGATTGGCGATGCGAAGGGGAAGGCGAACGCCCGCGAGACGCTGACGAGCCTCGCGGCCCGCTGGACGGCCGACCACCCCGGCTCCAAGCTGTCCGTGAGCCCGGACGGACCGTCGCAAACATCACTCAAGGTTGAAGCTCAGGGCCGCGGCGGCCACACCTCCGAGCCGACGAGCGGCCACAACGCCCTCGGCGACCTGACCGCGTTCCTCGCCGGCCTCGATCTTCGGCAGGACGCCTGGGGCTCCCTGGCCTCGTTCATCGGCACCGCGGTGGGGCTCGAAACCGACGGCGCCAGCCTGGGGATCGCGCGTCAGGATCCGGTCATCGGCCCGCTGACCTCCTGCCTGGTGTTCCTCCTGGAGCAGGACGGCCAGCCCGCGGCCCGGGTGAACATCCGGGTGCCGCGCGGCATCACCGCGCCGGAGATGGAAAAGAGCCTGGCCGACCGCGCCGCCGCCTTCCAGAAGAAGGACGCCGGCCGGATTGCCGGCCGGATCGCCACCTCCGTCCAGCTCTTCAACGAAGCCCACCTCGTGCCCGCGGAGGGCGAGGTCGTCTCCGGCCTGCTCGCCGTCTGGAAGGAGATCACCGGCACCGCGGGCAAGCCGGTCGCGATCGGCGGCGGCACCCAGGCCCGGCTGTTCCAGGGAGGCGTGGATTTCGGCCCCGCCTGGCCCGGCAAGCCTTACCGGGGGCACGGCACGGACGAATATCTGACCGTCGAGGAGCTGTACAAGATCGGCGAGCTGACGATCGCAGCGCTCTGGAAGCTGGGTCGGTAGGAGCCCTCACCCCCCGGCCCCCTCTACCGGTCCGCCCCAGTCCACCCGCCCCCGGAGAGGGGGAGACTTGCGGGGAAAGACCTTGGGGATAGAAGGGTTGGATTGGCTCCCTCTCCCCCGGCACGGGGGAGAGGGCTGGGGAGAGGGGGGATGGGATCAAACCCCTACTTCTTGTACCGGACCTTGACCCCCTGGGCGAGCTGCTCGGGGGTCATCGACTCGAACGTCTTGATGTTGTACTCCCAGATCAGCGTCTTGCCCTCCTTGCGGTGGGCGTTGTGCTCCACGACCTCGAAGGGCGCGGTGATCTTGAAGGCCACGCGGAGGCCCTTGAACAGATCCTCCATCTGCTTCTTCGAGTCCGGAGACATCATCTCGGACGCCTCTTCCTTCTGCTCGGCGACCGGGTTCTGAGCGGGGCTCGTGACGAGGATCGTCGAGCCCTCGTCCACCACCTTCAGACCGTCGAAGGGAGACTCGACCGGGTTCTCGGTGCCGGGACCGGGCGAGCCCTCGCTCGGCTCCTCGGCCTTCTTGGGGAACTTGATCTGGCTCAGCTTGGAGACGTTGTCGAAGCCGAAGAGGAAGTTCGCCGCGATGTTCAGGTCGCCTTCCTTGAACGAGCTGTCGAGCAGCTTGACGCCCGGCGGCAGCTGCTTCTCGAGGTCGGCCTTCTCCTTCGTGAAGTCGGTCTTGGTCTCCGACTTCTTCGAGGCCACGAGCTGCTTGCGGGTCTCGGCGAGCTCTTCTTTCGTGGGCTCGCCCGTCTTGCCCGCCATCTCCCGCTGCATGCGGGTCATGAAGCCCACCATCGGCTCCATGTCGACTTTCATGGTGAACCCGGCCTTGCCCGACAGATCCTTCTCGAGGTTCAGGGTCTGCTCGATGTCGAAGCAGCCGGTCGTCACCAGGCCGAGGGCGCCGAGAGCCGCGGCGGCGAACAACTTCGTCGATCGCATGCAATGCCTCCTTTGAGGGAGATGTCTTGAGACGTCAGTGGACCCGGTCCCCTATGAACCCGATCAATGAACCCGGGAGGCCTCTTCCATCTTCTGAGCCTGGAAGTGCGCCATGAGCGGCTCGATCAGCGGGTCCACGTCCCCCTCCATCACCGTCTGGAGGTTGTGGAGCGACACGCCGATGCGGTGGTCGGTCACCCGGCTCTGCGGGAAATTGTAGGTGCGGATCTTCTCGGACCGGTCGCCGCTGCCCACCATCTTGCGCCGCTCCTCGGAGATGGCCGACTCGGCCTTGTCGCGCTCGACCTCCAGCAGCCGGGCCTTGAGCACGCGCATGGCCTTCGCCTTGTTCTTGATCTGGCTGCGCTCGTCCTGGCAGCTCACGACCAGTCCGCTCGGGAGGTGCGTGAGGCGGACCGCGGAGTAGGTCGTGTTCACGCCCTGGCCGCCGGGGCCGGAGGCGCAGAAGCGGTCGATCCGGAGATCCTTCTCGTCGATCTCGACCTCCACGTCGTCGGCCTCGGGCAGGACGGCCACGGTCACCGCGGAGGTGTGGATGCGCCCGGCCGACTCGGTAGCGGGGACGCGCTGCACGCGGTGGACGCCGCCCTCGTACTTGAGGCGGCTGTAGGCGCCGCGCCCCTCGACGATCGCCGAAATCTCCTTGGCGCCGCCGACCTCGGACTCGGAGAGGTCGATGATCTCCATCCGCCAGCCCTGGCGCTCGGCGTAGCGCGTGTACATCCGGAACAGCTCGGAGGCGAACAGCGTGGCCTCGTCGCCGCCCGTGCCGGCACGGATCTCCAGCACGACGTTGCGGTCGTCGTTGGGATCCTTGGGCGTCAGCTCGACGCGGAGCTGCTCTTCGAGCTTCTGGACCTGGGCCACGAGCTGGTCGCGCTCCTCGCGGGCCATGTCGTAGAGCTCGTCGTCCTTGGGAAGCCCGGCCAGCATCTGCTCGTTCTCCTTCTGCTGCTTCTGGAGACGCCGGAACTCGCGGAAGATCTCGACCGTGCGGGAGATCTCCGAGAGCATCTTGTTGGTCTCGGTGTAGGCCTTCCGGTCCGACATCACCGAGGGATCGGTGAGCCGCTGGGTCAGCTCTTCGTGGGTTCTTTCGATCTGCGACAGTTTTTCGAACATGGCTTTGTCTTTCAGGCGATGGCCGGAACAGCCGAAACAGCCGCCGGCTCCGCTTCAGGAATCAGGCCGTCCTCGCGCAGCGCCTCTTCGAGGGCGGCGATGGCGACCTCCAGCATGTCATCCGTAGGCTCCTGGGTGGTGATCTTCTGGAGCATCAGGCCCGGAGCGACCAGCAGCGCGAACACCGGCGAGCCGGCCCGTTTCGCGGTCAGCCGCAGAACCTCGTACGACAGCCCGGCGATGAAGGGGACCAGCAGCAGCCGGCCGCCGAATTTGAACACGAACGGCGCGGTCTTGGGGATCAGCGCGAAAAGCACGATCGACACCAGCAGCACGAACAGCAGGAAGCTCGTGCCGCACCGCGGATGAAGGCGGCTCTGGACGCGGGCGGCGTCCACCGAGAGCGGGCCTTTGGCCTCCCACGCGAAAACCACCTTGTGCTCGGCGCCGTGGTACTGGAACACCCGGTGGATGTCCTTCATCTTCGAGATCGCCACGACGTAGACCAGGAAGAAGATCCCGCGCACCAGACCGTCGAACAGGTTGAACGCCAGGTTGTGCATCTCGCCGAACACGTGCTTCTCGGCGAGCTGCGTCAGCCAGAGAGGGGCGAGCAGGAAGATGACCACGCCCATCGCGAGGCCGACCGCCATCGAGCCGGCCACGGCCCACGCGGACGAGTCCGGAACTTTTCCATTCTCATCGGGGGTCTCGATCCCGGCCTCCAGCGCCGAGATGTTGAGCGCGCGGATGCCGATGGCGAGCGACTGGAAGAGCACGGCGATGCCGCGCAGGACCGGCAGCTTGAGGAACGGGTACTTCTTTCCAAGCGGGAAGACCTTGCCGCGGCGCAGGGCGATGGAGCCGTCCGGGCGGCGCACGGCGATGCCGTAGGCTCCAGGGGAGCGCATCATGACCCCCTCGATCAAAGCCTGACCGCCGACCAGCAGCTCCGATTCACTCGGAGCCGCGGTCAGCGGTGGGCTCGCACTCGGTGCTTTCATCGCTGGACCCCGGGCAGGCCGGGCGTTCGACTCAGGCCGTCTGGGCGTACCGGCGCTTGAAGCGCTCGACGCGGCCGGCGGTATCGATCAGCTTCTGCTTGCCCGAGAAGAACGGGTGGCAGTTGCTGCAGATCTCCATGCGGAGCTCGTCCTTCGTGGAGCGGGTCTGGAAGGTGTTGCCGCAAGCGCAAACCGCGGTCACCATGAGCAGCTGAGGATGAATGTCATTCTTCACGGTCGTGATCCTTGTTCTCTCCGGACTGTCGCCCGGGATGGGATTTCGGTCTCCAAGAACCCGAAAGCCTAAAGGATGGAGGCCCCTCTTGGCAAGGCCGTCTTTCGGCGATGGCTACAACAGGGCCGGGCCGCGGACAAATTCCGGTCGAATTCGCGGGCGGGTTAGACTAACCGGACCATGGGATTCCACGAAGACTGCTTCGTTCTCGACGGCCACATCGACGTCCCGACCAAGCTCTGGGAGAACCCGAAGAGCCTGACCGAGCGCCTGCCGAGTCGCCATGCCGACCTGCCGCGGCTCCGGGAGGGCGGCGTGGACGCGGTCGTCTTCGCCCTCTACATCCCGGCCTTCCTGAGCCCCGAGCGCGGCTGGAAGCATGCCCAGGAGCTGCACCGGGTCTCCGTCGAGCACGTCGAAGCCGCGCCGGGCATGGAGATCGTGACCGCGGTGAAGGATGTCCGGCGCGCCTGGAACCGGGGCGTGGTGTCGGTGCTCTTCGGCCTGGAGAACGGCCGGCCCCTGAGCCTGCCGGGGACGCTCGACGCCTGCGAAACCATGGGCGTGCGCTATGTCACCCTCACCCACATGAAATCCCACGAGTGGTGCGACGCCTCGACCGACGAGGCGCGGCACCGCGGCCTGTCCCCGGAGGGCGAGGGGATCGTCTGGGAGATGACCCGGCGCGGCATCGTGCCGGACGTGTCGCACGTCTCGGACGACGCCGTCCGCCACGTCCTGGAGGTCTCCCGCATCCCGATCGTGGCGAGCCACAGCTCCGCGCGCGCCCTCTGCGACCACCCCCGCAATCTCCCGGACGAGCTGGTGCGGGAGATCGCCCGCAAGGACGGCGTGGTCATGGCCAACTCCTACCCGTCCTTCCTGGACCCGAAGGCGAGCGCGGCGGACCGCGTGCGCATGGGTGAGGTCCGGGAGGAGCTGCTGGCGGAAGAAGAGGCCTACATGGCCGAGCCGGGCCGGAACTGGGAGTGGATGGCCCGGCTCTTCACCGACCGGCCGCTCCCCGAGGTCTCGATTTCCGTCTACGTCGACCACATCGTCCACCTGATCGACCTGGCCGGCGAGGAGCACGTGGGCATCGGCACCGACTTCGACGGCATTCCGGACGTCCTCCACGGATTCGAGGATGCCTCCCACTTTCCCGACCTCACCGCCGCCCTGCTCAGCCGGGGTGTCGACAAGGCCGGCGTGAGGCTGATCCTGGGGGAGAATTTCCTCCGGGTGTTGGAAAGGGCCGAAGACGGTATTGCCCTATAAGTAGGGGCAGGTCTTGTGCCTGCCCTCAGCTCCCGGACGCGCGCCGCATAGATGCCTGTAGGGGCAGGTCTTGTGCCTGCCCCTCAGCGGTAGGGCAACCACAAGGGTTGCCCCTACAGTGTTTGCCGCGCAGACTCCTCACCACCGCAGCTCATTCCGGTTCGCCTGCAGCGCCAGCATCGCCTGAAGCTCGCGGGCGGTCTCCTTCAAGAGATAGGGGATCTCCACCCGCTCGGACAGATCGCCGGCTCCGGCCGTGTCCACCTTGAGCCGGGCCATGGCGGCGTGGCGGTCCCGGGGCGACTCGCGGACCGTCACCGCCTGGATCTTCTCGAACGGCGCGATGCTCAGATGCCGCCAGATCCAGCCATCGCGGTACAGCACGGCGTCGCCGGTCGTCGCCCAGGCCTGATGGGCCAGCGTGCCGCGTGCCCCCATCCAGGCCCAGAGCAGGAGGAGCGGCAGCGCCGCGAACACCCAACCCCGGAGCACGACGGCCAGCGGGATCGCGCTGCCCAGGGCGGCCAGCACCCAGCCCTTGATCTCCCGCCGGAACGCCCGCGCCGGTGCCGGCTGCCACTCGACGGCGTCCAGATCCAGCCCCGGGAGCACCTCGCTCAGCAGCGCCGGCAGCTCCGCGCGGCGCAGGATCGGCGCCAGCGGCTCGCGCTGTGCCGGCTTCTCGTCGTTGTCCTGCCCCGCCTCCTGGTGTCCGCCGGCCGTGTCCGCCTTCACGGAGACGCGCCCGGTCAGCCGGTGGAGCGGCCCCTCCAGGATCGTCAGCGTCTGGATGCGCCGCAGCGGGATCGTCGCGTTCACCCGGGTCAGGAGGCCGTACTCGGTACGCAGATCCTCGCCCGTGCGGGTGAGCCGGAACTCGTGGAGCCGGACCACCGTCCAGACCATCGAGACCAGCCGCACCACGACCAGGAACAGCAGCACCGCCGCGACGGTCATCGTGAACCCCTGGACGGCCGGCAGCCAGTTCCCGTCGAGGATCGGCGACACGAGGCTGCGCCACGCCTCCCTGGCGGCGTGCTTGGGAGGGCCGACGCCGAACCCCCTGCCGCCAGAGCTGTCGAAGATCGAGCCGAGGAAGCTGTTCATCGGCCCCATCTCCCAGAGCAGACCGACGGCCGCGGCGATCACCACGAAGCCGCGGTTCTGGATGAGCCCGAGCCGCATCAGCTCGCGCGTGGGCAGATGAAGCAGATGAAGAGGACCGCGCCCCTTCGGCGCCTCCGGATGTGCTTCCGCCACGCCGTCCGCGGCCGGCGCCTCCTGCCGGCGCTCGAACACCCGCCGCCTCATCTCCTCGAAATCGGCGATCGGCAGCACGTTCATCGTCGCCTCGGCCTCCTGCCCGCCGCCGGTCTCGACCCGGACCTCCATCACCTTCAGCAGGCGGTGCGCGACGTTCTGGACACCGTCGATGTTCTGGATGCGCGAGTACGGGATATGCCGCTCGTTGCGGAACAGCGTCCCGGTCCGGATCACGAGCTCGCCCGGCTCGTACCGGTAGCGGAACGAGATGTACCGGGCGATCGCGGCGACCAGGTACGGCAGGGTCATCGGCAGCAGGAGCAGCTGCCAGGCGAAGCCGGCGAATCCCGCGGTGACCAGGAACGCGACGCTCGGCAGCGCGAACGACCGGACCTTCGCGGCAAACTCGAACAGGATCGACAGCGGATGCAGCCGGTGATCGGCGCGGTCGTCGAGATCCCCGCGGTCGTCAGACGGCGTCACGGGCGTCCCCCGGCAGCAGGTGATCGCGGATGAGGAGCGCCGTGCCGTGATCCAGCCCGTGAAGGCTGACCTTCGCATGGTCGGTGCCCGCCGTGTAGACCACGAGAGTGCCGAGCCCATGCGTGCGTTCCAGCGGCCCCTGCGCCACGTCCGTGTGCTGAACGCGCGAGCGCGGCACGTTGATTACGATCCGCCAGAACACCCCCCGGCGGATCTGGAGGCCCTGCGCGTCGACCTTATAGAAGGTATGGCGGTGCGCCACCTGCGGATAGCGATGGGCGACCGTGGCCAGAACGCCCGTGATGACGAGCCAGGCCAGGGCCATCAACGCCTTGACCCAGCCGAGGATCGGAGCCAGCAGGAGAAGCAGGAAGACCGTCACGAAAATAGGAAAGGAGATCGAGGCCGCGACGATCCACCCCACCTTCCGGTCCAGCGCCACCGAGCGGGGATCGAGCTGGCGCTCTACGCCGTCGGCCACGAGCGCTGCCGGCGTTGGTTGGGCAATCGGCTGCGAAACAGCCGGCGCCTCGGGCGCGGTTGAGTCTTCCAGGGTCGTCTCCATTCTCCTCCTCTCCCTTCTCACCCTCCTACGGAGCGGGGAGGGGTCCGGTTTCGACCAGGGCCAGGTCGGCCGATCCCGCTGTCGCCCGTCGTCGACTCCCTAGCTTCAGCGGATCAGCCCGAAGCCGCGCAGTTGCTCGAGCAGGTGCTCGGCCACCATTTGATTGCCGAGTGGGCTCAAGTGCGACGGAATGAGATCTTCGACCGGGCGTTCGTTGCCTGCGGCATTGAGGGGTGTCATCGCATCGACCACTCGGTATCCCTTGGCGGCGAGGAACTCAAGGAGCGGCGCGTAGCGCTTGGTGTGCGTGCTGCGCCAGCGTTCGACATCACCGCGTTCGGGAAAGATCAGGATGACGGGCTGGGCTCCGTCGCGCAACGCCATCTCGTAGAACGCCGTGAACAGACCGGTGGTCACGCCGAACGCCTCGCTGTCGGTGTCGTAATACCCGTGACGTTCGATCCCGGTGCCCGGCAGGAATTGCTCCCATGCGAGCTTGACCAGTCTCACCGCGGCGCTGCGGTCGAACGCTCCGGCTCGGAGCCGCGTCTGGTAGAAATGATCGTGCCGACCCAACTCCTCTAGCGTCTCGGCGGGGTGTGCCAGGAGGCGGCGGTAGTCTTCTGGGCGCGGCAGCGGGTTCTCGATCAGCGTCAGGTTCGGGTGGTTCGGCAGGTAGCGCGGTTTCGCCAGGGGCACCTGACTCGGCGGCCGATAGAAGGGCCGGAACACGCTCACGTTGCGAAAGATGTTCTCTGCCATGAAGCCGATGACCACGATCTGCGGGTATGTCGGCCTGCCGGCTCGCTGATAGCGCAGGAACGCCTGGTCGAGGCCGTAGGCGGGGACGCCGAAGTTCTCGATGTCGAGCCCGGGGTCCAACCGCGCCAGGACTTCAGGATAGGCGTTGTGATCGGCAACGTCGCCGCCGAAGGTGAAGGAATCGCCGAAGGTCGCCACTCGCACCGCGGGCGCGATCGGTTCCGGACGCGCGGAGTCCCTGCGAAGTCCGTCGGGGCCGATGGTGCAGAGGTCCGAGCGGAAACCCGGCCGCAGCGTCCAGCCGAGCACCGCGTCGTGCTGGAAGAGCGAGGGACGCCCGGCCAGCAGATCCACCAGCAGGGCTCGATGCTCCGGGCTCAGCCGGTCGACGACGAGCGGCCGGTACTCGATCCCGCGTGATTCCAGCAGGGACAAGCCGGCGCCCGAGAGGAGCTCGACCGCCGCGAGAGTCGCGCCGAGGAAGAGCGCCACTACCAACCGGCGGCGGGCGGATGGACGGGGCATCACGTCCGGGAGTCTATCAACCTCTTCAATTGCCAGGGCCCACAGGGGCGGGCAGAGTACAAAGACGCTCGACGAGCTTAAATCGACGATAATTTATACTAGTCATCTTGACGAATAACTTAGTTCGTATAGAATCTAGGTCAAGGCCAGAGCGCCGATCCAAAGGAGAGAGAAGACATGCCCCCGACCGACCCGAGCCGAGCCGAGGCGCTCGACGCCGTGAATCCGGATAGACATTCGAAGCTGCGCGACTTTCTGGAGATCCCTTACGACCAGTTGGAGGAGATGAACCTCGCGGCCAAGGAGGAGCGGCTGGCCCGGCGGCCCGCCGACGTGGTCCGCGAGGAGAGGATGCGCTACCTCAACGACGAGAAGCGCATCAAGGCGGTCACCGTGTGCTTCACCGACCTCGAAGGCCGGCTGCACATGCTGGACTATGACAAGAAGTTCCTGCTCAAGTCGGCGGACAATCTGACCTTCGACGGCTCGTCGATCCGCGGCTTCTCGCGGCAGCAGGAGTCGGACCTGCGGCTGGCGGTCGACTGGCCGGCCTTCTACTGGCTGCCGTCGGACGTCTTCGGCCCCGGCAAGGTGCTGGCTTTCGGCGAGGTTCACGAGCGCGACGGCAGCCCGTACAGCGCCGACATGCGGGCCGCGCTCAAGGGGTACGCCGACAAGCTGTACGCCAAGGACGGCATGGTCGCCCACGCCGCCAACGAGATCGAGGGCTTCCTCTTCCGCGGGCGCGACGTCGAGCGCTCCTACCAGGAGACCGGCCGCTTCGAGTTCATCTCCACGGGCGGCTATTACCACTCGCTGCCCGGCGACGCCCTGCGGCAGTTCATCGACACCGCCGCCGAGGTGCAGCGGGCCATGGGCTTCTCCAACGAGAAGGACCACCCGGAGGTGGCGCCCTCGCAGTTCGAGATGAACTACAGCTACACCGAGGCCTCGGTGGCCGCCGACCAGGTGCAGCTCTACAAGCTGCTCTCCCGGCAGGTCGCGGCGCGCCTGGGGATGACGGCGAGCTTCCTGCCCAAGCCGGTGACCGGCGTCAACGGCTCCGGCATGCATACCAACCTCTCGCTGACCCGAGAGTCGACCAATCTCTTCTACGACAAGGACGGCAAGGACGGTCTCTCAGCCGCCGGCTGGGACTTCATCGGCCGCATCCTGGCCACCGCCCCGGACACCTGCCTGGTGCTCAACTCGAGCGTCAACTCCTACCGCCGCCTCGATCCCCACTTCGAGGCGCCCAACCAGATCAAGGCCTCGGCCATCGACCGCGGCTCCATGGTGCGCATCCCGCTCGGCAACGAGCGCTCGGCGCGCGTCGAGGTGCGCTCCATCGCTCCCGACTCCAACCCGTACCTCGCGATCTACACCCTGCTCAAGGCCGGGCTCGAAGGCCCCCAGAGCGAGGACGATGGGGATAAGCGGCCGCGCACCCGCTTCCTGCCGGACAACATCTACGACGCCATCCGGCAGTTCAAGGGGAGCCGCTTCATGCAGGAGCTGATGGGGGAGGATGCGCACGCCAAGTACGCCGAGGTGAAGCTCGCCCAGGCCGAACGCTGCCCCAAGGCCCTCGGCACCCTCATCAAGGCTTCCGAGGTGCAGTTCCACCACGAGGTCACGAACCAGTATCTCTGGTCGCAGTTCTGATCGGCAGGCCC
>JANMTS010000077.1:0-68640 GCA_031390755.1 Holophagales bacterium
GATAGGCGAGATAAGAAACGGGCCGCGCAACGCCTCGTCAAGCGCCTTCAAAGCCTCGGCTATTCGGTCACCCTGGAACAAGCCGCCTGACTCACGATACGCATGCACTAACGAAGGAGGCAGCACGAGTTTTTTCAGAGAACTTCTCGTCGGCCCCCCGCCGCCCTCCCTCTGCCCCGGCGACCCCGTCTGAGCGTCTGGCGCAGCCTCGTTTGCCGCTGCCGCAACCGTGAATTCCTGGCCGCAACCTGGTTTGCCGCTGCCGCAATCCTGTTTGCCGCTGCCGCAACCAGGGAATCCGCTGCGGCAACCTCGTGAGCGGCAGCGGCAAACGAGATTTCCCGGCCGCAACCTTGGTCTCACCAGCGGCAAACGGGATTGCCGCTGCCGCAATCGTGATTTCCGCTGCGGCAAACAAGATCGCAGCAGCGGCAAACGAGGTTGCGGCGGAAGAAACCGCGGCTTTGACAGCGAAATCAGCCGTCGACGGCCGCTACGATACCTAAGAATCCGGGAGAGTCAAGAGCCAGATTGTGGGTTTTCTACACATTCCGGACGATGCGGGAGGAAGTCGTCCAGGATATGGACATTTTGGTCCTTGACTGTCCGCGAGGATCGTGTAGAGTGCGCCTCTCCCCGCGGAGAAGGCATTCCGGGGAGAGGGTTCCTTGACAATTTGGAGGAGTGGCGGCTGCCGTGTCCAAGGCCACCGCTATTCCGACCCAGGAGGTCCGCCTGCCGGGGAGGGGGTGGAAAAGGCCGGAGGTGTGCTCAGCCGCGATGGGCTGCGCACGGCTCTGATGACCGGGGGTGCCTCCGTGACCGTTGTTACCTCCCCGCTCAGCTCACCCGGAACCACCGCGCCCGGGCCAGCAGGCCCAGCCGTGAGAGCGCGCCGAGCTGCGGCGGCGTCTTGAGGAGCTTTTCGTCGCCCTCTTCGATCCCCGAGAGCCGGCGAGCCGGGACTCAGGTCGAGCGGCTCACTGCCGCTTCATCAAGGAGGAGAGATCCGGCACGGGCGAATAGAATCCAGCGGCGACGATCCTGCCCAGCAGTGAGTTCGCCTGCTCCAGCGTCCAGAGGTTCCGCTCGACGCCGAGCACGAGGCAACCGAGGGTGCCCGAAACCGCAACGCCTTGCCGCGCTGCCTGGCGTCGGGCGGCCCTGTCATCCGTCAAGAACAACCAGCCTCGACTCCGAGCGATCGCGAGGCAGGATGCCTCTCCTGCATGGAGCTCAGCGGGGAGCCCTGAGAACGCCAGCAACTCGCTTTCGCCGCTCAGGCTTGTGAGCCGGAGCCAGCCGCCTGGACTCAGAGGGTGGACGACATCCTCGATCCCCGAGTAGAACGAGTAGCCTTCCTCCAATCCGCGCTGGATCTCCTGGTAGACCTCGGTCGAGAGGAAGACCTCACCGAAGAGCTTCTGGAGCTTTCCGATCGACTGAGTGGCGGCGAAGTTGGAGAGGACGGTGGTGTTGGAGATGATGCTCATCGGCCGGCCAGGAAATCTCTGAGCGATCGGGCTTCGGCTTCGGCCTCTTCGACCGTCTCGGGGCCGAGTCTGGCGGGTACGCCCTTCTCGACGAGGATCTCCCGCATCTGTGCCCAACTGACCCCCGCAAGCTCGGCAGCCTTGGCAAGGGAGAGATCTTCCGACTGATAGCGATGCACCGCCAGCTCCAATCGCGCTTCGGGCCGCGCTCGGAGCAGGTGCCGCAGGGCATCCTGAACGACCTCCTCCTCGCTTCCGTAGAGTCGGGCACGGACGAGATCCCCGGCCACGGTCGGCCGTATCGCTCTGGAAGGATTGGTTTCGGGCATGCGACGCTCCTGACCTGAAGGCTGGGCTCCGGCTCGCGAGCCTGACCTCTATCCTAACATCCTGTCGCCGAGCGATTTGTGACCCGCTCAGCTCACCCGGAACCACCGCGCCCGGGCCAGCAGGCCCAGCCGTGAGAGCGCGCCGAGCTGCGGCGGCGTCTTGAGGAGCTTTTCGTCGCCCTCTTCGATCCCCGAGAGCAGCTGGAGGGATGCCAGGAGGCAGAAGACCGCGGCGCGGCGGTGGCCGGCGGGTAGGTCGACCAGGCCTCTTGGCGCCCGTAGCAGGCGGGGACGGAGGCGGGCGCACTCCTGCTTCGCGGTGGCGATGAGCGCCTTTGGATCGGGCTTGAGCTCGCCGTCGGCTCCCCAGTCGTCGGGCAGCTCGCTCGCGGCCAGCGGGTTGCGCTTGCCTTCGATCTCGGTGCCCAGGCTCTGCAGCGAGCGCAGGCGCAGGAGCGCTCCGAGAAAGGCGTTGACCTCGGCTGGCGGGGTCTTGCCGAGGAGAGCGGTGGCGACCGATCGGGCCAGGCGCTCGGCGGCGGCGTCGGCGGCGGCCGGGGTGGCGGGCCGGGGATGGGTGGCGCGGTGGCGGGCGCAGGTCGCGATCTCGTCGAGGGCCTCCACCGGCCAGGCGCGGCGGCGGTGCTCCCGGGCCATGCGCACGAAGACCGGCTGGCCCACGGGCTGGCCGGAGAGCGCGGTCTCCAGCGTGAACTCCCAGCGGTTGATCTGCGACAGGCGCTCCCCTTCGACCCCCCGCTGCCGGGCGAAGTCGAAGAGCGTGAAGGCATAGGCCAGGAGGGTCTGGACGCGCTCGCGGTCGAAGGGGGGGAGGAGCACGAGCGCCGGGGAGAAGTCTCCCAGGAGGTTGCGCGTCACCTCGGCGCAGACCTCCAGGGAGCGCTGCTCGTCGAAGCTCTCGTCGGGACGGCGGATCTCCTGGTCGAGCCGGGTGTGCTGACTGCGGGCGAGGGCGTCGGCCCGCCACTCGCCGTCCGGACCGTCCGGAATATTTCGCCCTTTGCCGTCGTCGCGGCGGGGGTCCTTCTCGACAGCCACCGTGTGTCGGATCAGGCGAGCAGACGCAGCAGCTCGCGCTGCGGCTCGGCGCCGGTGATCTCCGGTCCTTCAAACGTCAAAGCCACGTTGATCTCGCTGCGCACCCCGAAGTCCCCGGTGAGGTAGATGCCCGGCTCGATGGAGAAGCCGGTCATCGGCAGGAGCAGCCGGGTGTCGTGGGTCTCGAAGTTGTCCATGTTGGCGCCCTGGCCGTGGTCCGAGGTGCCGATGGAGTGGCCGGTGCGATGGATGAAGCGGTCGCCGTAACCGGCCTTGACGATGACCTCGCGGGCCGCGTCGTCCACCTCGAAGCCGCGCACGGCCTCCCGGGGGAAGCGGCTGCGCACCACCTCCCAGCCGGCGTCGCGCGCCTTGGCCACGATGGAGAAGACCTCCTGCTGATGGTCCGTGGGCGCCGCGGCGCAGACGCCGCACCAGCAGATGTCGGCGTAGACGCTGCCCTCGGCCTTCTCCTTGGCCCACAGGTCGATCAGCAGGAAATCCCCCTTGCGGATCGGCGAGCTGTGGTCCGGGCCGGGCTGATAGTGGGGATCGGCGCTGTGCGCGTTGACCCCGACGATGGGGTCGGTCTCCGCCCAGATCCCGGCCTGCGCGAAGGCGTCCAGGATGAACCGCTGGACCGCGTACTCGTCGATCTCGCCGCCGGCCCGCAGGGCGGCGCCGACGCGGTCGAACGCCTCCAGCGCGATGCGGTGGAGATGGACGTTGGCGCGGCGGTGGCCTTCGAGCTGCTCCTGGGTCCAGGTCGCGGCGAAGCGCTGGGCGAGGTCGGCCGAGGTGACGATCTCGACGCCCAGGCCCCGCACCAGCTCGACGGTGCCGGCGTCGAGCCGCGAGACCGTGGGGATCTCGTTGTTGGGGGAGTACTGGGCCGCCACCGTCTTGAAGCCGGAGAGCAGCTCGCCGAGACGCTCGCGATGCTGCTGCCAGGCCGAGTACGACGCCGTGGTCCCGGGGAGATGCTCGAGCATGGACGACTCGATGCCGTGGACGAGCTTGCGCGGCTCGCCCTCGCGGGGGATCAGGTAGTAGCACCGCCGGCTGACCATCTTGCCCTCGCCGGACAGGCCGAGAAGGTCGAGCCCGATCGGGTCGTTGTTCTGAAAGCAGGCAAAGAACCATCCGTCGACTCCGGCCTCAGCCAGGGCGGACTGGATTTCGGGAATCCGTTTGGCCAGCATGCTCGTCTCCCTTCCTCTAGACTTGCGGCGGCTGCCGCAGCGCCTCCGGATGCTATCAGACCGGCATGGAACCGGCATGCCGAACGAGAGGGAGGTTCGATGACGAAGACCGGCTCTTTCCTTTTGACGATGACGCTTGGATTGGCGGTCCTGCCCGGGCTGCCCGGTCGATCCCCGATTCAGGCCCAGACCCTGCCGCCGTCCCGGCTGGTCTGCGAGGTGCCGGTCCGGAAGATCCTCTGGAGCGATCTCGGAGACGTCGGCCTGCCCGAGGGCAGTCGGCCGCGCGACGTGGTGCTGACCCAGGGGAAGATCTGGATCCTGTTCGAGCCCAATCTGCTGGTCGGCCTGCCCCGGAAGACCGCCGGCAGCCCGGCTCCCGCCGCCTCCGCCGGAGGCTTCGAGGAGATCAGCGAGGCGGAGACCGTGTTCGGTTCCCCCGGGGACGTCTGGGAGAGCCTGTCGGTCAGCCCGCGGGACGGCTCGATCTGGATCGCCTCCTCCACGCAGGGACGGCTGTGGCGCAAGCCTCCGATCGGCCGGGTCCGGCCGGTGCCGGTCGCCGGGCTGAAAGAGGGCGGCTTCCGGGACGTGGTGGCCGGCTGGGACGGCGTCTACGTGACTCCGACTGCATGCGCGGGCGCGTCCATCTGGCGGCTCGACGCCACGGGGAAGAAGCTGGGCTCGGCGCTGCCGGTCGCAGACGGCCAGCCGTGTCCGCGGGTGGACCTCGAGACCGACTGGAGCGGCCGGACCTGGGCGCTGCTGCCGGAGACCGGCGCGGCCTGGCGCCTGGACGCGGGCGGCGACCGCTGGTCTCCGGCGGCGGCCGGTTTTGCCGCGCCCGGGCCATGGCCGAAGGAGGCCGGCCCGTTCCGGGGCTGGTTCTTCTGGAGCGAGGAGCCGGTGGGGCTCGGCGGAGACGACGAGACGATTTTCGTGAGGCGCTCGGAAGCGGGAGTTCAGGCTTTCAGGGAAGACTGCGGCGCCGGCAACCGGCTTCTCCGTGTCGCCGGGGACCGCCGCGGATGGGTGGCCCTGACCCGCGACTGGTTTCTTCTGGGAGAGCACGCGTTACAATCCCCCCCCTGAACGCAGGTGCGTACCAACAGACAGGAGCTTCGGCATGATTCGCAATCTTCGCGCGCCGTTCCGCGCGCTATCCCTCGCGCTTCTCGCGGCCCTGGCCCTGGCCGCCTCCGCCCACGCCGTCGGCGAGGGCCGGATCATCGGGACCGTCAACGACGACAAGGGCGCCCCCCTTCCCGGGGTCAAGGTCAGCTTCACCCGTCCCGGCACCGACTACAGCCAGGAGAAGGTGACCGACGCCAAGGGCAAGTTCACCCTTCTGGTCCTGGACGCGACCCAGGAGTACACGATCCGCCTCGACAAGGACGGCTATCAGTCCTATGAAGAGGTGCTCAAGCCCAAGCCGCAGGACACCCTCCGCATCAGCTACCAGCTGGCCGCCATCGTGGCTCCGTCCGGACCGAGCGACGACGAGATCAAGGAGATGGAGGGGAAGAACCAGGCCGTGGCCGCCTTCAATGAAGGGGTCAAGGCGCTCCAGGCGAACGATCTGAACACCGCCGCGACGAAGTTCGCCGAGGCGACCCAGGTCAACGCGGAGCTCGCCCCCGCCTTCGGAGCGCTGGCCGAGGTCTACGCCGAGCTGGGGAAGAACGCCGAGGCGCTCGCCGCGGCCGACCGCTACCTGGAGCTGGAGCCGAACAACCTGCGCGGCCTCAAGGTGCGTTTCGACGCCCAGAAGGCCCTGGGCGACAAGGCGAAGACGGACGCGGCGCTCGACGCCCTGATCGCGGTCGACAAGACCCGCGAGACCGCCGTCCGCGCCTACAACCTGGGCGCCGAGTCCTCCCGGGCCGGCGACCGGGACGGCGCCATCGGCTATCTGAAGAAGGCGATCGAGGTCGATCCGACCCTGGACCAGGCCTACACGGCGCTCGGCCAGGTCTACATCGTCAAGAAGAGCTACAAGGAGGCCGCCGCCGCCGTGGAGCCGCTGCTCGCCCGCGACGCGGTGAACCTGGAGGCGCTGACCATCCGCTTCGAGGCCCTCAAGGCCGCCGGGGACAAGGAAGGCGCCAAGGCCGCCGAAGCCGCGATGAAGACCGCCCAGGCGTCCCAGAGCCCGGAGCAGCTCTACAAGCAGGGCATCGCGCAGTACAACTCGAACAACCTGGTGTCCGCGATCGAGACCCTGGAGAAGGCGGTCGCCGCCGATCCGTCCTACGCCAAGGCCCACTACATGCTCGGCCTGGCGTACGCGGGCTCGAATGCGGCGAAGTCCAAGATGCATCTCGAGAAGTTCCTGGCGCTGGCCCCGAACGACCCCGACGCCGCCACGGCCAAGGAGATGCTCGCTACCATGAAGTAGGGGTGGCCCTCTAATTCAGGGCAGCCACAAGGGCTGCCCCTACATCGCGCCTTTGTAGGGGCGGCCCTTGTGGCCGCCCTGGATTCCGTACACCGCCCGTGCAGAGCGTCCTACCGCGCCTCGTCCGGCCCCCGCCGCGGAAGCCTGAGAACGGCTTCGCAGCCGGGGCCGGGCCGCCGGTTCTCCAGGGTGAGCGTGCCGCCGTGGGCCTCGGCGATCTGGCGCGAGAGCGCGAGGCCGATGCCCGTCCCGTCCTGCTTCGTGGTGTAGAACGGCACGAACAGGTTCTCGGGATTCGAGATCCCCAGCCCCTCGTCCTCGATCCGCACCTCGACCTGATCCCCGGCGGCGTGCCAGCCGATGCCCACGCCGCCGTGGGTTTCGAGGGCGGCGTCCACCGCGTTGCGGACCAGGTTGATCAGCAGCTGCTCCAGCTGGTCCGCGTCCCCCTGGAGAGTGACCGGCTGTCCCCGCTCCACGAACACCGGCAGCCGGCTTTCGAGCGCCGCCACCCGGCGGATCAGGGCGGACAGCTCCAGCGTCGCGAGCCGCGGCGGGGGGAGCCGGGCGAGCCGCGCGTAGGCGGCCATGAAGCGGCTCAGCGCCTCGGAGCGGTTGCCGATGATCTCCAGGCCGCTCTGCATGTCCTCCTCCCAGTCTCCCGGGCGGGGCTGGCGGGTCAGCAGGCCGGCCAGCGTCGACGCCATGGAGCGGATCGGCGCCAGCGAGTTGTTCAGCTCGTGGCCGAGCACCCGGAGCAGCCGCTTCCAGGCCTGCCGCTCCTCCTCGCGCAGGGTCTCGGTCAGGTCCGAGACCACGACCAGCATGTGCGGCAGGCCGCCCTCGCGGAAGGTGCTGCGCCGGATCTCCCAGCGGCCGAAACCGCCGGGAAAGGTCTTCGCCACGATGCGCCGCGGCGCGCTCTCCGCCAGCACGTCGCCCAGCCCCAGGTCCGCGGCGGACCGCCCCCGCAGCCGTTCCGACGTCTCGTCCAGGAGGCGCTCGCCCGCCCGGTTCACCACCTGGAGGCGGGAGTGGTCGTCGAGCGCGAAGATCGCCACGTCGACCTCTTCCATGACCCGGTGGAGCAGGGCCGTGGCCTCGACCGCGCCGAGCCGCTGCTCCTGGAGCGTGGCGCCGATGGCGTTGACCTCCAGCATCACCTGGCCGAGGGCGTCGACGTCGGCGGGCTGCCTGGGCAGGCGGGCGCGCAGCGAGAAGTCGCCCTTCCTCAGGGCCTGGAGAATGTTCGACAGCGTCTGAAGCGGCCGGACCACGCTCTGGCGCAGATTGTTCGCCAGGATCCACCAGGCGATGGCCAGGACGGCGCTGAAGATCCAGCGCACCCGGTCGCTGTAGGGGCCGAGCCAGAGCAGGAGGAGCGCGGCCGCGGTTCCGGGCAGCCCCACGGCGACCGCCAGGAGGAAGGTGCGAAGCTCGAACGACAGGCGGGGAGGCCGGCGGGGGGGCCGGAGGGACGGCTCAGAGTCCATGCTTTTCGAGCCGCCGGTAGAGCGCGCTGCGGGAGAGGCCGAGAGCGTGGGCCGCCTGGCTGACGTTGCCGCCGTAGCGCGCGAGGGCCTTCTGGATCAGCACGCGCTCGACCTCCTCCAAGGGCAGATCCTCCAGCATGGCGACGGCCGGAGTCGACGCGGCCTGCAGCCCGAGGTCGCGGGCCCGCACCCGCTCGCCGGCCGCCATGAGCACGCCGCGCTCCACGGCGTGGTCGAGCTCCCGGACGTTGCCCGGCCACGAGTGGGCGAGCAGCGCTTCCAGGGCGGGCTCGTCGAAGCCCTTGATGTCCTTGCGGTAGCGGCGGGCCTGCTGGGCGAGGAAGTGCTCGGCCAGGGGGACGATGTCGGGCCGGCGGGCGCGCAGCGGCGGCACGTGGATCTCCACCGTGTTCAGCCGGAAGAGGAGATCCTGCCGGAACCGCCCGGCTGCCACCTCCTCGCGCAGCAGGGCGTTGGTGGCCGAGAGGATCCGCACGTTGGTGCGCCGGGTCCGCGACGAGCCGACCCGCTCCAGCTCTCCGGTCTCCAGCACGCGCAGGAGCCTGGTCTGCTGGCCGAGCGAGATGTTGGCGATCTCGTCCAGGAACAGCGTGCCGCCGTCGGCCAGCTCGAAGCGGCCCACCCGGTCGGTCTTGGCGTCGGTGAAGGCGCCGCGGACGTGGCCGAACAGCTCGCTCTCGAAGACCGTCTCGGAGAGGCCGCCGGTGTTGACCGTCACCAGCGGCCGCGCGGCGCGCGCGGAGACCGCGTGGATGGCCCTGGCGACCACCCCCTTGCCGGTGCCGTTCTCGCCGGTGATGAGCACGTTCGCCTCCGAGGGGCCGACGCGCGCGATCAGCTCGAGCACCGGCTGCATCTCGTGCGACTGGGCGACCAGCGCGGGATGGCCGTCCTGGCGCAGCAGCTCGTTCTCGGCTTCCAGCCGCTCGCCGCGGCGCAGCGCCCGGCCGAGCTCGACCTGGGTGCGGAGGATGGTCACGAGCCGGGTGTTGTCCCAGGGCTTCTCGGCGAAGTCGCGGGCGCCGTGGCGCATGGCCTCGACCGCGAGGCTCACCGTGGCCCAGGCGGTGATGACCACCACCGGCAGCGCCGCGTCGATGGTGCGCAGGCGGGCGAGCAGGTCGAGCCCCTCTTTCCCCGAGGTGGTGTCGCGCGTGTAGTTGAGGTCCATGAGGACCGCGTCGAATTCGCGCGTGGTGACGGCCTGGATGACCTCGGCCGGAGACGCCGCGGTCTCGGCGTCGAAGCCTTCGCCCTTGAGAAGCAGCCGCAGCGCTTCGCGGATCTCGCGCTGGTCGTCCGCGACGAGGATCCGGGGCTTGGTGGGCGTGGGAGGCGTGCCGGTCATCGGCACCACTCTACATCGGTGAGGGGAAGCGGAAGCGGGGGCTGTGCTTTTCCCCCTCTCCCCCGGTATCTGATCGGGGAGAGGGGGAATGGGATCAAACCGTGAAGCCGCGCTGTTCCAGCTCGCGCTGCTCGACCTGCCGCTGCGCGCCCGTCTCCTCCTCGACCACCCGTCCGTCGAACAGATGGATCGACCGGTCGGCGTAGCGCGCGAAGCGCGGATCGTGCGTCACCATGCAGATCGTGGCGCCTTCCTTGTGCAGCTCCTCGAGCAGCTCCATGACCGATTCGCTGTTGCGCGAGTCGAGGTTGCCGGTGGGCTCGTCGGCGAGCAGGATCGACGGCTTGCCGACCACGGCGCGGGCCACGGCGACGCGCTGCTGCTGACCGCCGGAGAGCTGCGACGGATAATGCTTCATGCGGTGCGACATGCCGACCCGCTCCAGCGCCTCCTGGACGCGCTCCTTGCGCTCCTTGGACGGCATTCCGCGGTAGGTCAGCGGCAGCTCGACGTTCTCGTAGACCGTCAGGTCGCCGATCAGGTTGAACGCCTGGAAGATGAAGCCGATCTCCTGGTTCCGGATGCGCGCGCGCTCCGAGAACGAGAGGTCGGACACCTCCTTGGTGTTCAGGATGTACTTTCCATCCGACGGCGTGTCGAGCAGGCCCAGGATCGACAGCAGCGTGGTCTTGCCGCAGCCGGAGGGGCCGGCGATCGAGACGTACTCGCCGTTCCGGATCTCCAGGTGGATGCCGGAAAGGGCGTGGGTCTCGACCTCGTCGGTCAAGAAGACCTTGGTCACGCCGTCCAGGTGAATCAGGGATTCCGTTGATGCGCTCATGAGTCCTCCTCGGGCTCTTCAGCCGTTGTACGGCGATGACAGATCATTCCAAGCGTCATTCCAGACGAATGCGTTCGTAGCTGTTCTGGGCCGAGGTGTCCGACAGGATCACCTGGTCGCCCACGTTCAGCCCGCTCAAAATCTCGATGGTCGTGACGGACGACCTCCCCAGCTTGACGGGCACCCGCACCGCTTCCTTACCGTCCTTGACCAGCTTGAAGAGCTGGACCGTCTGGTTCGGCTGGCTGATCGCGGGGCGTCCCACGAAGAGCACGTCGTTGAGCCGTTCGATCTGGACGGTGCCGTCGACCGACAGGTTCGGCCGGGCGCCTCGGGGCAGCGGCTCGCTGAAGGCCACGTCCACGATGACGCTGCCTTCCTGGGCGGACGGTGCCACGCGGATGACTTTACCCTTGACGATGCCGTTGCGGGTATCGATCGAGGCGTCGAGGCCGACCGCCACGTCGCGCGCCTGCACCTCGGGGATGCGCAGCTCGGCCTTCAGGTTCTCCGGCCGCGCCACCCGGGCGAGCGTGGTGCCGGCAGTGACCCGCTGGCCCACCTGCATCGGCAGCTCCTGGAGCACGCCGGGGATGCCGGCCCGCACCTTGAGCGACTCCAGCTGGCGCTGGCGCAGCTCGTTCATGGTGCGCATCTGCTCGACCCGCGCCCGCTGGGCGGCGAGCTGGGCCTGCATCGACCTCTGGTTCTGGGTGTAGCGCTCGGTCTCGATCTTGCTCTGCCGCTGCGACTGGTCGGAGCGCAGCCGCGAGCGCTTGAGGTTGATGGCGGGGATGATTCCGTCCTTGGCGAGCACCTCGTCGGCGTCCGCCTGGAGCTTGGCCTCCTCCGCGAGCGACTTGGCCGAGCTGACCAGCGCCTGCTGGCTGAGCAGGCTGCTCTCCAGCTGGGCCCGCAGATCCTGGAAGTCGGCCTCGGCCGCCTTGAGCTCCGACTGCGCCTCGAGCGCGGCCTGCTCGACCTGGGGATCGCTCAGCTCCAGCAGCACGGTGTCGGCTTCGACCCGGGCGCCGGGAAGGGCGGGGATGCGCTCCACGCGGCCTTCAACGGGGGCGGCAATCATCCGCACGTCGACCGGCACCAGCGTGCCGGGACCGCGCACCTCGCGCAGCATCGGGCCGCGCTGGACCGCGTCGATCCACAAGGTCTCTTTTTCGACGGGGGGAGCCGCCGGCTCGATCTGGCGAATCCCGAAGGTGACCAATGCGACGACCGCGATACCGGCCACCAGCATGAGGGTTCGGCGTAAACGGCGCTTCTCGGCGAATCCAGTCCTTGGCTTGTCCATGCCGCCCTTCTACGCAGCCGGCGTGCCAGAGGTTGCAAGCGAGACGAAGTCGTTAGGAATGAAGGGTTTGGATTTTATGGCCGGCCGCGATGGAGAGCCCGGGTGTCCGCTCGCGGAACGGCCGCGTCCCAGAAGCGGACACAGCGCTCTCTCCGGGTGATAGCCTTCTTCTCATGAGCACCGAAATCGTCGAACAGCATCGCAAGGCCTCCCCGACCCTCCTCGGCTTCGCCCTGATCACGGTGAGCGACACCCGCACGCCCGAGAACGACGAAGGAGGCCTCATCCTGGCCAGCCTTGCGATAGGCGCCGGCCACCGGGTCGAGCTGTCGCGGATCGTCCCGGACGACATCGCCGCGATCCAGGGCGCCGTTCAGGACGCCCTGGATATCGCCGGCACGGGCGGCACGCACGGCGTGGACGTGATCGTGCTGTCGGGCGGGACCGGCTTCTCGCCGCGCGACGTCACGGTGGAGGCGGTGACGCCGCTGATCGACAAGCCGATCGAGGGCTTCGGCGAGCTGTTCCGGATGCTCTCCTGGCAGCAGGTCGGTTCGGCGGCCATGCTCAGCCGGGCCACGGCGGGCCTGATCGGATTGCGGACCGACCTGCGGGCGATCTTCCTGCTGCCCGGATCGCCCAAGGCGGTGGCGCTGGCGATGGAGAAGCTGATCCTCCCCGAAGCCGGCCACCTCCTTGGACAGGTCCGCAAGCCGGTTTAGCGCTTGCCGCGCATCAGCCTCCAGATTCCGAGCAGCACGATCGCGCCGAGCACGGCGATCACCAGGTTGCGCCAGTCGAGCTGGCCGCCGAGACCTCCGAAGCCGAAGACCGTCGACAGGAAGCCGCCGATCAGCGCGCCGACGATGCCGATGATCATGGTCACGACACAGCCGCCGGGATCGTTCCCCGGCATCAGAAGCTTGGCGATGCCTCCCGCCAACAGTCCCAGGACGATCCAGGCCAGGATGGTCATTTTGGTCTCCTTGGTCTCTCTTGGTCTTCTCTTGGATTAGGGGCCCGGCGCCGCACCGGGCTCTGCGCTAACTTCCGCTAGCCCTGTGCCAGGATCGTGCCAGCGAGGAGTCATACAATGCCGGCCATGGCCGAGACTCCAACCGCTCCGAATCCTGATTCCGCCGCCGGCCCCAGTGCCGGCGATTTCGAAACGCGCCCCCGCCTCTTCCTGATCGACGGCTACTCGAACATCTTCCGGGCGTTCTACGCCATCCGGAACCTCTCGAGCTCGAAGGGGGAGCCGACCAACGCCGTCTACGGCTTCGTCACCATGCTGCGCAAGCTCTTGCGCGAGGACAAGCCCGATCTTCTCGGCGTCGCGCTCGACGTCGGCAAGACCTTCCGCAACGAGAAGTTCGAGGACTACAAGGCCAACCGCGCCCCCATGCCCGAGGATCTCAAGAGCCAGATGCCCTGGATCCGGCGCGTGCTGGAGGCCTACCGGATTCCGATCCTGGAGCTGAAGGGCTACGAGGCGGACGACGTGCTCGGCACGCTCTCCTGCCGCGCCGCCGAGCAGGGGTACGACGTGGTCATCGTCTCGGCCGACAAGGATCTGATGCAGCTCGTCGAGCCCCGCGTCTCGATGTACCACACCGGCCGCTCCAAGCTCTACGGCCCGAAGGACGTAGAGGAGGACTTCGGCGTCCCGCCCGAGAAGGTGGCCGACGTGCTCGCGCTGATGGGCGACTCGATCGACAACATCCCGGGCGTCCCCGGCATCGGCGAGAAGGGCGCGAAGACGCTCATCAAGGAATATGGCTCCCTCGAAGCGCTGCTCGACCGGGCCGGCGAGATCACCCGCAAGGCCTACCGCGAGGGGCTGGAGCAGAACCGCGAGCAGGCCCTCCTCTCGAAGGAGCTGTCGACGATCCACACCAACCTGACCGAGGAGGAGATCCCCTTCGATCCGAAGGCGCTCCGCCTCGACGCGCCCGATCCCGACATCCTGCGCGCGCTGTTCACCGAGCTGGAGTTCTTCTCCCTCGCCGACGAGCTGAAGTCCGCGGCGCCCGCCGCCGGCCAGAACCTGCCGGCCGTGGTCGAGGTCGCGACGGTCGCGGAGTGGAACGAGCGCGTGGCTTCTCTTGGAAAGGATCGAGAGATCTTCGTCGCCGTCCTCGGGGAAGACCATCCCACCGGCCTCGCCTGCGGAGGGACGGACGAGGAGGGTACCGAGGGAGAGGCCGAGGGGGAGATCACGGTCGCCGACTTCCGCCGCGACGATCTGCGCGACGCCGTGCTCGCCACGCTGGCCGGGTGGATCTCGGACCCCGCGGTGCGGCTCGCCGGCCACAACCTCAAGGAGGTGCTGCGCCTCTCGCCGGCCGGCCCCACCGCCCGCGCCGAGCTGTTCGACGTCATGCTCGTCTCCTACCTCCTCAAGCCGTCCGTCCACGGCCACACCTTCGACGAGCTGGCGCTGGAGCGCCTGAGCTGCAAGCCGATCACGGTCCGGGAAGCCGGCTGGGACAAGGGCCAGGGCCCGGCGGTCGGCGACTCGCGCCTCGCCGCCTATGCCTGCGAGCGCGTGGCGTTCGCGCGGCGGATGACCGGCGTCATGAGGAAGGAGTTGGAGGCCGGCGGCCCACTCCAGAAGGTCTACCGGGAGATCGAGGAGCCGCTGCTCTCCGTGCTGGTGGGCATGGAGGAGGCCGGCATCCGTCTCGACTCGGGCTTCCTGCACGGCATGTCCGAGGAGCTGGGCAAGGAGCTGGCCACGCTGGAGGAGGACATCTACACCCAGGCCGGCGAGCGCTTCAACCTCGGCTCGCCGCAGCAGATCGGCTTCGTGCTCTTCGAGCGGATGGGGCTGCCCGTCCTCAAGCGCACCCAGAAGACCAAGAGCTACTCGACCGGCGCCGAGATCCTGGAGGAGCTGGCCTCGCGCGGCTTCCCGATCGCGACCAGCCTGCTCCGGTACCGGGAGCTGACCAAGCTCAAGTCCACCTACGTCGACGCGCTGCCCCTGATGGTCGCGCCGGACGGCCGCATCCACACCCGCTTCAACCAGGCCGTGGCGGCCACCGGCCGGCTGTCGTCCGTCAACCCGAACCTCCAGAACATCCCGATCCGCACCGAGCTGGGCCAGCAGATCCGCCGCGCCTTCGTGGCGAGCCCCGGGCACGTGCTGCTGGTCGCCGACTACAGCCAGATCGAGCTGCGCATTCTGGCCCACATCGCAAACGAGCCGGAGATGATCCGCGCCTTCGGAGCGGGGGAAGACATCCACCGCGCCACCGCCGCCGTGGTCTTCGGCATCGCGCCGGAGCTGGTCACGGGGGAGCAGCGCCGGGCGGCCAAGACGATCAACTTCGGAATCCTCTACGGCATGAGCGCCTTCGGTCTCGGCCAGGCCCTGAGCATCCCGTCGCGCGAGGCCGAGACCTTCATCAAGGCCTACCTGGACCGCTACGCCGGCGTCCGCACCTACGTGGAAGAGACCCAGCTGAGCGCCGAAAAGGAGGGGAAGGTCGAGACCCTCTACGGCCGGGTCCGCTGGCTGCCGGACATCCAGAGCAAGAACCGGGTGTTGCGGGAAAGCGCCCGCCGCATGGCGATCAACGCCCGCATCCAGGGCACGGCCGCCGACCTCCTCAAGCTGGCCATGATCGCCACGGACCGCCGCGTCCGCAGCGAGCATCCGGACGCCCGGCTGCTCCTGACCGTCCACGACGAGCTCGTGCTGGAAGCTCCGGAGGCGAACGCCGGGGCTGTGGCCATCCTCGTCAAGGAAGAGATGGAAGGCGTGGCGCAGTTTCAAGTGCCGCTGGTCGTCGACGCCGGCTGGGGCGCGAGCTGGTACGACGCGAAGAAGTGACCGGGGCTTGAAAGCGGGAAGCAGGCTGGCCGGCGAGCCGCGGCCAGCAGCTTCAGCAGATCTCAACCGGAGAGTGGGGCCTCTGGAAGATAGGTGTCGCGTAGCCGCGAATGCGTGACAACGCGGTGACAGATTTCTGAGGACTCCTCCCTTGAGTCCGGTTTCCCCATGGGATTCCTCACACCCCGCCGAGCCACGGATACCCCTTGTCCTCCCAGAACCCGCCGGACCGTTCCGCCGTGAAGGTCATCTTCGTCAGGTACTTGGTCAGCTTGTAGCCGAGCTTGATCGGCGAATACAGCCGCAACGGCGCGCCGTGGCCGGCGGTCAGGGGGGCGTCGTTGAAGCCGTAGGCGAGGATCGTCTGCGGATGCATCGCGCTCTTCAGGTCCCAGCCGTTGAAATAGCCGGCGTCGAAGCTGTCGAACCGCAGGTAGCGCGCCTCGGGCGCGGGATCGACCATCTGGATCACGGACGAAAGCGGCGCTCCCGACCAGGTGGCGATGGCCGACCAGCCTTCCACGCAGTGGTGCTTCACCGTGTAGGTGATCCGCGGCAGCGCTTCGAGCATCGGCAGCGTCAGGCGCATCGGATTGCGGACGAGCCCTCCCACCTCCAGTGCCCAGACCGCCGGGTCCGCGACTGGAAACGGCTTCATCCGCGAGTAGGGCGGGAAGAACCGCGGGTCCGTGCGCTCCGCCGCCGCGTACACCGGTGCGAGCCGGCCGTGGGAGACGAAGAGCTTCTCTCCCACCCAGTCGTTGAGCCGGGAGACCGCGCGCAGCTTGGGCTCCAGCGGTCCGCCCTGCCATCCGCAGGCGGTGGCGAGCGAGGCCGAGCCGGCGACCAGGCTCAGGCGGAAGAGATCGCGCCGGCTGAGGGACGGTTTCGTAGATGGGTCAGTCATGATTCGGAAACCTTCCCCGGTACTTGCCGGTGATCATGGCCCGCAGCGACGCGGGGTCCACCACGAAGACCATCAGGACGTGGACGGCCGTGAAGCCCACGAAAAGCCAGACGGCCCAGAAGTGCCAGAACCGTGCGAGCTCGTAGCCGCCGAACGCCGCCACCAGCCACGACAGCTGCGCCGGCTTGTACATCGCGAAGCCGGAGAGCACCGACGCCACGCCCAGGAGAAAGATCGCCGAGTACGCGCCTTTCTGCAGGGCGTTGTGCTTCCCCTGGGGCGGATGCTCGCGCCGCAGCTGCAGGTAGTAGAGCTGCATCTGGATCGCTCGCGGGATGTCCTTCGGCCGGAACAGCAGCGAGCGCCACTCCCGCGAAAAGAGGAGATACAGCAGATAGATCAGCCCCGTGAGCACGAACGGCCAGGCCAGCGCGAAATGCCAGTTGAGGCCGCCGGCCAGCCAGCCGCCGAGCCGCACGGCCTTTGGAAACGGCTGACCGTCCCATGGATTGAAGAGGTACGGCCCGCCGCGCGGACCGAAGTGGGGAAACCCCTGATAGATCTGGAGACCGCTCAGGATCATCCCGGCGAGCAGGATAGCGTTGAGCCAGTGGGTGACGCGCACGATCCAGTGATGCCTCCGCACCAGGGGGCGCTGGGTTGGCGGGGTGGGCGGCGGAGGCTCGGGTTCGTCGAGACTCTCGAGCGGAACGACCAGGAACGGAGCCCTGGCCGGCTCGTCCGGAGGAATCTCTGGCATCTCTGGCGTCCCTGGGGATTCATCGGGATATTCGACGGGCGCGATGGGCGCTTCGGGTGCGGTCTCCGGGCTCATGGCCGAAGTACGGAGCCCGGCCGCGGGATGGATTCAACCGGCGTCCGCAGAGAGCTGAAAAAAAGAGGCCCGCCTTTCACGGCGGGCCTGGACGAGGAAGACTTTGGGTGCGGCAAGCCACGGTTCCCGCAAATGGCGGGTGCGTGGCCGGGTCGCTTTGGTTGTTCTCACTCCATCTCTACGCAGGCCGCGGAAAAACCCGCCAAGGTGTTTTGGCCGCCCCGTTCGAGAGGGATACTCAGCCGGACGCTCCCGCGATAGAGTGGCGGCGTGCTTCCTGCCAGCTCTACGTGGAGATACCTTGCCGGGGCCGTGCTGTCCCTGGCCCTCGGCGCCGGGCTCGCCCGGGCCGAGCGCCTGGCGGTCCGGCCGTACGGCATTGAGGACGGGCTGGCCGGCGATTCCATCAACGCCATCACCCAGGATTCCCGCGGTTACGTCTGGTTCGCCACCTCCGACGGGTTGAGCCGTTTCGACGGCCAGCGCTTCACCTCCTACGGCCGCGCGACCGGCCTGCCGCAGGCGCGGATCAACGCGGTGCTGGAGACCCGCGAGGGCGTCTACTGGGTCGCCACCCGCGGCGGGCTCGCGCGCTTCATTCCGGATCACCCGCCGAACCAGCCGGCGTTCGAGCGCGTGCCGCTCGGCACGGCCAACCCGAAGGACTCGCCGGAGCCCGTCTTCGCGCTCTTCCAGGACTCGGCCGGCGCCGTCTGGGCCGGAAGCGCGGGCCATCTCTTCAAGCTCTCGGGCGGCAAGGGGAGCCCTCCGAAGGTGGAGGAGGTGAGCCTCTCGGCGGCGGCGGCGGCGGGGGCGGTGGCGGTGGGGAACATCCTGTCCATGGCCGAGACCGCCGACCGGAGTCTGTGGATCGGCACCCAGCGCGGCCTGCTGCGCCGCCTGCCGGACGGCCGGATCATCCCCTATCCGGTGAGGCCCCACTACGGCGAGGATCCGGTGCGCTCCCTGGCCGTGGACCGCGCGGGCCATCTCTGGATCGTCCACGCGCTCCAGGTCTTCGTGCTGAAACCGGGGCCGGCCGAACCCGCCTCCAGACCCGCCGCTCCCCGCCGCGCTCTCGCCGACGAGATCGACGCACCGGGCGGCTGCGTCATCGAGCTGGACCGGCTCGCCACGCTCCCCCAGGCGCCGGGCGCGGTCTGCCTGGTCGGGGACATCGACCAGGTCGGCTGGCGGGCCGCGTTCGTGGCACGGGACGACTCGGTGTGGCTGGCGTCGAGCGGCGGCCTTTTCCTCTGGGACGGCCGGCGCCTGAAGGTCTGGACCGAGGACAACGGCCTCACCGAGGCCTCCCTCACGGCCGTGACCGTGGACCGCGACGGCAACCTCTGGCTCGGCACCGAAAGCCGGGGCGCCATGCGCCTGGCGCGCGACGGCTTCGTCGGCTTCTCTACGCGCGACGGCCTGGGCCATCCCCAGATCCACTCCATCTTCGAAGGCGCCGACGGCGGTCTCTACGTCCACGACGGCAGCACCTTCGAGGGCCGGCAGTGGCTCAACCGGTTCGACGGCACCCGCTTCACCGCCGTCCAGCTGAAGCTGCCGGGCGTCTCCTACCTGGGCTGGAGCGTGCGCCAGTCCGCCTTCCAGGACCGCTTCGGCGGGTGGTGGGTCGCGACCGGCGAGGGCCTGGCGCGCTTCAAGGCCGGCACCCGTTTTGCGGGCCTCGGCACGGCGAGCGCCACGCTCCTCACCGTCGCCCAGGGTCTCGGCGGCGACAGCGTCCGCGGGTTCTTCGAGGACTCGCGCGGCGATGTCTGGGTCGGCACCAACGGCGAGCGGACCTTGTCCCGCTGGTCTCGGGGGGGTGGGGGGGGCGGCAGGATCGAGGCGTTCGGCCCCGCCGACGGCCTGCCGCCCGGCTCGCCGACGGCCTTCGCCGAGGACTCCGCGGGGCAGATCTGGATCGGCTACTCGGGCGGCGGGCTGGTGCGCCGCCGGCAGGACCGGCCCGACCGCCCGTTCGAGAGATTCGGAGCGGCGCAGGGAGTTCCGGCCGGACCGGTGACCGACCTTCACTTCGACCGCTCGGGGCGGCTGTGGATCTCGACCGAGGGCGGAGGCGCCGGGCGGCTGGATGCCCCTTCGGCCGGCGAGCCGCAGCTCATGGCCTACACCACGGCCAAGGGGTTGTCCTCGGACGACGTCCTCTGCATTGCCGACGATCCCTTCGGCAGGATCTACCTGGGCGGCGCCAAGGGGCTGGACCGGCTCGACCCCGCCACCGGCCGCATCGAGCACTTCACCACCGCGGACGGCCTGCCGAGCAACCGGATCGAGTCCTCCTGGACCGACCGCGACGGCAACCTCTGGCTCGGCACCCGGCGGGGCGTGTCGCGGCTCAAGCCGGTGCGGGAGAGCCGGTCGGCGGTGCCGCAGCCGTGGATCACCGCGGTGCGCATCGACGGCGTCTCGCAGCGGGTCTCCGAGCTGGGAGAGCCGCGGGTCGAGGTGCTGGACCTCCAGTCGGGAACCAGCCGGGTCGAGATCGAGTTCCTCGCCCTGAGCTTCGCCCCCGGCCGCCGGCTCACCTATCAATACCGTCTGGAAGGCATCGACGACGAGTGGATCTGGGCGGACTCGTCGCGGTCGGTCAAGTTCCCGAGCCTGCCGACGGGCAGCCGCCGGTTCCTGGTGCGCGCCGTCGATCCGGACACCCAGGTCGCGAGCACGGCGCCGGCCGAGGTGCTGCTGTCCGTCCATCCCCCCCTGTGGCGGCGGGCCTGGTTCCTCGGGCTGCTGGCGCTCATCACGGGAGCCGGCGGCTACTTCGCCTACCGCTACCGCGTCGCGCACATCATGGCGGTGGGCAAGGCGGTCGAGCAGATGCGCAGCCACCTCGCCACCGACCTGCACGACGACCTGGGGGCGAGCCTGTCGCGGATCTCCATCCTGAGCGAGGTGGCGCGGCGGCGCGTCGAAAAGGACGTCGAGGGGGCGCGCCTGGTCTCCGAGATCGGCGAGGCTGCGCGGGAGATGATCGAGTCGCTGGGCGAGAACATCTGGGCCATCGACCCGCGGCGCGACCAGCTGCGCAGCCTCATCACCCGCATCCGCCGCTTCGCCGGCGATCTTCTGGAGGCCCGGGGCATGGCGTGGAGCCTCCAGACGCCGCCGGAGCCGGAGCAGGTGAAGCTGTCCCCCCTGGAGCGGCGTCACCTGTACCTGATCTTCAAGGAAGCGCTCAACAATGTCGCGCGCCACTCCGACGCGAAGACCGTCGTGATGACCATCACCTTGTCGGGACGGCGGCTATCCGCCATGATCCGTGACGACGGCAAGGGCTTCACCCCGCCGGTGGTGACCGAAACCGTCGGCCGCCACGGGCTGCCCAGCATGGGCGGGCGTGCCGCGCAGCTCGGAGGCGAGCTGAAGATCGAGTCGAAACCGGGTCAGGGCACGGAGATCCGGATGGACGTTCCTCTGTCCGGAGGAAATGCATGAACCCCGGGCCGTGGTTTTCGTAAGACGGAAGGATCATGGATACGCCCGAAACCATCCGCATCGCGGTCGTCGAGGACAACGAGCCAGCGCAGAAAGCCCTGCGCGAGCTGATCAACGGCACCCATGGCTACGCCTGCACCGGGACCTTCGGCTCGGCCGAGCTGGCGTTCGCCGGGCTGGGAAGCCCGGCGCCGGACGTGCTGCTGCTCGACATCAACCTGCCCGGCATCCAGGGCTCCGAGGCGGCGGCCATCTTCCACGAGCGCTACCCGGCGATGTCGATCCTCATGCTCACCCTGCACGACGACGACGAGATGATCTTCAAATCGCTGTGCAACGGCGCGAGCGGCTACCTGCTCAAGAAGACGCCGCCGGCCCGGCTGCTGGAGGCGATCCGCGAGGCGCACGAGAACGGGGCGCCGCTGTCGCCCGAGATCGCCCACAAGGTCGTCCGCGTGTTCCGCGTCCGGCCCACCGCCAAGCTCGACGCCAAGCTCGACGCCGAGCTGAGCCGCCTGGAGCTCCGGCTGCTCTCCCTCCTGGCCGAGGGCAAGAGCTACCAGTCCGCGGCCGACGACATGCGGATCAGCATCAACACGGTGCGCAACTACATCCGGTCGATCTACGAGAAGCTGCACGTCCACTCGAAGTCCGAAGCCGTCAGCAAGGTCCTCAAGGCCGGCCTGATCTGACCCGATCGGCCGTCGGCGCGCATGAATGCGCATGGAATGACCAGCCGCCTCCGAGATCCCCCAGAATCCCCGAAAGTCACGCATGCCCATGCGCTAGGCAGGACCCTCCCGGACGTCTAATCTCTCATCAACGGTTGGGCGGTGGAGGCTCCTCGGGGGTGCCCGAGGGCGATGAGAAGAGAGGGATCCGGAGGGGGATCGGGATCAAAGTTCTTTGGAGCAATGCGCGGCTGGGCTGGTCGCGCACCTATCGCATCATGAGTCTGGAAGGGGGTCGTCTTTGCGGCCCCCTGTTTGTTTTTAGAAGCGTAGTTGGCAAAGGAGGCGCAGAATCCGCGCATGATCATGCTCTTGGCTCTCAATACAAGGCATGGTAGGAATTACTCTGAGGCTTTACTGTCTATGAACGCATCAGAGCCCATCCGGGCAGAGCCCCTTCGGATCGCCGTCGTCGAAGACGACCTGGCCGCCCAGGAAGCTCTCTGTTTGCTCATCGACGGGACTCAGGGATTCCGTTGCGTCGGCGCCTACGGCTCGGCCGAGCTGGCGCTGGAAGGAATGGCCTCGCCCGCGCCGGATGTGTTGCTGCTGGACATCAACCTTCCGGGCATGCTGGGCTCCGAGGCGGCGCGCCACTTTCACGAGCGCCACCCCTTGATGGCGATCCTCATGCTGACGCTGCTGTACGACGAGGATCTGATCTTCGAGGCGCTGTGCAACGGGGCGAGCGGCTACCTGCTCAAGAAGACGCCGCCCGCCAAGCTGCTGGAAGCCATCGCGGACGCGCGGGACCGGGGGGCGCCGCTTTCGCCCGACATCGCGCAGAAGGTGCTGAGCCTGTTCAAGGAGCTCCGCCCTTCTGCCGGCAGCGATGCGCTCAGCGGTGCCGCGCTCAGCAATCATCTCAGCAATAATGAGCTCGAGCTGCTGACCCTGCTGTCGGAGGGTCACAACTACCGGACGGCGGCGGCTCAGATGCGGGTCGATCCGGTCACCGTGCGGGCGTGCATCCGGTCGATCTATACCAAGCTGCACGGCCAGGCCCGGTCGGGAAAAGCCGTCAAGGGCAGGCGGGTCTGACGTTGAAATGAGATCGGGGACGCATGATCATGCGTCCCCGGAGTGAGCAGGAGGGCATAAAGGACACAAAGGACACCAGGGACCCAAAGAGACAGGAGACGACGCTCTCCACATCTCGAATTGTCCTTGCCGTCCTTTGTGTCCCTTGTGCCTTCGGTCTTGCCGCTCCCAGGCATGTCGGATAGCCTTGGCGGGCGCGCCGTGGACGGCGCTGACACCGACGCTGAGGAGAGTCTTTCCGTGGGCCAAGACGACAGCCAGAGCCAGAGCTACCGATACTCCGCCGTCGAGCGCTTCCTGCGCTACGTGACCTTCGACACCCAGTCCACCGAGACGTCGGAGACCTATCCGAGCACCGCCAGGCAGCTCGTCCTCCTGCGCCAGCTCGTCGACGAGCTGCGCGAGCTCGGCCTGTCGGACGCCGCGATCGACGAGCACGGCTACGTCATGGCGACCATCCCGGCGACCTCGAAGAAGGCCGGGGTTCCGGTCATCGGCCTCATCGCCCACGTCGACACCTCGCCCGAGATGAGCGGCGCCGGCGTCAAGCCGATCGTCCACCGCAACTATCAGGGCCAGGATCTCGTCCTCCCCGACGACCCCACCGCCGTGCTGCGTCCCGCCGACAGCCCCTACCTGGGCGAGCGCATCGGCGACGACATCATCACCGCGTCCGGCACGACCCTCCTGGGAGCCGACAACAAGGCCGGCGTCGCCGAGATCATGGCCGCCGCCGAGTACCTGATGGCGCACCCGGAGATCCCGCACGGCGAGCTCCGGATCGGCTTCACGCCGGACGAAGAGGTCGGCGCCGGCACGAAGTATTTCGACGTCGCCCGCTTCGGCGCCAAGTACGCCTACACGCTGGACGGCGGCTCCCGCGGCGAGCTGGAGTGCGAGAGCTTCTCGGCCGACGCCATGACGCTCACCTTCCAGGGCTTCAACACGCACCCGGGCTACGCCAAGGGGAGCATGATCAACTCGATCAAGATCGCGGCGGACTTCATCCAGCGCCTGCCGCGCGAGACGCTCTCCCCGGAGACCACGGACGGCTACGACGGCTACGTCCATCCCTACGTGGTCAACGCCAGCGTCGAGCGGACCTCGGTCAAGGTGCTGATCCGCGATTTCTCGACGCCCGGCCTCAAGGTGAAGGAAGACTTCCTGGAAGGCCTGGCCCGTGAGACCGTGGCCGCCTGGCCCGGCGCCTCGCTGGAGGTCAAGGTCGAGGAGAGCTACCGCAACATGCGCGAGGTGATCGACCAGCTTCCCGACGTGCTGGAGAACGCCCGCGAGGCCATGCGGCGCTCCGGCGTCGCCATCCACGAGCGACCGATCCGCGGCGGCACCGACGGCTCGAAGCTGAGCTTCATGGGCCTGCCGACGCCCAACCTCTTCGCGGGCGAGCAGAACTTCCACTCGCGGCTGGAGTGGGTCTCGGCCCAGGACATGGAGAAGGCGGTGGAGGTCATCCTCCACCTCGCCCAGGTCTGGGAGGAGCGGGCCTAGCCTGGGAGCCTGTCGAGTTACACGCTACGCAGGAAAAAAATCTCTCCTCTTCGGGGTCGTCGCGCTTCGGCGGCTGGTGCGGGTGGGCTGAAAACAAAGGAGGGGCGCGCAGATGGCGCGCCCCTCCGGGCTGCCGACTACTCCACGGGCGGTGGAGGAGGCGGAGGCGGCTTCAGGGTACGGCGCGAGCGCGAGCGCGCCGGGGCCATCCCGAAGCGCACCAGAAGCTCGTTCCGCGGACCGAGCTTCGACTTCACATAGCCGCGCAGCTTCACCGCGGCCTCCTTGCCCAGCTCGAGGCTGTCCCCCAGATCCTGGGTCGCCTTCTGCCTGGCGCCGCTGTGAAGCTCCTGCACCGTCTTGCGAGCCTTGAGGTCATCCACCGCCGTCGACAGCTCCTGGAGATGTTCGCCGACGTTCGGAAGCTGGCCCAGGTTCTCCTGCACTGCCGTGATGAGGGACTCCCAGTCCTTGACATAATCTGCATACGACGAAGGCATGGTTCTTCTTCTCCTTTCCCGGGTCGCAGGAATCCCATCCCAATTCAACCCGGAACGATCCCGGAGCCGTGAATCGGCACCGGGCTTCCGGCCTCAAAAGCGAAGCCGGTACCGTCTTCTGCGTCCAACGCAGCGTAGATTGTACGAGGATCGCGGAGATGTCAAGAGTCATTTCGAAGATTTCCGCACTTTGTTCGTCATTGATGCGTCGATCTGGCGAAAATCCCGATGTCCGGCAGCCGTGGTCGCGCTTCGGGCCGGATCTGGCCGAGAGTCCGCCAGGAACCGCCGAAGTCCGCCGAGGTCCGCCGGCGTCCCGCAGCTCCCGGCGGAACCTCCGCCGCGACCGGCGGGACTCTGGCGGTGCTCTGCGGGAGCTCGGCCGGGAGTCAGCGAAGACCGGCGGAGTCGCAGGAGAGTCCCGACGGGCCGGCCGGAAGGCGGAGTGGAGTCGCGGAACGTCCGCGTCACGATGCGGAACGCTCGCCGAGACTGGCGGAGTTTGGGCCGACGTTGGGCGAAGATCCGCGACGGTCTACGGGGGATTGGGAAGTGGGACTGTGCTTACTGGCAACTGGACAGGGAAGGCGGACGACGTGTCCCACTATCCAGGAACGCCCACCCGCCGCCGGGGCGGGTGGCGGACCGCTACTTTTCGGTAGTCAATCCGCCATCGTTTGCGGCTTGCTCACTCCAAGCCTGACTATTTGCCAACTATCCTACCTTGCCTTAGAAGCGGCGATATGCATCCCGCTCGCAAGAAAGCCTTATGGGCAAGGCACTATTGTTTTGACGTGCTTGATGTAATGATCTAGGCTATCCTGTATCTTCCAGCATGTGAGCTCAGTGTAACGCCTGTGCCTGCTGATATGTTCAAGCTTTGCTTCGATATGGGAGACACTCGTGAGAAGCTTAATTGCCGAGGAACGAGATTTTCCAGCAGGGAAGCTTCTGGAGCCTCTCAACACTGCGTTGGATCGAGCATCAAGTTGGCTTGCAGAGAGCCAAGAGGCCTCTGGCGCTTGGCCTTCAGGATTTGGTGACGTTGATTCCGCCGCATCCACAGCGGTAGCGGCGTTCGCCGCAAAGCAATTGGACCTCTCTGATTTGAGTATTCAGGACTCAATCCTCTTCATACAACGCGCTTCCGGACGCGCTTCTTCGTTCTCTGTGCTTGAATTGACCGATGTAATTCACTGGGGAGGCAAAGTAACTGGCGATGCAGATAGCCTATTCCGTCCGTTCTTGGACGAGCTATCGCAAAGGGATTGGCGCAGCCTGACCCCTCAAGAAAGCGCTAATGTAATTCGGGCGGCGTGCTATTCAGGCGTTCTGGCCGCTCATCCAGGCATCCTAGAGGCCGGCGCTATCTACTGTAGGTATTTGGAGTCGCTTCAGCCCTATCGCTCCTCAAGGGTTGCCTTGGATGAAAGCATTTTACCGGTGGCCTCCATTATGTGGACGTTTGGCGAATTGCTATCATCCGCTGATTCTTGCCTTCGAAGCAAGATCCTCGCGGCCCATGGCCGTGATCTTCGTCACTTGGTTGGCCGTCTTGCAGGTTTTGCCTATAGTATGCAGCGTGACAATGGGGCGATCGTACTTCCACGTGACCATGAGGTTGACGCCAGCGCGTGCTTGGCGCTCGGATTGTTGCTTTGTGGAGAAACGGTCTATTGTGAGCAACTCGGTGCGTTGATTGAATTCCTGTTAAGGGCTGAAATTAAAGATGGAGGGTGGTCTGGTGAGACCACAGAGCGTGAATCGATACCGTTTGTTAGCTATTATACGATCATCGCTTTGAGCGAGTACAGGAGGCGCTGCGTTGTGAACGTTAACCCTATATTCCGAGCGCGGGGAGTTTTGCGCGATGAAAAGCTGTGCTTTGTCCTCATGCCATTCGGCCCCACATGGTCTCGGGAGTTGTTTGAGAACTGTATTGCACCATCGGTGGAATCGACAGGCCTTCGGGCTGTTCGTGCAGATGACATAAATAGTATCGACGGTATAATGGAGGATGTGTGGAAAAATATTCTTGGCGCTAGGGTTGTCATCGCGGACCTTACCGACCGTAATCCCAATGTCATGTACGAGGTCGGGATTGCGCATACAGTCGGAAAATCAGTAGTATTAATAACTCAAGACATAGATTACGTCCCTTTCGATCTCCGTGCGCTGAGGTGTATAGTTTACACCAATTCACTTGGTGGAGCTAAAGTTCTTACGGGGAATATTGCAAATACGGTGAGGCAGATCCTTGCGGCAGGATAGCGCCGGGGGGCGGCATCGTCCTTCAGCCCTCGTAGTACGCAATGTGGACCGATCTCTCGACTCAATGGTATGGAGGTGAGCATGGCGACTAGCTTGCTAGGACGTATGACAAATGTTGCGGTTGAGTGTCTAGCGCACCCTGGTCGAGTCTCCTATTGGATAGAGGCCGAGGGGCGGTACGTTTGCCCTGAAGTGCGTGCATCTAGAACTGCTCCGGTAGATTCCAAGTATATGGCCTCGGAAACCGATCAGCTAGATCCGCGCTTCAAGCTTGTCTTTTGGGCTGCGGTGGCCGGCACCATCTTCTTTACGACAATCTGCGTTGGGCTACATCTTGCGACGACCGGTGCGCCTCCCCCGCTGCGAGAAAAGCTAATCGACAATTTTTTCACGATGGCCAATATCGGGTTTGGTGCTCTAGTTGGCCTGCTGGGAGGTAAAGCACTTTGACCGAGTAGAAGGCTATGATGACGGAGAAGCTTTCTAGTAATGCAAGGAGCATGTTCGCACCCTTCGTGGTTCGCGAAACTCAAAAATGCTAGGCTCGCGCGTCGTCAATTCACACGGAGGATCTGCCTGATGAGAGCGAGAAACATCGTTTTGGCAGTCTGCATCCTGAGTCTGAGCGCGTTCACGTCCGCCCGTGCCTACACGCTCAATGCGACCGTGACCACGGACGGCGTCTCGTCGACCGCGGGCGGGCACATCGAGGTCAACTGCCGCCAGCCGGGCACGCTGCCCTATTCGGCTTGCGGGAGCTCGATCTCGGCCGGGACCGAAGTGCGGATCGACGCCATCCTGCATGACGGCTACTGGTTCATGTGGTTCTCGACCAACCCCTACCTCCAGGGCTGCACGACCACGAACTGGGGATGGGGGTACGGCTCGAACTGGGCCACGGTCTGCACGTTCGCGATGCCGTCGGGCAACGTGAGCGTCAATGCCGAGTTCCAGGCGCCGTAGGCCTATGCCTTCCAGCCATCGATATCTCCCTGGGACCGCCGACGGTTTTTGAGTAGACGTGTTCGATTCCGCGATGAGCCCTGAGAGAGAGGCGGCTATGCAAAACAGCTCGGTGACGTGGGGAGACCTCCTGACAGCAGTGGCGATACTAATCTCGGCTGTTGGCATATTCATCGAGATGAGGAAGGACCGAGTCCTTCGTCAAAAGGAACTTGCGGATCGGGTAAGGAGAAGCGCGGGGCTCATCGTCGCTAAGGCCGACCGATGGTGTCAGCTCGCTGTTAGCATTTTTGATCAACTACAACCAGTCGTTACTGATGCGGACTGTATGTTGGTTAAGAGCAAGAACGTAATCGAGGTTCGAGACTATCTGTGGAGAGAGCTACTAAAGCTTCAAGCTGAGATCAAAATGCGGAGCATGGAGGAGGAAATCGAGGTTGCTTATGCCGACATGTATGGCTTCGATGTGAGAGTTTATGAACTCTTCTCTGGTCTTATCGCCTATCTCGGCCAAGTGAGAACGATTTCATTTCGCGCACTCTCTAGTCGCACTCAAGATGTAATTCTGGAGTTCGAGGCCAAGCACGGGGAATACGATAGCGCGATCCTTGGTAATCGGCTTCGCACAGTAACGATCGATTGTGAGAAGCTAACAAGAGAACTCATGTCATCGGCTGTGGGTAGTTTTCGATCGGAGATGAATCGTTTGGTCAATTCCACCGACAAAGAGATAGCGGGAAAGGAAATTTCCATTAGAGGCGAGGAAGAGCTACTACCGCCGATAGCTGGAATCGAGTTGCATTTCATCGGCGGCTCTAGTCAAAGTGGTTCGTTGAAGGTCGCCCGAGGCTACCGTATGCGTGGCTGACCTCTCCGTTACAGCCGAGTAAGCAGAGTTTCTCTAAAGACCGACGGTGCCATGCCGGCGGCTTCGAGGACACGATTGGGGCTAGGAGCTTGGCGATGACGGCTATCGAGAGTCCAGCCATCGGCGGTTCCATTGCCTTGCAATGAAGCGGCGTTCCTCTCCGGAGCCGCCGAAGGTTCGATCCCCCCTCAATCTCCTCCAGCGCCCCCATGGCGGGCTTTCTCCAGGCCTGCGTATTTCCTGTGTGAGGCCTTACGCCCGCAAGGGCAACGAAACACCTGACAGCGCGAACAACCGCCGGTCTGATTCGCAGGACGGCGAGCGCAAGGAGAGAGTGCGTATGCCTACGTACCTTCGGCCCGGGGTGTACATCGAGGAGATCTCGAGCGGCTCGAAGCCGATCGAGGGGGTGGGAACCTCCACCGCAGCCTTCGTCGGGTACACCAGCAAGGGAGACATCGGTAAGCCCACCTTGATCTTCAAGTGGGATGACTACGACCGCCTCTATGGAGGCATCCGCGATACCGGCGGCGCCGCCATCGGCGACTCCATGGGCCACAGCGTCTCCGCGTTCTTCCAGAACGGCGGCACCGCGGCCTACATCGTCCGCCTGGTGTCCGGCGCTTCGGCCCGGTCCACCGGCTTCCTCGAGAAGCCCGGCGATGCCACCAAGCTGATCCGCTTCCAGGCCGTGAACGAGGGCACGTGGGCGGACGGCCTCCGGGTCCGCGTCACTCCGAAGGCGGGCGGCGGCTTCAACGTGGCCGTCGGCCGCGGAGCCGGCTCCGACTTCAAGACCTCCGAGGGCTTCTCGGGCGTGTCGATGGCCGCCGGGGATCCGAACTTCATCGAAGGCCGCATCAACGGCCAATCCGCCCTCGTGAGCTCGCAGGTGCAGGATGTCAGCGCGTACCTCAAGGGCACGAGCACCAGCGGCGACCTCACCGGCGTCGACTTCGCCACGCTCATCGGCAAGAGCCTGAGCGTGGACGTGGACGGCACTCCCCGGCCGGTCGCCTTCGCCGCCGGTGCGCTTCCGGGCGCTCTCCCCCCGGCCCCGACACTCGCCAACGTGGCCACGGTCATTCAGGACAAGGTGCGCGGCAATGTGGTGGCGAACCTGGCGGTCAAGAACTTCACGGCTCAGGCGGTCGGCAACAAGCTGGTGCTGACGTCAGGCGGGAACCTGGGCAGCTCGGCGGTCAAGGTGACCGGCGACGGCGCGGCGACCCTCAAGCTCGGCGCCGCCGGCCAGGACGCGGTCGAACAGACGGGCCAGCAGGCTCTCGACGCGATCGTCTCCAGCGCGGACGACGAGGTGGTTCTCGGCGGCGGCGGCAACGGCTCGGCGCCGACGACGAACGAGTACAACGCGGCCTTCGCGCTGTTCGAGAAGATCCGCGGCATCAACATGATCTCGCTGCCGGGCCAGGACTGGACGAACGGCGGAGCGATCGTGCAGGCCGCGGTGGCGCACGCCGAAAAGATGCGCAACCGCATGGTGCTGGTCGATCCCGCGCCCGGCGACGAGCTGGTCACGGAGCAGGATGTCACCGGCTTGAGCCTGCCGACGTCGACCTACACGGCCCTCTACTACCCCTGGGTCAAGGTGACCAATCCCTACTACAACGCGGAGAAGAACCCCGGCGCTCCGGTCACGGTGCTCGTGCCGCCCTCGGGCTTCGCGGCGGGTATGTGGTCGCGCACCGACGGCCGCCGCGGCGTGTGGAAGGCGCCGGCCGGTGTCGAGACGGCGCTGCTCGGCGTGGCCGGTCTGGAGTACCAGGTCGAGGACGGCGAGCAGGAGCAGCTCAACCCGCAGGGCGTCAACTGCTACCGCGTCATGCCGAGCTTCGGCCCGGTGATCTGGGGCACGCGCACGCTGTCGACCAACGCCGATCCGGAGTGGCGCTACGTGCCGGTCCGCCGCACGGCGATGTTCATCGAGCAGAGCATCTTCAACGGCATCCAGTGGGCGGTGTTCGAGCCCAACGACCACCGGCTGTGGGGCTCGCTGCGGGTCAACATCGACTCGTTCATGAACGGCCTGTTCCGTGCGGGAGCGTTCCAGGGCCAGAAGGCCTCGGACGCCTACTTCGTGCGCTGCGGTCTGGGCGACACGATGACCCAGGGGGACATCGATCGCGGCCAGGTCATCGTCGTCGTCGGCTTCGCACCGCTCAAGCCGGCCGAGTTCGTCATCGTCCGCATCCAGCAGAAGGTCGGACAGTAATCTCCGGGTTACCCGGCACCCCGAGGAGGGTCTAGACCATGGCAGCTCCATTGTTCACCGTGAACGCCCACCGGCACGATCCGTACCGGACGTTCAAGTTCCAGGTCATCATCGACGGCAAGGTGGTGGCGGGCCTCCGCAAGATGGGGGCGCTCAAGAAGAAGACCGAGCCCGTGAAGTGGCGCGCGTCGAACGATCCGTCGCACGAGCGCATCATGCCCGGCGGCACGAGCTTCGATCCGGTGGCTCTCGAACAGGGGTTGACGCACGACCCGGTGTTCGAGAACTGGGCGAACCTCGTCAACAACATCGACGGCGACGGTGCCACGTCGCTCAAGAACTACCGCAAGGACATCGTGATCAACGTCCTCAACCTGCAGGGTCAGGTGGCGATGTCGTACAAGCTCTTCCGGGCCTGGGTTTCGGACTTCCAGGCGCTTCCGGACCTCGACGCCGGCAACATGAACACCATCGGCATCCAGAGCATCACCTTGCAGCACGAAGGTTGGCAGCGCGACACGAGCGTCGCGGAGCCGACGGAGAGCTGATGATGCTGCCCGGCGGCCTCTGGCGGCACGACGAATGCCGTCGCGACTGGTCCTTCCGGACCCTGACCGGCGAGGTCGAGCTTTCGATCCTCGACGCGGGCAGGTCCCGGGGGAACGTCCCCCAGCGGGTGACCACGGTGCTCAGCGCCGCGCTCGCCGACCTGGGAGGGGCCGCCGTCCATCCCGAGGCGGTCCGCGCTCTCGCGGTAGCGGACCGCCAGTACCTGATGCGGCGCCTGGCCGTGGAGATCGGGCTGGAAGAGAGCTGGTTCTCCGTGTCGTGCCCCGCCTGCGAAGCGGCGTTCGAGCTTCCGGTGCGGCACGGCGACCTGCCGGTGAAGCCGGCGGGCGAGGGGTATCCCTTCTCCACGGTGGAGACCAGCCTCGGAACGCTGCGGTTCCGGGTGCCCTGCGGGGCGGATCAGGAGGCGCTGGCGGAGATCATGGGCGCCGAGGATCTCGGTGATCTCAAGGATCCGGATATCGCCCGGCGGACGCTGGCCCGAGCCTGCTCGGAGCGGCCTTTCGAAGGCGAGCTCACGAGCGAAGATCTCGATCGGATCGAAGCGGCCCTGGAGGACGTGGCACCCGAGGTGGTGACGCGCGCCCAGGCGGCCTGCCCGGAGTGCGGCAGGCCGGTGGAGGTGGCGCTCGATCCGTACATCTGTCTCGCGGCCCCCTCGGACGGGGGTCTGTTCCTGGACATTCATCTCCTGGCTTCGGTGTACCACTGGAGCGAGCGCGAGATCCTGGCCCTGCCCCGCGAGCGGCGGCGCCTCTATCTCTCCCTCGTCGACCGAAGCCGGGGCATGGTGAGCTGAGAGGGCGCGGTCATGGGTCTCTTTTCGGACATCGTCGCGGACAGCCGTCCCCGGAGCTGGAGGGCCAACCCCTCCAGGCCGGCCGGACCGGCGGCGGGCGCCGCGATTGATCCCGCGATTGATCCCACGAAAAGGCCTGGAGAGGCTGGACCGGAAACCCTTTCGAACCAGGAACGCAGTACAATGAGTTGGGGAGTGGAAGAGCGGACGGACGACAGCGCGAGCGTGTCCCGGAAAATCCTCACGGAACCGGGCCGTGCGCAAGACTTCGAGCCGCGCCAGGGGGTGACTCCTTCGCTGCCGCAAAATCCGGCAGCCGCCGTTTCAAGGACGGATGAAGGTGTGATCCGCTACCGGAAGGGAAAGCGTAGTACGGAGCAGGGGACAACCGACGGACAGAACGGGGATTACGCGGATAGCGAAAACGAGTTACTTGGAGATCAGAATCGTCAAGAGAGAACCACAAGCGGATTGCACGTCGGCTTAGATGCTCACGCGAGTGTGCCATCGTTTCCCGGTCAGACGGCTGTCGTAAGTGGAGCCCCTTTCAAAAGCGAAGCTGAGCTTTCGGTTCACACGGATTCGAGGTCAACGTATCATCTTTCGACTGGATCGCACGGAGAAACTCAGAACGGAACCGCCGTACTGGAAGGGAGACAGAACCCGGGGAAGGCCCTCCTTCCACCCCAAACCCCAGCCGTCGTCCCCCCGGCCGTGAAGCCAGAGGAGGCCATGCCTCTGAAGGAGTTAGCGGCCGGGGGGGGGCGGGAACGGGGTTCATCCAAAGCAACAAACGAAACGTTTTCCATCGACAGGGCTGCCGACGCCGGCCGGCCCTCACCCCCGGCCCCTCTCCCAGCCGCACACCCGGACCCCCGGGAGAGGGGAGAGGCGCTCCGCTCGACGATCTCACCGTCTGACTCCACCTCTGACAAGGGCTCGGGGGAGCGTGCTTCTCGGAGCGGAGAAAGACGGGAACTATTCCTGGACGCCGCGCCTCTTCCGTCTCTCCGCGGCAAGGGTGGGGGGGAATGGGATCAACCGGGGCCGGGGGTGAGGGCCGCAGGCGAAGAACGCCAGGCCATTGCACCGCCGCCCACAGTTGTTTCCGCCGCGCCGCCCCCCCTGGCCTCGCCGGCCCTGCTCGCATCCGTCCGCCGCGAGCCGCCGCGCGCTCCTGCCGGTCCTCGCGTCCAGATCGGCCGCGTCGAGGTGATCGTCACCGCGCCGGCTCCGCCGCCGGTGCAGGCGGCTCCTGCCGCCGCCCCGAGCCCCAAGCCCGGCGCTCTCGCGAGCCGCCGTTACCTCCGGAGCCTGTAAGGGTCTTCGGCCGGAACTCATCATGGCGCTGCCACTTTCTTCCCTGTCGCGCATCTGCCGGTCGGTCGCCGACTTCCTGGGCGCCGAGCTGGAGGCCAACTCGAACTCGATCCGCATGCTCATCGGCAGCCCGGCCGATGCGGCCAAGGACTTCGACACGGAGCACCGGATCAATCTCTTTTTCTATCTCGTCGAGCCGAGCGGCTTCGGGGCGTTCGCTCCGGACGAGACGTGGCTCGTGCGCCTGCACTGCCTCGTGACGGCCTTCGGCATCACCGAAGGCGCGGTGGGCTCGGGCGAGAACGACCTCCGGCTGCTCGGCAGCGTCCTGCGGGTGTTTCACGAGAATCCGATCCTGCCCACGTTCGATCTGGACGGGGATCTGATCCGCGCGCAGGTCGTGTTCAATCCGCTCACGCTCGATCAGATCAATCACATCTGGTCGACGCAGGGGGACGTGGTCTACCGTCCGTCCGCGGCCTACGAGCTGGCGCTGGCGCCGATCCCGCCGAGCGAGAGGCGGGTGCCGGGTCCGATGGTCGGCGCGATCGGCGTCGACGTGTTCAAGGATCTCAAGCTCCATCCGTTCGGCGGCAACAACCTCACGCCGATGGTGATCGCCCGCACGGTCAACACGGAGCGCCCGGACTGGACGCCGCGCATCTGTGCGGTGAGCGGCGGCGAGTGCTCGGAAAGCCTTTCGTTCGAGGTGGGCAGCCCGGAGCTCGGCGCGTTCACGCCGCAGGTGTGGATCGCCGGCCTGGCCGGCAGCCCGGTGACGCTGCGCTGGGAGTCCTGGGATTCCGTGAACGGCTGGGTCGCGCTGCCCGACCACGTGGACACGCAGGCCACCTCCGTGGGCATCGATCCGGCCGCCGCCGGCTCGGCCACGACGGTCGCCGCGCCCATGCCGTTCAAGAACAAGGCCGGCCAGCTCGCGCTCTACGGCGTGCGCACGGCGAAGCGCTTCCCGGACGGGCTGACCATCCAGGTGCGGAGCAATCCGGTCCTGATCTCGCTGTACGAGGAAGAGCCGTGATCGTGCCTTTTCCCGAGAGATCCGAGAGATCCGAGAGATCGGGAAGGGCCGCCGAGGCACCCTCCCGCACGCGCCCCGACCTGCTGCGGGCGGAGTGGGAGCGCATCGGCCTGCTCGGCCACTGCCTGGCCCAGGGCCGGCGCGGCCAGCCGGTTCCGGACGAGACGCTGTCGCGGCTGGAGCAGCTCCAGGCCGAGATCCAGGTCTGGCGCGCCGAGGCCTGGGGCGAAGAGGATCTGTCTTCCTACGAGTACGACCTGCTCGCCTGCGCGCTGGCCCCCGAGGCCGAGCCGCGGCTGGGCTGGCTGTTCCAGTCGCTGCAATCGCAATCCACTGCGCCGCAGCCGTACCCGACGGCGGCGCTGGTCCACGACCTGCTCGCCCTGGACGCTCTGGAAGCCAACGAGATCTATGCCGCGCTCGCTCCGGACGCGCCGCTGCGGCGGCGGGGGTTGATCCGGGTAGACGGCGAGGATCCGTACCAGCCGATCCGGCCGGGCACGGGCGTTGCCGCGCGCGTCCTGGGCCGCTACGAGGCCGAGGAGGTGCCGCCGGGAGCGATCCCGGTGCGCCTGACTCCGCGCTGGAGCGACCTGATCCTGCCGCCGGACCGGATCACCATGCTGCGCGAGCTGCTGCTCTGGGTTCAGCACCGCGACACGGTGGTGGAGCAGTGGGGCGGCGGCGACTGCGGCGGCCCGCTGGCGCTGTTCGCGGGTCCATCCGGCACGGGCAAGACGTTCGCGGCGGCCGTGATCGCCGCGGAGCTGGGCTGGCCGCTCTACCGCGTCGATCTGGGGCGGATGGTGAGCAAGTACATCGGCGAGACCGAGAAGAATTTGAATCGCCTGTTCGACACCGCCCACGGCCGGCCGATGGTGCTGCAGTTCGACGAGGCGGACAGCCTGTTCGGCAAGCGCGGCGAGGTGAAAGAGGCGCGGGACCGCTACGCCAACCTGGAGGTCAGCCACCTGCTGGCGCGGGTCGAGACCCACCAGGGGCCGTGCGTGCTCACCACCAACCTGCGCAAGAACCTCGACCCCGCGTTCGTGCGCCGCTTCCAGGTGGTGATCGACTTTCCGCGGCCGGACACCGGCTCGCGGCGCCAGCTCTGGAGCCGCCTGCTGCCGCCGCGGGCGCCGCGCCTGCCGGAGGTCGATCCCGGCTTTCTCGGCGGCGCCGCCAACCTGACCGGCGGCGGCATCCGCAACGCCGCGCTGCACGCCGCCTACCTGGCGGCCGGCGACGGCACCCCCATCTCGCTCGCGCATGTGGCCCTCGCCGTCTGGCGGGAGCTCGGGAAGGACGGGCGCGAGCTGACGCGGGCGGACCTCGGCCCGCTCTCCGAGCACCTGCCGGAGGAGGGCTCATGTGGACCTTCGACCAACTGAGGCTGGTCCTCCCCCCGGGCTTCGAGCACCGCGCCGAGGGGATCGCCCGCCGCGTGGCCGAGGAGCTGGCCGAGATGCCGGCTCCCGGAGACGTCTCGCTGCGTTCGCTCTCCCTGCCGTCGATCGAGATCCAGGCCGGCACGTCCGACCGTGAGATCGCCGGGCGCATCGCCCGGTCGATCTCCAGCTCAGTCTCCTCGTCCGTATCTCGCCCCGCCGCCAGCCCGAGCCGTGGCCCCGCAAGTGGCGGGTAGTCCGCTCTGAATCCGTAAAGGAAAGACGATGCCAAACGTGACCAAAGCGGCCCTGGTCGAGTACGCCTTGTCCATCCCGCCGCTCGCCCTCATCTTCGATTTCAGCCCGGAGAGCCTGTCGCGCACCCGCACGGTGAACGTGCGCACCGGCAGCTCGCCGGCCACCCGCGGCGGCTACGACTTCGCGCTGCCCACGGAGACGCCGCGCGCCGCCCTGGGGGTCTCGGTGCAGCCCGAGACCTTCAGCATCCAGGTGATGTTCGACTGCACCGACCGGCTGGGCGAGGGCGATCCGATCGCCCAGACGCTCGGCATCGAGCCCGAGCTCGACACGCTGCGCACCATGCTGGAGCCCAAGTCGCAGGGGCCGGGCGGGTTCCAGATGCTCGCCAGCCTGGGGCTCGGCGGCCAGCGCGCCTTCCAGCGCAACGAGTCGGCGTCGGTGGTGCTGTTCATCTGGGGCACGCACCTGCTGCCGGTGTTCATCACCAGCGTGCAGGTGGACGAGAAGGCGCATCTGCCGTCGCTCGTCCCCTACCGCGCCAACGTCACCATTTCGATGCAGGTGATCGAAGGCAACAATCCTTTCTATACCGTCGAGAAGGTGCGCCAGGTGGTGAGCTCGGCGATCAACACGGGCCGCACGGTGGGCGCGATCCTGGGAGGGCTGTTCTGATGTTCTTCAAGGGCTCCCGCTACGAGAGCGTCCGTCCGTTCTACGCCGCGCCCGGCGGCCGCGAGGTCTTTCCCGGCTACCGCCAGCGCGAGGTCGTCACCCGCTCCGGCGCGGTGGAGCACGTGGTCAAGGCCGGCGACCGGCTCGACCTCCTGGCCCGCCACTACTACAACGACGACCGCCTCTGGTGGCGCATCGCCGACGCCAACCCCGAGATCCGGTTCGCAGGCGACATGCTCGCTCCGGGCACCGAGGGCCAGGTGATCCTCATCCCGGGCGGGAAGGGCTGAAGCGATGGTCCTGGATCTCTTTTCCGGTGCCCAGCGCGAGCCGGCCGGCTGCGTCATCAAGGTCGGCGTGGCCCAGCTGGAGATCGAGGATCTCTACCCGTTCCTGACCGGCGTCGAGATCCAGTGCAGCCGCAAGGACGCCTGGACGGCGACGCTCACCTTCGAGAGCCGGCGCGACGAGCAGGGCCAGTGGGCGGTGCAGGACTCGGGCGTCCTGACGCCCTGGGAGCCGATCGTGATCGAGGCCTCGTTCGGCAGCAGGAGCGAGGAGATCCTGCGCGGTTACATCCGCGAGGTCTCGGCGAGCTACCCGGAAGAAGCGGGCGCCGCGACCGTGACCGTGGAGTGCCAGGACGACTCGATCGTGCTCGACCGCAGTCACCTGAGGCAGAGCTGGGGCGAGGCCGATGCGCCGACCACGGACGGTCTGATCTTCCAGCAGATCCTCGGCCGCAACCAACTGGCCCCGCACCCCGAGAGCGGCCAGGGCCTCTCCGGCCTTCACCTGTTCCAGGACTCGACCGACATCGCGTTCCTGCGCGACCGCGCCGACGCCAACGGCTACGAGCTGATCTTCGCGGAGGGGATGGTCTATTACGGCCCGATGCGCCTCTCCGGCGAGCCGCAGCCCACGATGCTGGTCTACGCGGGGCGCGACACCAACTGCCTGCGCTTCGACGTGAAGGCCGACGGCCACCAGCCGGAAAAGGTTGCGTACGACGTGGCGGCCGAGACCGGCACGGGCACGACGGAGCGCATCGTGGAGCCGGACATCCCCCTGTTGGGCACCGAGCCCGCGTCGGGCGGCGGGCCGGGCCTGCCGGACTTCGTCTGGCGCCTGCGCAAGCAGGGCACGACGGACGAGGCCGAGCTGACCGCGCGCGCCCAGGCCAAGGCCAACGATCTGTCGATGCGCGTCAAGGGCGACGGCGAGCTCGACGGCACGCTCTACGGCCACGTGCTGCGGGTCGGCGAGCTGGTGCCGGTCGACGGCGTCGGCGACCGCCTGAGCGGCCTCTACTACGTCGACTCCGTCAATCACAGCTTCTCGTCCGAGGGCTACCGCCAGGGCTTCAAGCTGCTGCGGAACGCCTACGGCGACAACGTTCCGACCGGGCCGCTCGGCGGCCTCTCCGCGTCGGTCTCCGTGTCGTTCTCGTTCGGATTCTAGGTTCCCCTTAGGAGACCCGCCGTGGACGAATTGCTGGAAAAGGTTGCCAAAGAGGTCCAGAAGAAGTACTACGGCAAGTTCCGCGGCTTCGTCCTGGACAACAAGGATCCCGAGAAGCGCGCGCGTCTCAAGGTGAAAGTTCCGTCCGCGCTGGGCGAGACCGAGACCGGCTGGGCGCTGCCCTGCCTGCCGTTCGGCGGCCTCAAGGACGTGGGGCTCTTCTTCGTGCCCGAGATCGACACCCAGGTCTGGGTGGAGTTCGAGGAGGGCGAGATCTCGCGGCCCATCTGGACCGGCACGTTCTGGCAGCAGCAGGGCGATCCGCCGGCCGAGGCGAACGAGGGCGACGCCCCCACCACGCGGCTCATCAAGACGCCGGGCGGCCACATCCTGCGCTTCGACGACGAGACCGATAAAGAGAAGTTCCTGATCCACCATCCCGGCGGCACCGAGGTCGCGATCGACGAGAAGGGCATCCTCACGCTCACCGACCAGGGCGGGTCGAAAGTCACGCTCGATCCCGACGCCGGCAAGCTGATCGTCGAGGATTCGAACGGCAACACGCTGACCATGGATTCGAGCGGCACGGTGATCGAGGACAAGAACGGCAACAAGGTCGAGATGGCCGCGGCCGGAATCAACATCGAGGGCCAGAAGATCGTGGTCAAGGGCTCGCAGGTCGTGCTCGGCGGCGACGCCGGCGAGCCGATCATCAAGGGCCAGAGCTTCCTTACCCTGTTCGCCACCCACGTACATCCGACCGCGGCCCCGGGGGCTCCCACCGGGCCGCCGATTCCCCAGGGGGAGATGTCCAGCCTCTCCCAGAAGGTGATGACCGCATGAGACGACTCGCCGATCCGCCCTACCTTGCGTTCCCGTTCCGCGTCGGCGACGGCGGGCCGGCGCTCGCCGACCGCAGCCGCCACGTGCGCGAGCAGATCGAGCAGGTGCTGTTCACCAACCCGGGCGAGCGGGTCTTCCGTCCCGACTTCGGCGCCGGCGTCCGCACGCTCGTGTTCGAGCCCAACACCTCGCCGCTGTGGACGATCACGCGCAAGCGCCTGATCGCCTCGCTGGCGGACGCTCTCAAAGGCGAGGTCGATCCCAGGAGCCTCACGATCGACGTCACCGGCGAGGAAGAAAAGCTTTTCGTGACCATCGCATACACCCTGGCGACCCTCGGCCACTCCGAGGAACATCGCTTTTCCGTGAACGGGTAGGAGACAGCCGTGGCGGACACTCCGGTTCAGGATCTCCAGTTCGAGGGGCAGTGCCCCGACTGCGGCAGCCGCCGCATCGAGCTGCCCCGCGCCCTGCCGCCGGTCGGCGACGACTTCGACTGGCGGGTGCGCGACTACGACGGCTTCCGCGTCTTCCTGCTCGAAGAGCTGGCGGCCCGCTTCCCCGAGCGCTCGCGCTGGACGCCGGCCGACGTCGAGGTGACGCTCATCGAGGGCTTCTCCGCGGTGCTCGACCAGCTCTCGGACATGCTCGACCGCGTCACCTCCGAAGGGACGCTCGAGACGGCGCGGCGGCCGGAATCGGTCCGCCGGCTGCTCAAGATGATCGGCGCCGATCCGATCGACACGAGCTTCGACGCTCCGAACGCCGGCACTCCGGGCCCGGATCCGGATCGGGAGCAGCTCAGGCGCGAGCAGGCGCTCGAAAACTACTGGCTGAGCCACCCGGAAGTGATGGAAGCCGCGCGCCGCGCCGGTCCGATGACCATCCGCCGGCAGCGCCGCATGGTCACGACGGACGACTACGCGAGCCGGCTTTCGGACCATCCGCTCGTCCTGCGCGCGCACTCCTGGACCGACTGGAGCGGCTCGTGGACGACCGTCCATGTGGCCGTGGTGGCCTGGGACGAGCACCGGCTCGACGACGCGCCGGACTATCCCAAGGAGCTGGAGGAGGCGATCCATGACTTCCACCGCGAGCACCGGCTGCCGGTGCCGCTGTGGACGGGCAAGCCCAGCCTGCGCCAGATCCTGCGGCTCTACCTCGACGCCTACCGCATGGCCGGCCAGGAGGTGCTGCTGGAAGACGCGGTGCCGGTCGGCGTGCTGCTCGGCCTGACGCTGATCGTCGACGAGCGGTTTTTCCGCTCCGAGGTCCGGCGCGCGGTGGAGCAGGCGCTCGGCCGCGGCCCCGGCGGCTTCTTCGAGCCCGGCCGCCTGCGCTTCGGCGAAGACCTTCACGCGAGCGATCTCTTCGAGGCCCTGATGGGCGTCGAGGGGGTCGTGGACATCACCCTCGACCGCTTCAAGCGGGTGGGCGCGGCCCACCCCGACCAGTCGGCCGAGGGCCGCATCGCACTGCGCGGCCTGGAGGTCGCGGTGTGCGACAACGATCCCGCCCGGCCCGGCCGCGGCTACTTCCGACTCAATCTCTGTGGAGGGCGGAGGGGATGAGCGACCTGACTCCTGATCAGACCCAGGATCCGATCCAGGATCTGACTCGATGGAACCGCGCGGGCCTGCCGCGCTTCCGATACGTCGACGGCAACGCCGCCACCTGGCTGGAGGAGCTTCGCCTCGCGCTGCTCGCCCGCAATCTGGAAGCTCCGCTCGATCCCGACGCGCCCGACCCGGCCGCCAGCCTCGACTGGTGGAAGGAGCTGTGGACCAACCCGCCCACGGACCAGGCCGGCAAGGACTTCGTCAAGACGGTGCTCGACGCGGCCGAGGCCCGGCTGCGCTGGAAGGGCGCCGAGGGCTCGGGTCCGCTCTGGGTCCGGCCGCCGGTCCGCCCCGAGCTGGAGACCGAGTGGAGCGCGCGGCTGGCCACCCAGTACGAGGCCCCGCGCAGCGACCTGGCGTGGGAGGTGGTGCGCTCGTTCACCCGCGGTGTCCACGTGCTCACCGAGCACATCGACGCCTTCGCCAACGAGGGCTACCTCGGCACCGCGACCCAGTGGGAGAGCGTCCGCCGGCTGATCGCCATGCTCGACGTCCGCCCGGCGCCTCCGGCATCGGCCTCGACCGTCCTGGTGCTGGAGGCGAAGGCGGGCCAGCAGGGCGCGGTGGCCAAGGGTTTCCAGGTCAAGCACTCGCCCCCCGAGGGCGGCGCGCCGGTGATCTTCGAGACCCTGGAGGATCTGGAGGCCGACTCCGCGCTCAACGCGCTCCGGCCGCTCGACCACGACCGCAATCCCGAGTCCACCCAGGGCACCCGGATCGACCTGGCCGGCCGCGTCAAGGGGCTCAGGTCCGGCGAGCCCCTGGTGTTGGAAGACGAGCGCAGCGGCGAGCTGTACGCGTACCTGGTCCAGTCCGTGTCCGAAGGCGAGGAGGTCACCCGCGTGGAGGTCTCGCCGTCCGTCAAGAGCGGCATCCCCAAGGGCCGGGTGCGGGTTCACGCCGTTCCCAAGGAGCGGCTGGCACCGCTGGCTCCGGCGGCCAAGGGCGCCGAGGTCGGCCGCGCGCTGCAGCTCACCGAGGAGCCCGTCGGCCTCCAGCCCGGCGACATCGTGTGGATCAGCGACGGCCATCAGCCGGTCTACCGGCGGGTGGAGAGCGTGCGCGGCCGGCGGCTCCTCCTCGACCTGGAGCTGGGCGACCTGCGGATCGACCAGACGGTCGTGGGCCGGCCGATCCTGCTGCCCGTGTCCGACATCATCACGCGCAACGTGGCCAACGACAACGCCGGCGGCAAGGCCGTCACCATCCTCTCCATCCGGATCTCCGGCGACTGGTCGCGGCTGACGAACGCCTGGCTGGGCGACAAGATCGTCAGCGTGGGGCAAGATCCGCTGCCGCTCTTCCAGGCGATCAGCGCCGACTACCGGCCCATCGGCAGCAAGGACAACGAAGGCCACGACGATCCGAACGCCGGCTACACCGTGCTGCGCCTCCAGTGGACGCACGGCAGCGGCCTCAACAACCCGCAGGCGCTGCTGGCGCCCCCTCCGGGCGGCGGTATCTGGAAGGCCGACCGGTATCTGGAAAAGGTTTCCGGCAAGCTGCCCGCGGCGATCACCACGGCGCTGCCGAAGAAAGCCGCGCCCGGCGATGTCGCGGTGGTGGCGAGCGGCTCCACGATGTCGTGGACGCGCCTCTCCGCGATCGAGGCCGACGCCGATGCGGGCACCGCGCTCCTTCGGGCCGCCGAGAGCGGCTGGAAGGACCGCGGCGGCGGCCTGTTCTTCCTAGCCGAGACCCGGGTCTTCACCAAGTTCGAGCGCACCGCGCGCGTCCTGGGCTGGGAGGCCAACGCCACGCCGATCTCCGGCGTCCAGGTGCCGCTTCCGCAGCCGCTTCCCGCGGCCCTCCGGCCGGGCCGGACCGTGGTGCTGGAGCTGGACGACGATCCGTCCGCGGCGATGTCCGCCCGGGTCGTGGCCCTCAACACGGAAGGCGGCGGGACGACCACGGAGCTGGGCTACGTCATCCTCGACCGGCCACTGCCGGAAGGGGCGAGGCTCGACAACCTCGTGCTGCGCGGCAACGCGGTGCTCGCCGGCCACGGCGAGGCGAAGGGCGAGCGCGCGCTCGGCGGCGGCGACGCCTCCCGGTCGCACCAGACGTTCCGCTTCGAGGAGAAGGGGATCTCGTTCGTCGCCGATCCGGGCCAGCCCTCGGGTGTGCGCGCGGCGATCGAGGTGCGCATCGGCAACCGGGTCTGGCAGCAGGTTCCGACGCTGGCCGATTCCGGCCCGGCCGATCCGCACTACACGGTCCGCATGACCGAGGACGGCGGCGTGGAGCTGGCCTTCGGCGACGGCCGCAACGGCCGCCGACTGCCCACCGGCGTCAACAACGTGCGCCTGGCCTGGCGCTCCGGCGCCGGTCTCGCCGGCAACCTGCCCGTGGGCAAGCTGGTGAAGGCGGCGCGGCCCAACCCGCGGATCGAGGCCGTGCGGCAGCCGCTGCCGGCCACGGGCGGCAACGACATGGAAGGGGTCGAGTCGATGCGGGCCACGGCGCCCGCGAGCGTCTCGACGCTCGGCCGGGCCGTGTCGCTCGGCGACTACGGCCGCCTCGCCGCGAGCCAGAGCAGCGTCTGGCAGGCGGCGGCGTTCACGCTGCGCACCGGGCTGGCGCGCAAGGACAGCGTGCGCGTCGTGGTCGTGCCCGCGGGCGGCGGCGACCTCGGCGCGCTCGCGGACACGATGAAGGCCTTCCTCGAAGCGCACGCCCTCCCCGGCGTGTCGCTCCAGGTCGATCCCTACGAGCCGGTGGGCTTCAACCTGCGCATCGAGCTGCAGATCGTCACCGCCGAGTACGACCCCGAGCGCGTGGTCGAGGCGGCGCGGGCGCGGCTCCTGGCGGCGTTCGGCCTGCGCGGCCGCAAGCTCGGCCAGGCCCTCCGGCTGTCCGAGGTCTACCGCCTCGTGGAGGGCGTGCCGGGCGTGGCGAACTCGCTCTGCGTGCTCGACAACGATCCCAAGAAAGCCCGCGTGGATGCGCCGGCGGACGGGGTGGTCCACCTCGACGCGCCGACCTCCTCGCTGACCATCCTCTACAAGGAGTTCGAGCTGTGATCACCGATCCGACCGATCCCACGAGCGCCGTGGGGCGCCAGCTCTACGCGCTCCTCCCCGAGGTCTACCGGAGCCGCGACAACGGCGACCTCGCCGCCCTGGTGGACGGCCTCGGCCATCTCCTCGGACGGGTCCGCTCCACGCTCGATCAGCGCCTCGCCGATTCGTTTCCGGACGAGCCGCTGGAAGGGCGCGCCTGCCAGCCGTGGCTCCTGCCGTACTTCGCCGAGCTGGTGGACGCCCGCCTCGTGTCGCCCGATCCGTCGGGCCAGCGCGCCGAGGTCGCCAACGCGATCGGCTGGCGCCAGGTCAAGGGCACGCCCGCAAGCGTCGAGCGCGTGGCTCAGGACGTCGGACGCTTCGAGGTCGAGGTCCAGGAGGGCTGGAAGCGCGTGGCCGTGACGCCGCGCGCCGGCTGGCCCCTGCCGACCGTCGCCCGCGGCGCGGTCGGTGCCGATCCGTTCGGCGTGGACCGACCCTCGGGAACCGTGGATTTCCGCGTTCACGCCCGGGCTGTGCGCACCGCGGACGACGACCCGGACGGCCGGACCACCCGCTTCAGCGGCACCGAGGTTCGCTGGCGGCAGGCCAATCCGCAGGGCGCCCCGTGCTTTCCCGGAAGCTTCGACGACCCGTCAATGCGCACCGCGGACCTGCGCTCCGCCGACTGGCGCAAGGGGCATTTTCATCCCCGCCGCCTGCTGCTCCACTTCCCGCCGCCGTGCGGCTTTTTCAAGCAGGGCGTGACGCCGGTGTCCTGGACCGACTGGGATCCGGCCGCGCAGGAGCTGGCCGCCCGCATCGTCGACCTCGAGGCCTCGGGCCAGAACCTGATCCCCATCAGCGGCGGCCGGGTGATCGAACGCCTCAAGAGCGGCTCCCTGCCGGCGCTCTACCGCATCCGCAAGGATGCCGATGTCCACGCCGAGCGCACCACCGAGCCGGACGGCACCGTCGTCACCCGCCTACAGCTCCAGGGCCAGTGGCTGGAGGAGCAGACGCGGCCGGGATATCGCGAGCTGAAGGGCGTCGACGGCGTCGTGCCGATCCTGGGCAGCTTCGGGCTCACCGGCCCCGGCACCTGGGTGTTCGAAAGCCTTGCCTTTCTCGGCCGGATCACCGTGCCGGCCGGCCGGCTCGTCCTGCGCAACTGCGCGGTGGAACAGGTCGTCGCGCCGAACCCCGACATCGACGAGCCGGTGGTCTCTGCTCGCAGCTCGCTCCTCGGTTCCCTCGACGCGATCGGCCTCGTCCGGCTCGAATACACGACGGTCCTGGACGGTCTCAAAGCCGGCCGTCTGCAGGCCAGCGACTCGATCTTCGCGGACGACGTGGTCGTGCCCGGCAACGGCGACACCGATGAGAACAACGACACGATCGACATGAACGAGCACTGCGTCCGGTATTCGAGGGTCGCCGCGGGCACGGCCAATCTGTTGACCCGCTTCTGCACCTCCTCGGTGCCGCTGTTCGTCGAGCTCGATTTTGCCGATGGCCGAAGGCCGGCGCATTTCGGCGAGCCCGGCTGCGGCGTGCTCCATCCAGGCTGCCCGCGGGCGATCCGCTCGGGCGCCGAGGACGGCGGCGAGATGGGCGCTTTCCACGATCGCCGCTACGCGCTCGCCCTCGAGGCGGTGAGCGTCAAGCTCCAGGATTTTCTGCCGCTGGGCCTCGAAGCGGTCCTCATCCCGGATCCGCGCCTGCATGGCGTGCCGCCGGCCCTGAAGACGTAACAGTAGAGAGGAAACCAGAGAGGGGCGTCATGAAGACACAGATCTCGAAAGATGGTTACCGCCGCGAGAATCGTTACTCCGGCGTTTATCAACAGCAGGGCCGCCTGATCACGGATAGTGATTGGAACGAGCTGGTCGACACGATGAAGAGCCGGGTCGACGAGGCTCTCACCGACATCGTCGGCACCGGCAGCCCCAAGGGCAACGCGGCCACGATCCAGATGTCGGGAACGACGCCGAAGCTCGTCGCCGGCACCGTGTACGCCGGAGGCCTCGAGGGCCGTCTGGCCCCGGTTCCCGGCTCTTCCTTCCCATTCGATCTAACGCAGCAGGCCGACTTTCCGTCGCCCACGCCGCTGCCGCCCGCGAACACGGCCTACCGCCTCTACGCGGACGTCTGGGACCGGACGGTCGGCGCGCTGGAGGACGACCGGCTGCGCGACCCGGCGCTCCACGGCGCGGACACCTGCACCCGCACCCAGCGAATGGTGCAGGTCAAGTGGGCGCCGACGATCAAGAACCCCGGGCAGACCGAGGACAACCCTTCCCAGGGCGACGCGCGGCTGACGGTCAAATATCCTTCGGCCGGAGGGCCGGTCGGCTCCGATGCGTGCGATCCCCAGGCCCAGCAGGTCGATCCGGTCGGCGGCGACTACCTCTTCCGCGTCGAGATCCACGACGTGCGCTGGCCGGCGAACGTGTCGGTCACCGCGCCGGACCGGGTGGTCGTCAAGTGGTCCCGCGAGAACGGCGCCGAGCAGTATGCCTTCGCGGACATGCCCGACTGGTTCGAAGCCGGCCCGTGGATCTACGAGTTGTACGACGTCATCTCGGAGAAGCATCTGGGCTTCCACCTCGCCAGCTCGCCGGGCTGGGCGCCGAAGCGGGGGAGCCTCGTCACGGCGCTCCCGCCGACCGCTCCCGCCGGCACGCTGGTGCGGCGCTGGGACGGCTACGTCGTCCTGGTGCGCTCGGGCAGCGTCTGGTCGGTCTCCGCGGCGAACGGGGAGACCGCGCAGGACACCGCCGGCGGCGCCACCGTGCAGCTGTCCGATGGCGCGCTGAAGGTCACCCTCACGGATCTCGAGCTGTCGCTGACCGTGCAGGGCAGGGTTCTGGTTCCGGGTGACTTCTGGACGACGGCCGTGCGCCGGGCGACCTATGAAGCGGGCCTGGAGCTGCTCCGCACCGCCCTGCCTTCGGGGATCGTCCACCGCTACGTCCATCTGGCCGACGTTCTTGCGAACGGGCAGCTCAGGATCCGCACCGCCGCGGAACAGCGCAAGCTGGCGTTCCCGAAGCTCACCGAGCTGGACGCGGGTGACATGGGCTACGTCACCAACTGTTCCAGCGGGCTGTATGACGCCACGCACGACACGGTGCAGAAGGCGCTCGACCGGCTGTGCGCGCTCGACGGCGCCCATGTAAAGTACATCAAGCCGTCGGACACCTCGGTGTATAAAGGCAACAACCCGGGCACGGTCAAGCAGGCCCTGGATCTGCTCGCCGACGTGCAGTCCGACGACATCGGCTACGTCACCAGCTGCTCGAGCGGGCTCTACGACGGCACGCACAACACGGTCAAGAAAGCTCTCGACCGGCTGTGCGCGATCAATGCCACGCACGTGGGATTTACGAAGCCAGCGGACACTTCGGTCTTCCAGGGCTCGAATCCCACCACGGTGGCGGGAGCGCTGGGTCTGCTGGCGGATGTGAAGTCGCAGCAGATCAGCTACTCGCCGGTCTCGAATCCGGCCGTGCATGAGGTCAAGGCGGCTCTCGATGAGCTCTACGCCCGGCCGGTGCAGAACGGCACCCGGGTCTATGTGGGGGATGGCGGCCAATATGCGACGCTCGACCTCGCCGTGGGAACTCTGTTGGCCCAGGGCAAGAAGGACATTGCAATCGCGCTGATGCCCGGCACTCACAAGCTTGCAGCCAACTGGCATCCGGGCGACCTCACCGGTGTTCGTTTGAATATTCTGGGACTCGGAGCGGCCGCGTTCCTGGATACCAAGACGGTGTTCTTCACCGCCGCAGAGTCCATCCAGATCCAGCAGGTCCATTGGCTGATTTCGGGAAACAACACGGTCACTTTCGACACCTGCGGCGAGGTCATCCTGACTGGCAACTTCATCGAAGGGGACCGCCTGGTCAACAAGGCATTGATCATATTGACGGAGGCACGGCGGGTCGTGATCCAGGACAATGTCATCGACTCGCAGGGAGAGACGACGGATGGGTTCGTCGTGAACGTGTTGGGCTTCAACGCCTTCGAGAATATTACGGAGCTCTTTTCGGTGGGGTTGACGGAATTCAGGATCCGCGCCCTCCAACTCGGTCAAACCCTCAACAACCTGCCGCAGGCGACCCGGAACAACCTGGCCGCGGGGATCACCAGCCGGCTGGCCACGAACCAGCTGATGCTCAACGTGGACGAGAACGTCGCCTACCAGCAGATTTCTTTTCAACTGCAGGGCGATGCCTCTCCCGCCATGCCCGGCCTTTATGCGAGGACGCTCGAGCAACTGCGGCACGTTACTTATGTCAAGAATCCTGGTACGTCGATCCTTTTCAGTATCTTCACCGGCCCGACGATCATCCAGGGTAACCAGATCGTCGGCCTGATCGGCCTGGTGAACCTGCCCAAGAACGGCACCAACCTGCTTGGCAAGGAGGCAGGGTTCATGACCAACGGACAGCTTGGCCGGGTCAACTACCCGAACGCCCGGCACGTGATGCAGGTGACGGGGAACCTGATGGCCGGCATCCGCGGCGGAGAATCCCTGATCAATGCTCTCACTACCGTAACGACAGGGAGTTTCTTCAGCTTCTCCGGGCCGTTCAAGGTTGTCAGCTTCACGGACAACGTGATCGAGAACGACGACAACCTTTTCATCGGAGAGGAGGTCAACCTCCAGGGGAACAACTTCACCGCTCCTGCCCCTCCGCTCAATCAGGCTGCCTTCCTCCCTGTTGCCTGGGTCATGGCTGCCAATGGGGTGTACTTCAACAATCGGGGCCGGGCTGGCGCCGGTTCCGTAGGCTCCCGGCTTTTCAACGGCGTCAACACGAGCGCGGCCAGTCTGGCCTTCGCCAACAACTTCCGGCTTCTGATCTCCTCCTCCTAGGGTAGCTAGACGTGCGCGAGCCTGTTTCAAAAGCGCCGGCCCGTCCGGCGCCCGTTCCGCCCGTTCCGGCTCCCCAGCGCTCCGAGATCCGGCGCGCCCTGACGGGGCCGCGGCTTCAGGCGAAGCTCACCGTCAACCAGCCCGGCGACGATTATGAGAAGGAGGCCGACCGGGTCGCCGAGCAGGTGACCCGGGGCGGGCTCGGTCCGGTGACGGCCGCGTCCGCCTCGGACCCGCGGGTCCAGCGCTGCGCCTGCGGCGGCTCCTGCGACTCGTGCCGCCAGGGCGAAGAGCTGCGGCGCGCGCCGGCAAGCTCCTCTCCCGTCCCCTCCGAGGCTCCGGCCAGCGTCCACCAGACCCTGGCTTCGCCCGGCCGGCCGCTGGCGAGGGGGATCCGTGAGCGCCTGGAGCCGCGCTTCGGCGCCGACTTCGGCAGTGTTCAGATTCACACGGACAGCCAGTCCGCCCGCGACGTGTCAGCCCGGGCCTACACCGTCGGCTCGCACATCGCGTTCGCGCCGGGCGAGTACGCGCCGGGCACGGAGTCCGGCGACCGGCTCCTCGCCCACGAGCTGACTCATGTGGTGCAGCAGTCCGGGTCCGCCCGGCGGCTCCAGCGCGACGACAAGACGAAGAAGAAGGAGGAGGAGACCGAGACCGAGGCGCCGAACCCGATCGCCGACTGGAAGCTCTCGGACGGCTCCGTGATCCTGATCCGGACCGACACCCAGATGATCGTCGTTCCGGGCGGCAAGCTGGTCTGGTCTCCGGATGCCAAGGCCCAGACCCAGTTCGAAGCGGCCAAGTCGCAGCTCACCACCGACCTCGGAGCCCTGTTCGAGGTGCCGGCCACCGGCGCCTCTGGAACCCGCATCTTCAAGGCCGGCCGCCGCACCGGCCTGCTGCTGGACGCCGGCTCCAACCCCATGCGGGCCGTCCCCGGCGCGGTCTACCTCAACGAATTCCAGGCCGTCATGGCCAACCTGGGCATCACGAAGCTGGAGAAGGTCCAGATCATCCACGTCCACAAGGACCACGTCTCCGAGATTCCGGCGGTCGTCGGGCAGTACAACGTCCGCGCCCAGGATCTGATCATCCCCAAGCCCTACATCGGCACCAACCGCGACATCCGCCAGGTCGTGACGGCGCTCCAGGGCACGACGGATGCGGCCCTGGTCGCCGCCGGGTACGGCCCGACCTGGAACCCGGGCACGATTCTCAAGGACAAGGGAGGCGCGGGCGACGTCCTGCGCTACAGCTACAAGGTCGGCGATCTCGTGGTGGAGAACGTGGCGCTGCGCTCGGCCCTGAGCACCACGGCCCGGAACCCCGATCTGGCGTCCTACCTGACCAAGGTCACCCGCACCACGGACCAGGCCAAGGTGGTGGTCCTGGGAGATCTGCGGGGAAGCGACCTGGCCACGATCCGCACGGCCATGGAAGCCGCGCGCTCGGGCTCCTGGAGCGAGTTCTTCAGCGGCGTCACCACGCTCAGCGGCTTCTCGCACCACGTGGGCGCCGCGAAGGACACGGACGTCGCCGGCCTGCTCAGCCTGCTCGACGTCACGCTGCTCAAGACCGGCAAGCTGCGGGTGGTGGAGCAGACCAACACGGCCGAGCACCCCCGCGCCCGGGCCGACACCATCGAGGTCGTGAAGCGGCTGGGCATCGAGCTGGTCACCTCGGAGATGCCGGCCGCGGCGGGAACCTCCGCGGCCGGCGCGACCAAGGCGACGGTGTACGGCCGCGGTCCCGCGGGTACCGCGCACCCGACGATCACCTCCGACCTGACGGCGGCGCTCGGCCGAATGCAGAAGCTGATCGCCGCGCGGACCACCATCGAGACCTGGCGTCCGTGGTTCGAGGAGGCGGGCGGCAAGAAGGCGGTCGACGACATCCTGCCCGAGATCAACCGCTCGATCGCCGATCTGCAGCAGGGTCTTCGGCCGGCGACGGAAGCGGCCCTGCGCGTGCGCACCGGCGGCAACGCGACCGCGGCCGGAGGAGGCAGGGACTACACCACGGCCACGGGCGGAAACCGGGCGACCGCCCTGGACACCGCGCTGCGGGCCATTCCGGCGGCAACCGGGGCCGAGAACGCCCTCGGCACCAAGGGCTTCCAGTTCCTGGACGATCTGCGCCGGCGGCCCGAGAAGGACATCCCCCTGGCCGTGGCGCTCAACGCGGCCATGACCCGCGGCGAGTACAGCGAGAAGGCCTTCCAGACCATGCTCGCCGCCCTCGATCCGGCGACCCGCGACTCGCTGCTGGTCGGGAAGCGCGGCGGGCCGACGACCAAACAGAAGGCGTTCGAGCGTGTGCGGGCGACCTTCGGCTTCCGGTCCAGCGTGCTCGGGACGGGCCAGATCCTGTCCGTGCCGCGCCATTTCTCCGCCGGAGCCAAGGCGGCGACGCGGGGAGTCGGCGGCTTCCTTGCCTTCCTGGAGATCTTCAATACCCTGATCGTGCCCGGCGTGCAGGCCTATCAGACCGGCAAGCGGACCTTCAGCAGCCAGAACCTCCTCCCCTTCCTGCGCCGCCTGCTGTTCTGGCAGCAGGCCGGCGTCGCTCCCAAGGTCGTGGGAGTCGACGAAGGCGTCACCGATCAGACCTACGAGAAGGACTACGCCAAGGTCATCAAGGGCCTGAACGACGAGACCTGGGACGCCCTCTACTTCGACGAGCCGGGCCTCAGCGACGTGGACGTCTTCAACTTCGGCGCCTGGCTGTCCTACAACATCCGCAATTTCGACGAGTTCGCCCTCCTCTTCAAGGACTCGGGACAGGACGCGATCGCCTTTGAAACGCCGGAGAAGGGCGGTTGGACGAAGGCGAAGTGGAAGGTGCGCGTGGGCCGCTATGAGACCTCGGGCGACAACCGGGTGATCGAGTCCTGGTACGAGCACCCGAAGCTGACCGAGCTGATGCAGGTCTTCACGGCGCGGATCATCGCGAACACCCAGGAGCTCCTGAAGGAGGGCGCCGCGCCTTCGGAGGAGACCCAGGCCCGGATCGGCGAGCTCATGGGCCAGGGCCGGCGCGGCACGCTGGCGAAGCTCGCCACGCCGGCCGAGTCCACCGAGGCCGAGGTCGAGACCCTGGGCAACGATCGGCGCAGCCGCATCAAGAAGACGATCAAGTGGTGGTCGGCGCCGCAGTTCCACATCGCGGAGGTGAGGGGAGACGAGGCGCGGGTCAAGGGGGCGGACTACAACACCTACGCCATCCTGCGCTCGCTCGAGACGGAGTACCGCGAGCTGGGCATGGGACAGTACGGCACCACCCACTCCACCTCCGTGGCCGGCAATCTCGACGCCTCGGTCTGGATCCATATGTCCCTGCTTTCCGGCATCGGACTGCGGATCGTCGCGCCCAAGGGGCCGGCGCTCTGAAGACGCCGGCCCGCCGAACCCGGATCTGGCCGCGGCCTTGCGCCAGCCCGTCGCGCAGATCGCGGCCGAGTACCGCACCGCCCTGAAGCGCGAGCCGGAGACCGCCGAGATCCTGGAGACCTTCCAGCTCATCCTGGCCTATCTCCCCGAGCGCTACCTCTCCGGCGCCGACGGAATCGAGATCCTCGCCATCGAGCTCTGAGCCTCCCCCAGACAAAGGGCAGCCGCTGCCCCGGCTCGGGCAGCCGTCGCCCCCGCTTGGGCAGTCATTGCCCGACCGACCACACCCGCGTCGTGATCCCGGCTGAGGAATCACCGCGAGCTGAAGCACCATCGGCGCGTCTTCCGGATGGGCGAGCGGGAGATCCTGTCCGCCGGACCACCAGGAGCGACGGAAGCGGCTCGCGGGCAGTCATCGCCCAAGCGAGGGGAGCGGCTGCCCAAGCCGGGGCAACCGCTGCCCCAAGGGTTGGAGCGGGACTGTCCGGGAGATGTGGACGCAGCGGGATCTCTTGAAAGGGTACGAGCGTGCTACGCTTGGCAGCAACTTTAGCTGTAGTCACAAGCAGGCCAGAGCTGCTAAGGTAGGGACTGACAGCGGGCCGGCTTGTATTCCCGGTGTCGGATGCGTTGATCTACCGCCCGAGATGGGGAGCAGATGCCCAGTAAGCTCAGAGTACCAGACCAATTCGCTCCGGCTCTTGCCGAATTCCTGCGCCTCTCTCCTCAGGAGTTGGCAGGGTTTCTGAAAACCATCCTCGAAGAGCAGCCGAACCTTGCCTTGTCGAAGTTGGCGGAAACGATTGCGTCTCGGCTGTCGATCGATAAAGGGCGTATTGAGGAGATCATACGGCTTCTGACCAGCCTTCAGATGGCGCAGGAGGGGCTGGGACTTACTGTCGCTGATCTGGTGGCGGAATTGCGGGCAGCCATGGAGGCGAGCGGCAAGAACGAGCTGAGCCATACGAATTGGGCAGAGTTCGAAGCGTCCATCAGCGAGGCGTTATCTGAAGAAACCGCGCTTGCGGTGTCCTCGAAAGCCCTCGATGTGATGCAGGATCATTCCAAGATCTACTGCTATGGGCGTGTTCTGACCGATCTCCGGCCCATCTTCAAGGCCGATTTGTCGCAAGAGCCGTCGGCCTTTGTCACAGTTCATACGCTTAAAGTGGCGTACCACGAGGCAGGAGAGCACAAAGAGTTCTTCGTTGCTTTAGACCGGAGCGATGTCACGCAGCTGGCCGACCTGTTGGCTAGGGCACTAAAGAAAGAGGATGCGCTGAAGGCGCTCACGCAAGACAAAGGGCTGAGAATTTTGGAGGTGAGCCCATGAAACCACCTCTTGTCGCAAACGATTGCGAACGGCCAAGGATGGAAAGAGTGGCGTGGCTGCGCCGGGATCAGCGGGGCCGCGAGTGGATTGTTGAGAAAGAGCGGGTTTTCTGCCCAGTACCCGATGGAGAGCGCTCAACCCAACACGAGAAGCTAGAGTCCTTCCGTGCCCTGCAGCGTGGCTGGGACAGTTACAACGCCGAGCCTCCCAGTGATCTGGCGATCAATAATGCGCGGCGCATACTTCACTTGGTGTGGAGTCAATCAGTGCCTGTCCCGGTAAGGCTTTCACCTTCGGTGGAGGGTGGTGTGGGTGTTGTCTTTACCAGTGCCAAGGGGAAGTATGCTGATCTTGAGTGCTTTAATGATGGCGAGATTTTGGCCGTCACCACTGAAGGGGCTGGTGAGCCGATAGTCTGGTCTGTGGGAGAGGGAGGCGGGAACTTGATGTCAACTCTTGAGAAGATCAAATCCTTCCTTGAGCACTGATCGCGAGCCGGGCCTGCATGTAGATCCGAGCTTCGCACCAACTGAGCGCCTGTTCAGGCGAGTCCCTGAAGGGGACATTGTTGACGGCTCTGTGAGCGACGCTTCGCTACCTTCTCCGACGTTCTCCGTGAACCGCGAGAAGTACTGCTCTGCCGCCGAGGCATTGAGCGCATGGAAGGGCTTCGCCGTGGCCGCGTGGCCGGTCGGTGAAATTCCTTCTGTTGTGGTGAGCGACGACGGCAAGGAGTATCACTTCGGCGTCGAGCACGTTCCGGAAACGTTTAACTACTCCCACAGCGAGGTGAACACCTACGTTGAGGGTGTAAAGATGAACACTCCGCAACAGCCTCCCCGGCACGTGCGAAAGAAGTTCCGAAATATTCTGCGGCAAAGAATTGAAATTCTCGACGTTTTAGAATCGGTAACTTAGAACCTCCCCTACGATCTACTCCGCCTCCTCCATCAATCGCTGGAGCAGGAGAAGCCCCGGGTAGGCCCCCCATTCCGAGGAGTCGAGGACAAGATCCGGCGCCGGGGAGCCCGGCTGGTAGAGCCGGATGCGGTTGCCGTCCGAGGTGAAGACGAGGCCTTTGGAGATCGGGATCTCCTGCGGCCGTCCAGCATCGCCGGCATCGCCGGTCGAGCGGACGGTCGTGCGGGTCAGCTGCACGTCGGCGGTCCAGGCCGCCTCGTTCTCCGCATCCTCCTGATCCCCCTCATCCAGCCTGGCCGCGAGCGCGTCCGCGATCTCCCCGGCGATCCGGTCTCGGAGATTTCCCGGAGCCAGGTCGCGGGCCGGCGCGAGCACCCGGGCCACCACGACCTTGCCGTCCTCGTCGAGCATCTCGAAGAGCGATTGGACGCCGAACCAGGTGACTCTCTGGGCGAAGCGCAGGCCGCGGAGGCCGGCGAAGGGCACCTCCAGCCCGCGTCCTCGCAGGGAGTCCCAGAGCGACGCGACCGCGACGCCCCGCTCGTGGATCGCGATGCGGTCCTGGCGCAGCGCCGGCAGGGAGTGGAGGACCAGGAGGAGCCAGATCACCAGGCCGTCCGGGGTGGCCCGGTCTCCGCTCATCCACGGCAGGAGGGCCGAGGCGGTCAGCGTCGCGCCGATCAGGAACGTCAGCGTGGGCTGCACCCAGCGCCGACGGATCTCGCCGACCGGCAGCCCGAGCCCGGGGGGCGCCGGCTCCGGCTCCGGCTCCGTCCGGGCGTCCGGCGAGGCCTCCGCGATCAGCCGCTGGAGCAGGATCAGCCCCGGATGAAAGCCCGCCTCGCCCGTCGCGACGGTGGGCACGAGCTGCCGGTAGGGGTGATGGACCCGGGCATGGTACGGGTCCACCGTGATGCGCAGCGACGAGGAGAGCGGCACCAGCTCCTCGTCGCCGGAGGCGGACCGGCTGCGGATCCCCCAGCGGGAGAGCTGGACGTCGGGCGTCCACGCCACGGAGCCCTGCTCCTCCATCTGGCTGTAAAGCCGGGCCGCGGCGTGCATGGCGACGTAGTCCCGCAGCTCCTCGGTCTGGGAATCCTGGAACAGCCGCAACGGCCTGCCGCCGTCCGAGGGGAGGAGCCACACCTTGCCGCCCCACTGCTGAACGCCGGAGACCTCGGAGAAGAGCAGTGTCCGGCTGCCGCGCCTGCCGCGACGATCGCGACGGTCGCGCCGGTCGAAGAGCGTCCTGGCGACCACGCCGTTCGCATGGACGTCGACCCGCCGGGAGCGCAGGTGGAACCCGAGACCGAGAAGGGCCAGACCGACCAGGGCGAGCCCCGGAAACGTCGGCCCGCCGTTCACGAGAATCCCCAGGAAGCCGAGCCCGGCGAGGATCAGCCCCGGGATTCCCACGAGATAGGGGAGGCTCCGCGAGGGAGACTCGTTGAGGAAAAGATATCTGCCGAGCGGAGCCGGATCGTCGACGGTCATGGACAGAGGATATCCTTACGCCGGCTCGCCGCCCCAGGGAGCTACGTCAAGGAGAGAGATCATGTCTGAATTTTCCAATCTCGCCACGGATGACGCCGCTCAGGTCCAGGCCTACGTCGCCGCCCTGCTTCAGCTCCTCGGCTCGCGGGAGCCCCTCGAGGTGCTCGAATCGACTCCAACCGCTCTGAAAGAGGCCGTCGCCGGTCTCACCAAAGAGCAGGACGGCACGCCCGAGCTGCCCGGCAAGTGGTCGGTCCGCCAGGTCGTCCAGCACCTCGCCGACTCCGAGCTGGTCGGAGGCTTCCGCTTCCGCATGGTCCTCGCCCACGCCGGCCCCGAGCTCCCCGGCTACGATCAGGATCTCTGGGCCGACCGCCTCGGCTACAAGGACGCGGACCTGGAAACCGCCCTGGACGACTTCACCCACCTGCGCCGCATGAACCTGAGGCTCCTGCGCCGCGCCACCCCCGAGGACATGAAGCGCGTCATGCACCACGCCGAGCGCGGGGACGAGCCGCTCGCCCACATGCTCAAGCTCTACGCCGGCCACGACCTGCTCCACCTGCGGCAGGTCGAGAGGGTGCGGCAGGCGATCGGGGGGTGACTGCGACCTGCCGGACTTAGGCCACCGGTCCCAGCTTGAACCGCCGCGGCAGCAGCTCGTCCAGGCTGGTCTCTTCCCGCTCTCCGGCCGTATTGGTCAACAGGATGGGCAGGTTCTCTCCGATGTCGATGAACTCGGAGAGGGTTTGTCTACAGAGACCGCAGGGGCTGGCGGGCGGGGTGGTGTCGGTGACCACGGCGACGGCCCTGGGCTTGCGGAGGCCGGTGGAGAGGGCCGCGGTCAGGGCGTTGCGCTCGGCGCAGGTGGTCAGCGAGGGGAGGCAGTTCTCGATGTTGGCTCCCGCCCAGATCGAGCCGTCCTCCATCAGGATCGCGGCGCCGACGAGGAACTTGCTGTAGGGCGCGTAGGCGTTGGCGCGGACGGCGGCGGCGGCGGCGATCAGGGGCTCCCAGTCCATGCGGAGCATCTTACACGGGGTTCGGCGGGGTCTGGCGGGTCAGGCGGGGTCTGGCTTGTGATAGCTTACTGCGGCCCGGGCGGACCCGTCGGGGCAACCGACTCACCCTTTCCCAACATCCTTCCTTCCAGGAGGAGCACGGCCTTGGCCAGGACATACAACGACATGACGCCGCCCGCTGACGGCAAAGAGATCGCCTGGCACGCCGACCAGGACCGGCTGGACGTCCCCGACCGGCCGATCATCCCCTTCATCGAAGGCGACGGCACCGGTCCGGACATCTGGCGCGCCACCCGGCTCGTGATCGACGGCGCGGTCGAGAAGCTCTATGGCGGCTCCCGCTCCATCGCCTGGTTCGAGGTGCTCGCCGGCGAGAAGGCCCAGACGAAGACCGGCGAGTGGCTCCCGAACGACACGCTCGAGGCCATCCGCCAGTACCGCTGCGCCATCAAGGGACCGCTCACCACGCCGGTCGGCGGCGGCATCCGCAGCCTGAACGTGACGCTGCGCCAGGTGCTCGACCTCTACGCCTGCGTGCGGCCGGTCCGCTACTTCGAAGGCGTTCCCTCGCCGGTGAAGGAGCCGGGCAAGGTCGACATGGTGATCTTCCGCGAGAACACCGAGGACGTCTACGCCGGCATCGAATGGCCCGCGGGCTCCGCGGACGCGAACAAGGTCATCGAGTTCATCGCCTCCATGGGCAAGCAGATCCGGCCGGAGAGCGGCATCGGCATCAAGCCGATCTCGGCCTTCGGCAGCAAGCGCCTGGTGCGCAAGGCCCTGCGCTACTCGCTGGAGTGCCGGCGCAAGAGCGTCACCCTGGTCCACAAGGGCAACATCATGAAGTTCACGGAAGGCGCCTTCCGTGACTGGGGTTACGAGATCGCCCGCGACGAGTTCGGCGACAGCACGATCACCGAGAACGATGTCTACGAGAGCCACGGCGGCAAGGCTCCCGCCGGGAAGATCGTGGTCAAGGACCGCATCGCCGACTCGATGTTCCAGCAGGCGCTGCTGCGGCCCGACGAGTACGACGTGCTTGCGACCACGAACCTGAACGGCGACTATCTGACGGACGCGCTGGCCGAGCAGGACGGCGGAATCGGCATGGCGCCCGGCAGCAACGAGGGCGACGGCGTGGCGGTCTTCGAGGCCACCCACGGCACCGCCCCGAAGTACGCGGACCAGGACAAGGTGAACCCGGGCTCGCTGATCCTCTCCGGCTGCATGATGCTGCGCTGGCTCGGCTGGTTCGAGGCGGCGGACGGCATCGAGACGGCCATCGGCCGCACCATCGAGCAGAAGCGGGTCACGTACGACCTGGAGCGGCAGATGGAGGGGGCGAAGCTGCTCAAGACCTCCGAATTCGCGGCCGCGATTCTGGAGAACATCTCCAAGTAGTTGTAGGCGTAGGAACAAAAACAAGATTTCAGGGAGAGTTTCCCATGCGATACAAGGTAACCGTGGTGGGCGCCGGCAACGTCGGCGCCACCGCCGCCCAGCGGATTGCGGAGGCCGAGCTGGCCGACGTGGTCATGGTGGACGTGGCCGGCGATCTGGCGGCCGGCAAGGCTCTGGACATGATGGAGGCCGCGCCGGTGCTCGGCTTCAACTCGACGATCTCCGGCGGCAGCGACTACGCTCCGACCGAGGGCTCGCACGTGACGGTGGTCACCGCCGGCCTGGCCCGCAAGCCGGGCATGAGCCGCGACGACCTCCTCGCCAAGAACCAGGAGATCGTCAGCGAGTGCGTGCGCCAGGTGGTGGAGCGCTCGCCCGACACCATCCTGATCCTGGTCACCAACCCCCTCGACGCCATGTGCGAGGTGGCCCGCCGCGTGTCCGGCTTCCCCCGCGAGCGGGTGTTCGGTATGGCCGGCGTGCTCGACGCGGCCCGCATGCGCTACTTCATCGCGGCCGAGCTCAAGGTCTCGGTCGAGGACGTCGACGCCTTCGTGCTCGGCGGTCACGGCGACACCATGGTGCCGATGCCGCGCTATGCCACGGTCAACGGCATTCCGCTGCCGCAGCTCCTCTCCGCGGAGCGGATCGAGGCGATCAACGCCCGCACCCGCAGCGGCGGCCTGGAGATAGTGAACTACTACAAGACCGGCTCGGCGTACTATGCGCCGTCCGCGGCGGTGTTCGACATGGTGGGCTCGATCCTTCTCGACAAGAAGAAGATCCTGCCTTGCGCGGTGCTGCTCAACGGCGAGTACGGGCTCAACGACCTCTTCGTGGGCGTGCCGGTGGTCCTCGGCCGCGGCGGCATGGAGAAGGTCATCGAGCTGGAGCTGACGGACGACGAGAAGGCGGCTCTGAACAAGTCCGCCGACGCGGTCCGCGAGCTGGTCGAGGCGCTTCCGAAGTAGGCCTTGAGGAACGAGGGGGTTGCCGGCAACTTCGGACCCCCTCGCTCCGTATATGAAGCGGGCCGGCCGCCGGCCCACCGATCCATGCGCCGCTCCCGCCATCTCCTCCTCTGGCCCCTGATCGGGATCGCCGGGGCTGTTCTCCTGGCCTGGGCCTATCCCCGCGCCTTCCCGCTGCTTCCGCAATCCTGGTCGATCACCCGCGACGAAGCGGTCGCCTCCGCGCTGGCGCGCCTGGACGTGCTCGGCGATCCGGTCGAAGACCCCTATGTGGTCGCGACCCTCTCCCGCGACGAGCTGCTCGAACGGCGCCTGGAGATGTCGCTCGATGCGGGAGAGCCGCTCGCGCGGCTCCAGGCCACGGGCCTGCCGAAGCAGATCCTCTACTGGGACGTGGTCATCTACCCGCCCGGCGGCCTGCGCGACGAGTGGGTCTACCGCGCCGGGATCTCGCCCTCGGGCGAGGTGCTGTCGCTGCTGCTCAATCTCGACCCGCGAGCCAAGGGCCAGACGGTGCCGCACGCCGACGCGCGGAACCGGGCCGACGCGTTCCTGGTGCAGCAGGGGTTCGATCTCGCGAAGTACGGCGAGCCCGAGCTGCGCAGCCGGCAGCTCCTGGCCCGCACCGACCTCTCGGTCCGCTATCCGGACCGCCTGGCCTCGCCGGGCGAGGGCAGCCACGGCGTGCAGGTCCACTTCGCGGGCGACCGCCTGGCCGGCTTCTCGCCCTGGTTCGACGATCCCCAGGAGCGGGCGCTCCAGGAGGCGCTCCAGCCGACCCAGTTCGCCGGGTTGGCGCGCCTGCTGCTCATCTACGTGCTCGCGGCGCTGGTCGGCATCCCCTTCCTGAAGCGGTACCACGAGGGCGAGATCGGGGTGGAGCGGGGCACGCAGATCTTCCTGGGCGTGCTGCTTCCCGGCCTGGTCGCGGTCCTGCTGTCGTCCTCCGCCGAGGCTCAGACCGTGGGCTTCGGCATCGCGACCCGGCAGCAGACCACGTGGGTCGTGGCGGTGATCTACCTGGTGTTCTGGGTGCTCCCCTTCGCGGTGCTCGCCTTCGTGGGCTGGTCGGTGGGGGAGTCGGTCAGCCGGGAGCGCTGGGGGCACAAGCTCGCGGCGTTCGACGCGATCTTCCAGCGCCAGTGGCGCAACGCCACGGTGGCGCGGTCGTCCCTGAAGGGATTCCTGGGAGGCGTGGGGCTGGCCGGCGTCCTGGTCGCCCTGCTCGCCGGTCTGCGCCAGATCGGAGTCTCACCGCTCGGATCGCTCTTCGTGGCGTTCGACGGCGCCTGGCCCGGCCTGGAGCTGCTCGCGTCGTTCCTCGCCTACGGGCTGCCGTCGCTGCTGGCGGTGACGCTCTGCCTGCTGCCGCTCACCGCCAAGCGCGCCGGTGTGGCGGCCGGTATTCTCGTGGCGGTCGCGGTCGGGACGGTCGTGGCGTTCCCCCTGGCGCTGGTCGTGCCGATCCGCTGGGGGCTGCTGGTCGGCGCGGTCGCCATGCTCGGCCCGGTCCTGCTGTTCCTGGCCTCGGACCTGCTCGCCGCGCTGAGCGCCGGCATGGTCTCCCAGCTCCTCTTGTTCGGCTATCCGCTGCTGATCGCGGACGATGTCAGCCTGAGGGTCCACGGCTTCTCGGCCCTGCTGCTGGCGGCGGCGCCGCTGCTCGTCAGCCTGCGACACCTGAGAAGCGACCGGAGCGTCGAATACACCTATGAAGACGTGCCGCCGCACGTGCGCCGCATCGCCGAGCGCGAGCGCCAGCGGGTGGAATTGGAAACCGCGCGGCGCATCCAGAGCTCGATCCTGCCGGAGCTGCCGCCCTCGCTCAACGGCGTGGAGATCGCACACGCGTACCTCCCCGCCTCCGAGGTGGGGGGCGACTTCTACGACGTGCTGGCGCTGGAGGACGGCCGCCTCGCCATCGCGGTGGGCGACGTGGCCGGCCACGGCGTGTCGAGCGGCCTGGTGATGTCGATGGCCAAGTCCGCGCTCGCCGTCCAGGTGACGTTCGATCCGGAGGTGGCCGCGGTCTTCAACACCCTCAACCGGACGGTCTTCCAGACGGCCCGCAAGCGCCTGCTCGCCACTCTCTGCTACGCGCTGCTCGACCCCAAGCGGCGGGAGCTGGTCTACGCGAGCGCCGGGCATCTCTTCCCCTACCGCGTGAGCACCTCCGGAGAGGTGGAAGCCCTGGAATCCATCGCCTACCCGCTCGGCGTCCGCGGCCTGCTCACGGTGCAGCCACGAACCGCCCAGCTGGAGGCCGGAGACACCCTCTTCCTGTTCAGCGACGGCATCATCGAGGCCCGGCCCGAGGGCCACGAGGAGATGTTCGGCTTCGAGCGGCTGGAGCAGAGTCTTTCGATCCACGCCCGCCTCGGCGTCGACCGCCTGAAGGACGCCGTCCTCGCGGACGTGGCCCGTTTCACGGGCCACGCTCCTCGCGAGGACGACCAGACGTTGTTGGTTCTGCGGCTGGAATAGACGTTGCGCGGCTGATCTCCCCCTCTCCCGGCCCGGGAGAGGGGGCCGGGGGGCGAGGGAATGGGATCAATTGGGAATGGGATCAAATTTCAGATCTCCTCCCTCGACAGCGCCCGCCGGCCCGCGGCCAGAACCTCCCGGAACCCTTCCCGGTCGCGCTCCGTGACCAGCGTCACGAGATGATCGAGCGCCGCCCGCGTCGAGGCGTAGACCTCGTTGCGGTGCGGATTCAGGTACTGGATGTCCAGATAGAGATCCGGGTCCTCCGAAAGCACCTTCATCGCCGTCGCCGCCTGGCGGCTGAACGTCGTCGAGGCGCAGGCGTGCAGCTCCGCGGGCTCGATCCCCGAGCTCACGAGCGCGGCGCCGAAGATCATGTTGGTCAGGTGGGCGATGCCCAGCAGCCATCCCATCAGGCGGTCGTGGTGGGGGAACGGCACCGCTACCAGGTGGGTGTAGGGGTGGGCGAGCAGCGGCGACAGCAGCTTCTTCTCCTCGGCCGGATCGCCCTGCGCCGCGAGCACGAACGTCAGCGTCTCGTAGAACGACTTGCTGGGTCCGAACATGGGGTGGACCGCGAAGACCTTCACCCCTTCGTCGCGGGCGTGGGCGAGGGCGCCCAGGAGCGGCGCCTTGATCGAGGCGACCTCGATGATCGGGCACTTCGGCCGGCGCGCGATCAGATCCTCCAGCACCGCGGCCGTCCGGTTGAGCGGCACCGACACCCAGATCGCCGCGTAGGAGCTCAGATCCCGGACCTCGTCGAGGCGCGCGTGCCGGCCCTGGGGGCGCGGCTCGGGCAGGCTGCCCAGGGCCGGGTCCAGGATGTCCACGGTGTGGCCGGCGAGCTCCAGGAAGCCGCGGAACCAGCCGCCCATGCCGCCGGCGCCGCCGACGATCAGCATCCGCTCGCCGCGCTGCTCGCGCATCGAGATCCCCATCCGGTACTGGCGCTCGACCGAGCCGCGGATGATCGCCTCGAAGACCGAGGCCATCACCTCCTCGGAGACCCCGCAGGCCTCCGCGTGCTGGCGGGCGCGCGTGAGCACCTTGTGCTCGACATCGCGGACCTCCACGGGCGCGCCCGATTCGGCCTTGATGCGCCCGACCTCGGCGGCCAGCTCCATGCGCCGGCGCAGAAGCTCGAGAAGGGCGCGGTCGACTTCCGCGATGTGGTCACGCAGGGAGGACAGGGTCTCTGGAGGCGTCGGCGGAGTGGAGGTGGTCTCGCTCATAGAGTTAAGGGTACAACCAGGGCCTCAAGATGGGACATCCTCGTGCCGCACCCTGAGGGACACGCCCCTGTCTCTGGGGGAGGACGGTCCGCGGGAGCGCCGCGGTCCGGCTCCAGGGGAGAGAACGATGGCACCTCGTTTGCTCGGCTGCCTGCAAGATCCCCGGGGAGAACGCGCGGAGGGGCATGGTAAGCTCCGCCCTCGGTTTCGACGCGGAGGAAGGCAGCACCGAGCGGCCCGGATGGGTCCGCAGACAACTCTCAACCTTGAATTGTGAGCGAATGCCCATGGCCAAAGACCCCAGCCCCGGCGCCCTCGACACCCGGTTCTTCGGACACCCGGCGGGCCTCTCCACCCTCTTCTTCACGGAGATGTGGGAGCGCTTCAGCTACTACGGCATGAGGGCCATTCTGCTCCTCTTCATGACCACCTCGGCCACGCAGGGCGGGCTGGGGTGGGACGCGGCCAAGGCCGGTCCGCTCTACGGGCTCTACACCGCCATGGTGTACCTGACCGCGCTCCCCGGCGGCTGGATCGCGGACCGGCTCATCGGCCAGCGCCGAGCGGTGTTCGTGGGCGGCGTCATCATCGCGCTCGGCCACCTGAGCCTGACCTTCCACGGCATGCCCACCTTCTTCCTCGGTCTGCTTCTCATCGTCATGGGCACCGGGCTCCTCAAGCCGAACATCAGCACCATGGTCGGCACGCTCTACACCCCCGAGGACCAGCGCCGCGACTCCGGGTTCTCGATCTTCTACATGGGCATCAACCTCGGCGCCTTCATCGCGCCGCTGGTCTGCGGCTACCTGGCCCAAAGCGCCGGCTTCAAGGAGTTCCTCGTGGGCATGGGCTGGCGCGCCGAGGACAGCTGGCACTGGGGCTTCGGCGCCGCCACCGTGGGCATGGGCCTCGGGCTGGTCCAGTACGCCCTGGGCAGCCGCCGCCTCGGCAATGCCGGCCTGGTCTCCGAGACGCGCGACCTGGGCGTCTACCGGAAGGATCTCAAGATCTTCTTGATGGTCGTCGGAGGCGCCGTCCTGGCGATCGCCACGCTGGCCGGTCTTCAGGCCGCGGGCGTGCTCCAACTGACCGCGGACGGCATCGTCGCCTTCGTCGGCTGGGCCATCGTCATCTTCCCCCTGGTCTATTTCGTCTTCCTGCTGACCCAGAAGGGCTGGACGCCGGCCGAGCGGCGGCGGCTGGGAGCGATCGTGCTGTTCTTCCTCTTCGCGGCCCTCTTCTGGGCGGTGTTCGAGCAGGCCGGGTCCACGCTGACCCTCTTCGCCGAGCGCAACACCCAGACCAGCCTGCTGGGCTTCGAGTTCCCGTCGAGCTGGTTCCAGTCGGTCAACTCGCTCTTCATCATCTTCCTGCTCGGACCGTTCTTCGCCTGGCTGTGGATCAAGCTCGGCTCGCGCGAGCCCTCCAGCCCGTCCAAGTTCGCGTTCGGCCTGTTCTGCGCCTCGGCCGGCTTCATCGTCATGATCCTGGCGGCCAAGGCCTCGGGCCCCGAGAACCTGCGGGTCAGCCCGATGTGGCTGCTGTCGGTCTACTTCATCCACACCATCGGCGAGCTCTGCCTGAGCCCCGTGGGGTTGAGCTCGATGACCAAGCTGGCGCCGGCGAAGGTGGCGGGCCAGATGATGGGCGTCTGGTTCCTCGCCGCCGCCGTGGGCAACTTCCTGAGCGGTCAGGCGGCAGGCTTCTTCGAGAGCCTTGCGCTCGACCAGCTCTTCTTCCGCATGACGATGGTCGGCCTGGCCTTCACGGTGCTGGCGATCGTCCTGATCAAGCCGATCAAGAAGCTGATGGGAGGAGTCCACTAGATGAGCGCAGCCATGACCGCAGACAAGCGCACGACCTCAGGGAGCCCCGCAGCCGTCTCCGGCGCGGGCTCCAAGCATCCGACGGGCCTGTACGTCCTGTTCTTCACCGAGATGTGGGAGCGCTTCAGCTTCTACACGGTGGGCGGGATGTGGGCCCTCTATGTGATGAACTCCGAGCAGGGGTTCGGTTGGCCGCGGGAGCAGGCCACCAGCGTCTACTCCTGGTATCAGATGTTCGTCTACGCCAGCCCGCTGTTGGGCGGCATCCTCGCGGACCGGTTCCTGGGTTACCGGCGATCGGTGATGATCGGCGGCTTCTTCTTCATGGCCGGCCACGCCCTGCTCGCCGTGCCGTCGGTGCCGGTGATGTTCGCAGCCATGGCCTGCCTGGTCATCGGCAACGGCTTCTTCAAGCCGAACGTCTCGGCCATGGTGGGCAACCTCTATCCCGAGGGAAGCCACCTCAAGGACCGCGCGTACAACATCTTCTACATGGGCATCAACGTCGGCGCCCTGCTGGCCCCGATCACCGCCGAGTTCATGGTGCGGCGGTTCGGCTTCCACCCGGCCTTCTTCATGGGCGCCATCGGCATGGTGCTGTCGGTCGTGATCCTCTCGGTGTTCCGCCGCCACGTCGAGGCTGCGGACCGGAAACCGGGCCTCAAGGCTCCGGTCTCCACTGCCGCCACCGCGGTCGACGTCGGCCGGCAGAATCCGATCGACCTGGTCTCCGACAAGCGGCGGGTCATCGCCCTGATCGTCATCTTCATGGTCGTCATCGTCTTCTGGATGGTGTTCCACCAGAACCAGACCACCTGGACCTACTTCGCCAACGACAGCATCGACTGGAAAGTGACCGGCATCATCTCCAACGCCATCAACCCGGGATGGGTCATCCTGCTCACCTTCCCGCTGATCTGGTTCTGGGGCTGGCTCGACAGGCACGGCAAGGAGCCGTCGACGCCGACCAAGATGGCGATCGGCATGTGCCTGACCGGTATGGCCTACTTCGTCATGTACTTCGCGGGCAAGGCGGGAGGCGACCTCGACCAGAAGGTTCTCTCGCCCTGGTGGCTGATCGGCGCCTACGGAGTGATGACCCTCGGCGAGCTCATGCTCTCGCCCATGGGCCTGTCGCTGGTCTCGAAGGTGGCGCCGATCCGGCTGCGGGGCATCATGATGGGCGGCTGGTTCCTGGCCACGGCGATCGGCAACAAGCTGACCGGCGTCGGCGTCTACTGGGACCGCATGCCGCACTCCACCTTCTTCGCCATGCTGGGCGGCCTGTCGCTCTTCATGGCCGTGGTGCTGACCCTGCTGCTCCGGCCGCTCAAGAAGGCGATGCCGGGAGTCTGAGAGCCGGTTGGCGCGAGTCTTGAATCCTCTGGGAGGGTCCGCCATCAACGGCGGGCTCTCCAGCAAGGAGGATCGAGCATGTCATCTTCATTCGGTGTATATCTCGCCGGGTTCATCGTCCTGGTCGTCGGCCTCGCCCTTGGCGCCAACCTTCTGGGCGCGCCGCCCATGTGGATCGGCGTCGGCGTCATCTGCCTCATCGGGATCGGCATCCTGAGCGCGGTCAAGAAGACCCAGGCGAAGACGCCCCCGACCAGCTAGTCAGTCCGTTTTCTTCCTACGGCCTCAAATCCCGCAAGCTCGTTACCCTGGCACGCGCCATGCTCTCTTTCGAGACGACGCGTGCTTGGGTTCGAGGCATCGCGTCATCTCCGGAGAGGCCTGGCGACAATGAAACGAATCTGGCGTGACAACGGACTGTCGATCACACTGCTGGCGCTGTTTCTGGTCTCCCTCGTGGGGCAGAGCCTGACGGGCTGGCGGGACCAGCTGAACGAGCTGTCGGCCCATCACCGGCCCGGCATCAGCCTGGGGCAGTACCTGGCCAGCGGAAGCTTCCTCGAAGCGACCATGGAGAACTGGGAGAGCGAGTTCCTCCAGATGGCCGCGTATGTGATCTTCACGGTCTTTCTGTACCAGAAGGGCTCGGCCGAGTCGAAGGATCCTGACAAGAAGGAAGCGGTCGACCGGGATCCGAGGCTGGCCCGCAACAAGAAGGACGCCCCTGGTCCCGTGCGTGCCGGCGGCTGGCGGCTCTGGGTCTACGAACGCTCCCTGAGCTTCGCCCTCCTGGGGCTGTTCCTGGTCTCCTTCATTCTGCACGGCGTCGGAGGGGCTTGGGACTACAACGAGGACCAGGCCCTGCATGGCGAGCCCGCGGTGGGTGTCCTTTCCTACATGGGGTCGGCCCGCTTCTGGTTCGAATCCTTCCAGAACTGGCAGAGTGAATTTCTCTCGATTGCCGCGATGGTGGTGCTGAGCGTCTTCCTCAGGCAGCGCGGGTCGGCGGAATCCAAGCCGGTCGACAGTCCCCACTGCTCAACGGGCACCGGGTAGACAAAAAAAGAGCCGGTCCAGGACCGGCTCCTTTTCCAACAGAGGATGGCACGGGCTCAGGCCCGCACCCCCACTGCATCCATCGCCTCGACATTGATGCCTTCGGCGAGCAGGGTCAACTTCTTGTCCGTGTCGCCTTCCTCGTTCAGGGTCGTCTGGAGGATTTTGGAGGCCTCCCTTTCGCCCAGGAGCTGGGCGTAGGTACGGACCGTGCCGTAACCGGCCATCTCATAGTGCTCCACGCGCTGCGCCGCGGCGATCAGGGCGGCATCGCGGGTCTCGTCGTCCATATCCTCTTCCATGACTTCCTTGCCTTCTTCGAGCAGACCCTCCATGCCCTTGCACTTCTTCCCCTTCGGGCTCTTGCCGAGGGCTTCGAAGATGCCCTCCAGCCGCTGGACGTGAACCTCGGTCTGCTTCAAGTGCAGCTCGAATCCGGCCTTGAGGCCGGGGTTCGAGGCCTTCTTCGCCATCTTGGGGAGCGCCTTCAAGATCTGATTCTCGGCGCTGTAGAGATCTTTGAGCTCTTCCACGTATAGCTTTCTCAGCGTATCGATTTCCATCCCGTAAGCTCCTTCTTGGACGACGGCATCATTGCCATCGAGGTCAGATAGCAAGAGCGGTGCCATGCTTATCCGCCTCCTCCTCGGCGGGCTTCTTCGCACCCAAGGGTTCCCCCGATTTTCGTGGAGAAACAACGCCCGTAGCTGGCGAGAACTGTCTTTGTCCGCGAGCCGCTCCATTTTGTTGCCCCCAACCGTGTCCCGTAAGTACGCTTGCAAGCACCTGATTGATTGAAGCGCTGACAAAAAGGAGGCTTCCCAGGTGCTCATGATCAAGCTCAGGCTGCGGCAGCTCGTGCTGGCGGTGCTCGCGCTGCGCAACGGATGGGGATACAAGGAGATCGGCGCCCGCACGGGACGATCCCACGCGCAGGTGGCGGAGGCGCTCGCCCGGAAGAGGAAATCGGGGGATCTGGACGACGAGGTCTACGAGGCTCTGCTGCCCGGCGTGCTGCCGGCCGCGGCGCCCCGCCGGGCCTCGGCGACGGCCGTGGCCTCCTGTCTGGAGGCGCTCGACGAGATCGACCGGACAGAGGATCTGTCGGACGAGGAGCTGAGCGCGGTCGAGGAGGCCGTGCGGCGGATGTCCCGCGCCTATCGCCGGTTCCTGACCGCGGCGGTGAGGCGATTGCGAACCGCGTCTCTCGGGGAGACCGCCCCGCACGCCTTCGAGCTGCCGTTCAGCCGCCGGCAGGCGAATCGCGTTCGGGAAGAAGACCGGCCGGAGCCCCGTTCGACGTAGCCCTGTGCCTCCTGGAAGAATCCGGTCTCCTCCTCGCTGCCGGCCACACGCGGGAGGTCAAGGCGCTCACCCTGGAGCTGACCGGCGTCTTTCAATCGAAGGGAGTCCACCTGGAGGCCCAGAAGGCGCTGCGGCTGTTCCAGCAGGCCGTGGAGACCGACGCGGCCACGGCCGAGCTGGCCCGCAACGTCCTGGCCTACCTCTTCCTTGCGCGCCACGACGAAGCGAAGCGGTTCGAAGCCTGAGCCCCAGTCGAATAAAAAAGTCGGGGAGGTCCGAGCTGTCACGGAGGCACCCCCGGTCATCAGAGGCGCGCGCAGCTTTTTGACTG
>JANMTS010000034.1:0-22358 GCA_031390755.1 Holophagales bacterium
AGCCGTCGTCACCTTCGCGAGGCCTTCGGGCGAGGCCTTCGAGGGTTGTCGAAGGCGGCGTTGAGGGAGCCGGAGGGATGATGATATCTTTGGTCACAATAGAGGCTCCGGCGCGAGCTGAAAAGCGAAAGACAAGAAAGAAAAGGAGATACCGACGTGAGCGACATCGAGAGCCGTGGCTACAGCCACCCGGAGTCCCTGGTCTCGACGGATTGGGTGGCCGGGCACCTGGACGATCCGGGCGTGCGCATCGTCGAGTCCAACGAGGATCCGCTGCTCTACTCCAGCGGCCACCTGCCGGGCGCGGTCGAGGTCGACTGGACCCGCGACCTGAACGATCCCTTGCGGCGCGACTACCTGGGCCGCGAGGGTTTCGAGGCGCTGATGCGCCGCATCGGCGCGGACGCCGACACCACCGTCATCTTCTACGGCGACAAGAACAACTGGTGGGCGACCTACGCGCTCTGGGTGTTCCGGCTGTTCGGGCACGACAAGGCGAAGATCATGGACGGCGGCCGCATCAAGTGGGCGAACGAGGGCCGGCCGCTGACCAAGGACGCGCCGAGCCACACCCCCAGCGGCTACACGGCGCCGGAGCGCGACGACAACCGCGTCCGGGCGTTCCGAGACCAGGTGCTCGGACACGTGGAGGCGAAGAAGCCGCTGATCGACGTCCGGAGCCCCGACGAGTACTCGGGCAAGCGCATGCACATGCCCGACTATCCCAACGAGGGCGCGCTGCGCGGCGGCCACATCCCCGGCGCCGCCAACATCCCCTGGGCGCGGGCGGTCAACCCGGAGGACGGCACCTTCAAGACGGCCGACGAGCTGCGCGGTCTCTACGAGGGCGAGGCCGGCCTGAAACCGGAGGACGATGTGGTGGTCTACTGCCGCATCGGCGAGCGCAGCAGCCACACCTGGTTCGTGCTCACCCACCTGTTGGGCTACCCGACCGTCCGCAACTATGATGGCAGCTGGACGGAGTGGGGCAACCTGGTCGGGGTTCCCATCGAGCGCTGACGAGCGACCCGATCGACAGGCGGACACACGACGAGACACCGAGACCCGATGCCCGAGATTCCCGAAAAGCTGGCGAACACCCTGGATGCGCTCTCCCTGGTCCCGGACCGGGCGGACCGCATCCAGCTTCTCATCGACACCGCCGAGCGCTTCCAGGACGTGCCGTCCCGGGTCGCGACGCGGCCGTTCTCCGAGGATCACCGCGTTCCGGCCTGCGAATCCGAGGCGTTCGTGTGGGCCGAGCGCCGGCCCGACGGCCGCCTCGACTTCCATTTCGCGGTGGAGAACCCGCAGGGCATCTCCGCCAAGGCCATGGCCGTGATCCTGAGGGACACGCTCTCCGGGCAGCCGCTCGAGCAGGTCGCCGCCGTCCCGCAGGACATCGTCTACAACGTTTTCGGCAACGAGCTGTCGATGGGGAAGTCGATGGGTCTCATGGGCATGGTCGGAATGGTCAAGACCCTGGCGAAAAAAGCCCGGGAGGCGTAGACTCTGCCAGCTCCTCTCCTGCCGGCTTCCTGCCGGCGCCCTGCCGGTCCGCGCTGGACGTGTTGCGCGGAGTGGGTTACAATTCCTGTCATGTGTAGAGCCGTTTGGGTGTTGTTCGGAGCGCTGCTCCTCCTTGCGGCGCCGGGCACGGCCCAGGGCGGCGCGCCAGCCGGCCCCGCCAGCGCTTCCCCTGTCGCCTCCCCCGGTTACCGGATCGGTCCGAAGGATCTGATCGAGATCCGCGTCGTCGAGCTTGCCGATCTGAACCTGGAGCGGCGGGTGTCCGAAAAGGGCACCATCAACCTTCCCTATCTTCAGGACATCCAGGCGGCCGGGCTCACCGACTCCGAGCTGGCGGCCCGGCTCAAGATGGAGCTGGAGCGCAAGATCCTCCAGCGGGCCTCCGTGTCGATCCAGGTGCGCGAGTTCCGGGCGCGGCCGATCTCGGTGATCGGGGCCGTGCAGACCCCGGGCCCCCTGGAGTTCGCCGGCCGCTGGACGCTGCTCGAAGCGATCACCGCCGCGGGCGGGCTGCTGGCGAACCACGGCCGGGTGGTCTACATCCTCCGCCGCGCCGAGAACGGCCTGTCGGACCAGGTGGCGATCGACCTGGACGACCTGCTGGTGCGGGCGGACACGCGGGTGAACGTTCCGATCTATCCCAACGACCTGATCAACATCCCGGCCACGCTGGAGGTCACGGTCTACTTCCTGGGCGAGGTGAGCCAGCCCGGGGCGCTGACCTTCAAGAGCACCGAGCGCATCACCCTGCTTGCGGCCATCGCCCGGGCCGGCGGTCTCACCGACCGCGCCTCGCGCAAGATCACGGTCCGCCGCGAGGACGTGGCCGGCAAGCCCAGGGAGATCGAGGTCGACTACAAGCGCATCCTGGCCGGCAAGGAGCCGGACGTCCCGCTGCGGGAAGGCGACGTCGTCGTGGTGAAGGAGTCCTTCTTTTGAGCGCGAGCCTTTTCGACCGTCAAGGGACCGTCGAGCCCGAGCCTCCCCGCGAGCAGACCTCGGAGCTCAACCTCTCCGAGTGGCTCCAGATCGTCCGCCGCCGCTGGATCCTGCTGGCGGCGACCTGCGTGATCGGCGTCTCCGTGGCGTCGGTCCACTACGCGAGCATGGACAAGGTCTACCAGGCCACCACCGTCCTCCAGATCGAGCGCCGCGCCCTGACGCCGCTCATCGGCAGCAACCAGACTCCCTGGCTGGAGGACTGGTGGAACATGGAGTATTACCCCACCCAGTACAAGCTGCTGGAGAGCCGGGGCCTGTCCGAGCGCGTGGTGCGCAACCTGCGCCTCGCCGAGGATCCGATCTTCAATCCCGGCGGCAAGCCCCTCGCCACCGGCGGCGATGGAGCGCCGACCGCCGAGGCCGATCTCGCGGTCGTCGGCCAGCTCGCGAACCGGCTGCGCGCCGGCCTCATCGTCGAGCCGGTCCGCCAGACGCAGCTGGTGAGCCTGACCTACCGCTCCACGTACCCGCCCGACTTCGCGGCGCGCGTGGTCAACGGCTTCGCCGAGGCGTTCATCGACTGGGGCATCGAGAACCGGTCCACCACGGCCGGCAACGCGTCGAACTTCCTCACGTCCCAGATCGAGACCCTCAAGAAGGAGATCCAGGACAAGGAGTCGCAGCTCCAGGCCGTGAGCCGGACGAGCAACATCGTCGAGCTGGACTCGGGCTCGAACGTGCTCAACCAGCGCCTGGAGGCGATCAACAAGAGCTACAGCGACGCCCTGCGCGACCGCATCGAGCGCGAGGCGCGCTACCGCGAGATGACCAGCACGCCGCGCGAGTCGATCGCCGAGAACGGGACCGACGGTCTCTACGCCGACCGCAAGCGCAAGGTGCTGGAGCTGGAGCGGGAGTACGAGATCGGCCTCCAGACCTTCAAGGAGGACTATCCGAAGATGGCCGAGATGAGGGCCGCGCTCGAAACCGAGCGCAAGAACCTCGCCAAGGTCGTCTCCGAATCGGCGGACAAGGGCCGCCAGGCGGCCTATGGGGAGTACCAGACCTCGCTGCGCCAGGAGAGGGCCCTGGAGGCGGAGATGCGCGGGCTCAAGACCGAGGCGCTCGACGAGACGTCGGCCTCGGTCGAGTACCACAACCTGAGCCTGGAGGTGGAGACGCGGCGCAACCTGCTGGACGACGTGCTCAAGGCGCAGTCGGAGACCGAGGTCACGGCGCGGCTTCAAGGAACGAGGGAGTCGAACGTCCGCATCGTGGACCGCGCGCTCGCTCCGGGCGGGCCGTCGAGCCCGAACCTCAAGAAGGATCTGTCGAGCGGCCTGCTGTTCGGCCTGGTCTTCGGCGCCGGCCTGGTGCTGCTGCTCGAATACCTCGACCGCACGGTCAAGACGGCCGACCAGGTGGAGCGCCTCCTGGGGCTGCCCACGCTCGCGGTCATCCCGGACATCAACGACACCGGCTCGGGCTACGGCGGCTACCGCGGCTACGGGGGGTACGGCTACGGCATCGGTCTGGGCAAGGGGAAGGGCTCGCGCCGCTGGCTGGAGAAGAAGAAGAACGAGTCCGCGACGCGCATCGAGCTGGTGCCGCACGAGGGGCCGCGGCTCGCCGTCTCCGAGGCCTACCGTTCGCTGCGCACGGCCCTGATGCTCGCGAGCGCCCGGGAATTGAAGGTCGTGGCCGTGACCTCGGCCGTGGCCAGCGAAGGAAAGTCCGCGACCGCCACCAACCTGGCGGTGGTGATGGCGCAGCTCGGCCGGCGGGTGCTGATCATCGACGCCGACCTGCGCAAGCCGCGGCTGCACGAGGTCTTCCAGATCTCCAACCGGGCCGGGCTGGTGACCTATCTCACCGGCGGCGCCGACTTCGACTCGATCCTGGGCCGCGTGCCGGTGCCGCAGCTCCAGGTGATCCCGTCGGGCCCGATCCCGCCCAACCCGTCCGAGCTGCTGTCCTCCGACCGGATGCGCGAGCTGATTCGCCTGGCGCGCGGGCGGTTCGACTTCGTGGTGATCGACACGCCGCCGCTGCTGCCGGTGACCGACGCCACCCTGGTCGGCGACCAGGTGGACGGCGTGGTGATCTGCCTGCGGGCCGGGAAGGTGACCCGCGAGGAGGCGCGCGCCTGCCTGGACCGGCTCAAGCGGGCCGGCGTGAAGGTTCTGGGCGTGGTGCTCAACCGACACCTGCTCAAGCAGGGCGGGTACGCGGGCCGGCGCTATCAGACGTACGAGACCTACGGCGGCTCCGATGTCGAGCCGAAGGCCGGCTCAGCCGCCTGATTGATCGCCGACGACCGCCGACGACCGCCGACGACCGCCTGACGATTGCCTGACGGCCGCGCCTGATGATCGACCTGCACACGCACGTCCTGCCGGGGATCGACGACGGCGCGAAGTCCCTGGAAGAGGCGGTCGAGATGTGCCGGATGGCCGCCGCCGACGGATGCCGCGCCCTGGTCGCCACGCCGCACCAGCGCCGCGGCGTCTGGTGGAACAGCGACCGGGAGGCGATCCAGAAGCTGGCGCGCAAGGTCCAGGCCGCCGTGGGGCCCGAGCCGCGGGTGCTCGTCGGAGGCGAGATCCACGTCGACTCCGGGCTGCTGGCGGAGGTGGAGCTGCTGCCCGGCGGCGGGCTGCTCCCCCTGGCGGGCTCGAAGTACCTGTTGATCGAGCTCGATCATCACGGGGGTCACGGCAACGGTGGCGACGCCGGCCAGCTGGTCCACGAGCTGGCGGTGGCGGGCTGGCGGCCGGTCCTGGCGCATCCGGAGCTGATCCCCTGGCTCGCCGGGGACGTCGAGCTGACCCGCCGGCTGGTCTCGCTGGGCGCCCTGGTGCAGGTGACCGGCATGAGCGTGACCGGCGACTTCGGCCGCGGTCCGATGGCCGCCGTCAACTCGCTGCTCGACGCAGGGCTGGTTCATTTCATCGCCAGCGATTGCCACGGCGTGCAGCGGCGTCCGCCGGGACTGCAGCGCGCCTACCAGACCGTCGCCGCGCGTTGGGGGGTGGAGATGGCGAAGCGCCTGGTTTCCGACAACCCGCGGGCCGTCGTCAAGAATCGGCCGCTCCCTTATCCGGAGCGTCCTGGAGTGCTCAGATCATGAAATGGACTCGCAGCAGGATCGTCCTCACCGCCGCCCTCATTGCCCTCACCGCTCTGACCGTGCTGCCGGCCGGTCCGGCGGCGGCGGAGGTCGATCCGTTCTATCAGAGCCTCCTGAGGGAGGGCGTCCAGCAGTACGACCTCGGGGATTTCAGCGCGGCGACCCGCGCCTTCCGTCTCGCCTGCTTCGGGATGCTCGACGAGGCCCCGGCCCTGGGCGGCTGCCTCGCCCGCCTCGCCATGGCCCAGGACCGCAACGACGATCCCGAGGGATTTGCGGAGACGTTTCGCCGCCTGTCCGAGGTCGAGGAGCGCTTCCAGGGCTACACGCAGTCGGACCTGACGGTGGAGCAGCGGGCGGATCTCGACAAGCGTTTGATCGCCCGGGTGCCGGCGGCGACCCTGCGGGGGATCCCCGCGTTCCGGGCGCTGGCGGACCGCAAGCCGGCCGAAACGAAGCCGGCGATTACTGCTGATGGAAAGACCGCGGACGGAAAGACTGATGGAAAGACCGCGGACGGAAAGACCGCGGACGGCAAGGGAAAGGCCCAATCTCCCGCCCGCTCCCGCCGCGGGCAGACCACGCCTCCGGCTCCAGCCGCTCCGCCTCCTGCCGCGACGGCTCCAGCCCCGCCCCCGGCAGCGTCGGCGACTCCGGCCCCGCTGACCGCGGACGAGCGGGCCAGCATGGTCCGGGTGCGCAAGGTGCTGGGCGAGGCGTCGCAGACCAAGGATCTGCGCGAGGCGTTCGATCTGGCGAAGGTCGTGGCCGACGCCCACCCGGATTCGCCGGAGGCGCAGCACCTGGCCGCGGAATCGGCCTACCGCGTCTCGCGCTGGGAGGACGCGGTCCGCTACTTCCAGCGGGGAGGCGAGCCGTCCGCCGACCAGCCCGAGCTGCTCTTCTACATGTCCGTGGCGCTGTTCGAGTCCGGTGATGCGGCCAGGGCCGCGGAGATTCTGAAGCGTTCCCTGCCGAATCTCCAGCGCACCCCGTTCGTAGACAGCTACGCCCGGAAGATTCTCGGATAGAATAAGGAAGAAGGCCGAAGGAGAATTGCCATGAAAGCACACCATCTGTTCGCCGCGGGAGCCGCCGGATTCTTTCTGACCTGGGCGGCTGCCCAAGCTCAGGTGATCGGGCTCGTGCAGCCGGAGTGCATCCCCCGCAAGGGGAACGCCGTGGTCCGGGCATCCATCGTTCCCGACCCGGCGGTCGGCCAGTCTCCGCGCCTGTACTTCCGGTGGAAGGGCCAGCCGGCGTTCTACTGGACGCCGATGGAGGTCGAGCCCGGAGGCAAGTACTGGGGGATTCTGCCGCGTGTGGAGGACCGGAACGAAGAGGTCGAGCTCTACGCCGCGGTGGTGGACGCCTCCAACAGGATGGTCAGCCAGTCGGACGTCAAGTTCTCCCGGGTCCGCGACAACAACTGCCCGGTCGAGCTCAACGCCAAGGAGAAGGGCGTCTCCGAGAACCTGATCGTCGGCGAGACCGTCTCCAGCCAGTACAAGAAGAAGGTCATCGGATTCCTCTGCCCGGGCCTCAAGATCCGCATCGACCCGCAGGGCGTCAAGCGCTCCGACGAGGAGTGCGGTCCGTGCGGCCTCGCCTGGCTGCCGCCCGGCCTGGCCACGGCCGGTGTGCTCGGCATCATCGTCGCAGAGCACCCTGAATCGTCCCCTTCCAGGCCCTAGCAGGCACCTTCTCTTTCTGGTCCCCTCCTTCAGACACTGGACCATCCGGACCGGCTCAGGCCGGTCCCTGTCTTCTTCACGGATATTTACGATTCACAATAAGGGATTCCACGCGATGACATCCACGCCTCCCACGCCTCCCACGCCTCCCAACACCCCGGACCGCGGCTCCGAAGCCACGTCCGGACATCTGATCGCTCCCCATGGCGGCGAGCTGGTCAACCTGCTCGTCGATTCCGCCCGCGCCGCCCAGATCAAGGCCGAGTCCCGCGACTGGCCGTCCTGGGATCTGACCCCGCGGCAGATCTGCGACGTCGAGCTGATCGTCAACGGCGGCTTCTCGCCCCTCCGGGGCTTCATGGGCAAGGCCGACCACGACTCCGTTTGCGAGCGCATGCGCCTTGCCGATGGCACGTTATGGACCATCCCGATCCTGCTCGACATCCCGCGCGAGCTGGCCGGCAAGCTGACCCCGGGCGCGAGCGTCCTCGCCCTGCGCGACCCCGAAGGGGTGATGCTCGCCGTCCTCCACGTCGAGGAGCTGTGGGATTTCGATCCCGAGACCAGCGCCGCGGCGACCTTCGGCACCACGGACGGAACCCATCCGGGCGTCGCCGGGCTGCGGAAGATGAATCCGGTCTGCGTCGGCGGCCGTCTCGAAGGCGTCCAGCTTCCGGCCCACTACGATTTCCGCCAGCTCCGCCACACGCCGGCCGAGCTGCGCGCCGAGCTCACCCGCGAGGGCTGGCGCCGGGTGGTGGCCTTCCAGACCCGCAACCCCATGCACCGCGCGCACTGCGAGCTGACCATGCGCGCCGCCAAGGAGGCCCAGGCCAACCTGCTGATCCACCCCACGGTGGGCATGACCAAGCCGGGCGACCTCGATCATTACACCAGGGTGCGCTGCTACCAGGCTGTGCTCGGCCGCTACCCGCAGCACACCGCGAAGCTGTCGCTGCTGCCGCTCGCCATGCGCATGGCCGGTCCGCGCGAGGCCGTGCTCCACGCCATCATCCGCAAGAACTACGGCTGCACCCACTTCATCGTCGGCCGCGACCACGCCGGCCCGGGCAACGACTCGCAGGGCAAGCCGTTCTACGGCCCCTACGACGCCCAGGAGCTGCTGAGCGCGCACGAGGACGAGCTGGGCGTGAAGATGGTGCCGTTCCAGATGGTCACCTACGTCGAGGATCTCGACACCTACATGCCCGCCGACGAGGTTCCGGCCGGCTCGCGCACCCTGGACATCTCGGGCACGGAGCTGCGCCGCCGCCTGAACGAGGGCCGCGAGATCCCGGCCTGGTTCAGCTTCCCGGAGGTCGCGGAGGAGCTGCGCCGCACCCACCCGCCGCGCCACAGGCAGGGCTTCACGGTCTTCTTCACCGGCCTCTCGGGCTCGGGCAAGTCGACGATCGCCAACGCGCTGCTGGTCAAGTTCATGGAGATGGGCGGCCGGCCGGTGACCGTGCTCGACGGCGACATGGTGCGCAAGCACCTGTCCTCGGAGCTGAGCTTCTCCAAGGAGCACCGCGACATCAACATCCGCCGCATCGGCTACGTCGCGTCGGAGATCACCAAGAACGGCGGCATCGCGATCTGCGCGCCCATCGCGCCCTACGACGCGGTGCGCAAGGACGTGCGGGCCGCGGTCGAGCCCGGCGGCGGCTTCGTGCTCGTCCACGTGGCCACGCCGATCGAGACCTGCGAGGAGCGCGACCGCAAGGGGCTCTACGCCAAGGCGCGGGCCGGCATCCTCAAGGAGTTCACCGGCATCTCCGACCCCTACGAGGAGCCGGCGGACGCGGACGTGGTGATCGACACCTCGAAGCTGTCGCCCGAGGAGTCGGCCCAGGAGATCCTGCTCTACCTGGAGCGCGAGGGCTACGTCGGCGCCAACATGGGTGCCCGATGAGCGATGGCTCCGTAGTCGTGAGCGATAGCTCCGTAGTCGTGAGCGACTATGCGGCCGACCTGGAGCGCATCCGCGGAGCCCTGGCGGAAGCGCTCGTGATCCTCGCCCGGTTCACGCCGGGCGAGGTCGCGTCGCGCCGCAAGTCGGGAGACGATCCGGTGACGGAGGCCGACACCCAGGTCGACGCCCTGCTCCGCCGGCTGCTGCCGGCGGAGGGGGAGGGCTGGCTGTCGGAGGAGACCACGGACGACCTGTCGCGCCTGGAGCGGCGGCGGGTCTGGGTGGTCGATCCGCTCGACGGCACCCGCGAGTTCGTGGAAGGCATCCCCGAGTGGTCGGTCTCGATCGGCCTGGTCGAGGACGGCGAGCCCGTGGCGGGCGGCATCTGCAACCCGGCCACGGGGGAGACGATCCTCGGCGCGAAGGGGATGGGCGTGACGCTCAACGGCAAGCCGGCCGGAGTGAGCCCGCGCGAGCGGCTGGCGGAGGCCACGGTGGCCGCCAGCCGCAGCGAGGTGAGGCGGGGAGAGTGGCAGGGCTACCGGGAGGGCGCTTTCCTCCTGCGCCCGACCGGCTCGGTCGCCTACAAGCTCGGCCTCGTCGCCGCCGGCCTGGTGGACGCCACCTGGACGCTGACCCCCAAGCACGAGTGGGACGTGGCGGCCGGCGTAGCGCTGGTGCGGGCCGCGGGCGGCCGCATCGTCTCCGCGAGCCCGGAGGAGGAGCGGTTCAACCGGCCGAAGCCGCTGCTCTCCCGTCTGCTCGCGGCGCCGCCGGCGCTGGTCGGGCAGATCGAGTCCGAGATCGCTTGGCGCGAAGCGGCGATCGCCGCGAGCGCCTCCCGCTGACCGCTGCCCCGGACGTGGTACCACGTGATATCACGTGGTACCATGGTCCGGGTGCGGGGTTGCGCTTCGGCGGTCGTTCGTGCTCTGATGCCGCGACCGTCGGGAAAGGAGGGCATGCATGGCCGCCATCGTCGCCGTTGCGGTGCCGTTCGAAGAGATCGAATATCCCACCTCCGACGGCCAGCCCATGGCCGAGACGACTCTTCACCGGGAAGTGATGCAGGACACCATCGGAGCGCTGGAGAGGCGCTACGTTGGTGTGCCCGATGTCTGGGTCGGCGGCAACCTCTTCCTCTGCTATGAGCAGGGAAACCCCTCGGCTGCCCTGGCTCCCGACGTGCTGCTCGCGAAGGGCATTTCGAAGTGGCGCCGGCCCAACTATCTCCTCTGGCACGAGACGCCGCCTGCACTGATCGTGGAGGTCACGTCCCGGAGCACGCGCCGGGAAGACCTCGGAAAGAAGAAGGGCGTGTACGAGCGCATCGGAGCGGCGGAGTACTTTCTTTTTGATCCCTATTCCGAGTATCTGAGGCCGCGCCTCCAGGGTTATCGCCTTGCGGACGGCCGGTACGAGCCGATCCCTGCCGCGGTGGACGGCTCCGTCGAGAGCCGGACGACCGGCGTTCTCTTCCGGCCCGAAGGAGAGCGCCTGCGGCTGGTGGACGCCGCCAACGGCGAGCCTCTCCTCTGGAACGACGAGCTCGACGCAGCCCTCCGGCGGGAGGCCTCCGCCCGCCAGCGGGCCGAAGCCATCGCCGCCGAGGAGGTTCGCTTCCGCCAGCGGGCCGAAGCCATCGCCGCCGATGAGAGAGCCGCGCGGCTGGCTCAGGAAGAGCAGGTGCGCGCCTTGAGAGACGAGATCGAGCGCCTCCGCGCCAAGCCCTCCGCCTGAGTCTACCCCTGGCGCCGGACCCCCGCCGCCCCTACAATGCCCAGGCCATGCCGCCTGCATCCGTACTGACCTGCGAATCCATCACCCCGCCGGCCCTGGTGGCGCAGATCGAGTCCGAGATCGCTTGGCGCGAAGCGGCGCTCACGTCCCGCTGAAGGTGTTACATTAGTTTTGGAAACCGATGCTGACGCGCCTGAAAGTCAACGGATTCAAGAACCTCGTCGACGTCGACGTGTCCTTCGGGCCGTTTACCTGCATCGCCGGCGCGAACGGCGCCGGTAAGTCCAACCTGTTTGACGCCATCACATTTCTGAGCGCCCTTGCCGAGATGCCTTTGATGGAAGCGGCGCTTTCTGTCCGAAGTGAGGGCGGGAGGGCATCCGACCTTCGAAGCATTTTCCAGCCTGCGCCGACCGCCGAAAGCGTTGCCGCAGAGGATCCAGGCCGCCCTCGATCTCTACCCCTGTGATCTCCTTTTCGTACACCGCGATGCGGAGAGCGAAGACAGGAAGGAGAGAGTGGCCGAGATCCGGCAGCACCTGCATGGGCTGGCCGGCCAGACAGCGGTCTGTGTGGTTCCGGTGCGGATGCAGGAAGCCTGGTTTCTCTTCGACGAGCGGGCCATCCGATCGGCTGCGGACAACCCGGCCGGACGGGGTCCACTGATCCTCTCCTCCGGACCTAGACCATCATCGACCGGCTTGCGAGGTTCCTGCCCGCCTGCAGCGCTGAACGGTCGACCGCTCCGTCGGCGACCTGGGCGTAGGCTTCGGTCAACACGAAGAGGTTAGGGATGTTCTGGACCGGCACCGCCTGCGCCGCCAGCCAGGCTCCCTTCTTCTTGAGGACGAGACGGCCCTTCTCGATGGACAGCTTGCCGATGTCCTGGAAGGCCATGGGGTCCTTGCGGCCGTAGGCGACGCCGCGCAGCGAGAGCGACATCTTCCCGAACGACACGGTCTCACCCTGCCGGACGCGCCGCACCACGGCCTCGACGAGCCGCGGGTTGACCCGGGAGCTGAGCATCTCGAAGGCCTTCATCACGCCCTTGTCGTTGGAGTTGATCACGACCTTCGTGCCCCGATGCCCCAGAATCCGGATCGTGATGCTCGCGGCCCGGTCGTCGAGGGGCTTCCCCTTGTTCGCGCCGTACGCCTCGACCGCGGCGCCCACGGCGGCGCCGATCAGCCCGCCGACCTGGACCTTGACCGCGCGGAACCAGATCTCGGTCACTTCGTTCCAGCGCAGCTCGGTCGTCTTCGAGCCCCGGGTCTGCGCGATCCCGTCCTCGTACAGGGTCGTGCGGCGGTTCGATTCGCGCGCGAAGAAGAACCAGAAGAGGGCGGCGGTGATCAGACACAGGACGGCGCTGATGGCCGCGCCGGTGGTATCGGCCGGCTCCTCGAGCGCGGCGTAGGCGCCCCACGCGAAGCCCAGGATCACGGGGGCCAGGAACAGGCACAGCACGACGCGAATGATGACCGTCCTCTTCAGGACGAGAACCGGTGCGGTCGCAAACATGGATCGTCCTCCAATCATGGGCCACAGGTCAGGCCTCGGAGCAGATCCTCGCTTCGGGCCAATCTTCGGGGTTTCCTTGATTCTATCGTGTCTGGAACGTCCGGAACGTTTCACCGGCCCCTGGCGCCGGACCCCCGCCGCCCCTACAATGCCCAGGCCATGCCGCCTGCATCCGTATTGACCTGCGAGTCCATCACCAAGACGTTTGGAGCCCGGCCTCTCTTCGAGGGGCTGTCGTTCGGACTTTCCGAGGGCGACCGCGTCGGGCTGATCGGCCCGAACGGCTCCGGTAAGTCCACGTTTCTGCGCATCCTGGCCGGGATCGAGGAGGCGGACTCGGGTGTCCGCGCCCTGCGCCGCGGCACGCGCCTCGGCTACGTCCCCCAGGATCCCGTCTTCCCTCCGGGCCTCACCGTCGAGGAGGCGCTCACCGAAGCGCTCGCCGACGACACCGCCGAGGACTTCGAGAAGTCCATGCGCGTCGCCATCACGCTCGGCCGCGCCGGCTTCAACGATCCCGGCCAGGCCGTGGAGATCCTCTCCGGCGGCTGGCGCAAGCGCCTCGCGATCTCGCGCGAGCTGGTCCGGGAGCCGGACGTCCTGCTCCTCGACGAGCCCACGAACCATCTCGATGTCGAAGGCATCCTCTGGCTGGAGGAGATCCTCAAGAACGAGCCGCGCGGCGCCTATGTCGTGGTCAGCCACGACCGGTGGTTCCTGGAGCACGTGGCGACCCGGATGCTGGAGATCGACCAGCGCTATCCCGACGGGCTCTTCCAGGCCCCCGGCAAGTACAGCGACTTCCTGGTGAAGCGCGACGAGGTGCTGCGCAACCAGGCCGAGTACCAGGCCTCGCTCGCGAACCGCGTGCGGCGCGAGGTGGAGTGGCTCCAGCGCGGCGCCAAGGCCCGCACCACCAAGGCCAAGGGCCGCATCAACGAGGCCGAGCGGCTCATCGACGAGCTCAAGGAGGTCAAGGAGCGCACCGGGGTGACCGCGACCGCGCGGGTGGGCCTCGACTTCAACGCCTCGGACCGCAAGACGAAGAAGCTCCTCGTGGCCGAGGGGATCGCCAAGTCGTTCGAAGGGCGGAAGATCCTCTCCGGGCTCGACGTGAAGCTCACGCCCGGCGTGCGGCTCGGCCTGCTCGGACCGAACGGCAGCGGCAAGACCACGCTGCTCTCGCTGCTCGACGGCTCGCTGGAGCCGGACGCCGGCACGATCGACCGGGCTGAGTGGCTGAAGGTCGTCCGTTTCGAGCAGAGCCGCGAGACGCTGGACCGCTCGCTCACCCTGCGCCGCGCCCTGGCGCCGGACGGCGACTCCGTGCTCTACCAGGACCGGACGATCCACGTGGCGGCCTGGGCGAAGCGCTTCCTGTTCCGCTCGGAGCAGCTCGACACGCCGGTCTCGCGCCTCTCGGGCGGCGAGCAGGCGCGCATCCTGATCGCCCGGCTCATGCTCCGGCCGGCCGACCTGCTGATCCTCGACGAGCCCACGAACGACCTGGACATCCCGACGCTCGAAGTCCTGGAGGAGAGCCTGCTGGAGTTCCCCGGCGCCCTCGTCCTGGTGACCCACGACCGGTATCTCCTGGAGGCGGTCTCGTCGGTGGTCCTGGCCCTGGACGGTGAGGGCGGCGCCCAGTACTACGCGGACTACGCCCAGTGGGAGCAGCGCCGCTCCGACTCCCAGTCCTCGTCGAAGTCCGCCTCCCGGCCCCAGGCCTCGCCCCCGAAGCCGGCGGGGAAGGACGACAAGACCAGGAAGCTCTCCTACAAGGACAAGCAGGAGTGGGAGCAGATGGAGGCGAAGATCCTGGGAGCCGAGGACGCGCTCGCCGCTGCGCAGAAGGCGGTGGAGGATCCCGTCGTCGCCACCGACTCGGCGAAGCTCCAGGCCCGCTGCGCGGAGCTGGAGACGGCGCGCAAGGAGGTCGAGCGCCTCTACGCCCGCTGGGCGGAGCTGGAGGCGAAGCGGGGGTAGGTTCTCTCCCTGCCCGGTCGCCGCCGCGTCGCGAGGGCGCGGAACGGCCCCGGCAGATCCGGCCAGTGCTTCACGTCCCGCAGGATGGCCCGGCGCACGAGATCGCCGTCGCCGGTGCCGAGCTCTCCGCAGTACGCGGCGAGATCGAGGACGGCGGCGAACCAGGCTGCCGGGAAAAAGCTGCGGCCCCCAGGTAGAAACTCCAGCAGCAGCCCCAGATATCGGTCCTCGTCGCCGCGAGCCCGGGCGTCCCGGGCGAGAATCCACTGCCGCGCCCGTGGGTGGATCGTCGGTGATCCGAGAGGGCCGAGAGCGGCCAGGAGAGTGCCCCACACCTCGGGGCCGGGGTGCTCCGGGAAGGCGAAGGCCAGCTGGTTGACGATCTGCGCCATCGCGCCGCGCCGCAGCGACATCGGGATCTTCCGCATCAGGTCGGGCCGCCAGCCGTGGTGGAGGGGGAGGGAGTCGGCCTGTCCATCGGCGTAAGCCACGACCGATCCTGCCAGGACCAGCCCGCGTTCGGTCTCGCCGGCCCGCAGCTCGATCCTCATGAGATTGTCCGCGGCCTGGACGCGGTGAAGCTCCAGGCACTCGAATCCGTGCTCCGTCTCCAGCTCCAGGTCGCAATCGAGCGTCGCCGACACGCGGGCGCGGGCCTCGTCGAGCCGCCCCCGCTGGGCCTCGAAGAAGGCCAGCGCCGCTTCCAGGAACGATAAGGAGAGCAGCCGGGTCGCCTCGCCGGTCCCGTCCCCGTCGAGCACCGAGCGGCTGGCCGCGAAGCAGTCCGCCGCGGCGCCGAGATCCTTCTGCCGGGCGAACGCCAGCCCCTGCCGGCTGGCGCGGTAGGACTTCCGGAAGATCAGCCGCTCGCGCAGGGGAAGCCTCCCGAGCACGTCGTCCATCAGCAGCCGGTAGAAGTTGGGCTTGGGCGGCCGCACGTGCTCCGGGTCCCGGAACAGCAGTCCGGCACGGTAGGCCTCGAAGAGGCGTTCGGCGGTTTCGGCGTCCATGGGTGAGCTCGCCATCCCTCAAGGATGCGGAAAAGGTCGCGGCCAAACCGTCACTTGCGCGCAACGGGGGCGACGGCTTGACGGTGCACCAAGACCGAGGCAGACTGGTCCTACATGCCAACTCTGATCCTTAGAAACGTTCCCCCAGAAGTCTACAGTCGCTTGAAAGCGTCTGCCGAAGCCCATGGGAGAAGCCTGGAAAGCGAGGCGATCGCCTGTCTGGAATTGGCATTGGGACCACAGCCAGTGTCGCCAAGCGAACGCCTGGTACGAGTGAGGGCGCTCCGAAGCAAGTTGCCCTCTGGCTTGTTCCAACCGGATGACATTGAGAGCTTCAAACACAGAGGCCGCCGCGGTTAGGTGCAACGCCTTCCCGAATTCTTTGGCGCGAGCCGCCTACAGGCCCCCAAACTCTCAGACTTGATCGCGACTACCTCGTGTTTCGCGCGCACCTTCCTGTTAGTCGCGCGCTCAACCTCGTTATCCGCAGCGACAAACAAGAAGTTGCGCGCGACTAACAAGTTTGCCGGCGCGACTCACTTGCGTGTTGCGTCTAACTTCCCGGGAGTCGCGCGCAACTGCGTGTAGTCAGGCGCAAGTTGGAGATAGTTTTGCCGCGAGCTCGACGAGTTGCGCGCGAATCGGCCGGAGTTAGGCGCAAGTAGAGGTCGATTCGCAGCAGAAATCTGGAGTGTTCGAGGCGGTGAGGAGGGCGCATGGAGTGGTGACAAGGAAGAAAGGGGCGCCGTGACGCGATTCGCGTGCTGAAATTCGATGAGCGCGCCCAAGGGGAGGGAGGCACAGCCGGAGATCGCGATCGGTGTAGAGACGTCCCCAGTCCTTGACCCGAAACCTCACCGGGTCCCGAAACGTCGGGGCGTCTCAACGCCCCAGACATGGATGCGGCCGGCTACACGCCCATACGGTGAGCGCACCTTTCGCATCGCAGGTCCGAAAGGTGCGTGGTGACGGAGAGGATGAGACGCCCCGAAGTTTCTGACCCGGTGAGGTTTCGGGTGACGGACTGGGGCGTCTCTACGCGTGACCCCGCGGCTCGCCCTACGGAACGTGCTCCAGGATCACGATCCTCGCCGCCTCCGCCTTCACGGGATACGACTCGGCCACGGGGCCGGTGAACGTCACCTCAATGAGGTCGCCCATGTGAAGGAAGCTGAAGGAGGCGGGCTTCCTCTCCTTGCCGAGAAAGATCTTCGTGGTGTGGCCGACGTGGATGACGGCCTTGTCGTACCGCGTACCGGCCTCGATCGGTCCCTCGACCTGAACGGTTCCCACCGGCGGCTCGCCCTGGCTGTTGCGGCGGGCCTGGATCACCCGGCCCCGGATGTCGACCTGCCCCGGCTCGGGGGAGGGGGCAGGCGCCGTCTCCGCGGGAGCGGTGGGAGGCGTCTGGGGCTGGGCCGGCGCGGGTGCGGAACAGCCCGCAAGGAGGAGAAGACAGGCGAAGGTCAGGAGGAAGGTGCGCATCGATTCAATATAGCGCACGGGTTGCGGGGCAGCGTCAGGAAGGCCCCGGGCGGTTGACCCGGATGACCTTGCGGGCGAGTGGCTCCTGCCCCTGGAGAGCCTGGTGAAGGCGGGAGGCCTGTCCTGGGAAGTCCGGATCAAAGGTGCAGACGACGATGCCCTCGTGATCGGGCAGTTGCTGATGGAGGCGGAGGAAGTGCTTCCGGTTCAGGGTGACGAGAGCCCGCTGATGGCTCCGGGCGAAGGCGAGCACCTCTTCGTCGGGAATGGCCTGACCCGCATTGCCGGCCTCCTGGACGGTCAGCACATCGTGGCCCAGTTGGCGGAGTGCCTCCACGACGGGAAGGGGAAAGTTCTCGTTCGTGTAGAGGCGGGCCATCGATTCAGGCCGCCTCGTTTTCGCGGATCTGGCGCTCGATGTCCTCGGGATGCGCCCGCTCGTAGGCCCAGGCGTTGGCGAGATCCTCGGCGCGGAGAGTGGGGTAGGCACGAAGTAGATCCGCCTCGCTCGTCCCCAGCCTGCGCGCCTGGATCAGAATCCAGACGGGGATACGCGTCCGGACGATGCAGGGCTCTCCTCCGCAGACATCGGGGCGGCTCTCGATCCCCGGAAAGGCATCGCCCAGATCCTTCACCACCCACTGAAGGATTTGCGCTTTCTCGGCCCGATTCATCTCCGACAGAAGCCGTCCTGCCGCCTCCAGTCTCGTCATGAAATCAATATAGCCCATCCCCGCCCCGCGGCATCGGATAAGATACGCGGCCATGATCGAAATCGACTTGAAGGGCAAGCGTGGGCTCGTGATGGGGGTTGCCAATGGCCGCAGCCTCGGCTGGGCGATCGCGGAGCGGCTCGGCGCCGCCGGGGCGGAGCTGGCGTTCAGCTATCAGGGCGAGCGCCTCAAGGAAGACCTCGAGAAGCTCACCCGCGACATGCCGGGCACCCGGCTCTCCCAGTGCGACTTCACCCGCGAGGAAGACCTCGAAGCCACGTTCGGCGACCTCAGGCAGGCGTGGGGCGGGCTCGACTTCGTGGTCCACTCCATCGGCTTCGCGCCGCGCGCGGCCATGGACGGACGCTACATCGACACCACGCGCGAGGACTGGGTCACCGCGCTCGACATCTCGGCCTACTCGCTGGTCGCCGTGGCGCGGCACGCCGAGCCGCTGCTCAACGAGGGCGCCTCGATCGTCACCCTGACCTACTACGCTTCCGAGAAGGTGGTGCCCAAGTACAACGTCATGGGCATCGCCAAGAGCGCGCTGGAGGCGAGCGTCCGCTACCTGGCCTACGAGATGGGCAAGAAGCAGGTGCGGGTCAACGCCGTCTCCGCCGGCCCCGTGCGCACGGTCGCGGCGCGCAGCATCCCGGGCTTCATGAAGATGTACAACAAGGTCGCGGGCATCGCCCCCCTCGGACGCAACGTCACGCACGAGGAGGTCGGCAACCTCGGCCTCTTCCTCCTCTCTCCCCTCTCCAGCGGCATCACCGGCGAGACCATCTATGTGGACGCCGGCTATCACGTGATGGGCATGGAGCTTGGGGAGGAATCCTCATAGCCGCGATGCAGGCCCTGATCCTGGCCGGCGGGAGCGGGACGCGGTTCTGGCCGCTGTCCCGCAAGCGCCGCCCCAAGCAGCTTCTCGCGCTGGAGGGCGAGCGCTCGCTCCTGCGCGAGTCCGTCGAGCGCCTCCGCCCTCTCGTCGAGCCCGGGTCGGTCTGGGTGTGTACCACCGAGGCGCTGGCCGACGACGTGCGCCGCGAGCTTCCCGAGGTTCCGGCCCACCAGATCCTGATGGAGCCCGAGGGCCGCAACACCGCTCCGGCCATCGGCTGGTCCATCCGCTCCATGCCCGAGGAGGTGCGCCGCGACGTCGTGGTCGTCCTCCCTTCGGACCACCGCATCGGCGATCCCGCCGCGTTCCGCGACACGCTCGCCCGCGCCGTCCGCGCCGTGAAGCGCAAGGATCGGGTGATGACGCTCGGCGTCACGCCGCGCTGGCCGGAGACCGGCTACGGCTATCTGGAGATGGAAGAGGGGACCGACGAGGACGGCGTCCGCAAGCTGAAGCGCTTCGTGGAGAAGCCCGACCTCGCCGCGGCCGAGCGCTACGTCGCCTCGGGGAGCCATCTCTGGAACGCCGGCATCTTCCTGTTCCGCGGCACCACGTTCCTGGATGTCCTGGCCCGCCTCCAGCCCGAGCTGTCGCAGGGCCTCGAGGAGATTGCCGCGGCTCCGGATCGGGTCGGCGAGCTGTATCCGCGCCTGCCCGCCGACTCGATCGACTACGCCGTGATGGAGAAGCTCGACGCGATTTCCACGCTGCCGCTCGACTGCGGCTGGAGCGACCTCGGGTCGTGGGCGGCGCTCGACGAGGTGCTGGAGAAGGACGAGCGCGGTGTCTCACATGGTAATGCCTCCCGCGGCGATGTCCTGGCGCTGGACGCGGACGACAACCTGCTCTTCGCGGACGAGGGGATGATCGCCGTGCTCGGGGTCCGCGGCCTGGTCGTGGTGCGCACCGGCGACAGCGTGCTCGTGATGCCCAAGGAGCGCTCCCAGGAGGTCAAGCGGCTCGTCCAGGAGCTGGCGTCGCGAAAGCGGGAGGATCTCCTTTGATCCATCCCCTTCGGATCGCCACGGCGGCCGGCGAGCAGGGCCTGGCCGAGCTTGGAGTGCCGTTGCCGTTGGATCAACTGGTTCCGGGAGACCGGGAGTGGGAGATCGAGATCGGCTTCGGCAAGGGCCGCTACCTCGTTCATCGGTGCGAGACGGAGCCGGACGGCCGCTTTCTGGGCGTCGAGGTGGCGGGGGAGTATTGGGCGCACTTTGTCGAGCGCGCCCGGCGCCGCGGCCTGCGCAACTGGGTGGCGGTGCGGGGCGAGGCGCTCTACCTGCTCTCGGCGGTGCTGCCTCCGGCGTTCGGGGCGGCGGTCCACGTCTACTTTCCCGATCCCTGGCCCAAGAGCCGCCACCACAAGCGCCGGCTGTTCGACCCGCAGACCGTGGACCTGGTCCTCGGCCTGGTGAAGCCCGGCGGCCATCTGTACTTCGCCACCGACTTCCTGGACTACGGCGCGATCGTCAGCGACATCCTGGACGGCTACCCGGGCATCCGCGTCGAGCGCCGGGACCGGGTCTGGGACGAGGGGCCGCGCACCAACTACGAGGCGAAGTACATTGAGGAGGGGCGTCCGATCCTGAGGCTGGTGGTGACGCGGGAGTCGGAATCCCCGGTCCTCCATCCGGCCGGCGCCGCGGGCATCCTCGCCGCCACCTTCCAAGAGAAAAGCCAGGACGAAGGCTGACATGAACGAGCCCGTTCCGCCCCCTGTCGAAACCCCCGAGCCGGCATCTCCTGCGCCGCGCCTGAGCTGGGTCTCGCGCATCAGCCTGTTCCTCGGCCTCGCCGCCGGTCCGGCCTACGTCGCCTGGATCGCCGGGGTCGAGGGCAGCCGCATCTTCGTGGTGCTGGGGCTGATCCTGATGGTCGCCGGCTTTGCGGGCCTGGCGCACTGGCTGATGGGACTGACGCGCCGCTGAGCCTGGGGTCATATGCCGGCGCGGTGCCGGCATTGCCGATACTGCCCCAGGCTCAGGGATCTCACTTCACGGGCGGGGCTTCACCGTGTAGAACGCCACGGTGCCGCTGATCTCGTTGGCGACCACGAGAAGCGCGCGGCCGATCGGGCTCTTGTCCACGGGGATGTAGATCAAGCCCTCCGGTCCCAGGTCTCCGGCCGTTCCGGCCTCGGCGTCGCCGCCGAAGTTCCGCGGATTGACATACTGGACGAAGAACGGCGCCTTCGGGTCCGTCACGTCGTACACGACGACTCCGCCCATCCTCTCCAGACCGGCGAAGGCGTAGAGGCGCCCGCGGAAGAGGCCCACCGTCACGCCCTCGGGCTCCGGACCCTTGTCGTCGCTGCGGGAGTCGAAGCTGTCGTTGTCGTCGTGGGTCAGGTTGAAGAAATCGGGCAGGGTGGCCGAGAGGATCAGCTCGATCTCGTTGCCGCTGTCCCAGACCAGCTCGCCGGCCGTGTCGCGGATCGAGATCGACCGCGCGCCGTAGGTGAAGATCTCGTCGTGGTCGCCGTCGCCGTCCTCGTCGCCGCCGGCCGTGGTGGTACGCAGGCGGCCGAGTTCGGCGTTGTCCTGGAGGGCTTCGGCTCCGGAGAAGTGGGAGGGGTCGAGCTCCAGGTCCCCGATGCGCGCTTCCTCACCGTAGCAGTCGTAGTCCCGGGCGTCGCCCTCGTTGGCCATCACCAGATACTCGCCCGAGGCGCTGTAGAACGAAGCCAGACCATCCGGCTGATAGAGGCCCTTCACCGGATGGGGGACGATGCGCGGTCCGCCGTCCCGGTCGCTGGCGTCGAAGCTGTTGCGCGCCAGAGAGTGGTCCTTCGTGCCCAGCGGAACGAGGGCCTTGACGGTCGCCGTGGCGATGTCGATCACACCCAGGGCGTTGTTCTCCTGGAGGGTGACCCAGGCGGTCTTCGAATCGGCGGAGACGGCGATGTACTCCGGTTCCAGATCCTGGGCCGTGGTCGCGTTCGGACCGAAGACCCGGACGCCGGCCGGAAGCGCGGCGCCGTTGAAGGCCGCGAAGCCGGCGTTGCGGACGTCGGCCTGCGTGACACCGGCCGAATTGTCCCCGAAAAGACCGCGGACGTCGATGATGCTCACCGAGCCCTCCGGATCGTTGGCGAGCCCGGCCGCGCAGTAGTCCTTCGGCTCGCCCTCGTTGGCGGTGAGGACCCACGAGCCGTCGGGGCTGAACGTCACCATGTCGGGCAGGGAGCCGACGGTCACCGAGGAGAGGATCGTGCCGCCGGTGGTCGCGAACACGACCTTGCCCGCGGCCTGCTTGTCCTCCGCCTCGACCGCCATCGCCACCACGCCGCCGTGGACGGCGACGCTGTTGACGCCGCCGCCGTACGGCGAGAGGTCGATCGTCGCGACCTTGCGCGGCGCCCAGGGCTCGCGGATGTCGAGGACGTCCACCTCGGCGGCCACGGCCTTGATCAGGAACAGCCGCTGCGTAGCGGGATCGTGGGCGACGATCTCGGCGCCGCCCTCGGCGAACAGTCCGGTGGCATAGGTGCCGACCTTCGTCAGGACGATGCCCTTGGCCAGGGCCGCGTCGGTCAGGACGACGGCGAGGCCCAGCGCGATCAGGGTGGTCTTCAGGTTCATGCTCATGCTCTCTCCTCGGGCTGCGAAAGAATGGCCTTGGATACGGATCGAAACCGGAGAGAGGGTATGGCGCGGGTTCGGCGGAGGAGTTCCGCTGGCGTGGCAGCGGCGTGACAGGTGGGGCGCGGTTCAATCTGTAGGGGCGGCCCTTGTGGCCGCCCTGGGCGGGGACGGGAATTCGTCCTGTCGCGAGCAAGGGCGGCCACAAGG
>JANMTS010000095.1:0-36110 GCA_031390755.1 Holophagales bacterium
GGCATGACCACTGGCTCCTCTTGAGCTTCTAGGGCTCCAGAACGTCCGAAAACGAGCCACTCCTCTCCAACTACAACTCTCAACCAGCCCGGGGGCTGAGCTCCCGCTCAGTCCCCGGGTAAGGCGACAGGCTCCTAGAGCTCCTGCGCCAACTCCAGCGCTTTCGCATCAGGTCGCATAGGTTTCGGTCTGCCGAACCTCGATCACGGCTCCACTGTATCCCATGGGATACCACGAGCAAAACTAGCAGACGGGGCGTCGTCGTCTGCCCCACCTCATCCGGGCGATCATGCCGTGCGATGCGTCGCCATCCATTCCTTGAGCGCCTCGTCCATTCGTCCCTGCCATCCTCCGCCAGCTTCATGGCTCCTCTGCCTCACCCGTGGGGTGTCCTTCAGGATCCTTAAGGTACTTGTAGTATTATACTTAGCGACATGAACTACCAGCGCATTCAACCATTTCCCTCCGTTCACGCGCATGAGCCGGAACTCAGGGCGCTGACTTCCGTATGGCAGGAAAGAAGGACCGCGCTTGAGGGAGATGGGGCATACAAGGAATTCATCAAGAAGCTCCAACGCGAATGGGCAATCGAGACAGGGATCATCGAGCGCCTTTACACTTGGGATCGTGGTGTCACCGAGATCCTGATCGAGCAAGGCATCGAGTCGTCGATCATTTCTCATCGCGGTGGAGTCTCTCAACGTGACGCTGAGCACATTCAGTCACTGATCAATGACCATCTTGGGATCGTTGAGGGACTCTTCAGCTATACCAAAGGTGAAGAGCCGCTGTCTGAATATTTCATTCGTGGGCTACAGGCACAATTCACAGCGCATCAGGACTATACAGAGGCAGTCACTGAATCGGGTGACTTGATCCAGGTCTCATTGGCGAAGGGCGAGTATAAAACTCTTCCGAACAACCCAAGAAGGCCCGATGGAATCGTGCATTCGTACTGCCCTCCGGAATTGACGAAGGAGGAAATGGAGAACTTGATTCTCATCTATCGAGAAGCGGACGACTCATACGCTCCTGAAGTGAAGTCGGCGTGGCTGCACCACCGATTCACGCAGATTCACCCGTTCCAAGACGGCAATGGGCGAGTGGCCCGGGCACTGGCTTCGCTGGTCTTTCTGAGAGAGGGACTGTTCCCGCTCGTTGTAAGGGAATCAGATCGCAAGGAGTATATCGGCGCACTAGAGGCCGCCGACGACAGCGATCTCGCTCCGTTGGTCAATTTCTTCGCCCGTCGACAGAAGGAGGCAATCCTCAAGGCTCTCGGGATCGAACAGCAAGTGCAGCAGAGCAAGTATGCGGATCAGATCATTGTCTCAGCCCTGGAGCTGCTGAAGGCAAAATTCAGCAACGAAAAAAAGAAAGTCTCTGTCGTTTACGATCACGCAGAAGAACTATTTGGCATCGTTGAATCCGAATTCCGCTCACTTGTTGCCTCCCTTGACGATCAGCTTCGTGCCGTAACTCCGCCTCAGAGGCCCAACAAGTACCGCGCTCGAACAAATGGGGCGAACAACGCATCCGCACAACGACACTATTTTCAAAAGCAGATCGTCGATACGGCAAAACACTTTGATTACTATGCGAACTTTGAGCAACACCGTTCGTGGGTTCGAGTCACGCTCGCCACAGAGCAAGAGCTCGACTATGTGGTTAGCTTCCACGGCTACGGCCCTGGAGACACCGGAATCCTCGTTGCCTCTGCATTTACCTACGTCAAGGCTTCGCGTGAGGATGGAGGAACGGAGCCGGTGAGCTTGCATCCAGCTGCGGCCGACCTCTTTCAGTTTAATTATGTCGAGCCCTATGAAAGCATCAAACAACGCTTCGCTGAGTGGCTTGAGAGCTCGACCGCAATCGCACTGGCCGAATGGAAGCGGTCGCTTCAAGCGTAGCGAGCTTACTTCTTCGTCCAACCGCGCTGCTTTGGAGTCGGTCGCGATGCCCTTGATCAGGTCAGCGACCCGAGCCCGGTACAGCTCAGAATCCAGGTGTTCCCAGCAGGGTAGGGGAGTCGGGACGAACTTTCCTCGGACGCGTAGGTCAGCCGGCCGTACTCTCCCCTCGATTGCGTCAGCTGTTCAAGCGCCTGGATCTCTGTCAGAGTGGGCTCAGAGTCCTGTTACGGAGGAAGAGGGATGCGGGTCGTCGTCAGCCGTTTGTTGCTCGCCTGTGCTGGATTCATGGCACTTGTGTTGGCGTTCTCGCTTCCAACTCCAACCGAGGCGACGCCTCTCAGTCTTGTCCTTCAAGGAGTCTACTTCCTCGCCTCGATCGGCTCCTTCGTGGCACTCTTCCGCATCCGTCCTATCGGCCGTTCTGGGCAGCGTCTGGTTGCGGGGCTCGCCCTGCTTGCGCTCCTCATGCTCGCCTTCCAGGCGAGAGGGATCGTCGCCGGGCTTCTCGGCAGCGCACCGATGATGGCGCTGTCGAGCCTGCTGGCGGCTTCGCCGTGGACCTTCCTCCTGCTGGTCGCTGCCTTGACGTTGAGACGGCGATCCGGCGCCCTGAGCCCTGAACAGAGCCGCGCCGGGGATTATCTGCGGCGCAAGGGCACGGAGGCGCCGACGGCTGAGGTACGCGGGAAGGTGGAGGAGACGTTCCGGGAACTGACGGCGCAGCTCCGGGACATCCCGGAGAGCTCGGTCCGGACGCGTCCCCGGCCCGGCCGCTGGTGCGTGCAGGAGGTCGTGGACCACCTCGTGGCCAGCCACCGGCCGGCGATGGCTGAGCTCTCCAACCTCCTCCGTGGAGTCAGCCCGACGGGCAGCCCCATCCCCGCCAGCCTTCAGAGGCCGGACGTCCTGAAGCGGGACTGGCACGACCTGGTCGACGAGCTTGCCGGGGTCCATGGCGACATCGCGTCCCTGCTGGCCGAGGCGCCGGAAGGTCCGCCCGGGCCAGCGCGCGCCCGGGTGGTGATGGTGGTGAACGCGCAGGGAGAGGATGGAGAGGTCCGGCCGGTCCAGTGGACGGAGGAACTGGACTGGAAGGCATACGCCCAAGGAGTCCGCGTCCACGTCCTGGGGCACGCTGCCCAGGTCCGAGACATCCTCGCCGAGTTGGGAACGCTCGGCCTCGTCGATGCGAAGTAGCGTTCGATCCAACCTGAGGTCTGCTGATGAATACATCCTCGACATTTACAGCCTCTGACGGCGACGGCTACGAGCTCGTGATGGGGCGATGGAGCCGGCGGCTGGCCGTGCCCTTTCTGGATTTTGCCGGCTGCCAGGATGGGGAGCGCATCCTCGACGTCGGCTGCGGAACGGGCCGCCTTTCCCAGGCGATCGTCGCTCGTTCCAACCCCGCCGAGGTTCGCGCCATCGACTTCGCTCCCGAGTACATCGACCACGCGAAGAGGAGCATCCGCGATTCCAGGGTCGTGTTCGAGGTCGGAGATGCCTGCGCGATTCAGTTTGCCGACCGCACCTTCGATCGGGCCCTTTCGATGCTGGTCCTGCACTTCGTGCCGCAGGCCGGCCGGGCGGTCTCCGAGATGCGTCGGGTGGTCAAACCGGGCGGCGTCGTTGCTGCGACGGTGTGGGATGTGCGCGGCGGCTTCGTGGCGAACCGCATGTTCTTCGACACCGCGGCGGCTCTGGACCCGAAGGCGAACGAACGTCGTGCTCAGAACTACTCCCGGCCCATGACGAAACCGGGCGAGCTCGCTCAGGCGTGGCGTGAAGCGGGTCTCGAGGAGGTCGTCGAGACCACGCTGGGCATTCGGATGGAGCTCACCGCGTTCGACGACTACTGGGCGCCGTACGAAGGGCAGGACGGGCCGGCTGCCTCCTACGTTGCAGGCCTCGGCCAGGCGGAGCGGTCAAGGCTGAAGGATGCAGTTCGGGCCGCATACCTGGACGGGGAGCCGGATGGCCCACGGTCGTACGCCGCTCTTGCCTGGGCCGTCAAAGGCTTCGTCCCCAGCTGAGCCTGTTCCCGGTCGGCTCGCTTTGCCGACCCTCGGACACCATGGGAAGCAGAGCAAGCTCCAGAGTCTCCGCCTTGTGGAGCATCTGGGGGTTTCTTTCCACCATTCCTGCAAGGAGATGCGAATGAGAACACGTTGGATGCGTGCCCTCGCCGTCGCGGTAGTGCCTGCCTTCGTGGCCATGTCGGCCCACGCGGCGGATCTGTTGTCGCCCCTCGATGTCTCTTCCGTTCATGGCCAGTCCGCGAGCCTGGATCCGTCGTTCCAGGCCCTCCGGGACAACCCCTCGACCGCGACCCTGGAGCTGTTCCGCGCCAATGCGGACCTGCTCAAGCGGACCACCGAGTCCTTCCAGCTCAACCTGGGCCAGGGACTCGACCTCGCCGTGCATCGCATTGATTCCTATGTCTCGGAGAGCGGTACCCTGGTCTGGTCCGGCGTGATTCTCGACGCCAGCACCGTGGCCGTGCCGTTCCGCGCCGACCGGGTCGAGTTCGACGCGGCCAACTCGGTGCTTCTGGTCAAGGACGGCAACACGATCACCGGCAACATTCACTTCAACACCCAGTGGTACAAGATCCGCCCCCTGAGCACCGGCGCCCACGCGGTCGTCGCCGTCGACTCGAAGGCCATGCCGCCGGACCACCCGGCCGCCTATGCCAAGCTGCCGGTCGTCAAGATGCCCAACAAGCCGCTCCAGGTGCAGGCGGACACGGCGATCCGGGTCATGGTCCACTACACGCCGGCGGCCGCCTCGGCCGCGGGCAACATCAGCAGCCTCATCGACCTCGCGGTCGCCGAGACCAACCAGGGCTACACGAACAGCGGCGTGCTGATCGACCTGTTCCTGGCCACGAAGGCCCAGGTCACCTACACGGAGAGCAGCAGCTTCAGCACCGACCTGAGCCGCTACCGCGGAACGACCGACGGCTACATGGACTCGATCCACACGACCCGCAACTCGGTCACGGCCGACGTGGGCGTGCTGCTGATCAACAACGCGTCGTCCTGCGGCCTCGCGTCGAGCATCGGCTCGACGGCCAGCACCGCCTTCGCCACCGCGCACTGGGATTGCGCCACGGGCTACTACTCGTTCGGCCATGAGATCGGCCACCTGCAGTCGGCCCGCCACGACCCCGCCACCGACTCGTCCACCACGCCGTACGCCTACGGCCACGGCTACCGCAAGACCACCAGCCCGTCCTGGCGCACGATCATGGCGTACAACTGCCCAGCCGGCTGCCCGCGCCTGAACTACTGGTCGAACCCGAACAAGCTCTACAACGGCGCCCCCATGGGCACCGCGAGCCAGAGCGACAACACCCGGGTGCTCAACAACACCCGCGGCACCGTCGCTGCGTTCCGGTAAGAAGATCCTGCCAGGAAGGAAACGACCCCCGGGGCGTCACCCCGGGGGTCGGTCTCTCACCATCTCTCTTCGAAGGGTCTCGCGATCTGGACCTTGACCTTGCGGCCGCGCAGCTTGGTGCGGCGCAGGGCCTGGACCACGTTGTTGGCCTCGGCCTTGGGCACCTCCACGAAGGCGGTGTGGTCGAGGATGTCGACGGCGCCGATCGAGCGCCCCTGGATTCCGGCCTCGTTGGCGATGGCGCCGACCAGGTCGCCGGGGCGCAGGCCCTGCTGGCGGCCGAGGCCGATGAAGATCTTCGTCATGCCCGGCTCGGGCGGCTCGGCGGCGAACTCCTCGGCGGCGTCCGCGGCCGGCGCGCCGTGCTGGAGCTTCCAGAGCATCTGGAGCGCGGCGGCGGCGATCGCGGCGGGCTCGAACTCTCCCGTGAGGCTCTCGACCGTGCTCGTCTGCTCCTCGTAATCCTCCTCCTCCAGGGCCTCGCGAAGGGTCTCGCGGAAGGTCTCGCGGCGGCGCGTGGTGATGTCCGCCATGGTGGGGATGCGCGCCGGACGGATGGGCACGCCGATCATGCGCTCGATCGCCTTGAGCTGGCGGCGCTCCTTCGGCTCGACCAGGGTCAGGGCGTCGCCGGTACGGCCGGCCCGGCCGGTGCGGCCGATGCGGTGGATGTACTGCTCGACGTCCCAGGGGATGTCGTAGTTGATGACGTGGGTGACGGTCTCGATGTCCAGGCCTCGCGCCGCCACGTCGGTGGCGATCAGGAGATCGGCGTGGCCTTCGCGGAAGCGCTTCAGCACCCGGTCGCGGTCCGCCTGTCCCAGATCGCCGTGCAGGGGCTCGGCGCTGTAGCCGCGCAGGCGCAGGGCCTCGGCCAGGTCGCCGGTCTCCTTGCGCGTGCGGCAGAAGATGATGGTCGGGCCGGGGCTCTCCATGTCCAGCACCCGCGCGAGCGCCTCGAGCTTCTTGCCCGGCGGCACCTCGTAGTAGGCCTGGCTGGTGGCCTCGACCGTGCGGCGCTTCGACTCGATGGAGACCGTCGCCGGATTGCGCAGGAAGCGCCGGGTCAGCTCGGCGATTCGCGGCGGCATGGTGGCGGAGAAGAAAGCCAGCTGGCGCTCCTCCGGCAGCTCCGCGAGGATGGTCTCCATGTCTTCGAGGAAGCCGAGGGCGAGCATCTCGTCGGCCTCGTCGAGCACGCAGAAGGTGACGTTCTGGAGGGTGAGGGAGCCGCGCCGCAGGTGATCGAGCAGCCGGCCGGGCGTGCCGACCACGACCTGGGCGCCGCCGCGCAGGGCGCGGAACTGGCGGTCGATGGGCTGGCCGCCGTAGACCGGCACCACGCGCAGGCCGGTGTGCTTGGCGAGGTCGTGGATGCCGCCAGCCACCTGTACGGCCAGCTCGCGCGTCGGCGCCATGACGAGCGCCTGGGTCTCGCTGCGCGTTGGATCGATCTTCTGGAGCAGCGGCAGGGCGAAGGCTGCGGTCTTGCCCGTGCCGGTCTGCGCCTGGCCGATCAGGTCGCGGCCGGCGAGCAGCAGCGGCACGGCCCGCGCCTGGATCGGCGTCGGCGCTTCGAAGCCCAGATCGGCGATGGCGCGCGCGATCGGCTCGGAGACGCCGAGGTCGAGGAAGGAGAGATGCGGCGCTTCCGGAGTCGCTGCGGGAAGCGCGGGGGAGGCGGCAGCCGTCTTCCCGGGCTTCTCGGAGGTTGCCTTCTGGGGCTTCTCGGGGTTTTCGGGGTTCTCGGACGTGTCGGGTTTCTTCTTCATAGGGGCAGCTCCTGTCGCCGTTCGTGCCGGAAGAAGCCGTTCCGGTCCACGGGGACGCCGGCGAGCCAGAGCTTCGCGACGCTTCCCAGCAGGTAGGCCAGATCCGGCTGGCGGTCGTAGGACGGCCGCAGGGTGGGGAGGACGACCTGGCCCGCCGCCTGCGGTCCGGCCGCAGTCTGGAGCGCCAGGGTGGAGAGGCTCAGGCCCGGCCCGACCTCCAGAAGAACGCGGCTGGCGTCGTTGCGCAGCTCGGAAAGGGCCTGGCCGAACCGCACGGCCTGGCAGAGATGACGGCCCCAGTAGCCGGGGTCGGTGGCCTCGTCCGCGGCCATCCAGGTGCCGGTCACGTTCGAGAGGTAGGGGATCGACGGCGCCTTCGGCTTCAGGCCGCTCGCCATCTCCGACACCTTGTCGCGGATCGGCTCCATCAGGGTCGAGTGGAAGGCGTGGGTGGTGGGGAGGCGGCGGACCGCCACGCCCCGGGCCGCGAGCTGCTGCTCCACGGCCGCCACGGCCGGAACCGGACCCGACACCACCGAGAGATTGGGTCCGTTGACCGCGGCGAGCGAGAGCTGGCTCCCCAGGACGGCCCGCGCCTCGGCCTCGGGCAGCGGAACGGCGAGCATGGCGCCGGCCTCCAGGCCGTCGATGAGCAGGGCGCGGCGGGCGACCAGGGCGAGCGCGTCGTCGAGCGAGAAGACGCCGGCCACGCAGGCGGCCACGTACTCTCCCAGGCTGTAGCCCACCAGGGCCGCCGGGCACAGGCCCCACTCCTGGAGCAGGGTGGCGAGCGCGTGCTCGACCGTGAACAGGGCCGGCTGGGTGTAGCGGGTGCGGTTGAGCGTCTGCGCCGCGGGATCGGGTGCGGCCGGGCCAGACGCTCCCGGCGCACCCGGCACGCCGGCGCCGCCGGCGGTACCGCGGCCGAGCATCGCCTTCAGGTCGAGCTTGCCGCCCGGAGCGCCGCCGGGCTGAGCGGCAGTCACCGCGGTCCCCTTGGGATAGATCACGGTGCGGATGTCGAGGCCCAGGTGCGGCTGGAGCGCCTGGGCGCAGCGGTCGATCTCCGCGCGGAACGTGGGCTCGGTCTGGTAGAGCGCGAGGCCCATGTCCAGGTAGTGGTCGCCGAGGCCCGAGAACATCATGGCCAGGGAGCGCTCGCCGTGGACCGGTTGAACGCTCCCCAGCAGGCGGCGGACGTCGCGGGCGCGCAGAGCGGCCAGCGCGTCCTCCCGGCTGCTCGCCACCAGCGTGCGGCGCAGGGGGAGGGCGGGCCGGCCGGCGAGCGTGAACGCCACGTCGGCGAGCGGGGCGGCCGGATTGGCGTCGAGCCAGCCGGCAAGCGCGTCCGTCGCCGCCTCCAGCGCGGCGGAATTTTCAGCGGACAGCATCAAAAGCTGCCAGGGACGGCCCTGGGCAGGTTGGGTCATGATCGGGTCTCCTCGCGCTATCTATAGGGGCGGGGCGGCCACAAGGGCCGCCCCTACCTCGAAATCCTCGAACGGGTCTCTATTCTCCCAGCTCCATCTCGGCCTGCAGATCCCGCTTGAGCTCGTCCGGCGTGACCACGACGCCGTCGCCCGTGGGGCTCAAGAACACGGCGATGCGGATGCCGTCCTCCGTCAGGATGGCGATGAGGTCGCTCAGCAGCTCGTCCAGGGGGATCGGCGAGGGCTCCGCGTCCTTCCAGCTGCCATGGGCGCAGGCCTTGGCAAAGACCGGATGCGGCCAGAGCGGCAGCAGATCCTCGCCTTTGCCGGAGCTGGACAGAACCCAGCCGTCCTCGGCGCTCAGCCCCCAGACCTCTTCCCAGTCGCTCACGATCTGCAGGAACAGGCCGTAGCGGTCCCTGGGCGGGAGGGCGAGCACGTCCTTCTGCTCCTCGGCGGTCAGCTCCCAGGGAGCCTTGCGCGGCTTGCCGTTCCCGGCATCGCCGTGATCATTATTATCGTGACGATTACCGTGACCGTCGTGATGATCGTCGTTGTCATGATGGTCGTGATCGTTCTCGTCGCTCATAGCCGTCCAGCCCTCCGCACGATCCAGGTCCGTTGCATGCCGCTCATGTCCGGGCCGGGCCCTACATACAGCAGCTCTTCGATCGGCTCATCCTCGCTGCGGAGCCGCGCGTGAGCCTTCCAGGAACCGTCGGCCTCGGGCTCCAGCGACAGCACCTCCCAACCGGTGTAGGAGACGGCGACGAGGGTCAGCCCGGTCGCGTGGCGCTCGTACTGGTCGAGGGCGGACTCGGAGAGGAAATCGTGAGCCCTCGTGGAGTCGCCGATCACGCGGATCTGGAGGAACGCGGAGAGGAAGTCGCGAACCCCTTCCTCGCCCGGCTCCGAGGGGAGGCCCTCCGCCGGGGGCATCACCAGGGGCTCGAACGCGATGGCATGCACGGGCTTCGCCGGTTCCTCTTCGTGGATCGGTATGCGGCAGGCGCAGAGGCTCGAGCCGAGGAGACCGAGGAGACCGAGGAAAAGGCCCGGAGCACTCGCGGCCCGGATCATGCGCGGATCTCCTGGGGCTCGGGCTGCGCCTCCGGCTCCTCCTGGGCGCTGGCCGGCCCGTCCTCCGGAGACCCGGGTTGCCCGGAGGTTTCGCCGGAAGTTTCTCCGGAGATACCGGCCAGGTGGCGGCTCAGCTCACCGAGGATCCACTCGGTCAGGATCTCCTGCTCGTCCGGGGTGAGCGTCAGGCCGGCGCTGTCGCAGAGACCGAGCACGTTGTTGAAGAACGACTGGGCGAGGGGCATGGCCTCGTCGCCTTCGCTCTGGCCGAAGCGGTGGCCGCCGAAGGTGATGCCGCGCAGGATGAAGTTGACGCTCGCCCGCGCGATGGTCGCGCCCTCCTCGATGCACCGGTCGCGCACCGCCTTCGAGGTCCGGGTGAGGAAGTAGCCGTTCTTCTGCACCTCCTCGGAGATGTGGCGGAAGACCAGCGAGTACTCGCTCGGAGTGAGATAGGGGGTGTCGGTGAGCTGATGCACCCGCCAGGCGAGCGAGCTCAGCTTGGGATCGGTGGCCGGCAGCTCGTCGGGCCGGCCGTTGGCGGGGAGCTGGTGGCGCTGCGGATCGTAGAGATACCCGGGCTTGAGCGCCGAGACCTCGAAGCCGCCGCCCTCGCTCCCTTCGAGCAGATCGCGGAAGGTGCCCGACCCGGCCCAGCGGGAATCGAGAACCTCCTCGCCGAAGCGGCTGATGACCATCTGGGCCGCGCGCGCCATGGGCACCGCCACCTCCGATTCGCCGACGAGCATGCGCACGTAGTCCAGGATCTCCTCCGTGAGCGCCGTGAAGGCGGCAGGAGGGAGGCGCTCCCGCGATGCGGCCCGGATGAGCGAGTGCTCCTCGCCTTCGCCGGGCGCCTCGCCGACCCGGACCCGCCAGGGATCGCCTTCGAGCATCTCCAGGTCGCGCCGCGCCTGCAACACGGCGCTCGTCATGCCGCGCAGGCTGTTGAACCCCAGCCAGTTCGTGCTGGAGGTGAACTCCGAGAACTCGCGGTAGATGCCCGGCAGGTCCGTGGCCACCAGCTCGCCGACGGCGCTGGCCTTCTCATAGACCTTGTCGGCGATGCCGCGCAGAAGGTCGTGCATGGCGGTCGAACGCGGACCCTCGGCGCCTCCCGACTGCGTCACCGTCACGCCCATGGCGTCTTCGAGGAACGTGTCCTGGTCGATCAGGAGGTCGCAGGACGCCTTGTAGGCGACGGACGCCGGGCCGATGGCCAGCACCGTGCTGCGCCGGTCGTGCTTGGAGAGACGCAGCAGCACCGGCGTGAAGTCCGCGTCGCCGGAGAGGATGATGAACTCTTCGAAGCGGGTGGGATGGCCGAGGGCGTCGAGGATGTCCATGACCATCTGGATATCCGCGCTCGTCTTGCCGCCGCTGGTCAGGGGCGGGCAGTCCACCACCTCGAACGCCGAGCGGGTGAAGTACGGGCGGAAGCGGCCGAACTGGGAGGGGTTCAGGTAGCAACGCCGGAACAGGATGCGGCGGCGCACCGGCGCGCAGGTGCCGTCGCCGACGTGCTCCAGGGAGAGCTTCTCCTGGAGCCAGCGCAGCCAGTGCCCGGGGTCGGTCGCAAACTGCTCTGCGGCGTTGGGATCCTCCCTCTGCAGTCCCAGATAGATGTTGTCGAAATCCACGAAGAGGGCTGCCCGGACATGCGATGAGGGGGTGTCTTGCGCCATTGAATTCCTCCGGAAAGCACAGATCAAAGGCCTCCGCGAGGCCCGGCCGAAGCTCCTGCCCGCGCATTCTACCGGAACGCGCCCGGCTGTCCCTGTTTCGGGAGAACGGAGATTCGAGGCACAACAGCCATGCCGCAGCGCGTCAAGGTTTCTCTTGACATGCATGCCGCACTGCGGTAAATTTCCAGTCGAAGCGCGGCAGTCCTCTTGCAGGCATGGAGGGACTGGACACGGACGGATAGACGACGGAGGCAACTTCCATGATTCGACTCATCAAACGATACGAAAGCCGCAAGCTCTATGACACCGAAGAGAGCCGTTATGTCTCGCTGGAGGAGATCGCGAGCTGGGTTCGGGCGGGTCAGGAGGTGCGGGTGCTGGACAACGCGAGCAGCTCGGATGTGACCTCGCAGACCCTGACGCAGATCATTCTCGATGAAGGCCGCCGCGGCACGTCGTTCCTGCCGAGCGAGCTTCTTCATGATCTTGTCCGCATCGGCGAGCGGGCGGTGAACAGCGGCCTCGAGCAGGTGCAGCACGGCGTCGACCGTCTGGTCCAGGCGTCGATGGATCGCCTGGGGCCGGTCCGCCGGGCCCGGGAGGAGATGACGGGCCTGCGGTCGCGGCTCGAGCAGCTCGAGACATCCCTGGCCGAGCTTGAACGGGAGCAGACGATCGCTCCGGGTGCGGGAAACCCGATCAACGCCGCTCCGATGGGGCGGGAGGAGAAAGCCGGATGAGCGAGGCTCAGACGAACGACAAGTCGGGCTTCGAGCGTACGCGCGAGGAGCTCGTGAACGCCGGCCGCAGTCTCTGGCTTGCCAGCCTCGGCGCGATCGCCGAAGCGGACGAGGCCGGGAAGAAGCTGTTCGACCGTCTCGTGGAGAGGGGCCGTCCCCTCGACGAGCGCCAGCGCAAGGCCGCGGAGGCCTTCACCGACCGCGCCAACGGTGCGATGCGCGAGGCGGGCAAGCTGATGCAGGACACCGTCGAGTACGAGAGCCGGCAGGTTCTCCGCAAGATGGGCGTCCTCACACGCGAGGACGTGCGCACGCTGGCGGCGCGGCTGGACATCCTGTCGCGTCAGATCGACGAATACGCGGCCGCCCGGGCGGTCGCGCAGACCGGGATTCCGACCGAGATTCCGGATGCCGAGATTCCCACAACCGATTCCGCGGCGGCCGAGGAAGCCCCTTCCGAGCGCCGTCCGCGTCAACGCAAAGCGAGGTAAGAAGCCATGGACGAATCCACGAAGGACGCCACGAAGAACCTGCAAGATGAGCTCAAGGACTCCGCCCATCGGATCTGGCTGGCCGGCCTCGGAGCGCTGGCAGCCGCGGGGGAAGAAGGCTCCAAGATGTTCGACCGCCTGGTCGACCGGGGCCGCGAGTACGAGGCGAAGGGCCGGGACGAGGCCAAGAAGCAGTACGACGAGGCCAAGTCGTCGGCCGAGGACACCTGGAAGGGTTGGGGCGACAAGATCGACGAGTCGGTGACCAAGGCTCTCCACCGTCTGGGCGTGCCCAGCCGCGACGAGATCCACACCCTGACCCAGCGGGTCGAGGAGCTGAATTCGAAGGTCGAGTCGCTCAAGCCCCGGGTCACTCCGGCGACCCCGGTTGGTACCCCGGTCACCGGCTCCGGTCCCAAGATCATGGCCTGAGGGTTGACCACCTCCAGGCGCAACCTTCAGGCGGAGGAGAGCGCGAATGCTCAGGAAAGACCGTCCGGCGGGCCGCGCGGCCAGCTCGCTCAAGATCGGCCTCGCCCTCGCCGGCGGAGGGCCGGAGGGCGCCATCTACGAAATCGGCGTCCTCCGCGCTCTCGATGAAGCCCTGGAAGGCGTCGACTTCACGGACCTCCACGTCTACGTGGGCGTGAGCGCCGGCGCCTTCATCAACGCCAACCTCGCCAACAACATCACGACGGCGCAGATGTGCCGCGCCATCGTCTCCCAGGAACCCGGCGAGCACCCGTTCGTCCCGGAGACATTCATGACCCCGGCGCTGGGCGAGCTCGTCAAGCGCGGGCTCAAGGTTCCGGGCCTCGTCGCCAGGTCCCTGTTCGACTACGTCGCCAACTTCCGGCAGCGCTCCCTTCTGGGCTCGGTGCTCGGCCTCTCCCAGGCGCTTCCCGTGGCGGTGTTCGACAACGAGCCGATCCGCCACTATCTGGAGAAGATCTACAACATGAAGGGCCGGACGGACGACTTCCGCGAGCTGGGCAAGCGCCTGATCGTGGTGGCCGCCGACCTCGAGTCGGGGCAGGCGGTGCGCTTCGGCGCGCCGGGCTTCGACCACGTTCCCATCTCGCGCGCGGTGCAGGCGAGCGGCGCGGTCCCCGGGCTCTATCCGCCGGTGGAGATCGACGGCCGCCACTACGTCGACGGCGTCCTCCTCAAGACCCTGCACGCCTCGGTTGCGCTCGAAGCCGGCGCCGACCTGGTGATCTGCGTCAACCCGATCGTTCCGGTCGACACCCGGCATGGGGTGGAGGCGGGGACGATGAAGCCGGGCGGCCTGCTGTCGCGAGGCCTTCCGACCGTGATGTCGCAGACCTTCCGCACGCTCATCCACTCGCGCCTCGAAGTGGGCATGGCCTCCTACGAGACCAAGTTCAAGGAGGCGGACGTGGTGCTCATCGAGCCCGAGCGGCACGACTATCTGATGTTCTTCACCAACATCTTCGGCTTCGCCGAGCGCCGGACCGTCGCCGAGCACGCCTACACCTCGACCCGGCGGTTCCTCCTGACGCATGCCGACACGCTGGAGCCGATCTTCGCCCATCACGGCGTGCGCCTGCGGCGGGACATCCTCGAACAGGAGCGCAATCTCTGGACGGAGGTCGGGGAGGGCAAGCGCCGCAAGGAGCATCACTCCGGCCACGCCACCGTCCGCGAGCTCGACGACCTCCTGGTCCGGCTCGAAAAGCTGGTCGAGGATCGTCTCGGAACGGAGCCGTCGACGGTTCACTGAGACCGCCCCGGCCTGAGGTTTGTCTTGGAGGGAGAAATGAGAAGCCGAGCCTTGATCGTCCTGGCTGTGGCCGCGGCGCCGATGATGACCGCGGCCGCGGCAACGGCCGCGTCACCTGAAATCAAGCCGTCCTACGATCTGCGTCTGCGCTGGGAGTCGTTGGACACGCCGCAGAGGGCTCCTGCCACCGACCCGACCTACGACCTCTATCTGGCGCGCTTCCGCGCGGGTCTCGATCTCGCCTGGGAGCACTGGACGCTTCACGGCACGGTTCAGGCGAGCGGCGTGGTGAACATCCCCGAGCGCGGCGCGTTCGCGGCCGGCCCCACCTACTACGCCGCCAATGGCAACCGCCGGGACGTGGGAGTGATCGGCCTTTCGGAGCTGTACGGCGCCTATGACAACAAGGGGCTCAAGCTGATCCTGGGCCGCCAACCCTACGTCGACGGGATGGAGGCCGCGACCGGGATCCCCCACCTCGACGCGACCAAGCGGCGGCGGCTGAGCGACCGGCTCGTCGGGACGTTCGAGTGGCCGAACACCGCCCGCCGTTTCGACGGCGTCACCGGCGGCTACGGCGCGGAGAGCACGCACGTCGCGGCCTTCGCGCTCCGGCCGCTCGGAGGCGCGTTCGAGTCGCACGACGAGGCCTTCGAGGAGATCGACGACGTCACCGTCTACGGCGCCACGGTCACCGGCAGGCACGGTCAATGGATCCCGGGCGCGGAGGTCCGGCTGTTCACCGTCCAGTACGACGACGAGCGGCGGATCGCTCCCGGCGCGAACGTGGCCGTCAACACCTCGGGAGCGTCGATCCTCGCCGGGAACGCGACGACCGACGTCCTCGTCTGGGGCGTGGTCCAGACCGGCGAGTGGGGGAGCCAGGACCAGGAGGCCTGGGCCTTCCTGGTCGACCTGGGCCGCCGCTTCGACAACCTGCCCGGCAAGCCGGACGTTCACCTGTCCTGGGAGCAGTCCTCGGGCGATGCCGATCCGGGTGACGGCAAGCACGAGACCTTTTTCAACGTCCTCCCGACGAACCACAAGTTCTACGGGTCGATGGACTACCTGGCCTTCCAGAACCTCCGGGACGCCTACGTCGAGGCCCTGTTCGGGATCGGCCCGAAGCTCAAGGCGCGGACCGCCATCCACGACTTCGCCCTCACCGAGGCCGCGGACGCCTGGTACGGCGGCTCGGGTGCCTACGAGAAGGGAACCTTCGGCTACGCGGCCCGGTCGATCAATGGGCCTTACCCCTCGAAGAGCCTGGGCCAGGAGCTGGACGTGGAGCTGACGTGGCCGCTCCCCTCCGGCTTCGAGCTGGGAGTGGGAGGCGGCCACTGGTGGAGCGGCGCCGCCGCGGACGCGTTCTTCCTGCGCAAGCAGGATGGAAACTGGGCTTATCTCCAACTCGGTTGGAAGAAGTAGGGCTGGCCTGGAGGCCTTCCCGCGCCGCCGCAAGGTTACCCTTCTTCGGCAGGTAAAGGGCCGGCTGGGAAAAAGTCGGGGAGGTCTGGTTCCTACGGAGGCACCCACGTTCCCGGAGCTGGCGCGCCGCATCGGTTTCGCGCACCTCCGGCCTGTTCCGCTCCCTCCCCGCCGAGCGGACCTCCTGGGTTCGGAACGGCGGCGGCCTTGGACTCGGCAGCCGCCATCCCTCTCGATTGTCAATGAACCCCTCGGCGGCCACCCGCCGCCCTCCCCCCGGCCCCCCGGCCCCCTGCGAAATGCCGTCTGAGCGTCTGGCGCAGCCTCGTTTGCCGCTGGCGCAACCGTGAATTCCGGGCCGCAACCTCGTTTGCCGCTGCCGCACTCCTGTTTGCCGCTGCCGCAACCGGGGAATCCGCTGCGGCAACCTCGTGAGCGGCAGCGGCAAACGAGAATTCCCGCCCGCAACCACGGTCTCACCAGCGGCAAACGGGGTTGCCGCTGCCGCAACCGTGATTGCCGCTGCGGCAAACAAGATCGCAGCAGCGGCAAACGAGGTTGCGGCGGAAGAAACCGCGACTTGGACGGCGAATTCAGCCGTCGACCGCCGCTACGATACCCAAGAATTCGTGGGAGTCAAGAGGCAGAATGTGGGTTTTCTACACATTCCAGAGGACGGTGGCGGAAATCGTACAGAATCGGGACTTTTTGGGTCTTGACGGCGGTCCGGGGGCGGTGCATGATGCGCACCCTTCGCGGCGGAACGGGCTGCGAAGCCGGCTCTTTGACAGACGATGCACCTCCTGCTGCCAGGCAGGGGGAGAGGTCAGGCCCGGGGGCTGCCGATGAGAGGGGCAGCTCCCGGGCTCCTGCCGATTTCTCAGAGCGCCCCCCAGCAGGGCGTCGAACGAAGTACAGCTCGAAGCCGTCCGTGCCGTCGGTGGCCACGAAATAGATCGAGGAGCCCGCTCCTCCACGGCTGCTGCTGGCACTATTGGCCCGGGAGGCTCGCTTCGCGGTCAATGGAGGCCCGAGCCGGCTTTCCGGACAGGAGCTTTTCCATGTCGCGCCGGCAAGCACGAAACACATTCAACGATCTGCATGGGGAGGAAGGAATGAGCGGGAAGGAATCCAGCGGGCCGGACAGAAGAGAGCGGTTCCACGCCCTACTCGTAATACCCGGAGACGTCCACGACCAGATGCAGGGACACGGTCTCCGGGGACGCGACCGCCACGAACGATCCATCGCCGAGCCGGACCATGGCACTGCCGGCGCGAATCTGCCCGGCCGACACGCTGACCGTGTTGGTTCCCGGCGGCGCGCTTCCGGACCGGTCGAGCGCGACGCCGCCCTGACCCGCGAGACCGATGGCCGTGACGTTGACGGCCAGGGCCTTCGCCGTCGAAGGGATTCCGCAGGAGCCCGCGGTGTTCGCTGCGTCGACGGTGCGGGGAAGCCCCGGCGTCAGCGGGCCGCCGGACTGGCGGGTGTCGACGAGCCGGCAGGGAGTCAGCGTGTAGAAGTCCGCGCTGCCGTCCACCTGCTCGCGGGGGATCGAGTACAGCTCGAATCCGGTCTCGGCATCGGTGGCCACGAAGTAGACCTGCTTGCCGGAGGCGGTGAATCCCTGGGGAGTGGAAGGCAGCACGCCCGGCGCGATGTCGGCGAGCCGGCGCGTGCCCACCGCGTCGCCGTCGGTGGTCCACAGCTCGCGGCTGCCGTCCGGGGTGAAGGCGGAGTAGAGAAGCTGGGTGCCGACGGGCCAGAGATGCTCGGGGAGGGACGACCCTTCGCCGGCCACGAGGTCCGCCACGAGGTGAGTGCCGGCCGGGGTTCCGTCCGTGGTCCAGAGCTCGCGGCCGTGCGTGCCGTCGTTCGCCACGAAGTAGGCCTTGTGCGCGGCGCCTGTCAGCCATTGGATCTCGGAAGAGGAGGGTCCGGGATGAATGTCCGCGAGCTGGAACGTGCCGGTCGCGGTGCCGTCGCTGATCCACAGCTCCTCGCCTGTGCCCGTGCCGGCGTCGGCCGGGAAGAGAACGAAACGTCCGTCGAGCCCGGCCCAGGCGACCTGAGGTCCGGTGGATGGATTGTCCGGAATCCGGATGCCGGACCCCGGCCCGGGAAGAATGTCCTTGACCTGAACGGTCCCCGCTACCGTGCCATCCGTGGTCCAGAGCTCGTTTCCGGCCGAATCGTTCCGCGCCGCGAAGAAAGCGTTGGAGCCGACCCAGGTGAGCCGGGCGGGCTCGGCGGCGCCAAGCTCGAAGGTACCCGGCAGGCTGCCATCGGTACGCCACAGGCGGAAGCCACCAGATCCCTGGCTCGCGAAGAGGAGGAGGCTGCCGAATGGCGTGGCCTGGCCGATGGACGGGCTGCCGTGGATCGCGGCCGTGCCGGCTGACGTGCCGTCGGTTCGGTAGAGCGAGTCGCCGCTCTCGAGGTAGACGAAATTGCCGGCCCTGGCGAGCCATGAAGGTTCCAGAAACGTGAACCGGGAAGTGCCGGACGGGGTTCCATCCGAGGTCCAGAGCTGGCTCGATTGGCTGCTTGCACGGAAAAGGGCTCGCGAACCCAGAGGCGTCAGGCTCCAGAGATACGAGCCGCCAGCGCCCGGGACGATATCCGCCACGAGGTTGGTGCCCGCGGCGGTGCCGTCCGTCTTCCAGAGCTCCTGGCCGGCAACGCCGTCCGAGGCCTGAAAGAGCAGGGTTCCGTTCAGGTTGGCAGGAGCCGAGCTGAGCCGTCCGAGGAAGGGCTCCGTCGAGAAGGCCGAGGCCTGGTGGTTGATCTCGGTGAGCTGCCGCGTCCCGGCAGGCGTGCCGTCGCTGACGAACATCTCCATGCTGCCGTCTGCGTCCAGGTTGCGGTAGTTCCAGAGCCCTCCGGCAACGGTCCGGAGGTCGATGCCGTTGAAGCCCGGCCAGTCGTTGGAGCTCAGGTCCGCCAACGGGACGGTTCCGAGCTCGGTCCCATCGCTGGCCCAGGGCTCCAGGCCGTGCGTCCCATCGTTGGCCAGGAAGAGGAGGCTGTCGCCGAACGGCGTGAATCCGAGAGTGAGAAGGGTGTTGGTGGACGCGGGAGCGATCGTCTTCACCAGGACGGTGCCTTCGGAGGTTCCGTCCGTCTTCCACAGCAGGATCGCGCCAAGCCCCTGGCTCAGGCCTCGGAAGTAGACCGTCGCTCCTGCGCGCGCCAGCTCGCTAGCCGCGACGTCCTTGACCAGAACGGTCCCCTCGGCCGTGCCGTCCGTCCGCCAGAGCGCCAGGCGGCCTGCCCTGGGAGAGGCCGAGAAGAGGATCTGATCTTCAAGAACGGTCAGCCCGGTGGGCTGTGTACCCTGGGCGCCAGGCAGGATGTCCTTGACCAGGGCGGTGCCAGCTTCGGTCCCGTCGGTGGACCAGAGCTCGAATCCGGACGTGCCGTCGTCGGCCGAGAAATAGAGCCGGCCCGCCAGCAACGCGAAGTGGATGTACCCGGGTACAAAGCGACTGGAGGTCATCGGTGCAACGTTCTTGACGAGAACCGTACCCGCTTCGGTCCCGTCCGTTCGCCAAAGCGCGAGCTGGTGAGCGCCGTCGTCCGCTCCGAGCATCATCGCCGCTCCGAGCCGTGCCAGGGGAAAGGTGTCGATCAGGCAATCCTCAGGGCAGAAAAGCTTCAGGAGCCGGGTTCCCGGAGCCGTTCCATCGGTGATCCAGAGAGCGTGCCCTCCCTCGGAGGTAGAGGCGGCGAAGAGAAGGTGGCCGTCGAGCTCGAACAGGGAGATCGGCTGGGATCCGACGATCCCGGGGATGCCGTCGTGGACCAGCATGGTTCCTGCTGCCGTGCCGTCGGTCTTCCAGAGCTCACGGCCGTGAGCGCCCTCGAGCGCGGTGAAGTAGAGAGTTGAGCCCACGGCAACCAACTCGACAGGAAAGGATGGACAGACTCCCGGGCAGATGTCCTTGACCATCCAGGTGCCGCCGGCCGTGCCGTCCGAGCGCCAGAGCTCATGGCCGTGGATGTTGTCGCTGAACCCGAAAAGCGCGACATCCCCGACTCGGGTCGCCTCCGACGCGAAGAGAAACGGCCCGCGGAGATCGGTCGTGTTGATGTCCTTCACCAGAGTCGGCTGAGCCAGAACGCCCTGGGCGATGACCAGCGCGATCAAATACGAAAAAGTTTCTCTCATCTCGCCCTACTCATAGTAACCGGCCACGTCCACCACCAGATGCAGAGAGACGGTCTCCGGAGAGGAGACCGCGACGAACGAACCGCTGCCGAGCCGCACCATGGCATTGCCCGCGCGGATCTGTCCGGCTGACACGCTGACCGCGTTTGTCCCCATGTCTGGCCCCGGCAGCGCGCTTCCTGTCCGATCGAGAGCAACTCCACCCTGTCCAGCAAGCCCGATGGCGGTGACGTTGACCGCGAGGGCCGTCGCCGTCGGCGGAATGCCGCAGAAGCCGGCGGCGTCGACGGTGCGGGGGAGCCCCGGCGTCAGCGGGCCGCCCGACTGCCGCGTATCGACGAGCCGGCAGGGAGGCAGGGAGTAGAAGTCCGCGCTGCCGTCCACCTGCTCGCGGGGGATCGAGTACAGCTCGAAGCCGGTCTCGGCATCGGTGGCCACGAAGTAGACCGAACCGCCGGAGGCAGTGAAGCCTTGAGGGGTCGAAGGCAAGGCGCCCGGCGCGATGTCGGCGAGCCGCCGCGTCCCTACGGCGTCGCCATCGGTGATCCAGAGCTCGCGGCTGCCGTCCGGTGTGAAGGCCGAGTAGAGAAGCTGCGTACCGACGGGCCAGAGATGCTCGGGGAGCGAGGAGCCTTCGCCGACGACCAAGTCCGCAACCAGATGAGTTCCAGTCGGCGTCCCGTCCGTGGTCCAGAGCTCGCGGCCGTGCGTGCCGTCATTCGTGACGAAGTAGACCTTGTGCGCGGCGCCGGTCAGCCATTGGATTTCGGAAGAAGAGGGTCCGGGGTTGACGTCCGCGAGCTGGAACGTGCCGGTTGCGGTGCCGTCGCTGATCCACAGCTCTTCACCGCTGCCCGTGCCGCCGTCGGCCGGGAAGAGAACGAAGCGGCCGTCGAGGCCGGCCCAGTCGATCGTGGGCCATGATGTCGCATAGCCTGTGCGAGAAAGACCGGAACCCGAACCGGGAAGAATGTCCTTGACCCGGGCGGTCCCTGAGGCCGTGCCATCCGTCACCCAGAGCTCGCGTCCAGTCGACTCATCGTAGGCCGAGAAAAACCCCCGCGAGCCTACCTTGTGAAGGTAGCTCGGCTCGGAGGCGCCGAGCGCAAAGGTACCGGGCAGGGTGCCATCGGTGCGCCAGAGCCTCGCTTCGCTGGAGCTGTGGCTTGAGAACAGGAGCAGCTCCCCAAAGGCGGTAAGGTGATCCAGGTAGGTGCTGGAATGGAGCGGCACGGTGCCGTTCGTGGTTTCGCTCGCCGCATACAGGGTTTCGAGGGTGTCGGGCCGGGCGGCGAAATAGAGCCTGCTCCCGGCCCTTGCGAGGTATTGGGGAGAGAGGTTTCCAACCTGGGTCGTTCCAGCTTCGGTGCCGTCGGTCACGAAGAGCCACTGCGCCCGGAAGAAGGCTTTCGATCCGAGTGGGGTGATCTCCCGGGGAAGTGAGACGTAGTCTTCGGGCCCGAGGTCGGCGATCCGCGTCGTTCCCTCGGAGCTGCCATCGCTCTTCCACAGGTCTCCCCGGGTCGGGCCGTCGGCCCCCTGGAAGAGCAGGGTGCCGTTGAGATCGGCCAGCGCACCGGGGCCGGGAAGCTGGCCAAAGAACGCGTCGACCAGAATGCCCGAGGCCTGGTGGCCGCTTTCTGCCAGCTTCCGGGTTCCGGCGGGAGTGCCGTCGCTCACGTGGATTTCCAGTCTGCCGTCAGCATCCGGGAAGCGGAAGTACCAGAGCCCCCCCATGACTTTGTGGCGGTCGGCGGCTGCATAGATGTAAGCCTCGAAAGCAGGATTGACCGAGGTCAACTCGGTCAGCATCGTCGTACCGGCTTCCGTGCCGTCGCTGATCCAGGGCTCCAGGCCGTGAACGCCGTCGTTCGAGAAGAACAGCAGTCGGTCGCCCAGGACTGTAAATCCAAAGGGCCCTGTGATCTCGAGGCCCCCACTGGCCGGGCCAGGATTTGTATCCTTGAGGAGAGCCGTCCCCTCTGGCGTCCCATCGCTCTTCCACAGCTCGGTACCGAATCCAGGAGAGGAGGCGCGGAAGAAGGCCGCAGAGCCCATCACGATCAGCTCGGACGGGCTCACGGTCTTGACCAGAGTGGTACCGCCTTCGGTGCCATCGCTCTTCCAGAGATTCGAGCGCCGAGTCGGGTCCGTCGCGCCAAAGAGGATCTCGTCACCCAGGGCGGCCAGGCCGCGGGGGCTTGAGCCTGCGGGACCCGGATTGACGTCTTTCACCAGGACGGTGCCGGCCTCGGTGCCGTCAGTCGCCCAGAGCTCGAGGCCCGACACGCCGTCGTCGGCGGAGAGGTAGAGCCTGTCCTGGAGAACCAGGTAAGGGAGGTAACCGGATCGGTCCGGATTGGGCTCTTCGGGTGCGATTGCCTTCACGAAGACCGTTCCCGCCGGCGTGCCATCCGTCCGCCACAAACCTCGACCGTGGCTGACATCTCCGGCGCTCATCAGCATCGACATTCCGATTTGTCCGAGGGGAAATGGGCGGCAGCCGACCGCGCAGACCTCCATCAGGACGGTGGTGCCTGCTTCGGTCCCATCGCTGGTCCAGAACGCCTGAGTGCCATCGGGTTTGGTTGCGCCGAAGAAGAGTTTTCCGTTCAGCTCGAAAGGGTAGGCTGGATTGCCTCCGTCGAGCCCGGGGATGATGTCGCGGACGAGCGTCGTTCCGGCTTCGGTGCCGTCGCTCTTCCAAAGCTCGCGGCCGTGCGCACCGTCTTCGGCAGCGAAGTACAGGGTCGAACCGACAGCCGTCATCCAGACGGGCAGGCCCGAACAGGCGCCGGGGCAGAGATCCTTGACCATCCGGGTGCCGGCCGCCGTGCCGTCGGAGCGCCAGAGCTCCTGGCCGTGAATGCCGTCGGAGAAGCCGAAGTAGGCCAGACTCCCGGCTTGCGCCATGAACACGGCCGGAGACGCGCTATCGCGAAAATCGGTTGTATTTATGTCCTTGACCAGAACCGGCTGAGCAAAAGCGCCAGCGGTGAAGGCCACCGAGAAGGCAGCCGCGAGAAACGGCGAAATGTTTTTCATGACCTATTCATGGTAACCGCTTACGTCCACGCCGAGATGCAGCGATACGGTCTCTGCAGTCGCGGTCGACGAGACTGCAACGAAGGATCCGCCGCCGAGCCGCACCATGGTGTTGCCCGCGCGGATCTGTCCGGTCGACACGCTGACCGCGTTTGTCCCCATGTTTGGCCCCGGCAGCGCGCTTCCTGTCCGATTGAGAGCAACTCCACCCTGTCCAGCAAGCCCGATGGCGGTGACGTTGACCGCGAGGGCCGTCGCCGTCGAGGGGATGCCGCAGAAGCTGGCGGCGACGACGGTGCGGGGGAGACCCGGCGTCAGTGGGCCGCCCGACTGCCGGGTGTCGACGAGCCGGCAGGGCGGCAGGGAGTAGAAGTCCGTGCTGCCGTCCACCTGCTCGGGGCTTTTTAGGTGATCGGCCTGGGGGAAATTTGGGTGATCATTGACACCAAGCTCCGTAGGTGATACCTTATTTCTACAATTCGAGACGCACTGACCACGGGCGGTCTTCAATGCGATCTCACGCAGGGGCTCTAAACACCTATTGCCGGTGTTGTAAGGATGAGGGAGTTCTCGCCACGCCCCGGCTTGCGAAGAATCAACGACAGGAGGAGAGATGAGATTGTTCAAGTTCATTGTAGCTGTCGCCCTGCTCGCCGGAAGCCTTCTTATCGCGGCTCCGCCCACTGCGACCGCACTCCCGCAGCAGGAATACGACTGCCATTATTACAGCGATGCCAGCTACACCGTGGAGGTCGGGTGGTCAGCCTTAGCCTGCAACGGTAGCCGCTCCCAAGGGGGTGTTTTCACTCCATACGCCATTTGCTATTACGAGTCCTGCGACTTGTATGACCCGAGGCGCCCGGATGAAGACGGGTAGTAGAAATGGAAGGGTGGCGCCTGGGGTGAGCGGCCACCCTCCGTTTCATCCTTTGCCCGGAAGAGGTTGAAGAGGTTCCAGCCACTTCCAGAGAAAGGCGCGCTTGCGGTCGGCCTCGGGGCGCTTTGAGAGCCTCTCTGAAGGGCGACTCTCCGGCTCTGGGGATTGTTCTGACTTCATTGCCTTGAAGCTGGAATCGAATCGGCGCCAGACTGGAGAGTGTTGGTCGTCGGCGCGAGGCTTTTTCAAAGGGGCGGCCACACCTCTCCCCCTCGGCTCCTCCGAGCGCATCGCTCAACCTATGCTGTGGCGCAAGCTGTTCTTGAGGAATCGCCAGGAGGCGCATGGGCGGGATCATGGACAGCGAAATTCCGCCGTCCACCGCATCTGAGGGCGGCTCCCGGGCTCCCGCCGTCTTCTCTCTACTCGTAATACCCGGTCACATCCAGCGTGAAGTGGACCTGCCCGGTGCCGCCGGCCAGGCTGGCGCGGACGTTCACCCCTCCCTCGCCGTTTTCTACCATCGAGTTGTTCGCGCGGATCTCTCCCGCGGCGAAGTTGAGGGCGGTGGTGCCGGGCGCCTGAATGTGGTCGCGGTAGAGCTGGAGGTTGCCCTGGTTCGTGGGGTTGATGACGGTCAGGTTCACGGCCAACGCGCGGGCGCTCGCGGGAATGCCGCAGGGGCCCGCGACCTGGACCCGGCGGGCGCTGCCCGAGGCCAGGGCGCCGCCCGTGAGCCGGGTGTCGATCAGGCGGCAGGGCGTCACGGTGAAGAAGTCCAGGCCGCCGTCCACGTCTTCGAGCGGGACGGAGTACAGCTCGAAGCCGTCCGTGCCGTTCGTGGCCGCGAAGTAGATCGAGGAGCCCGAGCGGATCAGGCTCTGGGGCGACGAGGGCTCGGCGCCCGGATTGATGTCGGTCAGGACGCGCGTGTAGAGGCCGTCCCGGTCCGTGTACCAGAGCTCGCGGCCTTCGCCGGGATTGCGGTAGCCGGAGAAGAGAAGACCGTCGTTCACGGCGAGGAGCTGCTCGGGCGACGACGAGTCGGCGCCCGGGACGAAGTCGAAGACGATGCGGGTGCCGGCGGCGGTGCCGTCGCTCGTCCACAGCTCGCGGCCGTGGACGCCGTCGTCCGCCACGAACAGGGCGCGGGTGCCGGCCGCCGTCAGCCAGCGGATCTCCGAGGAGCGGGCGCCGGGGAAGATGTCCAGGACCAGATGGGTTCCGGCGGCGGTGCCGTCGCTCACCCACAGCTCCTCGCCGGTGGTGCCGTCGTCGGCGGGGAAGAAGAGCCGGGAGCTGGCCGCGGCCCAGTGCTCCAGGCGGAAGGCGGTGTCGTCGACGGTCGCCTGGATGCCCGAGGCGGCGCCGGGTGCGATGTCCTTGACCGGGTGCGTGCCCGGGCTGGTGCCATCGGTAATCCAGAGCTCGCGGCCCGTTCCTCCCGTTCCGTCCGCTGCGGAGAAGAAGATCCGGCTGCCGACGCGGGTGAGCCGGTCGGGCGCCGACGAGGCGGTGCCCAGGGCGATGTCGGCCAGCTGGACGGTTCCGGGGGACGTGCCGTCCGTGCGCCACAGCTCGGTGCCGTCCGGGCCGGTGCCGCTGTAGAGGAGGAGACCCCCGAGACCCCCGAGACCCCCGAGCGCGGTCAGCTCCGTCGGGCCGACCGCGGTCGGGGCGGCGGTTCTGGAGATGCCGGTGCCGCCGGTGGTGCCGTCGGTCTGCCAGAGCTGCTCGGTGGTGCCGTCGTAGCCGTTCAGGAAGACGAAGCTGCCGGCGCGCGTGATCCACCAGGGAGAGCCGCCCGACGTGGTGTTGGAGGGCTCGAGATCCTTGAGAAGATCCGTGCCCGCTCCGCTGCCGTCGCTGATCCAGAGCTCGCGGCCGGGCGGGAATCCGCTCTCGGCGCTGAACACCACGTCGTTGCCGAGAGCCGTGATCTCGTGGGGATAGGAACCGGACGGGCCGGGGAAGATGTCCGCCACCTGCTGCGTGCCGGCCGGAGTGCCGTCGCTCTTCCACAGCTCCGCGCCGTCGACGCCGTCGGAGGCCTGGAAGAACAGGCTGCCGTTCAGGTCCGCCAGGGGGTTGGCGCCGAACAGCGTCCCCAGGAAGGTCGGCTCGAAGCTCGATGTCTGGTTGTTGATCTCCGCAAGCTGGCCGGTCCCCGCCGGGGTGCCGTTGCTGACGTAGACCTCAAGATCGCCGGCGGAATCGAAGGCACGGAAGTACCACTGGCCGCCGACGACGGCGCGCCGGTCGGCGATGATCGGAGTGAGCTGGTACTCGGACGAGCCGGCGGCGTTGATGTCGGCGAGCAGCGCGGTGGTGGTGCCGTTGGTCGTCCAGGGCTCGAGCCCGCGGACGCCGTCGTCGGCGAAGAACACGAGCTGGGAGCCGATGGCGGTGATGCCCGCCGGGCCGAAGACCGGGATGCCGCTCGCCGAGCCGGTCTGGATGTCGACGACGAGCCCCGTGTTGACCTCGGTGCCGTCGGTGCGCCAGAGCTCGGAGCCGTGGGTGCCGTCGTTGGCCCGGAACCAGGCCCAGCCTCCCATGGCGGTGATCTCCCAGGGCGTGGAGCCGGTCGCTCCCGGCGAGATGTCCTTCACCTGGACCGTGCCGGACTCAGTGCCGTCGGACGCCCAGAGCTCGAAGCCATGCGTGCCGTCGTCGGCCCGGAAGAGGATCTTGGAGCCGAACGCGAGCACGGTTCCCGGCCAGGAGTCATCGGCGCCGGGATTGATGTCCTTGAGCTGCATCGTGCCCGCCGCCGTGCCGTCGCTGACCCACAGCTCGGCCCCGGCGACTCCGTCCGAGGCCGAGAAGAAGAGCCGGCCGCCGGAGACGGCCGAGGTCGCGTAGCCCGGGATCTCGGCCCAGTCCCCGGCATTGGAAGCGCCGGTGCCCGGCCAGATGTCCTTGACCAGGGCGGTGCCTGGACCCGTTCCGTCCGTCTTCCACAGCTCGAGTCCGTGAGCGTCGTCTTCGGCGCTCAGGAGCATGGTGGAGCCGAGCCGGCCCCAGGGCCGCGGCGCCGATCCACCGGATCCGGTCTTGATGTCCTTGACCAGGACGGTGCCGCCGGGCGTTCCGTCGGAGGTCCACAGCTCCCGTCCGTTCACGGCCTCCTCGGCGGAGAAGAAGAGGGCGCCGTTCAACTCGAAGAGGTTGATCGGCGTGGAGGAGCCGAGACCGGGAAGGATGTCCTTGACGAGGACCGTGCCGGCCGCAGTGCCGTCGGACTTCCACAGCTCGACCCCTCGGGCGCCGTCCTCCGCCGCGAAGTAGAGCGTCGTGCCGACCACCGTCAGGGAGCGCGGCACGCTCGAGCAGGCGCCGGGGCAGAGGTCCAGAACGAGCCCGGTGCCGGCCGCGGTGCCGTTGGAGCGCCAGAGCTCGATGCCGTGGACGCCATCCGATACCGTGAAGTAGGCGAGGCCGTTCAGCTCGACGACCTCGGAGCGGAAGGGCCAGAGGTACGTGCCGCCGGTCTGCGTGGTGTTGATGTCCTTCACCTGGAACGGCGTCGTCTGCGCCACGGCTGTCGAGCCGGCGAGCGCCAGGGGCAGAAGCCAGGCGAGCGGAGATTTCAGGAACGCAGCTCTCATAGGCGGACCTCTCGTGTCTACGGCGGTGTGTCCCCGGCCAGGTTTTCGTTTCAGCTCGATTAGACGACCGGCGGACGAAATAGGTTCCTGTAGCGGGGCAACCCCCGGGCCGCGCACACGGTGGTGGTGTTCAGCGACTTCGAGTGCCCGGGCTTCACCGGCCCCGGTGAAGGGCGACGATGGTGCCGATCAGGAAGAGCGCGACCCAGATCGGCCAGGGTCCGTGGGCGCCGGCGAGGATGGCGCCGGCCACGATGCAGAAGCCGCCGAAGAGCGTGCCGCGCAGGCCCCGGAAGGGATTCTCGGGCCGGCGGGTGGCCTGCTCCAGGAGGCGCAGGCCTTCGAGGATCAGCATCGGCGACTTGGAGACGGCCTCCAGCATCTCCGGCACCCCGCGCAGGAACTGCTGGAAGAGGTGCTGAGGGCTGAACTGCTTCTTGAAGATCTCGCGGGCGTGCGCCTGGGAGATCGTGGCGACATCCATCCCCGGCTTGAGGATCTGGCCGACCCCCTCGAACGTGACCAGGGCCTTGACCATGAGCACCATCTCGACGGGGAAGTACATCCGGTGGAGGGCGCCGAGGTTGACCGAGCGCAGGATGAGCTGCGCCAGCGAGAAGTCCTTGAAGTTGGCGCTCCGGTTCCAGCGCAGCAGGATCTCCGTGACCTCGCGCTTGAACCCGTCCGGGTCCGCCCCCGGCCCCGGATGGGCGATCTGGGCCAGGTAGCGCGCCGCGCCCTCGGCGTCGCCCATCACCAGGGTATAGAAGTAGTAGAGCATCGTCCGCCGCAGCTCCTCGTTGAAGCGCCCCACCATGCCGAGGTCGATGAACCCGAGCTTCGGACCGGGGAGGACCAGCAGGTTGCCGGGATGGAGGTCGGCGTGGAAGAAGCCGTCCTGGAACAGCATGCGGATGATGCTCTCGGCGCCGTAGTCGACGAGCTGGTCGCGCTCCTCTTCGGAGAGCTGCTGCGCCTCCGGAGCGCTGGGCTTGTAGCCGTTCAGGAACTCCATCGTCAGGACGCCGCGCCCGCTGTACTGGCGGTAGATCTTCGGGAAGACCACGCCCTTCAGGTCGTGGAAGTTGGCGCTGAAGCTCTCGGCGTTGTCGGCCTCGCGCCGCAGGTCGACCTCGCGCCGGGTGTACTCCACGAACTCGGCGATGACCTGCCTGGGCCGGTAGCGCGACAGGAAGACCTGGAGCCCCATGCCGAGGATGCGCAGCAGCACGGCGTCGCGGTTCAGGGTCTCGCGGATGCCGGGCTTGACCACCTTCAGGATGACCGAGTCGCCCTCCAGCGTCGTGGCGCGGTGGATCTGCGCGATCGAGGCGGAGCCGATCGGGATCGGGTCGATCCAGGAGTACATGTCCGCGACCGGACGGCCCAGGTCGTCCTCGATGAGCGCCAGGTAGCGGTCGAAGGAGACGACGGGGAGCCGGTCCAGCAGGTTCTTGAGCTCCTCGGTGATCTCCGCCGGCAGGATGTCCTGGCGCAGGGCCAGCACCTGGCCGAGCTTGATGTAGGTCGGTCCGAGGATCTCCAGGCGTCGGCGCAGCTGCACCGGGAACGGCTGGTCGCGGAGCGTCTTCTCCAGGAACGGCCGCGCGACCCAGGCGATCAGGCGCTCCAGGGTGAACAGGAGCCGGAAGCCGCGGCTGCGGCCCTCGCGCGCGCCGCGCCGGGTGTGGGAAGCCGCATGCGAGGCCGCATGCGAGGCAACACCGCCGAAGAGCAGGCCGAGAAGATGCCGGTGGACGGCGATCAGCCGTCGCAACAGGCTTTCCGGCGGCGTGTCCGGCAGGATCTCGAAGCCGGCCAGCCGCAGATCGGGCGGCGGGAGCGGCGGTACCGGGGTTGCGGTGGCTTGAGGCTCGGCCTGCATGGGCTTCGAGTGTATCCCGGTATCGGTCTCGTGCCTCGGCCGGCTCAGACCCCGCGCGGAATGCGGAACCAGAACGTGCTGCCCCTGCCCTCTTCGCTCAAGACGCCGATCACGCCGCCGTGCCGCTCGACGATCGACCTGGCGATGGCGAGCCCCAGGCCCACGCCGCGCTGGCCGGCGGCGTCGGACAGCTCGACCTGCCGGAAGCGGTCGAAGATGACCTCGATGTGGCTGGCCGGGATGCCCCGGCCCCGGTCCTCGACCTGCACCTCGACCCAGGCGCCTTTCTCCTCGGCGCGCAGATGCACGGCGCTGCCCCGGGGCGAGAACTTGAGCGCGTTCGAGAGCAGGTTCACGATCACCTGCACCAGCCGGTCGCCGTCTCCCAGCACCGTGCCGGTAGGGTGGTCGGCCTTCAGGCGGATCCCGCCTTCCTGGGCGAGCGCTCCGACCTCTTCCATGGAGCGCGTCAGGAGGGCCGCGAGGGAGTGGCGCTCGTAGTTGAGCGCCAGGCGGCCGTTCTCGATCCGCTCGATGTCCAGGATGTCGTTGACCAGACCCACCAGCCGGAGGATGCTGCGCTCGGCGATCCCGACCGCGGCCCGGGCGTCGGCTGGAAGGTCGCCGAGCACGCCGCCGGCCAGCAGGCCGAGCGCGCCGCGCAGCGAGGTCAGCGGCGTCCGCAGCTCGTGGCTCACCGTGGCCACGAACTGCGTCTTGAGGCGCTCGATCTCGTGGCGTTCCGAGAGATCGCGGAGGAAGGCGGTGAACGTCGCCGGGCCCGCGCCGGGGAGGCGGGTGATGGCCAGCTCCAGCGGAAACCGGGCGCCGTTCGGCCGCAGGCCGAGCGACTCGATGCGCCGGCCCAGCACGACCCCGTCGGCCCGGGCGAGATAGGTCTCCAGCGTCTCCGTGCCGCCGGGCTCGAAGCCCGGCAGCACGATCAGCTCGGAGACGTGGAGGCCGAGCGCCTCGTCCGGCGGCCAGCCCAGAACCCCCTCGGCGGCCGGATTGAACTCGCAGATGCGCCCTTCGGCGTCCAGGGTCAGGATGCCGTCGAGCGCCGCTTCCACGATCGTGGCCCGCCGGGCGTGGCTGGAGATCAGCTCTTCCTGGGCCCGCTTGGGAGCGCTGATGTCCTCGACCGTCCCCTCGTAATAGAGGACGTTGCCGTCGGCGTCGCGCACCGTCTTGGCGTTCTCCCGCATCCACATGCGGGTGCCGTCGCGCCGCGTCCATTGGGCTTCCAGGCCGGTGATCCCATCCTCGTCCTCCACCAGCTCCCGGAAGAGCTTGCGGCTGTAGGGGGCGTCGGTCCGCTCCTCCAGATTGTGGGCCTGGAGCAGCTCGCGGGAGGGATAGCCGAGCATGCGCAGCAGGGCCGGGTTCGCCAGCAGGATCTCGCCGGCCGGCGTGGTGCGGTAGATGCCGACGGGGGAGTCCTCGAACAGAGAGCGGTAGCGGGCCTCGCTCTCCCGCAGGCGCTGGGAGAGCTCCAGGCCGAGGCTGTGATCCACGAGATCGCGGAAGCTGAACGATTGATCCTCCGCCGCTTCGTCACGGGGGGGATCCGCCACCGTTGCGGCTATTGCGGGCGCCCGCCGCCGCAACAGCGACGAGAAGCCCTTCCGCCGCTGCGGCCAGGGCGTCATCAACGACCGGGTTCCCTTGCGCGAGCGCAGCACTCCGGCTCTACCGGTTGCGTCCGTACTGCTCGTGGCTCGACACCCAGTCGAGGGAGGAGATGGCCGAGGCCAGCGAGATCTCGCCCGCCAGGACCACGCCCGCGATGATCTCCGCGAGCTTCTTGACCTTGCCCTTGCCGCCGCACCCGAGGATCTCCAGGCACTCGCGCTGGGTGGCGAGGCCGGTGCCGCCGCCGTGGGTGGCGACGATGAGCGACGGAATGGTGATCGAGATGTAGAGATCCTTCTCCGGCGTCAGCTCGGTGTAGACGATGCCCGCCGACGACTCCGCCACGTTGGCCACGTCCTGCCCGGTGGCGATGAACATCGCCGTGATGCCGTTGGGCGAATGGCAGCCGTTGTTGTTCGCGCCGGACATGAAGGCGCCGACGTTGGCGATGCCGGCGTGGTAGTTCACCGTCTCGGGATCGACCCGCATGTTCTGCATCAGCACGTCCCGGGGGATCACCGCCTCGGCCGTGACGCGCTTGCCGCGGGTGCGCATCACGTTGATCTGGGACGATTTCTTGTCCGTCGCGAAGTTCGATTCCAGGTAGAAGTGGCGGATCTTGTCGTTGTTCTCCAGGATCCACGAGCACGCCGCGAACGTGGCGCGGCCGACCATGTTCTGGCCCGCGGCGTCGCCGGTCGTGTAGTTGAACCGCAGGAACACCAGCTTGTTCGAGAGAAACCGGTCGATATCGGTCAGCTTGGCCACGCTCGACGTGGCTTCGGCCTCCTCGCGGATCTGCGCCAGGTTCTCGTCGACCCACTTCACGAAGTCGCGGCCCTCGCGGGCGTCGTCGAACACGAACACCGGCGCGCGCTGCATGCTGTCGCCGACCACCGTACACTTGACGCCGCCCGAGAGGTTGAGCACCTTCATGCCGCGGTTGTAGGACGCCACCAGGGTGCCCTCGGCCGTGGCCAGGGGGATGAGGAACTCGCCCTGGGCATGCTCGCCGTTGATCTTGATCGGCCCGGCGAAACCGATGGGGACCTGGGCCACGCCGGTGAAGTTCTCGATGTTGCCCTTGGCGATCGCCGGGTCGAACGAATACTTGTCGATGTGCTGGATCTTGTGGCCGGTCGCTTCCTCGATGTAGGCCTGGCGGGCGCGGATGATCTCCGGCGAGAAGTTGTTCTCCTTGTCGGACGGCACGCTGTTGCGCTTGACGCGCTCGGCGATGGTGTCCTTGACCTTGAAGGACAGCGCTCCGAAGGGCTCGGTGTCGAACGCCAGCGAGATCTCGTGCTGTCCCTTTTCGAGCGGATCGCCCTCGGCGTGGATGTGCACCACGCGGGCGAGCGGGAAGGCGACGGCCGTGGCCGGGGTGATCGCGGAGCCGGAGATGCGGTCGCCGTCGATCTCCAGCGTGAGCTTGCCGGGGGAGACGGCCTTGCCGTCGATCTTCACTTCGCCGAGCCGGGTCACGGTCGCGTTGCTGAGCCGGTTCTTGAGACTGAAGCGCACGCCGTCCTCGACGTTCTCCAGGCTGCCCAGCGTGTACATCTGCTTGAGAATGAGGGACGGAATCTTCATGGAGCGCTCCTCGTCGCGGAAGGTTCGAGGGCGGAAGCTTATCGCGGAGAGGGGGAGGGGCTCAATTGAGAGCTTGAGAGAAGGGAAGACGGCGCGGCGGCGGGGCCGCCGCGCCTCGAGAACCCCGGCCGGAACCCGGTCGAGCCGGGCTCAGCGCCAGGTCACCAGCACCGTGTAGAGACCGTCCGCCGGAGCACCCGCGGTGTTCAGGCATTGGACGGAGACGAGGAAATCCGCCCCGGAGGAGCCCCAGCCCGACACCCGGCAGTCCACGCTGCCGCCGCCGTAGGGCGTGACCTGGACGTTGCCGCCGAACGGACCGCTGCCGCCCAGCCCGGCGAAGCGGACCGCGTAGTTGCCGACTCCGCCGCGGGTGATCGTGATGGGGCCGCCCGCGGAGTTGTGAGAGTAGGCCGCGACCGGCGCATAGCTGGCACTCGCGGCGTCGTTCGCCCAGGTGTAGCCGAGGCGGTCGGGAGGGCAGCCCGGATTCGGAATCGTGCGCGAATTGGCCGCCGCCGCGAGCTGGCGGCAGTGGGGCGTGCCGTTTGCCAGGTTGCCGTCGGTGTCGTCGGCGATGAAGCTGAGCCTCACCGCGTCGGGGATGTTCAGCGGGTTCGCCGCCGCCGCCGCCAGCACCAGGCGCCGGGCGAGCAGGAACGACTCCTCCTCGGAGTAGGTCTTCTTGAGCTCCTGCACGAGCTGCCAGGTGAACTGGGCGTACCGCTTCCCGGTCTCGTGGACTCCCGAGCCGGCCGGCGGCGGCCACATGCTGACGGCGGTGGCCGGCCGCAGGCACGTGCCGAGGCCGCTGAAGTCCCGGCCCAGGCAGGATTGGCGGGTCAGCAGGATGCCCACGGCGTCGCCGAAGCCCTCGCTGTAGCCGCCGTCGAGGATGCCGCCCCGCCAGTGGTCGATCCCGTGCCCGTACTCGTGAGCCACCACGTCGGCATAGGCTATGTTCGGACAGCCTCCGCCCGCCCGGTAGAAGTTGATCGAGCTGCCGTTCCAGAAGGCGTTGCATTGGCCGGCGAGGTTGACCCTGGTCGGCAGATTGAGGAACGGCTTCGGGTTGAGCGGATCGAGGATGCTGCGCGTCATCTGGAAGGTGGCGTTGGTCCAGTAGAACGCCGAGGTCTGGGCGGTAGGAAACTCGCCCGAGGCCGCGAAGTTGAGATTGACGAGCGCGGGCGGCGTGCCGGAGGCCGAGGCCGACAGGACCGGCCCGGCGAGGTTCTGGATGGCGCTCCAGGGTCCCTGGAGGCCGCCGCTGATCGTCGCGAGGCCGCCTCCGGTGTTATAGCCAAAGCGGCCGTCGAGCCCGGTGACGATCACCTCGCCGCCGGGCGCGCGGGTCACCCGCAGGTCCGGCAGGAGGTGGTTGACCGCCGGAGTGAGCGGCGAGGCGTCCCAGACCTGGGCGCTGACCGCACCGGCGTGGGTGTGGTAGACCTCGTTCTCCCAGGCGAGCACGCGCGGCTGGCCCACGGCCGACACCCAGTAGCGCCGGACCACGGGATCGGTGAGCGAGGCGTTCGAGAGCGTGAACGTCCACGAGAGCTTGCCTTCGAGGGTGGGCTCGACCCAGACCTCGAGCTTGGGAGCGCTCGCGGTCGCCTGGGCTTCGAGAGCGCTGCCGGCGTGCCGGCGCGCCGTGGTCACGGCCGCGGCGGCGCCCACGGTCGCCCGGGACGCGTTCAGCGAGGTGGGCAGGTTGCGCTTGCGCAGGTAGAGCATGGCGCCGGAGTCGTCGATCACGGTCAGCACGTCGCTGTACTTCGCGACCGGGACTCCCTGGATGTTGACGGGGTAGAGGATGAACCATTTCTCCGCCGCGCCGCTGTCGGCGGCCGGACCGTCCACGGCCCCGGCCTGCGCGCGGTCCAGGTTCTCGGCCTGGGGAGCGGCCGCGGCGGCCGGCCCTCCCGACCCTCCTTCCATGACCCGCGTCGCCGTTCCCTCGCCCAGGGACACGCCGGCCGGCAGACCGTCGGTGCCCACCGCCCGCGCGGCTTCCGAGCCCGGGGCCCCGGCCGCGGACAGGGCCTGGACTCCGTTCTGCTGGAGCCGGACCCGGCCGTCGGTCTCCTCGTAGGTCCCCCCCGGCCATCGGTTGCCGTCCGGATAGCCTTCCTGGGATCCGCCCGCCATGGGGCTGCTTCCCTGCGCGGCGGCGCCGCCTGCCAACATCGTCATCGCGCCGACGGCGAGCAGCGCCGCCAGAGCGATACCCGCTCTTCCTTGGTTCGTTTGCATGGTGTCACTCCTTTTCCGGTCTTGCGACCTGGTTCGTTAGGAGTGACGAACGAAGTGGGGCGATCCCCTCAAGGGGGTGGGCTCCAGGGGGGAGAGTCAGGCTTCGGCCAGCAGATCCGCGATCAGGACGACCCGGCGCGCGAGCGAGCGCAGGTCCATGGATTCGTCCCGCGTGTGCATCCCGCCGCCGACCGGCCCGAGGCCGTCGAGCACGGGCAGGCGGCCGGGGTCGGGGAGGAAGTTGGGGAAGGAGATGCCGCCGCGCTCGCGCTCGATCTCCAGCGTCCAGCCCTGGGCGGCGGCCAGCGCCGCGGCGCGCTCGCAGACCGCGGCGTGCGGGCCGTCCGGATCGACCGGCGGGATCAGCGGCAGCCGGGTGAAGTCCATGCGGGTGCCGGTCTCGGCCGAGATCCGGTCGAGCAGGGCGAGCAGGCTCTTCTCGACTCCCGCCTCCTCGGACCGCCGCAGGAACCGGGCCTCGCCCTCGGCCACGGCGCGGTCGGGAACGACGTTGAGCTGGCGCTCCGTGCCGAGGAGGGCATGGGCGGCGCCGAGGTCTTCCACGAAGCTCGCGTCGCCCGCCACCAGACGGCCGACGTTGACGGTCGGACCGCCGTTGCGGGCGGAGAGGGCCTGGGCCCCGGCACACCAGCGAGCCGCGGCGTCGAGCGCCGAGCGGCCTTCCCAGTAGTGGAGGCCCGAGTGCGACGCCTGGCCTTTCACGGTGAGCCGCCAGTCGAACATGCCGCGCCGGCCGGCGACCATGGTCTCCGCGGAGGCGTCGCCGCTCGACGGCTCGCCCGGCTCCAATACCCACAGCGCCCGCGCGCCCGCGCCCCACGTCCTGACGGCCGCATGGGAGATCGGCCCGCCGACCTCCTCGTCCGGAACCACGACGAGCAGGAGATCCGGAGGCGGCTTCACGCCCCGGTGGGCCATCAGGTCGAGAGCCCCGAGGAACGCGGCCAGCCCACCCTTCATGTCGATCGCCCCCGTGGCCACCAGCCGGCCGCCCTCGATCCGAGGCTCGGCGGCCGGAAGCACCGTGTCCATGTGGCCGATCAGCAGCAGATGCCCGCGGGACGTGTCGGCGCCGCGGGCCAAGAGCACCGGTTGCGGGATTCCATCCTCGCCGGCCTCCTCGCGGATCTCCGGAGTCAGCCCCCGGGCCGCCAGCTCCTCGCTCAGCCGTGAAGAGATCCGCCGCAACCCCGGAAGATCGCCACTGGGGGACGAGATGGCGGTGAGATCCTGAAGCAGCCGAAGCGTGCGCTCGAACAAGGGCTGGGGAAGGGCGTCGATCATGGGAGGTAGCCTATCAGGGGGCATCGCTGGGAGCGCCGGCGACGGT